>NZ_JBTMXA010000005.1:0-336774 GCF_054489545.1 Mesorhizobium sp. A556
CGCATGGTGTGATCGATGGCGTTGATGAAACCGAAGCTTCCGTGACGGAAGCCAACACGGAAACCAGCGACTTCTTTGGCGTTGGCTCGACCTTCACGCTCACTACTGCTATTGGTGAGAATGTTGTTGGTACGGAACTTGATGACACGTTCAACGTGATTGGCGACGGTGCTGATCAAACGCTGAACACCTTCGATGTGATCAACGGCGCGGGCGGTAACGACACGCTCAATCTCTTGTTGTCAACGGCTGCCGGTGGTCTTCCGACCGCTGCCCAGATGAGCAACGTGGAAAACATCCACGTTGATGCTACTACTGCTGCGATCACGGCTCTTGACGCCTCCGCCCTTCTGGACGTTACGAGCCTTGACGTCGGTGGTTTTGGTGCAACTGCCATTACCCTTGGTGAAGGTCAGTCGGTTACGTTGTCGAATACGACAGCGGCTACTACCACGCTTACTGTTGATGCAGAGGAAGTCGCTACGACGATCCACTTGGATGGCGCAGCCGCTGCAACCGCTGTCACGCTGGTTGGTGCCGCAAACACGACACTGGACGTAGAGGGTTCGGCGGGTGCGACCCTGACCGTGAACGCAGCGGCCACGACGGAAACGGTGGATATTGGGCTGTCGTCCGATACAATCGTCACCCTCACTGGTGGTGCAGTCACGACCATCGACGCTTCGGCTTCGACTGGTGACCTGGGGCTTACTGCTACGGCCACCACTGAGACTGTCTTGGGCGGCTCGGGTGACGATGCGCTCACCGGTGGTGCTGCTAGCCAGCTCATCGACGGTGGTGCAGGCATTGACACCATCATTGCTGGTAACGTGGCTGGTGAAGTCATCATCGGTGGTGCCGGTGCCGATGCCATCGATCTCGGTGTTGCTGGCGCCGCTCAGGAAGTGGTCATCAACGCTGGCGACACCGGTCTTGCTCTCGGTGAGATCGACACGATTGCCAACTTCGGCGGTACTGAAGACACGCTGAACTTTGGTATTTCGGGTACGGCGGATAACTTTGACGTCGATGCCAGCGCTGGCGGTTACCTCGATGCCCTCGTTAACGCCAATACTGCCTTCGGTCTGGATGCTGACCTGACTTACATGGCCGTTAGCGACGGTACCGACACTTGGGTCTTCGCCGACCTTGATAACAACGGTTCGGCCGACCACGCTGTTGAACTCACCGCTGTAACAGGGCTAACTGCTGCGGATTTTGGCATCTTCGCCTAATCCTCTCATCTGAGAGTGATCCAACAATCGACCCCGCTGGCTTAGGCCGGCGGGGTTTTTCTTGAAGGAGCCTAGAATGAGCGCCCGCCCGAGCATCACCATCGACGGCAAGACATACGATCTCAACAGCCTCTCCGAGGCCACCAAGGCGCAACTCGTCAACGTCCAGACGGTAGACCGCAAGATCGCCGAGCTTCAGCAGGACCTAGCCATCATGCAGACGGCCCGCGCAGCCTATGCGCGAGAGCTGACGAAAGCGCTTGGGAACGAGCGCGACCGGGAAAAGCCGCTGTTTTGACGGCTATCGGTTAGGCCGACGCTCGAAAAGCCCGCCACTGGGTGGAAAGTGACGGGCTCGCAAGGGTGCGAGGATGGTGTGTCCGGACGCAGGCAAATAATCGATTGTGGGCCGACTTGTTCCGAGCTGAGGGAAAAGCTCATGTAGAAAAGCTGGAACGTTTCGGCATCCTTCAGGTTTGGGATCAGTCCGCATTCACGCGGTCGACCAAAAATGGAGAAACGTGATGTTGATAAAAATTCTAGCGGCGTCGGTTTTAACATTTGGCCTCGCGACGGCAGCGATGGCCCAATCAACCACTCCGGACGCCACCGCGACGCCTACAGAAACCCCTGATCCATCGGTGTTCGACAAGCCCGGTGCCATGGCAACGTTCTATTCCGACGCGGAAATGAAGACGCTAAAGTCGGACGAGGACTTCAAAGCTGCATGGATGGCATTGACGCAGGAAGATCGGGACGCCTTCTCGAAGGAATGCGACACCGATACTGAAAAGCTACACAACGATTTTTGCGAAAAAACCAAGCAACTCGGCGGCGCAAACTAACCTACGCGTGAGTTAGGAATTAAACGAGAGAAAGGCCCGCCGTCGCTCCTGAGGCGGCGGGCTTTGGGTGCGAACTCACATCTAGCGGGTGGGGTAATCAAGCCAAGTCTGGCCAACAAACCAATCGTCTACATCCCGCTTTGCGCGATCTTTTTCGAGACCGTAGCGTTCTTGAATTTTCCCTTCAAGCTGGTCGCGGCGGCCGGCGATCTGATCAAGATCGTCATCGGTGAGGTTCCCCCACTGCTCTTTGACCTTGCCCATAACCTGCTTCCAATTCCCTTCGATGCGGTTCCAGTCCATGGTTTTCTCCATACGGCGGGGATCGCCTGTCCAAGAAACGCCTGATGGACCATTTTGTTCTCACAAACGTCAAAAAGCCCACCACCCACGCCGGAGGTGACGGGCTCTCTGAAGGCCGAGGATGGGCATCCTCGATCGCATGCACCCACGCGATGCTAAAAAACTACCCTCAAGCCTAATTATTCCATTGCCGTTTTTACATCCGCGCTACATTTCGAACAGGGTGCCGGGGCTTTATTGGAGGTTGCGATGAAGCACCAAACACTAGACCGGATGCAAACGGTTGCTAAAGTCCACACAGACCCGACGCAGCTTGGAATGTCTCGAACCCAGCGCCTCGAACGCTGGGCAGAACTGCTGGAAGATAAACCGCATCGGATACTTACCGCCCTCGAAGGCACGGAGCATCGTCCACAGCCCGAGCGGGATACGATGCGCGCCGAAGGTTCACCGATATCAGTCGCGTTCTATGACCCGATCTTGCGCGAGGAAGGTCTGGCAGACGACAGCTATGGGGAAGCTAAGCGTTTCTTCGAGCTGAAAGACAACCAGTTGCACGAAATCGTCTGCTACTGCCATGTCGGGGCCTCGATGCTAGCTTCGAGGGCCGCGCGCTGCGTTCGTCGGGCAATTAAGGGACGCGGCTTTATGGCTGGGTTGCGCCAACTGTTGGGGGCGCGCATTTGATCAGCCAGGACAAAATAAAAGCCCGCGCATCCATCAGGACACGCGGGCTGGGTAGTAGGTGGTAATGCGAAGGCTTACAGCGGCTGCTTACGGTTCTGATCGCTCACCAAGGCTTGGAGCGTGGCTGTCAAAGCCGACACGGCATTCGACAGGCCCACGATTGAATCCTGCACCCTATCGAGCCTGGCCAGGGTCGCGGTCTGGAACTTGTCGTTCGAAGCACCATCCTGCACCTGCTTTGTCTCGACTGCGATCAGCCGGTCATTGACCTTGCTGGCAACGTCATTCGCTCTTGTGGCGGTCGCTGTTACCGTGGTGATCTGCTGGTTGACGACCTTGGCCTGTGCGTCGAATTTCCCTTCCAGCCATTGCGAGCCGAGCAAGGCGATAAGCCCGATGGTCGGCAGCGCCAGCGCCATAGACACGCGGGCGAATGCCAGTAGGAGCACGTTCTCGGCAATCTTCTGCGGAGCGTTCGTCATCTCGTCATCCTCGTGCAATTCCCCAACCCCTTAGTTCAATGCTTCGATGGTGATGTTTGTTGCCGTCACGGATGCCAGCCGCAAAGCTTCGCGCCCTTGACGTTGTGCGCCAGTACGTCCCGGATTTCCGCGTCAGTCATGGTGGCGATGGTTGAGGCTGACGGCCGGATCGGACTGGCGACGGTGCAGAACGACGCCTTGGGCGTCTGACAGCCGGCTACGGCCAAGAGCGCGGCAAGGGTTAGTGCTTTGACCATTTGCCCAGTTCCTCCCTCGCCTTTGAGCCGGGCAACGCGCCAATGTCGTTATCGACCTGATCGGCAATGTCGCGGGCTTTGGCTTCGGAAGCGGCCTGATGGTCCCGTTCCAACTTGGCCCCGGACAGTCGACCCTTGACGTAGGTGGCGACGAATGCCGCAAGGATCGCAACCCCGCCGATGATGTATGTGCCAGCCTTTGAAGCCAGCAGGGTTAGGAGGGCGGTCATTCCGACACCACGACATTTGGACGATCGCGGACGTAATATCCGAGGCCGAAGATCACGATTGGCGTAAGAGCCGCGAACACTTCCGGGTCATACCATTCGGGAGCGGCGTTCTTGACGATCAGGCCAGCCACAGCAATGAGCGCCGCCCCGATGACGGCGGCGGAAAGCTTCCGAGTTGGGTTGGCGCTTGGCTGGTTGATAGGTTCCTGTTCCATGGTTATTTCCTTCCGAACAGCTTGGAGATGAGATCGAGAAGTGCGGCCCAAATCGAGCGCTTGGGGGTGGTGCTCGCATCGCCCGTTTCCGGGCTGGAAGCCTTGGGTTTGATGGGTTTAGGGGTGGTGCTCTCAGTTGTCCGATTATCGCGGACAGCTGCCCCCGGCCCAAGCGGTGGCGGGCCGGATATTGGGCCGGACTTCGGTTTCAGGCTGGAATAGCTGGCAGCTTTCAGGGCAGTTTCGAAGGCGCGGGCATAACCGGCGATCTTGTCGCCATTGGCCTTCACGTCGCCGTTGATGATCGCCCTAGCCCCGCGATAGTCTGTCGCCTGCGCATTGAGATAGTCAGAAAGCTTCTTGCCGGTGAACAGGCCGAAGATCATCCCTTCGAACATGATCGCGACGGCAATGTCTGGTTCCAGCGCCGCGTCAGGATCGCCGACAAGGTTGACGCCGATCAGGTTGCCGAGCTTCGTGTACATCTCCCGGCCGGTGATCTGGCAGAGGCCGCGCCCGCGATAGGTCCAGCCATCATTCGGGCCGGTGTTGCCCATGCGTCCGCCATAGACCTTGTTGGCGAGTTTCTGAGGCTGACGGACATATGGCTGCGCAGCGGCGGCACTGGCGAACCGGGACGGCCACACAGCCCGGATCCGCGCCGCCGTGGTGTATGTCAGGCTCTCCGTCTTGGGCTGTAGAGCCGACCCGACTTCGTGATATGGCGTTGCCAGCACATAGGCCAGATGCGTCAGGATCAGCCCGCGCTGCTCGCCTTCGTCAAGGATCAGACCGAGCGCCGTCACCTGCCCTTGAGATAAACTGGTCCCGAAAACACCAGACGAGCGCTGTCGCAGCGCCGCGTAAAACGCGGGTCTGTTCATGGTCAGTCCTTTCAGATTTGATCGATTGGGAACTTCTTCAGCCGCACCGCTTTTCTATCGGACGGGTGGCAAGCAAGAGGAGACCTCCCATTTGGCATTTTCAGTTTTGGGGCTTGCCGATCTGGCTATGGGCGGTGATCGCCGCTAGCGTGATTGTCATTGTCTTCGCGATGGCTGGATCGGCCACACGGTAGGCAAACACTTCAATGCTTGCCATGGGATAGATTGTGGTGATTGCCGGCCTGAGCCGGATGACGTCGGTTGACGTTGCAAAACGCTAGCGGCTAGATTGCCCGTTTATCGGGGGAGACATTTTCAGTGTCGTACAATTGGCAGCGCGAACCCTATCCATGGGAGCGCCATCGGGTCGGATTTGCGGTAGCAGTAGTGATCGCATGCAGCGTGGCTGTGGTTTGGACGATGCTGGTCTGATTGTTATCCAAGCATTTGCTGTCTGCGCTTTGGCTCGTCGGTTTCGATAACCGGAATCGACGCCAAAGCCCTAAATTATCGCGCCTATCGCAACAGCGAGTTGGCTGGCACCCGGCGTTAGCCACATATCCAGCGACTGCAGCAGTGACCCGGTTTTTCTATCCGGGAAATACCGGTGCGCGGCAGTTTCACACCCCAAATTGTAAGCCTGCTCGGCACCCTCTCCCAGGATGATCCTGACCGGATCGGGTGCCATTTCTGCCATGGCGGAACCCTGCAGCTGTAGCCAAGCGATTTTGGTGAATAGATTGACTCCACGACAAAAGCGGTGAACGTTAATAACTGTGCCATCTCGCATGGGGGAGCGATCTGGATTTGTAAACATTTAATGAAATGAGGATAGAAAATGGCTACGAACTCAGAACTGATTACACAGCTCTATATTGGATTTTACAATCGAGCTCCCGACCCAATCGGCCTAGAATACTGGATAGGCCGTCTTGAATCTGGTATTTCTATCCAAGATATTGGCGATTCATTTGCGGCCTCGCCTGAGGCGTCTGAATCCTATCCTTTCTTTTCAGACCCCGGCACCGATATCGAAGGTTTTCTAAGCCAGGTTTACATGAACGTGTTTGGTCGCCCGATCGATGCAGATGGCCTGGCGTACTATTCGGCGCGTCTTGAGGCCGGTGAGGACCCGGGCAGCCTGGTGACATCTATCCTCGGCAATGCCGACACTAACACCGGCACTCCAGATCAGCAGTATATCCAAAACAAGGTCGATGCCGGCCTCTATTGGGTGCAGCAAGCGAGCGAAAGCGACGTTGACCTTTATCTGCCCAACGGGCGCTTGAACGAAGCTGCCAATGATTCAGCGCACGGCGTGATCGAAAGTGTCACCTCCGATCCTGGCACTGTGGAGGAGTCCCATGGCGGTGCGGACGATTTCTTTAACCCACCTATTGATGTCCCGCCTGCCGAATACGGCGATCTTGGTGCCGCAGCAACCGACGGCAGTGGCAACCTTTTCGTCGGCGCAAGCAACCCCGCAAACGGGTTCATGATCGGTAAAGATAGCTCTGGGCAGATCGAACTCGGGTTGGACGTGCGCTACGACAATGACGGGACTGACGTTGCTCCAGATCTTGGTACCAATGTTTTCGCCGTAGACGCGGATCGGGGAGACGCTGTGCGGTTCGCCTATTCTGTTAGCGGCGTCGATCTTGATCATTACGATTACACGCTGCAAATCGACACCGACCCGGGCGGGGGAGAGCACTTCGAGACCTTCCAGCTTGTTCCG
Organism: Mesorhizobium sp. A556; assembly: GCF_054489545.1. Classification (NCBI taxonomy): domain Bacteria; kingdom Pseudomonadati; phylum Pseudomonadota; class Alphaproteobacteria; order Hyphomicrobiales; family Phyllobacteriaceae; genus Mesorhizobium; species Mesorhizobium sp. A556. The sequence goes on from NZ_JBTMXA010000005.1 coordinate 6,877, forward strand.
GACGCCGCCACCGGAGCCTCGGACGATCTGAACCCATCTCACTATGACTGGGTGCGAGTCGATGGAGACGGCATCGTAGACGATGGCGGTGACGCTGGCGGCACTACAACCCAAAACATACAGGCTATTCAATGGTACAACGATAACCATGGCGTTCAAGGTGCCGAGACGTATGATGTAAATCTCACCGCTACCCTCAAGGGCACCGATACGGTCGTAGCCGAAACCGGCATTGTGATCCAAAGCAATGAGGGATCAATGACATTTTTACCTTCGGATGCGGTTGCCGGCAACGATGACGATCATCTTTTTGCTGGGAAAACCAATCCGAACGATGGCTTTGCAACTGTGGTTTCGGACGCTTCGAATATCGAACTCGGCCTGACTGGTTGGATTGATCAGCAAGGAGCAGTGGTCGGCGTATTGAATTCCGAAGATGGCCTGTTGCATTACACCCTCGACAATGCAGACACCGCCCGCTTTGTATATTCTGTCGAGTCACAGGACGCTGATCTGCTCTCGGCCAACACGTTCAGACTGTCGATCGACACTGACGCATCGGAAGCTACTCACTATCAGGTCTTTGAGCTCGCCTCTCTCGGGGAGACGGGGAACACGGCGGACGGAGGCAATATCAGCGACTCCAATTATCAGTGGAACCATATCTCTGGTAACGGTCCAGCGGGTTCTATTACCGATGATGGCGGAGACGGAATTATTGGTAAGATCACTCAGAACATCGAGAAAGTTGCCTGGTTCGATAATAATCTTGAATCCTCTGCAGGAGAGTCAGGGCATTACGACATCATGCTCGAAGCGCTCGGTGCAGACGGCGTGACAGTGGTCGGCATGAATCATATCGTATTGGATATTGGGCCTGTCCCCGTCTAATCCTCGCCATTTTGCCTTCAAAGTCTGCCACCAGAGACCACTGGTGGCGGGTTTTGCTTGCCGAGAATGTTGATTGCCGGCCTATTCCTGTCCGGCTATGGTGAGAGGCTGCCCGGATCCATGGCAGCACGCCCGGTCGCTAGTCTAAGCCTACAACATTCCAGCGACCGGGCACCCTCTTCCCGGGTTGGTGCATGTCAAACGAAGATCAGAACGACCCTTGGAAGCCCGGCCGGCGCGGTTTCGTACGCGGCGCCATCTGGACCGTCGTTATCCTGGCAGTCGCGTGGTGGCTGTGGGAATAAAGACCCCGCCCGTCGACGGGGAGCCGCCCGGTCTCTATTCGATCGTGTCGGCGACGTGCCTAGGCTGCCGGCTAGGTGCCGCCTTGAGGATTGGAAAGGTATGATCAAGAGCCTATCCGAGTGCCGGACAGCATGCTGGATCATCATCGCGATCGCGGGCGGTGGCGTACTGTCTGAGATCAATCGCCCATCGACCAGCATGGTCTTGTTTCTGTCGATAATCATCGTCGCAGGCATCGCGGCGCTTTCGCTTGGCCGCGACATACAGGAAATCGAGGATCGAGACGAAGCCGAGCGCCAGGCGCGGCCTGACCAGTCTGCACGGCAAGTCGAGGAACTCAGGAAACTGCTGCGACAGCGGTAACGCGCAAGCTGCGACGGCCGCCTGCAACCGGCTTCTATGCCCTTGCCAGTCATGCCGGCCACCCCGGTGGCTTCGATCTCGGGACCGGTTGAACCAACCAGACGCATGGCGCTTTCCTTTCGTGATTAAAACCCCGCCCGTCGACGGGAGCCGCTACAATGGCAAAGAGCCGCTAAGGGTTAAGTCCCGATATAGGCGGCGCCAGCAGTTCTTTCGCCGGCCAGCCCGATGCCTGTAAGCGGCTCCATCGCGTCATAACTGCCGTACGAGAGACTGTCGGCGCCCCAGAACATCAACCATTGATCGCCATCGAACAGCCAAGCATCAATGTTCGCGTCTCCACCATATCCGCCAGTAACGGACGACCATGCGGTAATCCCAGTGGTTGACGTGATGAGGTGGCCGGTCCTGTCTCCGACGAGCCAACGGCTATCGCCATACATGACCGTCGATAGATCGGTTGAGGCTGGTATCGCTCTCGTAGTCCAAGGCGATCCGGTCGCCGGAGCGGTCCTCAGCGATGTAAGGTCAACAGCGCAGAAAATATCCTCACCATGGAAATCCTGCAGGTTCGTCGAGGGAAATGGTGCGGTCCCGCTCGACCATGGGCCGGGAGGGGTCACACTCTGTCGCATGCTTTTCCCCAAAGACGCGAGAATACGACTATCCGTTGCGGCGATCTGTCCGACGATATTCGGAAGTGTCACCCCGATTGAGGCGAGGCCAGCCCAATTTTCAAAATCGGTCGTGTAGGCTATGGCACCATCAGGGATTGCGGCTGCGATCATATTCGCATTGTCAGTGATGGCGACATAATAGCCTCGAGACTGAGACGGCCCTTGATCCGCGAGAGTCCGCTTGCGCTTCCATGTCACGCCATCGTCAAGATCGGACACGAACAGGCCAGCCTCAGTCGAACCGTTCGGTAGCCTGATCCGTCCGCCCAACACCAGGCAATGGCGCGTCCGCTTCATAATCGTGGCTGAGAAATTGCCAAGATAACGGGCGAGATCGCCTGCAACGCCGTACCGAAACCATTTGCGACCATCGCTGGAAACGCGAAAGCCTGCGTCGTCGTAATAGGTAGGACTGAGGATGCTGTTGCTTCGGCCGAACGCGATATATTTAACCTCGCCTCGGTAGACCGAACTCCAGCCGAGAAAAGGCGTCGGGGAAAGGATCATGCCGAGTTCCCCGCGAATGCAAGCTCGACTTCACCGGACGCCGTCACAAAATAGGCGATCTTCGTTCTGGCGTTAGGCGTAGATGGCCATGAAGCCTCCGGCCCGATCCAGATGAAGTTGCTGCCCCATGTGGTGATTGATCGCCCGCCAGTGGCGTCCTGATGGACGTTGATGAAGCCGTTCTTGCCGATGATCTGGTTTGTCGGATTGGCGAGAGCGCGATCCGCAGCGCCGATCACCACCTTGAAGTTGATGCCCGTTGCCATATCCCATGCGATTGAGGCGGCATCGGTGAGCGCGACGGGGGCTTGCGCCGCAACCGCCCGACGCATGGAGATGTAGTGCGCCAGGTCAGCAGCGGCGCGGATATTGGCTACGCTCGCCTCCGTACCCGATCCGGCAGCGGCAGACGCGGCGTCGGCGGTGACCTGCGCGGCCAATATGACCAGTTCATCAGCCGTGAGTTTGGAATAATCGATGAAGGCCAGTACGGCGATGAGAGAGAGCGGGAAATTGGTCCGATGCCCCCCCGCGAGAAAGTCCTCATCGTCAAGCGCGGCGACATAATCAGCTTGGGTCTGTGGATAGGTCGCCATCAGCGCAGCTCCTTGATTTCAAACGACATCGAATTGAGTTGGAAGGCAGTAGCCTCCAGCAGATTGAGTTGCCGGTTCCGTCCGAGAAACGATCGTTGTTCGCCGTAAACCGTATCGAGAGGATCGGGGATAACAAAGATTTCCCCATCGATCCCGGCGCGGCGCATTAACTCCAGCGCCTTGCCAAAACCCTCCTCATTCGACAGCAGGCCGAGATCGAACCGGATGACGCGCAAGCTTTCGCGCCGGTCGAAATACTCGGCACCGCCCAGCGACGTATCCACCTTCGTCGCGGTCTCATAACCCGACTGCGCGCCAAAGCTCATGTTGTATGTGGGCTGCAAAAACCCGTCGCCGATGAACAACCGGCCTATGTCGAGATAGCCCGCCTCATTTTGCGTATCGATGATGTCGAAGCGCCAATATCTGGCTTGGACCGTGTCCGGCAGGATGCGCGCCGAGGCAGGTGTCTGCCCCTCGACTTCTTCAGGCGAGAAGGTGCCGAGCCAGTAATTGTCGTTCTCCCACTCCAGCTCATCGATGTTCCAGTCGCCAGCCACCGCCGCCCAGGTGTCCAGCGTCTTGTCGTAGATCGTGGTCGAGAAATCCGCGACGTTCGAAGCCCGTGCCCGAATGCGGCTGGAGAATGAGAAATTGTGGTTTACGAAGGCGAAGCCGCGAATGCTGCGCTGCCTGCCAAAGTCCACGGCGAACCATGTCGATGACGGCAACAGGTCAATTGTGCGCGCCACACGCGACAACTGCCGATCCTGAAGGTTGGCGAGCGGCGTGGCCTCGAAATAGGCGCCACCAGATACAGTTGCGCCGTCGATCCTGTTCGGAAACAGGATGATCATCCGGTAGTCAGACATGAATGATTATCCCCAGAGTTCCAGCTTGGTGATGCCGGCTTCGAAATCCTCGACGATGCCGACGACGCGAAACAGCTTGCCGGCGTCGAGGCCGAAGCGCGGCAAGGTCAGACGAACCACGCTGTTGAGGTCCACCTGTTCCACCAGATAGGCTTTGACGGGCACCACGAAGTAATCGCGGGCCACGCCATAGAGCGACAGGCGGCGTTCCGCTTCGGCCTGTGCGTCGACCTCGTGGACGATATAGCTGTCGAATGTCAGTTCCGGCGCAAGGCGGTGGACGGCAAGGATAGTGTCGTCATCGGCAACGGCATTGCGCCATTCCTCGACCGCGAACCCTTTGAACTCATCGGTCGTGGAGACGTCGAGTTCGCTCTTGTTCATGACGGCAGCGTTGTGGCCATAGCGCTGTGTAATTCGCCATGCAGGAACGCCCCGGCCCTGATCCCCGGTCACCAACCGCTCTATGCCGACGGTAGCTGTTTCCAGCACCTCTGCCGCTGTGAAGGTCGTGACCGGGATGATGCCGACCGGATCGTCAAACCGGTACATGCGAAACACGCCGAGTCGGTCAGGAACGATGGTCGCGCCGATCGATCCAAGGATCTTGGACAAGGCCGACAGCGCCGTTTCTTCGTCGGTTCCGATCCAGTAGCCGAGTTCGGCGCTATTCGCCTCATCGAGCGCGGCAACATCAGATGCGTGGAAGTCGACGCCTTCCACCAGGTCCATATGCAGCAGAATGCGCCGTGCAAGCTGCCCTGCCGTGCGGTCGACCGCCGTTGCCCCGACAATGGGCGAAGCCGTGATCGTGCCCTGTGGCACGCTGCCCAGCCTGGCTAAGCCAAGATTGAGCGCCGTTGCATATTTACCTGGTGCAATGGAAGCGGCGCATAGGGCGGCTACGGTGGAATAATCCGTTCCCGCTGCGGTGATCAGCACGCCCCTGTCTCGGAACTCAGCAATACCGTCGAGGCCAAGCTGGCCAAGGTCGAAGATCCTGTCGTAAATGTTTGAAGGGACAGCCGGGACATTGCGGGGTGCTCCGAAACACAATGGCTTCGGCCTGCCCTTCAGATCGTCCGGCCGGCCTTCGGCTTCATTCATCCCCCCGGCTATGGTCGTGCCGGCGAATAGCACAGGCTGGATCGGCTCGTTCAGCACCGCCAGCCTGTCACGAATGCGAATGACGACTTTCTGCCATGGAAATTCCGCCTGCTCCATCGTGCCGCTAAAGACCACCACCGAGTTCTCATAGCGCGGCTTGATCCGTGAGACGGTGCGGATCGTCAGGTCGTAGCCGTCAAAAGCATGATCGTAGATGCTGTCGCGCCCGCCGTCGCTCAAAGCACCATCGGCATTGATCAACTCGACCACGCCGGCACCGACACGCTGTTCGCCCGTCGTCATGCCCGAGCCGAACATGGAGCGCTCGTAGTTGCCCGGCACCTTGATCCGTGGCCCGTAGAACGCGTTCGGAGCAACATCGCTTGGCGTCGTGTTGAAGCCATCGGACGAATATCGAAGCGTGACCGTCTCACCCAGCACCGGGTCGTGCGCCTCGATCTCGATCAGATAGGCAATGCCGCCCGCGATATCGCGCGGGATAATGATGATCGTGCCGTCGCTGTCGCCAGTGAAAGCGGCGGTGAACAGCGGGGTAAACTGCGCATCCAGCACGCTGGTGACGACAACGGAACCCGAGACATCAGCGGCGAAGGCAACCTGGACATTGCCGTCCAGCGTGCCTGTGGCGGAAACGGTGCCGGTGATCGCCGCCTGAAACACGGGGGTGAACACGGCATCGAGGACGAGCCTGTTCTTGCCGTCCGCGCCCTGAAAGGCATCGGCTTGGAATGCACCGGGTTGAAAAGCCATGGCTAAGCCGGCCAGCCTGTATCGATATCGATTGCGTCGAGCGCGGCCTGATCATCGGCAGCGTTCACGGCATCCTTGATCGACCAGCTATTGTCCATGCAGGCAGCACCCCATGCCGCCATGGCGAGAAGCACGTTGAGGCCGTCCGCATAGCTCATGGTGAATGTGTCGTTGTCGGCGGTGCGGAATTTCGCATCCTCGACCGCGCCCTGTCCGCCTGCGACCGCCGCCGAATAGCTGGCCTGGCTGACCAGCCAGTTGATGCGGTCGGCGTTATCCCGTGTTTGCAGGACTTCGCCGGCCATCGCGCCTGTCGGCACGGTGAAGCCGCCCGAAAGCACGGCGCTGACCTTGGCATTGACGGCAGCTATCTTGGCTTCCCGCAACTGCTCAAGTGTCGGCGTCTCCGGTCCCGGCGCGACGTACTCGACAAAGCCAAGCGATGCGATCTTCTGCGGCGTGGTCTTCTGCCACCAGCCGCGAGCATAGGAAATGGTTTCATCGCCTTCCCCGAGCTTGAAGGGGGCGGGGCTGGTGAAGTCGGGGAGATTAGGATGGGTGTAAAGTGTCATGATCCGCCTCCTATGCTGCAACGCGACGAATAGCACGAACCCGAAAGAGGTTGGCCTTATTGTTGCTGTCGAAGGTACCGAGGTCGAACCTCTGAAGCCACACAAGGGTAGAGGAAGTAGAGATAGATGAAGACGACCAATAAAAGGTCGCATCCACGTTTATGGCATCCGCACCGATGATAGAAGTTCTGTTCGTATAAATCACATTCAGTTCATCCTTGGCTGGAGGATACCAGTCAGTTTTGCCGCCAATCGTCAGAGCCTTGCAGAATTGCCCCATCGGGTGGACGGACAGTCCCGCCGCTTCCATTCCGGCCAGATTTGCCAACCCGTTCGTCAGGCTGGATGTCCCCGCCGTGGCTGTATTGGTGGTTTTCCATTGAACCGAATTATTCTGGCCACTGGCCTTCGGCGCGATGACGAGGTGAAAGAGCACTCCCCCATCCAGAATATCACCGATGTAATAGCCGCCCTGTCCGGTCCAGAATTCACCAAGTGCTGGCGGCTTGATCTTCCCGCCCATCATCACGGGGCTGAACCCAAACATCAGGCCACCCCCAGACCAGCAAAGGCGCTGATTTCAGTAGCGGAGATAACCACCCCACCGACCACATTGAGAGAACCGTCAAAGGTCGGGGCATCCCCACCGGCGAACTTCCAGTAGCTGCCGAAGCTCGGCTGGAACGCGCCCCGGAATACGATCATGATTTCCTGTCCGATAGCGCTTGCGATGTTCGAAGGGTTCGCAATCGTCGGATTGCCGGTCATGGTCAGGATGAAGCCGTTATTGTCGTTGAGGTCCGGTGTCACCGTCGAGCCGTAGGTCAGCGTCGTGAAGGACACGCGCTGTGGTTTGGTGAAGGTTTGAGCCGCGCTCGTCAGAACCGCGTTGACCAGCCCGAGCAGCGTCTTCACGGCAGCGGCGTCCAGTTCCTCAACCGTACCCGCATCTGCCGTGAGACGCCCGAGCAGCCGCGCCGTGGCCATGATCATGTCGGAACCGCTGTTGAACCGCGTCGGCGTGAGCATTCCGGCCGCTTCCGCCGCAGGATCGTCGGGGATCGTGATTTCGAATTTCGGCGTGATCGCGATTGCCATGGTCAAGCACCCGAAATCGTGATGGTCGCGGCGGTGATCTCGACGGCCTGACCTTGCGAGATCGACACATTGATCAGCTTTATATCCGCCGATGATGCAGGCAGGCCCACGGTCAGACCGTCAATGGCAACAGTGCTGGAACCATCCTTTATCTGCGCTTTGGTCGAAGTCGTGCCGTCGCCAGCGACCGTCTCGCCAAGGACCTCACTGGCGACAAAGGTCAAGGTCCAGACATCGCCAGAGACGGTCCCGGCGCTCGCGCTTAGGGTGAATATCGCGAGCACCTGGTTGGCCGCTGACAGCAGTTCCAGCGTGCCGCTGGCAACGAGATCGCGCAACTTAGTGATCAGCGCCGTTCGCACGGCCGCCGAGGGTGTTACTGCCATGGTGTTGGCTCCTGAGTTTATGAACGAGACGCGACACGCTTCATTGCCGACCCGGTATCTTTATTGATTTCGTTGCCACGCTCGACGGCACCAGTGATCGCAGCACCGGATGCGCCGACGGCGGCGGTGGTCTGGCTCTGGCCGCGCTCCAGCCTCTCCAACTGCGCACGCACGGCCTGGAGTTCCTTGACCAGTTCGGCCCCGGAATTGTCGTTGCTGGGCGCGTGGGATGGCGCAAACGACTGCCGCAACATCCGTTCGGTATCCCTGGCATTGAAGATGCGAGATGCGCCCGTTGCTTCAAGTTCCGGCCCGCGCTCACCAACAATGCGCAGTCCGCCCATGTGATCGCCGCCCGATGCGAACTGCGGATAACCCCTGTCGATTTCGGGCTGGGCATTGGCGATGAACTTGGCCCGCAAGTCTTCCTGCGACATGCCGGCTTTGAGGAAGGCCGTGTAATAAGCAGCACCTTCCGCATCCGGCGAACGGTTCAGAACCGACTTGTACAGCGACGTGACGAACGGATCGGCGGTCTGGCCCGCGTCCCTCGCTGCGTTGATCTGGTCCTGAAGCGCTGTATCACGAGCACCGAGCGCCGCACTGAGGCTCGCAATGGCCTGCGCGACGGTAAGCACGCTGTCGTTGATGTTGATGAGCCCCGCGACTTGCTTATCCAGCGCCGCAAGCTGCTGCTGCGCCTGTGTGAGTTGCAGGCCGGCCTTGCCCTTGGCGGTGCAGCCTGGCACTGTGCATCTGCCACCATCTCGACGGATGGCTGCGGCCCGAAGCTTTAGCCAATGCTCAGATCGGTAGTAGGCGTTACGAGCCATGCTTCCTGTCGCCTGTGCCTGAAGGACGGTGAACTGGTGGCTTGCTCGGCATAGGAGGTTGGCTCCATCGAACTCAGCACATGGACCAAGCAGGATCATTGAACCGGTGCAGCGAATGCCTATCTGCGTTGGACGCTGGTCATTCTCCTCCCATTGTGACCCGCGTGTTCCCCTCTGGAGGTTTTAAACCTTCATTTTTGGCCGGGCATTCGTGCTCGGCCTTTTTCGTCGGGGTCACTGGCTTAGCGCGTACGAACCTATCCGGCCGACTTGAACTGGTTGCAGGAAGCGGATTCGAACCGCTAACCTCTGGGTTATGAGCCATGCGAGCTACCGGGCTGCTCTATCCTGCTGAACGATGCTATGCTTGTCGGCCAGAGGCATTGGTTGTTGGGGGAATGGGTATGTGGGCGTCAATTACTGCACCGCAAGCGATCATTATATCGTCGGTTCTGACAATAGCTGCAGTGGTCGCGGGCATTCTGGTTGGCGCAAAGCTGGTTGGAAACAGGGTGAGGGAACTCAATGCAGCTCTGGCGGCATCGAACCAACTCGTCCTTGATCACAAGGCGAAAGTTGACGCATCGCTTGCCGACTTTCGATCCAGACTGCAGCTTTTCGAATCCTTGCTAAGCTCGACGATGAACAACGTTGGCACCCTGCAAGAGTTTACGGGAGGCACGCCCAACCAAACTGAAGCCAAAGTCTACACGATGGCAGTCGAGGCTACACGGGAACGGTTACAAGACGACTGGAACGCCATACGGGACCATATCGAGGCCATCGCGTCCTCACCATCCGTTGATGGGAGAACGCGTGGACGATACGCCCGCTTGGATCGAAGAAGATATGCCGAGCTGGTTGAAGCTCTGGCTAAGGACCTGCGGCTGGGTGACAGACCAGAAGACTTCGATAAGGCGGCTGCAATTTGGTCGAAGTATCGAAACGGTGGGTCTCAACCTTCCATGTTGGACGTTGCCACCATGGCCCAATTGAGAAAGGCTTTGGTGCCGCTCTCGCTGACGACTTGATCCCGTATCTCGACACGCTGCCGGCCTCTTGGCGAGGTTGGCGACCTCCTGAAACTGGATGGGCGTTACGAGCCATGGTGGACGAAGCGCTTTTGCTTGCCGGTTCGGGACATTGGTGGTTTTCTGCCTCCATTCTTCAGGAAGGAGATGCCGCTATGCAATACGCCGCAGCCGCTCGGGCGGGGTTCCAAGAGGCAAGATCAATATATGAAGGGGGGTACAAATCCGTCAACAAACTACACCTCAAAGACTCTTCTGATTACAGAGCCAATCTACACAACTATAAACCGATAGATATCGGTTTCACATTAGATGAAATTGAAGAGACGAGAGAGAATAAGCTTCTTAGTGCAAATGATACGCTTTCAAAAATTAGGGCTTTCCAATCTCAGAAAAAATTTGGAGCCCTAGTGTTTGGAGAATTGCTAATTAAGGTAAAGGCCTCTGCCTCTAACTGCCACGAACTCGCCCTGATGGCTGCTGCGAGCGCTTGGTCGTACCTTGGAAAAAGCCAGCCGCCATCCATCGCTCTGGCTAGCTTAGTGGCTCCAGCGGACCACATTTTCTGCGTGGTAGGCCCTCGTGCAAAATGCTCTCAACTGGATGGCAGAACGATCGGCTCATTGGCCGAGAGTTCTGCAGCAATCGGAGTTTGGGCTGCCGACCCCTGGTTAAATGTGCTATGCGAGTTGCCAGAATATGCGGCACTTGCGGATGCAAAGTTCGACAAGTGGCATATGGCGAACAAGCGCATCGCGTGGGCAGGCGGTCCTCAAGGGAGCGGCTGGTACCCCGCCATGGGCGACTATTCCAAGGGTTTCGCTGCAGCCACGCTTGAGGTTGATCTGTGCTAAAGTCAATGCCCTAGTCTCAGCCCAACAAAAAACCCGCCTCGTGGGGCGGGTCACCGGCGCAATTCCGCGCATGAACATCTGTATAGGGGTTTCGCGCGTGAAGGTCAATTCATTTCGCTACCGAAACTGTCGGATGTTCACAGGTAGAGGAAATGCATTGCACAAGCCCGCAGGTCCTGATGCAGGACCGGGGCCATGTCGCGTTCCTTCTGACCGTGCTTCCGGGCGATTTCTGCTGATGTCAGCCCGTTGACGCAATAGTCGATGAGCCGGGATAGCGGCATCCTGCCAAGTTCAAACGAAGCGGCATTCAGAACATCAATCGCGGCAACCCGTCCATCGGGCATCCCACGCCATGCAGCGCCGCTAGCACCGTCCATGGATGGAGAGCACGCAGCGGCAGTACCGGCCCGTTCCCATAGTCGAGCGAAGTGATTGCCAGCATGGAACAGCGCGTCCTGCTTGTCTCGGCCATAGCGCCAGTCGAATGTGCCAGGCCGGCACCTGATCGTCTGGCGTTCGCTGCGCTCTGCTGAAATCTTGACCTTGACCTTCGCAAGCTTGGTTCCTTCCTTGCCGCCGTCTTCCCGCTGGAGCTTGGCCGTCAGCCGATGCGCGCGCTCGTCGACCTTTCGCTGTGCCCTTCGGTCGGCCTCAATCTGGGCCGTTGGGCGCGGTGGCTTCACGACGCCCGCCATGCGCCCCGCCACTCGCTCCTTATTCAGGTCACGGCGGTTCGCACCGTCGATACGGATGCCAGGCTTGATCTCTGGTTCCTGCTTCGCCTTCGTCATGCTCGCTCAACCTGTTTCTTGAGGTAGTGCCGGCGCTCCGGCGTAATCTTGGCGAATGCGGGTCGCCAGTTCATAGATGAAGGCCATGGGAAGACGCGGGCCGGTGGATCGATCCGATACCAGTCGCCGTCGTGGTCGAGGAAATATCGATGGTCCTCGCAGGTGAAATTCCCGGCCATGTCGTTGAACAGCAACTCGCAGACCGTGCCGTCCGGCTTGGCCTCGGACATTGGCCGCCATGGGTTCTCGCGGTCGTAGGCTTCACGCGCCTTGCGCTCTGCGATAGTCATGCAACCTCCTGCCGAGATGCGCGTTTACGCGGCGCGTAAATCAGACCAAGGAGGAAGCCATGAGGTTCACGACTACCGTGTGGGTGAAGGACGGCGAGTTGGGCGTGAGCCCGATCACAACCATGGAAGAGGCTGCCGCAATTATCGGCGGCTATCCCAACGATGCTGATCATCCATTCGCATATGTCGCGGGCAAATCGATTGAGTCCGCCAAAGCTGGGCATATAAAACCGGACCAAGCGAAGCCGCATTTCCTCGACTTCTGCGAAAAAGCGGGGCTGCTCGCCGAAGACAGAATAGCGCTTTGAGCTGAAGCTGCAGGTGGTCGGTGTCAGGTCGCTGGTGTTGATCGGGTAGATGGGGCGAAGGGTCATGATGCCTTCCTCGGGTTGTTGAAAGGCACCACGTTCGAACCGTGAGGATTATCTTTCACGGCCCCTTCTTCTCTTGGGGTAATCATTAAGGGGGTATTGTCCGAATTCTTTTCGGGGACAGGACCGAACTCAGTTCGGGGACGAGGGGGTATTTGTCCCTGAACATTCTTCGGGGACAAAGCCGCGCGCTGACGGGCCTTTTTCAGGCGCGCGACCTCCTTGTGATAGGCGTGCATCGCTTCGACGTGGGCCCTAGCTTCGTCTCTCCATGGGTTGATCAGCACGTAGGTTGACACTGATCGGGATTGCCGTGCGGCGACAAGATAGGCGCGTCCAGCGGGATTTTTCCCGAGCAGCCGAACACGGCTTTTCTCAAACTGACGATCGCTCAGGCCAGTCATTGCCATGGCTTGCGCAGCGGCCAGCCACGCCTTGCATGAAGGCCACGCCATGACGGCAACGTACGCTGCCAGCACCTTCAGATCGGCCGGGTTGAGCGCAGGGTCGGCGTTCGCGGTTTCTACGAGATCGAGCTTGAAGGATGCCTTCGAGCGGTCCAATTCGGCTTTCATGCCGTGCTCCTTCCTGCCATGACGGCGGTCAACACGCGCTGGACAGCAAAGATGCCATCGTGCTGGTGCATGTCGTTGAAGTCCGTCCCGACCGCCGGCGGCATGCTGTAGGATAGGTCAGTCAGCCGGGCATAGTGTTCGCCTGTTCCGAGCCCGCCGAACTGCTCCAGGGGCTTGTCATTGTCGGCGGCCACGAATGATCGGCCACGAACCTGTCGCGCTACGGCGACGATATTTGACGCCGAGAAGCAGCACAGGATCGTCGATTGCATGCCAAGCCCTTTCAGGGCCGCGCGTAGCGAAAGGCCCGTCGCATAGCCTTCGCAAAGCCACGTGCAAGCACCGGAGGCGATGCGATGACCAGCTCCGCCGATCTCACCGCCGAACAGGAATTTCTTGGTCCCGTCCTCCCATATGAGTTGCGCGCTGGTCACTTTTCCGGCGCGGCGCGCGGGGATCAGGATTGCGCTACTGGCCCCGGCCGGGACGATATAGTCGCCGACCACCTCGCGCACCGTGGCGGCCTTCACGACCATGACCTGTTCGTCGCGGAAGCCCTTGGCGGCGAGATATGGGTGCTGCGCGAGGGTTGCCGCCCCGATCAGGGCCTGCGCCATGCCGACGGCGCGCGCCGCGTCCTTCTCGGCCTTGACCTTCGACCAAGCGACACTCTGTGCCACGGCTCGCTGCTCTTTGGCCGACAAGCCATCCCGCAGGCTGACGGTCGACTTCTCGCCTGTCTGCCAGTTCCACGCGGTGACGAAATGCTCCTGGACAATCACGCGACCATCGCCCTTGCCGCTCTTTCCGGCGAGCGTGTCGGTGTTGAGCCATTTGCCGAACCCGGTATTCTTCGGCGGGTAAATGCCTACGTCCCCGCATGCCTGCACTATGGCTTGATCGACGTTCATGCCGCCCTCCGCTGACCGGGCTTGTGACACTTGCGGAAGCGCTTCACCTCACGCTCGATCAGGCTCCACTCATCGACCTTGACGGTGTCAGATTGGCAAACCGCATCAAACAGGCCGTAAGGAAGCTTGCTGTTCGGGTAGATGCCGGCCCATATGCCATAAGCCCACTTCCGGGATTTCTCTGGCCCGCCACGGCCATGCGCAAAGCAGTATGCGAGGGCAGCATTCCAGATAGTCCGGGGGTTCTTCAGGCACTCGGCATGCAGGCCAGCACGTGGTTGGAACGCCGCCTTGGTACTCATTTCGAAGTCGATCAACTCGCCTTCGACGGTCTGGATTTCTCCGCGCTTTGGACGTTCCCAGCCGCAGGACTGGCAGACGAATGAGGCGGGATCCATCTGCATGCCGCAATCGCCGCAGAAGTGCTTGGACTTCATACGTTCTGCTGGCTCGCGCGCCTCACTGTCCTTCTTCTGCGCCTCGGACAGGCTGTCGACGCCGTATTCATAGAGCCATGCGGCGTCATCGGCGAAGGAGATGCAGTTGCCGGAATGGTCCAGCCACAATCCAAACTCCTTGCCGGGCGCGATGCGCATCACGCGACCGAGTTCCTGTATATGGGAGGAAAACGACTTCGCATAAGGGCGACAGGAAATGCCGCACATCACGTCCGGTACGTCAAAACCTTTCGTCAGCACCGCGCACGAAACCAGACCGTGAATGGCACTGTCAGGCTTGCGGAATTCCGCAATCTTATCGGCGCGATCCTTGTCGGATTTGTCCAGGTAGCTGATCTGTTGGAAATTGTAGCCGGCCTCGGCAAACTGGCGGCACAGTTCCTCGCCGTGCCTGACCGATGGTGAGAAAACGAGGGTTTTGACCGGCCCGCCGAAGAACTTGGCCGTCTGCTGGATCCATGTCTGCACCACGTCGCCGATGATCGTGATGCCGCGCTGCCCGGCCTCTTCTTCCTCGTACTCGCCGTCGAATTTCTTTTTCGCGCCCTTCATGTCGGGTGAGACGCATGCCTTGATCTTGAGGGGCGTGAGCCAACCCTGACTGAGCAAGAAGTTGACCGTCGCACCGTTGACAATGCAGTCCCAATTTTCCGCCATGCCCGCCGCGAATGGCGTTGCAGTCAAACCGATGATTTTGGCACGCTTGCAGCGGCCGATCAGTTCGATCACTGCTTTGTACTGGCTGTGCGCCTCATCCACAAAAATCAGGTCGGGCTCTGTTTCGATCTCACGCCTGGCGAGGGTCTGCGCGCTCCATATCTGGACGTTCTTTTCCGGCGCATAGCGTTCGTTGTTTTGGCCCTGCACGACGCCATGATCGATGCCATAGTCGCGAAACCGATCGCTCGTTTGATTGACCAGCGTCACGCGGTCTACGATGAACCACGCAACGGCACCTTTTTCCTGACTGCGGATGATGAGGTCGAGCGCGGTTTCGGTTTTCCCAAAGGCGGTCGGAGCAACGAGAATGATGCGCCGGTATCCCGCCCGAATGCGGTCGCGCAACTTTTCCTCGGCTTCTGTTTGGTAGGGGCGAAGGACAACCGCTTTCATGCAGCCCTCCGCAGAGGTGCAGCGTCCATGATCTTCGCGGCCTTGCCGACGAACCAGGTCCAGTCAGCCGGCACGACACCGTGCGGGGCAGATGAAAGAAGCAGGCGGGTGAGGTATTCAGCGGCCGGGCGCGTTAGCCCGCCGTCAAACTCGATGATCGCGGCCCGTTCGTCGGCCTCGGCTTCCTGCTCGATGAAGCCGGCGATGTCCTTGCCGTGCTGCTTGATGAAGTCGAGTGCGCCATCCGGCAGTTTCTTGCTGTTGATGATCCGCAGCTTGCCGGCGTCGATGATGACGTTGGCGCCGTTGACCCGGATGCGTTCAATGAGCTTGGCGACATCAACCATCAACGACCTCGCCGGTTTCGATGTCGATGACCGTGTCATTGGAGAAGCCGAGTTTCTTCGCCTCTTCCTGCCAATATTTGGAGAGCCGCATCCATGATGCCTTGTCGGCGCTCTCGCGATAGAGACGGGTTTCAAGGACTCGGATTTCCTCGTCCTTGCCGGCGATGACCTTTTCGAAGCCGCCTAACTCAAACTGGACGCGCATGCCTTCCCAATTGGCATTGTCGGCTTTCACCGCCGCCAGTTCAGTTTCGAGCGCCGCGTTCGCCTCCCGTAGTTCCTCGTTCTCGGCGGTTAGCGCGTCGGCGTCGGCGGGTTTGACCTTTCGGGCAGCGATGGCCTCTGCCTTGGCCTGCTCACGTTGTTTGATCGCATCAGGAAGTGCGGCGGCATGTTCCTCGCGCTGGCGATCGTTCTCTGCCTGTTGGGCGGTCTTTTCAGCCTTCGCCTTTTCCTTAGCGGCGCGGGCGGCCGCGACTGTTTCGGCAACCGCCTTTGACGGTACCTCACCGGCGTCTACCTTGGCCTTGATCTGCTCGGTGACGGCCGGTAAATCGTCCTTCACCGCCTCGACATCGCGCGCCGAAATTTGTCCAACGCGTTGGACATCTGTGCCGGTCGCATCGGCTATGGCTTGGATCACTTCGCCTTTGTCGAGAAGCTGGTATGCGCGGCTTCGCCCCATCCCGAACTCGGCTTTGACATAGGCTTCCCATGTCAGGTAGCCGAGGGCCTTCCAGGCCTTGCCTTCGTGCGCTTTGGTAAATAAGGGCCATAATTCGTCGACGGCGGTCTTGATCTTTTGCGTCAGCTTCTTCGCCTCGGCCTTTGACAACTCGGCCGGCGTCACGTTCTTCATGGGCTTGTCGTCCTCGTAGTGGATCACGCCGCGACCTCGGGCATTTTCTGGTCGGCGGGCAGGTGCAGGTTCACGAACCGCACCCACGCCTGAGCCGCATCGTGGCAAGCGGGGAAGGTCAGCGTGGCGTCAGCTTTTCTTTTCGCCCTCGCGTAAACCTCGAAAGCCTCATAGGCAGCGTCGATCTCTGCCTCGCGATGGGCATTCATGGCATCGTCGATGTCGCTCATGCCGCCGACCTCGCCGACCCCACCTCGTCCGAAAAATTCAGGAAGTCATTCGGGGTAACAGCACCGCACGTCGCCTTGACGATCCGTCTCATGAAAGAGTCGCGCGGCGTTCGTTCTCCGCGCCTCCACTTCCCTACGGCGAAAGGGGTTGCGCTGACCGTCGCCGCGAACTCAGCGTCGGTGATCTTGTTGTCTTTGAGGTATCGGGAGAGCTTCATTCCCCGTACATACACATTATGGGGTTGTTAAGCAAGAAGTCAGTTGCACAGACTGGGATATGGCTTTTTTGATGGTTTTGACCCATATTGGGTATATGGACAACCGCATCAGATATTTCCGAGATCGAGCCGGCCTCACTCGCGACGAACTTTCGGCGCGGATGAACACTTCCACGTCTCAGCTGACGAAGCTGGAGCGCGGCGAGCGTAAGCTGACAAAGGAATGGATGGAGCGAATAGCGGAGGCGCTGCGCATATCTCCGGCCGATCTCTTTGACCAGGCGGCGTCACAGCTTCAAAGCGTCCCACTGATCTCGACTATCAGCGCTGGTGTAATGATGCGCGACGATCTCATTGACGAGGCCATTCGAACACTGGCTGTTGCCGATCTCCCGCCCGGCGACTGGTTTGCCTTGAGAGTGGATGGCGATTCGATGGATCGCATATCACCGCCGGACTCGATTATTCTGGTAAACCGCAAGGACAAACGGCTGGTGAATAACGCCTGCTACGTCATCGCAGACCAGCACGGCAACGCCACCTATAAGCGATACCGGCCCAGCCCGGATCGTTTCGAGCCGGTTTCCACCAATCCGAACCATGAGCCGATATTCCCCGACAACGACGTTCCGGTGGTCGGGCGCGTCAGACGATCCATGATCGACATGTGATTCGATAAGCGACACAACGGCTTAGGTCGAATTCTAATAAATGTACACAGTATGGGGTTGTTAAGCATACCCATACTGTGTATGTATGAACCCATCATCCACCGATGGGAACCACCGACATGCACAAGACGACCGACGCCAGGCGGGCGACCGCCGAAGCTATGCCTACAATCAGCCGCAGACGCTTTCTGACAGGTACTGCAATGGCCGGCGCTGTTGTTGCAGTAGCCGCTCCGGCAGCTGCTGCTGAGCCAGCAAGGCCCACATTCGAACCTCTCGTCTATGCGGAGGACCGCGTGAATATGTGGGAGGTGGATCACCCGAAGCCTTCGCGCCGAGAACGGGTAATCTGGCACCTGCGCGAGTTGAAAAAGCTCGCGTTTGCGGACGGAGCGTCTTCGGCACACGTCGCTATCATCGCCACATATGGGCAGGGCGATGTTCGCGCGATGGCCATCCAAACAGGAAGCCAGAAGCTCATTGACAGGGACGGAATGTTCGCTCCGAAAGGCGGTGCGAAATGAGCGCCTTCACCGCTGTCGACTACCTTGGCGAGCCGGAAATCCTAAACCGTGGCTATCAGCTTCGCGCTTTGCTTACCGTATGCGAACGGGCGGCAGCATCGCTCAGCAATGTCGGCGACGGGAAATACCGTGATGCGGTTACGGATAGCTTAGGCACGACACTGGAGCTTGCAGAAAATATCGCATCGGACCTCGTCTCTGCGCTCGAAGATGCTCGCCCCGCCTTCATGACGGGAAGGCAGCGCAATGGCTGACCTCTCTCCGATCATGACCCTATTCCGTGAATTCGAGGCAAAGTACGAGCAGGCCGCTGACCTGTCTGTCGAACAGGATGTCGCCAACGGTTTGCTCGATGAATGCAACAGCCTCGAAAAACGCATGCTGGCGGCTCCATCGACTAGCGCGCGGGACTTCGCCGCCAAGGTGATAGTGTTTACTCGCTATGGTGATTTTGCGCTGGATTGCGCTGGTGACGGTGGCGTCCTGGATGAAGCCTTGGCGTTACTCGAGGTCAGTGAGCGCCCCGACGCGCGTCTGATCGAACTCGGCAAGCAGTTCGAGCGGGTCAAGGCTGAATGCAGGCCGCTGGAGCGGGAATGGAAAAAGCTTCAACGCGTTTTTGCGAAAGCCAGAGAAGATGCCGGGTTAGGCGAGTTCGATGTGTTCACGCCGGAAATCGAAAAGGCGTGGCGGGAAATATCCCGAGAGACTGGATACGAGCCTGTTCGTAGAGCATTCATGGCCAAGCATAGTGAAGCTGTCAGGCTGATGAAGGCAATCCACCGGACCAAGGCGACAACGCTGGAAGGCTTTGCCGTCAAGGTCGCCGCAGTCGTCTTCGATCAGTCCGATTTCGAAGTTTGTGATCCGGTGCCTACCGACGTTGCCGAGCGCGAACTGTACCGGCTGGCGCGCGACATCGCGAAGGTGGTCAAGAAGCGGGGAGGCACGCAATGCGCCTGATCCGCCTCTACCTTGCCATATCGATCCTACGTGGTGCCGGCCTTCTAGCCGGGGCCATCGCCGGTCCGGCACTCACAGATCGGCTTCCACTTCGCCCCGTCGAGCGCATGCTTCTCGGCTCTATCGTAGGCCTTGCCATCTGCACCTTGTGGATATGGACCAGCGCGAGGGCAGGACGATGAGCGCGCCCTTTCACCTCGTCGGTATCGGCGCCGGGTCACCGGGGTCAGGCATCGGCCCCGGCGGCATCGGCGGCTGTGGATCAGGCACTGGACGCGGCGGAGTTGCCGTGCCTTGCAAAGGCGGCTTCCTGACTTCGTCGGGGTTCGGATTTGGTTCCTCGTCCGGCAGTCGATCTGGGTCCGGCTCATCAATCGGCCTTGGTTCGCGTCCAGGTATCGGTGGCACATCTGGGTCTGGATTTGGCTTGCGTGGGTCGGGCATCGCTCAATCTCCCTTCAAGCCCACCAACTGCGATCCAGTTGAGTTGGTTCCAGGCGTGTCCAAACCCTCGCTGAAATCGTTGGGGAGGGGCGAATGAGCGCCCCCGACGCATACGACGATGCGCCGCTGACCCTGCGGGAAGCTTGCGATCTGTTCTTCCGAGGGCGCATAACACCGGCCACGTTGCGAGCGGAAGCCCGGCGTGGCACGCTTAGGATCATGCGTATAGGCAGGGCGGATTTTGTAACGCCCTCGGCGATGAGAGGGATGATGACGAAATGCCTAGACCCACACGAGGAGCACGGCTCTACCTCCACCCCGAAGAACGAGTCTGGCTTATCCGCGACGGATCGATCACGAGACGCACTGGCTGCGGCGAAGCAGATCGCCCAAGAGCTGAAAAGAGGCTCGGCGAGTACATCGCGGCAAAATTCAAACCCGTCACCCGCGAAAGTGATCTCGCTCAACTCTCGATCGCCGAAGTCCTAACTGCTTACGGTCGGGAGTATGCGCCGCACCAGAAGTCGGCCGAACGTAGCGGCTACGCCATTGCAGCCCTTGCGCCATGGTGGGGAGGGAAAACGCTGGCCGATGTGCGCGGCGAAACCTGTCGAGCCTACGCAAGGGCGAGGGGCAAGATGGTGAAGGCCGGGACTATCCGACGGGAACTTGCCGCCCTATCGAAAGCGATCAATCACTGGCACAAGGAGCATGGTCCTCTGGCGTCAGTCCCTGAGGTAACCATGCCGGACGTGCCGCCTGCGCGGGATCGATGGCTAACCCGTTCCGAGGCGGCGATGCTGCTAGCCGGCGCGCTAGGATTTTACCGAGAAAAATGGTGCGATGTGGCAACACGCCGAGAGCATTCGCGCTGGCGCCGAAACCGGTTTGTCATCAATCGCCACCTGGCACGATTTATTTTGCTCGGGCTCTACACCGGGTCTCGTCGGGGAGCGATCTTCAATGTCCAGTGGATGGCAAACACCACCGGCGGCTGGATCGACAGCGACCGCTGCGTCATGCACCGACGCGGGGAGGGCATCTCCGAAACGAACAAGCGCCAGCCACCTGTCCGCCTGGGCAAGCGAATCAGTTCGCATCTCGCTCGATGGAAGCGGATTGACGACATGGCGCGCGACGAGGCCGCTCGGTTGGCTGATGAACCTGTGTCGGTCTACCTGCACGTCGTCAACTACATGGGGCGCGGCGTTGCCTCAGTGCGAACGGCTTGGGAAATGGCTGTTGAGAACGCTTGGCTCGATCCGGCGTTTACCGGCCAGCCGCCGATCACACCGCACGTCCTTCGCCACACCAGGGCTACGTGGATGATGTTCGCGGGCATCGATATATGGGAGGCGGCCGGCGCGCTGGGCATGTCGGCGAAGACGCTCGACAAGGTCTATGGCCACCATCACGTCGACTTCCAGAAGAACGCCGCAGAGGTCTGAAAGCGGGGAGTTTCTGTGCGGTTTCTGTGCGGAGAGAAGATACGAAACCGCTAAGTCTTTGAAAGGATGGTGGGCGTGACAGGGATTGAACCTGTGACCCCTGCAATGTCAATGCAGTGCTCTCCCGCTGAGCTACACGCCCATCCGACGCCGGGCTTACACCACTTTTGGTGCAATGCGTCAATAGCTGCGGAGAGGAAAGAAGTGCGGTTCGTCAGGCTGGCGCAAATGCGGGCTGGAACGCGATGGAATAATGCATGCCGCCCGAAGGTGCCCGCTGGTTTCGGGGCAAGGCCATGCATCGAAACTGGCGCTTGAAGCGCGGCGATCCGTTCAGGTGCGGCTTACCTCAAGCGGCCTGCAGCATCTTCTCGACTTCGTTGACGAGATCGCGAAGATGGAAGGGCTTGGAGAGCACCTTGGCGTCTTTCGGCGCCTTGGAATCCGGGTTGAGAGCGACCGCCGCGAAGCCGGTGATGAACATCACCTTAAGATCGGGATCGATCTCGGTCGCGCGGCGCGCCAGCTCTATCCCGTCCATTTCCGGCATGACGATGTCCGTCAGCAACAGCGAGAAGGGTTCCTCGCGCAGGCGCTCATAGGCGCTCGCGCCATTGTCGAAATCGCTGACATGGTAGCCGGCGCGCTCCAGCGCCTTCACCAGAAAACGGCGCATGTCGTCATCGTCTTCCGCCAGAAGAATGCGTGTCATCATGTCCCGTCCGAATCACAGATCAGGGTTGCTGCTGCGCGAACCCGTTAACCATCCTGTATATGAATTGCCGACGGTAAAGATCAAGTGAATGATGAGCCAGAAGGCAAGCGCTTCAAGCTGGCTCTGGCCGTTGAAAAACTGGACATGCGCCCGGTGAGGTGGCACGGTCCGGCGATAGTGTCTGGATGTAGGCGGGTAGGCTTCAATTGAACACGGCAGCCGAGGATTTTTCGCTCGTTCAGCCCTTTGAAATCAGGGCGAGCGCCGAACAGCGCGTTCCCTTCATCTTCAGTTCGCCGCATAGCGGCCGCCATTATCCCGAACGGTTCCTCGCCATGGCGCGGCTTGACCGCAGCGCGATCCGCCGTTCGGAGGATTGTTACGTCGACGAGTTGTTCGGCAGCGTCGTGCCGCTCGGCGCGCCGCTGTTGGCGGCGAATTTCCCGCGCGCTTATCTGGACGTCAACCGCGAGCCGTGGGAACTCGATCCGCGCATGTTCGCGGAGCCGGTGCCTTCCTATTGCAACATCCGCTCCGCGCGTGTCGCTGGCGGCCTGGGCACGGTGCCGAAGCTGGTCGGCGAGGGGCTCGACATTTATGCCGGTCGCCTGCCGCTCGCCGAGGCGGTCGAGCGCATCGAGGCGATCTACAAGCCCTTTCATGAAACGCTGAAGCGGCTGTTGACGAGGACGCATGCCGCCTTCGGCTTCGCCGTTCTGGTCGATTGCCATTCCATGCCCGCCAGTATTCGCGTCGGCGACAATGGCGCCCGACCCGATTTCATCATCGGCGACCGTTTCGGAACTTCAGCCTCGACCGCATTTTCCGACGCGGCGATCAACATGCTTTCCGCCATGGGCTACAGCGTTGCGCACAACAAGCCTTACGCCGGCGGTTTCATTACCGAGCATTACGGCCGGCCGGCCCGCCACCTCCACGCCTTGCAGATCGAGGTCAATCGCGGTCTGTACATGAACGAGCGGACCTTGCAGAAGTCGGTCGGCTTCGACGCGCTGGCTGACGATCTGGCGCGGTTTAGCGCTGACCTGATGGCGCTGCCCGATGCCTATTTCCTGGATCTGCCGCTGGCCGCGGAATAAGCGAGTTCTTTTACGGATCATTCACGCAGACAAGTCGGAGCGTTCACGGCACACCGAAGGCGCTTCGTTCGGCAGTATTCAGGAGACAAGAATTGGATATATCCACCGATTTCATGCGCCGCCTCGCACAGGCGGCCGCAGCCGAGACGTTGCCTCGTTTTCGAAAGCAGGGCGTGGTGTCCAACAAGGAGCAGGGCAGCTTCGATCCGGTGACGGAAGCCGACCGGGAGGCGGAGCGCGTCATCCGCGCGTTGATCAATGCGGAGTTTCCCGATCATGGCATTCTGGGCGAAGAGCACGGCAGCGAGAACATCAGCAGCCGGCATGTCTGGGTCATCGATCCGATCGACGGCACGCGCGCCTATATTTCCGGGCTGCCCGTGTGGGGAACGCTGGTTGGCCTGACCGTGGATGGCGATGCGGTCGCCGGCATGATGTCGCAACCCTTCACGGGCGAGCTTTTCTACGCCAACGCCTCCGGTTCGCATTATGAGGGACCGGGCGGTCCGCGAAAGCTTGCCACGCGCAAAACGACGCGACTTGCCGATGCGACCTTGTTCACCACGACGCCGGCGCTGTTCAAAGGCGCGGGGAGGGCGATCTACGACGATCTCGAGCGCCAGGTGCAACTGGCGCGCTACGGCACCGATTGCTACGCCTTCGCCATGGTGGCGTCGGGCAGCGTCGATCTCGTCGTCGACCCCGGCCTGAAACCCTATGACATCGTCGCGCTGATCCCGATCATCGAGAAGGCGGGCGGCGTCATCACCACCTTCGAGGGCGGGCCGGCGGAAAAGGGCGGCGATATACTGGCCGCCGCCACACCAGAGTTGCACGCCGCCGCGATGGCCGCGTTGCGGGGCTGAGCCTACAAAGTACCGTCGTCGGTGCCGGGTATGAAAGCGTCGAAAGCGGCGAAAAACTGCTCGCGGTAAAGATCGGCTTCCTGCAGGATTTCATGGGCGGCGCCGTCGATGGTCAGCAGCGCGCCAAGGCGCAGACGCCTTGCATAGGCTTCGACGGCGCGCGTCGAGACGACCCGATCGGCACCGGCGGCAATGACCAGCGTGGGGACGTTGATGGCGGCCATGAACTCTGGAGCAGACACGATGCCGGAAGCCTTGCTGGCGGCCCTCAACCAGCCGATGGTCGGCCCGCCGAGCGCCAATTGTGGCCAGGTTTCGTAAAGCAGGGTGTTGCGCGCATATCGCGCCGGATCGGACGTCACCTTGTTCACCTCGAACGGCGTCCCGCCCTTTTGGCGTGGCCCCCACGCGGCGTACAGCCGCCCAAGGCCAAGCAGCCAAAGAACCGTCGTGACGCGGCGCATGGTCTTTGTCGAGACCCGCTGGCCGGGTAATGCCAGGAACGGTGCGATCAGCACCATGCGGCGAACCCGGTTGACCATGGAAGGGGCCGCCAGCAGCGCGATCAGCGCTCCGGCCGAATGGGCGAGGATATAGTAGGGGCCGCGACAGTCGGGCAGCACGATTTCCTCGAAGAATTGTTCGAGATCGTCGGCGTAATCCGAAAAACGCCTTACATGGCCGCGTTGGCGGTCGCGTACCAGGCGATCTGAATCACCTTGCCCGCGCCAATCGATCAGGGCGCTGCCCAGCCCCCTGCCGGACAGATCGCGGATCGTCTCGAAATATTTCTCGATGCATTCGTTGCGGCCGGGAAGGATGACCACGGTTCCCTTCATCGGGCGGCCGGTGGCTGCGAAATGCGCGTAGCGGATTTTTTTCCCGTCACGCGCGGTGAGAAAGCCGGTTGTCGCTTTCTTGGGCGTCGGATTGCCGGGGATTTCGTGGAAAATGTCCGTCATTCAACGCTTCGGCTGGCATCTGCGCCTGTGCGTCGACAGGCCTGCCATGGTGATAGAAAGCAAACCAGCCAAAAGCAAATGGACTTTGAGCGTCGGACCGAAAGGGGTTGCCGGTTTTCGGGTTATCCCGACGCTCGCTCACAGTGCCAGACAAGCAAGGCCGGAAGCGACCTGCGGTGCGCTTCCGGCCTCTGTCGATCCAGGGGAAGGGACGTTACACCCGGACCGGCCTCTTCGCGGTGGTTTGCGGCACCGCTTGTTCGTTGATGTCGAGGCCAATCTAGCGCGGTCCCGCTGAACGCAACCCGAAGCAGTGGTTCATTCGCCGTTCATCGAAGGCGCGCGCCTGTCGGGAATTTTGCTGTCGGGGAAATCTTGAAAAGGCGCTTGGCGCCCCCCAAATGTCTCCTGCGGCAGCCGCTATAGGGGCCGCTGGTCCAGCCGAAACGCCGTTGACGGGTTCGGCCAAGACCAATCGCAAACCATGTTGCTCACCAGGAGAACAGACCATGCGTCATGTTGATTTTTCCCCACTTTATCGCTCGACCGTCGGCTTTGACCGGCTGTTTACGATTCTCGATTCGCTGGCTCAGCCCGATGGCGGCGCGCAGACCTATCCGCCCTACAACATCGAGAAGACCGGCGAGGACGCCTATCGGATTTCGATGGCGGTAGCGGGTTTTTCGGAAGACGAGATTTCGATCGAAGCGCACCGCAATGTGCTGACCGTCAAGGGCGAGCGCAAGGAAGAGGCCGACGACGAGGGCAGCGAACTGCTTTATCGCGGCATCGCCAGCCGCGCGTTCGAGCGCCGGTTCCAGCTTGCCGACCATGTCGACATCACCGGCGCAGCGCTGAAGAACGGCCTGCTTTACGTCGATCTCAAGCGCAACATTCCCGAGGAGCTGAAGCCGCGCAAGATCGCGATCACTTCGACCCCGGCGAAGGCCAAGCAGATCGAGGCCAAGGCAGCCGCGTAACGAATACCACCGTCTCCTCCCGAGACGAGAGGGTGGCGCAGCGATGCGCCGCCCTCTTTTCTTAATTGGCGAGCAGATGGCCGAGCTTGTCGACATCGTCGGCTGTCGTGGCAAAGCTTGCGACAAAACGATAGAGGCCCTCGTCTTCCCCGAGCGGGCCTTCGAAGCCAGCCGGCGCGTGCCAATCGTAGAAGGCGGCCCCTGCCACCAGCATCTTTTCGGCATTTTTCTTTTTCAACACCGCGAACACTTCGTTCGCCTGCGGTTGCCAGGCCAGCCGGGCGGCGGAGGAATTCTCGATTGCTGCTGCAAGGCGCGCCGCCATGGCATTGGCATGGCGGGCGGTCTCGAGCCATAGGTCGTCCTTGAAATAGGCGTCGAACTGGGCGGCGATGAAGCGCGATTTCGAAAAAAGCTGCGCGGCGCGCTTGCGCAGGAAGGTCAATTCCCTGGCCTTGTCGAGGTCGAAAAGCACCACCGCCTCGGCGCACCAGCAACCGTTCTTGGTGCCGCCGAAGGACAGAATATCGACGCCGCGCTTCCAGGTCATTTCGGCGGGCGTCGTTCCCAGCGAGACCATCGCGTTGGCGAAGCGCGCTCCGTCCATGTGCAGCGGCAACTTATGCTTCTTGGCGAGCGCCGAGATTTCGTCGATGGCGTCGAGGCTGTAGACCGTTCCGCTTTCCGTCGACTGGGTGATCGTGATCGCGGCCGGGCGGCCGGTGTGGACGACTTCCGGGGCGAGGCGGTTCAGCGCCTGTTCCAACTTCTTCGGGTCGATCCGTCCGAGCGCGCCGTCGACGGGCAGCAGCCGCGATCCGCCCATGAAGAATCCCGGGGCGCCGCATTCGTCTTCCATGACATGCGATTCGCGGTGGCACAGCGAAAAGCCGCCGGTCTTGTTGTAGGTGGCCAGTGACAGCGAATTGGCTGCCGTGCCGGTCGCCACGAAAAACACCGCGACTTCCCGCTCAAAAATCTCGCTGAAACGCTCGTAGACGGCACGGTCGAGATCGCCGTCGCCATAGGCGGTGGAAAAGCCGGCGGCGTTATCGGCAAGGCCGGCCGCAATCTTCGGGTGGGCGCCGGCCCAATTGTCGGAAGCGAAAAACATGGATGTATCTGCCTGGATGAGGGAACAAGAAATTCGCCGCGACATTGATGGGTTTGGGCGCGAAGCCGCAAGAGCCAGGCGGCAAAAAATCCATGAAGCCAAAGGCGCGCGGCGGATGGCATCGGCAAATAATTTCAGGATCGCGGCGGGTCACGCAATTTTCGTTCGCGGACGCCTCAAGATTTTTACGAAACGGTCTTGTGCGGGGTTTCCAATTCTGTCATAAATTTAGGACAGCATTGCTGTCTTATTTAATCGCCCGCTATAGGCTTCCTTGGCGTATCATCTTCGTCCTGGCAGTTTGTCGAGAGCAGCGCGCAGCGACCGACCTGTCTTCGGCCACGCCATGGCCGGCGGGATGTTCAGTCGGGTTCGCGTAATGGACCGCCGCTGTAGACGTTGAGTTTCGCAATTCGTGCCGCAGATTTTGGGGGAAGCCGATGCTTCCTGACGCAGCCAGCGGCCGACCGAAAAGGATGAGGACATGACGAAGTTGACGCTTTCTGCGACGAACGGCCAGGCCGCGCAGACGAAAGCGACAACCGTCAAACACCCCCCTTTGCGCACCGCCTTGCGAACCACGGACGGAATGGCCGCGCAGGGTCTCTATCACCCCAGCCGCGAGCACGATGGCTGCGGCGTCGGCTTCATCGCCAACATGAAGAACGTGAAGTCGCACGGTATCGTCGTCGACGGCCTGGCCATGCTCGAAAACCTGACGCATCGCGGCGCTGTCGGGGCCGATCCGCTGATGGGCGACGGCGCGGGCCTGCTGGTGCAGGTTCCCGACCGCTTTTTCCGCGAGGAACTGGCCGGGCAGGGCATCGAACTGCCTCCCGAGGGGCAGTATGGCGTCGGCCACTGGTTCATGCCGCAGGATGCGGCTTTGCGCGAGCATATCAACGAGATCATCCGCGAATCGGCCCAGTCGGAAGGCCTGCCGCTGATCGGTTTTCGCGATGTGCCGGTCGATAATTCGGCGCTGTCCAAGGCACCGGAAATCGTCGCGGCAGAGCCGTTTCATCGTCAGGTGTTCATCGGGCGTACGCCCGATATCGACAATGACGAGGAATATGAGGCGCGGCTTTATCTGCTGCGCAAGGTCATTTCCGGCCGCATCTATGCGGAGAACGACAACAAGGATATCGGCGCTTATTGCGTATCGCTGTCGGCGCGGACCATCGTCTACAAGGGCATGTTTTTGGCCTATCAGGTCGGCTCCTACTACAAGGACCTGGCCGATCCGCGTTTCGAAACGGCGCTGATCCTCGTTCACCAGCGCTTTTCGACCAACACGTTCCCGTCCTGGAAGCTGGCGCATCCCTATCGCATGGTCGCGCATAATGGCGAGATCAACACGGTGCGCGGCAACAACAACTGGATGGCCGCGCGTCAGGCGTCGGTCGATTCGGAACTTTTCGGCAACGACATCTCCAAGCTGTGGCCGATCTCCTATGAAGGCCAGTCGGACACCGCCTGCTTCGACAATGCGCTCGAATTCCTGTTCCAGGGCGGCTACAGCCTCGCGCATGCGATGATGATGCTGATCCCCGAAGCCTGGGCCGGCAACAAGCTCATGGGCAGCGACCGCAAGGCGTTCTACGAGTACCACGCGGCCCTGATGGAACCGTGGGACGGCCCGGCGGCAGTGGCCTTTACGGATGGTCGCCAGATCGGCGCTACGCTCGACCGCAACGGCTTGCGCCCGGCGCGCTACATCGTCACCGACGACGACCGCGTCATCATGGCGTCGGAAGCCGGCGTTCTCGACGTGCCGGAAGAGAAGATCGTCAAGAAGTGGCGCTTGCAGCCGGGCAAGATGCTGCTGATCGACCTCGTCAAGGGCCGCATCGTTTCCGACGACGAGATCAAGTCGGAGATCGCGACCCGGCATCCCTACAAGACGTGGCTGTCCAACACGCAGCTCATCCTCGAGGATTTGAACCCGGTGGAGCCGCGTGCGCTGCGCCGCGACGTGTCCCTGCTCGATCGCCAGCAGGCCTTCGGCTACACGCAGGAAGACCTGAAGCTGTTGATGTCGCCGATGGCGACCACCGGCCAGGAAGCGATCGGCTCGATGGGCACCGATACGCCGATTGCGGCGATGTCGGACCGGCCGACGATGCTCTACACCTATTTCAAGCAGAATTTTGCCCAGGTCACCAACCCGCCGATCGATCCGATCCGCGAGGAACTGGTGATGAGCCTGGTGTCCTTCATCGGACCGCGCCCGAATATTTTCGACTTGGTCGGCTCATCACGCCGCAAGCGGTTGGAGGTGCGCCAGCCGATCCTGACCAATGCCGATCTGGAGAAAATACGCTCCATCGGTCATACCGAAGAGCGCTTCGATACCAAGACCATCGACATCACCTATTCGGCCAGCGAAGGGGCTGGTGGCATGGAGGCGGCGGTCGAGCGGCTGTGCGAGCGGGCCGAGGCGGCGGTCGCCGGCGGCTACAACATCATCATCCTGTCCGACCGCCAGATCGGCCCGGACCGCATCGACATCCCGACGTTGCTGGCGACGGCTGCCGTGCATCATCATCTGATCCGCAAGGGGTTGCGCACCTCGGTCGGGCTGGTGGTGGAATCGGGCGAGCCGCGCGAAATCCACCATTTCTGCTGCCTTGCCGGCTATGGCGCGGAGGCGATCAACCCGTATCTCGCCTTCGATACGCTGGCCGACATGCACAAGAACGGCGCATTCCCGCCCGAGGTGGACGCCGGCGAACTGGTGTCGCGCTACATCAAGTCCATCGGCAAGGGCATTCTCAAGGTCATGTCCAAGATGGGCATCTCGACCTACCAGTCCTATTGCGGCGCACAGATATTCGATGCCATCGGCCTCAGGTCCGAGTTCGTGGACAAGTATTTCACCGGCACGGCGACGCTGATCGAGGGCGTGGGCCTGGAGCAGATCGCGACCGAAACGGTCAAGCGCCATGCCTCGGCGTTCGGCGACGATCCGCTGCTGCGCAATACGCTCGACGTCGGTGGCGATTATCTTTTCCGCATGCGCGGCGAAGCCCATGCCTGGACGCCGGATGCCGTCGCTACCTTGCAGCACGCGGTCCGGCAGGGGTCGTGGGAGACGTTTAAGGCATTTTCGGCGCAGGTCGACGATGCGGTCGTGAATGCTCACGCCATACGCGACCTGTTCCGCATCAAGACCGCGGCGGAAACGGGGCGCACCAAGGTTTCGCTGGACGAGGTGATGCCGGCCAGTGAAATCG
The DNA here is from genome assembly GCF_054489545.1 of Mesorhizobium sp. A556. Classification (NCBI taxonomy): domain Bacteria; kingdom Pseudomonadati; phylum Pseudomonadota; class Alphaproteobacteria; order Hyphomicrobiales; family Phyllobacteriaceae; genus Mesorhizobium; species Mesorhizobium sp. A556. The sequence goes on from NZ_JBTMXA010000005.1 coordinate 36,930, forward strand.
TCAAGCGCTTCTCGACCGGGGCGATGTCGTTCGGTTCCATCAGCAGGGAGGCCCACACGACGCTGGCGCGCGCCATGAACGCCATCGGCGGCAAGTCGAACACGGGCGAGGGCGGCGAGGAAGCCGACCGCTATCTGCCGCTGCCGGGCGGCGGGGCCAATCCCGAGCGCTCCGCGATCAAGCAGGTGGCGTCGGGCCGCTTCGGCGTGACGGCGGAATATCTCGTCAACTCCGACATGATGCAGATCAAGGTGGCTCAAGGGGCAAAGCCCGGCGAGGGCGGGCAACTGCCCGGCCACAAGGTCGATGCGACGATTGCCAAGGTGCGCCATTCGACGCCCGGCGTCGGCCTGATTTCGCCGCCGCCGCACCACGACATCTATTCCATCGAGGATCTGGCGCAACTGATCTACGATTTGAAGAACGTCAATCCGGCGGCCGATGTTTCGGTCAAGCTGGTGTCCGAGGTGGGTGTCGGCACGGTCGCGGCCGGTGTCGCCAAGGCGCGCGCCGACCACATCACCATTTCCGGCTATGACGGCGGGACCGGCGCGTCGCCGATGACGTCGCTGAAACATGCGGGCAGTCCGTGGGAAATGGGGCTTGCCGAGACGCATCAGACGCTGGTGCTGAACGGTCTGCGTAGCCGCGTCGCCTTGCAGGTGGATGGCGGCTTGCGCACTGGGCGCGACGTGGTGATCGGCGCGCTTCTGGGTGCCGACGAGTTCGGCTTCGCGACCGCGCCCTTGATCGCCGCCGGCTGCATCATGATGCGCAAGTGCCATCTGAACACCTGCCCGGTGGGCGTGGCGACGCAGGACCCGGTGCTGCGCAAGCGCTTCAAGGGTACGCCCGAGCACGTCATCAACTTCTTCTTCTACGTGGCCGAAGAAGTGCGCGAACTGCTTGCCGAAATGGGCTTCACCCATCTCGACCAGATTATCGGCGACACCGACCTGCTGGAAAAGAAGGCGCTGATCGAGCATTGGAAGGCGCGGGGTCTCGATTTCTCAAAAATGTTCTTCAAGCTGGATTTGCCGGCTGAGCAGTCCCACTGGACCGAACGCCAGAAGCATCCGATCGACGATGTTCTCGACCGCAAGCTGATCGAACAGGCCAAGCCCGCACTCGACGCCAGGCAGCCCGTACGCATCGAAGTGCCGGTGCGCAATGTCGACCGATCAGTCGGCGCGATGCTGTCGGGCGAAGTCGCCAGGCGCTTCGGGCACAAGGGCCTGCGCGAGGATACGATTTCGGTGAAGTTTTCCGGCACCGCCGGGCAGTCGTTCGGGGCGTTTCTGGCGCGGGGCATTTCTTTCGAACTGGAAGGGGCGGCCAACGACTATGTCGGCAAGGGGCTTTCGGGCGGTCGGCTCGTCATACGGCCGCCGGAAAACAGCAGGGTCCGCGCCGAAGAGGCCATCATCGTCGGCAATACGGTGCTTTACGGCGCGACCGAGGGCGAGGCCTATTTCTGCGGCGTTGCCGGCGAACGGTTCGCCGTGCGCAATTCGGGCGTTGCCGCCGTTGTCGAAGGCGTCGGCGACCATGGCTGCGAATACATGACCGGCGGCATCGTCGTCGTCATCGGCCAGACCGGCCGCAACTTCGCCGCCGGCATGTCGGGCGGCGTCGCCTATGTGCTGGACGAGGCGGGTGATTTCGCCGAGCGCTGCAACATGGCGATGGTCGAGCTGGAGCCGGTTCCCGAGGAAGACGATCTGATGGAGAAGCTGCTTCACCATGGCGGCGACCTCGACCACAAGGGCCGCGTCGACGTTTCCGGCGACATGACCAGCCATGACGAGGAGCGGCTTTACCAGCTCATCTCCAACCATGTGCACTACACAGGCTCGAAACGGGCCAGAGAAATCCTCGACGATTGGGTGAGTTTCAGGCCGAAATTCCGCAAGATCATGCCCGTAGAATACCGCCGCGCGCTGATCGAGATGGAGCGCTCGCGCATGGGCGTGGCGGCGGAATAGTGAAAGCACATCGGCTTACGAAGAAGAGTTTGACATGGGCAAGGTAACGGGCTTCCTCGAAATCGACCGGCAGGTACACAAGTACCAGCCGGCTTCCGACCGCATCCGGCATTTTCGCGAATTCACGCTGCCGATGTCGGACAAGGAAGTGGAAAAACAGGCGGCGCGCTGCATGGATTGCGGCGTGCCCTATTGCCATGGGCCGACAGGTTGCCCGGTGCACAACCAGATCCCGGACTGGAACGACCTCGTCTATCAAGGCGATTGGGACAACGCGATCCGCAATTTGCATTCGACCAATAATTTCCCGGAGTTCACCGGCCGCATCTGCCCGGCGCCCTGCGAGGAAGCCTGCACGCTGAACCTCGAAGACAACCCGGTCGCTATCAAGACCATCGAGCAGGCGCTGGCCGACAAGGCCTATGAGACCGGGCATATCCGCCCCTATCCGCCGGCACAGAAGACGGGCAAGCGCGTAGCCATCATCGGCTCGGGGCCGGCCGGCATGGCGGCGGCCCAGCAGCTCGGCCGCGTCGGGCACGAGGTGCATGTCTATGAGCGCGAGAGCCGGCCGGGCGGGCTGATGCGCTACGGCATTCCCGACTTCAAGATCGAAAAACATTTCATCGACCGGCGCATCGAGCAGATGGGCGGCGAGGGGGTTTCCTTCCATTGCGGCGTCAATGTCGGGGTCGACAAGCCAGTTGCCGAATTGCTCGCCGAATATGATGCGGTGCTGTATTGCGGCGGCTCGGAAACGCCGCGCGCGGCCGGCATTCCGGGCGACGACCTGCAGGGTGTGCATGATGCGATGCCCTATCTCGTACAGCAGAACAAGCGCATCGGCGGCGAGGATATCCAGTCGGTCGCCTGGCCATCGGAGGCGATTTACGCCGGCGGCCAGCATGTCGTCGTCGTCGGTGGCGGCGATACCGCGTCCGACTGCGTGGGAACGGCATTTCGTCAGGGCGCAGTTCGCGTTACCCAACTGGACATCCGCCCGCAACCGCCCGAGAAGGAAGACAAGCTGGCGGTCTGGCCCTACTGGGCGACCAAGATGCGCACGTCCTCCAGCCAGGCCGAAGGCGCCGAGCGCGAGTTCCAGGTGGCGACGCTGGAGTTCATCGGCGAAGAAGGGCAGCTTACCGGCGTTCGTTGCTGCGAGGTGGATGAGGCGCGTAAGCCGATCGCAGGCTCCGAATTCGTCATCCGCGCCGATCTCGCCTTCATCGCCATCGGTTTCGCCGGGCCATTCGACAAGGGCGTGGTTTCGGAACTGGACGGCCAGATGAAGACTGCCACCGACAACCGCCGTTCGAACAATGTGGCCGCGAACGAACGCGACTACCGCACCAGCGTCGACAGGCTTTACGCGGCGGGCGATGTCCGTCGGGGCCAATCGCTGGTGGTCTGGGCTATCCGTGAGGGCCGCCAGGCGGCGCGCTCCATCGACGAGGCGCTGATGGGAGAAAGCGTCCTGCCGCGCTGACAGCATCGGCTCTACGTCGTCAGGGGGTGCTTGCCGTTGTCGTTCGGCGTGGCGCGGCCGTCACGTCGGTTTGACCCTTGGGCGGCCATGAGAAATCGTCGGCGCGGCCCGGTGGCACGCTGGACCCGTGGCCTGAAATCGCTGTCGTCTCGCCCGGAATTTTTCCACCGTGGCTAGGCATTGCCGCGCCGAGCAGTTCGGTGCCGCCGTCAAGCGCCGGGTCGCTCAGCAGCATGGGAACGGTCCTGTCGATGGCGGCAGGCGGCGTTCCGGCCTCGGGTGTCTTGACCGGTTCGCCCGCAGGGGGCGTGCCAGTGCCTGAATCGGTTGGCGACCCCAGTCCGAGTATCTTGGTCAGGGGCTTTTCGACATAGAAGGCGAGCTTGCGCCTGCCGGCCTTGGTCACGTTGATGCCGTCGTCGGAGCGCAGGCGCACCGGCTGGCCGTTCATATCCGGCCCGGTGATGACGAAGGCGCCGTTTTCGTCGGCGAAGCCATCCCAGATATCGATGAACGCGCCGCCGCCCGCTTGCGCGGCCTCGCGATAGATGTCGTTGAACGCCAGCATGTCCGAGGTCATCCTGGCATTCTTGAACGACGGCATGCCGACCCAGAGAAGCGGCACCTTGCTAGATGCGATCGCCTTGCCGAACGCTTGCGTGCGCGCTTCATATTCCTTGGTCCACGCTTCGGAGCGAGGGGATTCGCGCGCCTCGCCGATCTGCATCTGCTGGCGGTCGTTGGACCCTATCATGACGATGATCGCAGCGGGTTTTGCCTCGGCGATCACGCTGCCGATCTGCTTTGGCCAATCGTAATAATCGTCGCGCACGAAGCCGGAAGAGCCGTTGCTGCGGTTGACGATGGCGACGCTCGGATTTTCTTCGAAGGCCTGTTCCAGGCCGTCGGCCAGCCCGGAGGCCATGAAATCGCCGACGACCAGCACCGTGCGCGCATCCGGCGCCTTTTCCACGGCAGGCGTTTCGACGACCGCCGGCTGACGCTCGACCCGCCTCTTTTTCGCCTTTGGCGGAGCAGGAAACCGGTCCAGGGGCTGTACGCGCTGGCTCTTGCGCGGGAACAGGAGGTCGCGCAGGGACCAGCCCTGCTCCTGGGCCATGGCCGGCCTGGAAAACGTACCGGCAACGGCGATGCCCAGGACAACGAGTGCCAGAACGAGGATCGGTAACGCGCGATGCGTCGCTCTAATGCGTAAAGCCGGCCCCACGTCCTTCCTCCGTATCGGGAGCGAACGCTCCTACCTCTTGCGCAGCCATTTGAGCACTTCCAGGCTCGGGTGCCCATCGGGAGTCAGGCCCGCCTTTGCCTGGTAGGCCAGTATGGCGGCTTTCGATCCGCTGCCGATCTTGCCGTCGAATTTGCCGTCATAATAGCCGTGTTCCGACAGCCTTTGCTGAAGTTCCTGGCGTTCCTCGAACGACAGCTTGGTAAAGGGCCGGTTCCAGTCCTGCACCAGCCCGCCATAGCCGGCGATCTGGTCGGCAAGCAGGCCGACGGCCATCGCATATTTGTCGGCGTTGTTGTAGCGCTTGATGACGGAAAAATTCTTGATCATCAGGAATGCCGGCCCGCCACGGCCGTCCGGCACCTTCAACGTCGCACTGTCGGATTTGCTTGTGAAAGGCTTTCCGTTGGCGCGGATAAGGCCCAGCGCTTCCCATTTGGCCACCGACATCGAACCGCTGGGGAATTTGCGTCCCGCAGGCAGTTCCACCTCGTAGCCCCATGTCCTGCCGGTCTGCCAGCCATTCTTGTGCAGGAGGTTTGCAGCGGTCGCCAACGCATCGGGAACCGAGGTCCAGATGTCGCGCCGGCCGTTGCCGTCCATATCGACGGCGTAGGCCTGGTAGCTTGTCGGGATGAATTGCGTGTGTCCCATGGCGCCGGCCCAGGAGCCGCTGAGATGACTTTCGTCGATGTCGCCGGTCTGCAGGATTTTCAGCGCGGCAATCAACTGCGTGCGCGCGAATTTGGCGCGCCGCTTGTCCGCATAGCCGAGCGTCGCCAGCGAGCGCACGACATTGCGCATGACGTCGTCGCGCTTGAGGATTTCGCCATAGTTCGATTCCATCGACCAGATGGCGAGCAATATGTACCGGTCTACCCCAAATCTTTTCTCGATGCGGTCGAGCCAGGGCTTCCACTTGCGCGCCATTTCCTGGCCGACGGCAATCGAGTGGTCCTGGACCCGGTTGTCGAAATAATCCCATGCGGGCGCGGTGAATTCAGGCTGGTAGCGTGCCTTCTCCAGGACGACGGGATCGATATCCTTGATGTTTCTGAAGGCCTGGTCGTAAGTCTTGCCGGAAACGCCATGCTGGATTGCCGTCGCGCGGAACCCGGCTACCCATTGGCGAAAGCCGGCGTCGGCAAACGCCGAGGTGGACGGCATGAGTACGGCGAGCGAGAGGCCGATGGCCGTCATCGTGCGTGAGAAACGTCTGGTTGCGTTGCAAGGGGGCACTTTTTCCTCCTTCTCTATCCGGGAAAGGTCAGTCATGGCCCATGCAGGTTATGAATTAGTTTACCATAGGCGGGCTGGGGAACGAAAAGATGCAAAAGTGATTATTGTCGGTGAACGACCAATGCTCCGCTGTTCAGTAATCCTCAATTTCGGCATGACACTATCGCCTGAAAGGCCGTCCGAAAGGTTTGGCCGTGGCATCGACAAATGGATTTGCCGAAGAGCCTCCAGAAACGGATAATCAAACGCATGAAAAAAGTTCGCAAGGCAGTTTTTCCGGTCGCAGGTCTGGGCACTCGCTTTCTTCCAGCCACCAAGGCGATACCGAAGGAAATGCTGACCGTCGTTGATCGGCCGGTCATCCAGTATGTCGTCGACGAGGCGCGCGATGCCGGCATCGAACATTTCATTTTCGTCACCGGACGCAACAAGGGGGTCATCGAAGATCACTTCGATATCCAGTTCGAGTTGAACCACACGCTGAACCAGCGCGGCAAGACGGCGCAACTGGCGAAGCTGGACGCGCTCCAGCCGAAGGCGGGGCAGACGAGTTTCACCCGCCAGCAGGAGCCGCTCGGTCTCGGGCACGCCGTATGGTGCGCGCGCGAACTGGTCGGCGACGAGCCGTTCGCCCTGCTTTTGCCCGACATGATCACGCTGCCGGAGCATGGCTGCATGAAGGATATGGTCGACCTCTACAACCAGACCGGCGGCAGCATTATCGCGGTCGAGGAATGCGATCCGGCCGATACGGACAAATACGGCATCGTCGGCAAAGGCGAAGATGTTCACAGCGGTTTTCGCATCAGCGGCATGGTCGAAAAGCCGAAGCCGGGAACCGCGCCGTCCAATCTCTATATCAATGGGCGCTACATCCTGCAGCCGCAGATATTCGACATACTGGCCGATCAGGAACGCGGCGCGGGCAACGAAATCCAGCTTACCGACGGCATGCTGAAGCTCCAGGCCCAGCAGGCGTTCTATGGCTATCACTATCGGGGCCGAACCTTCGATTGCGGCTCTCCGGAAGGGTTCGTCGAGGCAAACGTCGCCTTCGCGCTGGCCCGCTCCGATACCAAGGAAAGCATGCGCGACGTTATCCGCAAGCTTCTCGATTAAACCAAGTCCGGGAAGGGCTAGTGCGGCGGGGGGATAAATCCCGGCTGCCGCACTAGCGCTGCAGCTTCAGCCCGACGAAGATGCTGTTGGTGGTTGCATCGCGCCCAGGCAGGTTGCTGGTCAGCTTTTCCGTTCGCGCGCGCGTCGTCAGGCCGGTATAGCGGTTCAGCCACCAGGTCAGGCTCGCCTCGGCGCTCAGCGTCCGGTCGCGCGCGTCCGATCCGACATAGCGCCGCCAGTCGACCCCCAGGGCGGCATTGCCGGTCAAATTGTCGCGAATTTGCCGTTCCAGCGACAGCCTGCTGGAATAGAGCAGCGAACCGCTCTCTCCGGGATTTGTCGTGCCTTCGACGATCGTTGAGCCGGAAAGGCCGATCATGGTGCCGCGCTCGGGCGACCATCGCAAGTCCGCGTTCACCGTCGCGCCCGAGACCGGCTCGAGCCGGTCGTCGTCAATGGCTTCGCGCAGCCAGCCAGCGGAAAATTCTCCGGCAAGCTTTTCGCCCAGGTCGAGTTCGACGCCGGCGCTCGCGCCAAGCCGTGTCGCCGAACGTTCATAGCCGCTGTTGTCGATGCGCTGGCCATATACCCTACGGCCGGTTTCCACCTCGACGAAGGGCGTCAGCGCGGGCGAAATCTCGTAGCCGCCGCGAAGCTTGGCCGTGTAGAGCGTGGCGTCGCGATCCTTTTGCGAAAGGATTCCGCCCGACGATAGTTTCGCATCGCCGAAGATGTCGTGTTGAACGGCGCCGGTTAGGGCGAACCGGGCCTTGCCGACATCCTTTTCGATGCCGAGGCTGCCGTCCAGTGTCTGGCGCAAGGGCTGCGAGATCGCTCCTTCGATGGCGTCTGGCGAGGATGCCGATTCCGGCGCCGCCTCATAACCCAGCTTGGCGATGGCGCGCAGGTCGTTGGCCAGGTCGATGTTGAGCGTTCCCTCGACGCGGCCGCGTAAATCGTCGATCTTTTGGCCCGACAGCGTCTTGCGGTAGGTGAGATAGCCGTCGGCGCTGGCGGAATTCTCTCTCCAGTCGGATGCGGCGTTGAGGCGTAGCGTCGTTTCCGACAGCACCGCCGAGGAGCCGTTGAAGCTCGAATCGGCGTTCGAGGTGGCCGTGACACCCTCTTCGAGGCTTGGCCGCAGGATGAAAGAACCGGCCCGGATCCCAACGGCGGCGAAGGGGTCTTCTTCTTCCGGCTTTCGGTCCCCAGCTTCGATGGAGCCTGTCCGCTCGACGCCCGGATCGAGCTGCTGCCTGTCGTCATAGTCGACGGTTCGTGCCCGCCGATTCGCGCGCTGCTGCAATTCGTCGCCGGCCGGGTCGGTGTCGGTCGCATTTGGGTCGGTCGAATTTGTGTTGGCCGCCGTCGCTCGTTTGGTCGGCGCTGGCTTGCCATTTGACGTGGCCGGGATTTCTTCGTCGGTTTTTCTATTTCTGGTCGCGGCGGACGATTGGCGCTTCGGAGCGGCTGCCGGGCGTTCGGAAAAAGGATCGTCGGCTGCGGCCGGCGCGGTTGGGTCGTCGGTGGGGTCGGTCAGGGCGCCGGTGCTGGCCGGGACGTAGGCGGGAGGAAGAAGCGCATCGGAATTCGCTGTCACGGCTTGTCCGGCCTGCGACCGCGCCGGGACCGCACCCGTAATTATCCGGTTCTGCTGGACCGAATTTTCCGAAACCTCGCCGCGCAGGCCCAATTGCTGGGCATAGGCCGACGATGCGCCGGCCCACGCCAGGACGCTTGTCGTCAACAGCAGCGCCAAAGCGGCCTGCCTTGCGCCGGCGCATCGGCTTGTGGAATGGGTACGCGGCATCGTCACCTCGGCGGCGCACGCGCGCCATGCTTACCGAACCGTAAATGGGGATGGTTAATGGAGGGTTGAGAACAGCGTGCTTGCGTGCGGGGCCCGGCCAATTCCGTTGGACAGGAGGCCGTCAACGCAGTAATCGCATGCCGATGGCAATCTCTGGGGTTCCTGGAATGAAGCAGCCGGACCGGCAAGCATCGATCGATTCGGCATTGCGAACCGTCTCGACGGAGAGGGCGGGCGTTGAGGCGCTGGCCCATTCGCTGGAAAACGGCCTGTCGGAGCCGTTTGCGCGGGCTGTCGAGACGCTGGCCGCCATCAAGGGACGTGTCATCGTTACCGGGGTCGGCAAAAGCGGCCATATCGGTTCCAAGCTTGCCTCGACGCTCGCCTCTACCGGAACGCCGGCCTTTTTCGTGCATCCAGCCGAGGCCAACCATGGCGATCTGGGCATGATCGCTGAGGACGACGCGATCATCGCCCTGTCATGGTCGGGCGAGACGGTGGAACTGAAAGGCATCATCGCTTATTCGCGGCGCTTCTCCATTCCGCTTATTGCGATCACGGCGGGCCAGACTTCGGCGCTGGCGCGCGAGGCGGATGTGCTTTTGGCGCTGCCGCGCGCTGCCGAAGCGTGTCCGCATGGCCTGGCGCCAACAACATCGGCGCTTCTGCAACTGGTGGTCGGCGATGCGCTGGCGGTTGCGCTTCTTGAAGCGCGCGGCTTTACGCCAGATCACTTCCGCACATTCCATCCGGGTGGGCAACTGGGCGCGAACCTGACGCAGATTCGTGAAATCATGCGCGTCGGCGACAAGATTCCGCTCGTAGATGTCGGCACTAAGATGCCCGAAGCTGCGATGACGCTGTCGAGGAAAAAACTTGGCTGCGTGTGCGTGGTCGACGAGGAAGGAAAGCTGGTCGGCATCGTTACCGATGGCGACGTCGCCCGTAACTTGCATCGCAACCTCGCCGACATCACGGTGGACGAGATCATGACTCGTACGCCGAAGACGGTCAAACCGCAGATGTTCGCTGGAGCGGCGATTGCGCTGCTTGAAAAATACAATATCAGCGCCCTGGTGGTGGCGGAAGACGACAGGCCTGTGGGCATGGTGCATTTCCACGACCTGCTGCGCATCGGCGCGGCGTAGAGTCCGTTTAGAAGAGCTTCGGCTTGCTGACAAACGCCGCCGTTCCAACATCCGTCATTCTCGAGCTTGTCCCGAGAATCTGCAATCTTTGGTTAAGTAGCTGAAAATTAAAAACTATCCTTATTCCCAACCGTGCGTAGATACTCGGGACAAGCCCGAGCATGACGAGGAAGAACTTGACGTGCATTTTGTCAGCGGCCTGAATTCAGACAGGTTCGACGGTCAGTTCCAGATCGGTTTCCGCTGCACAGACGACGCGCACGCGTGTACCGGCGGGCAGGTCGGGGCCTGACACGCGCCAGAACGTGTCGCCAAGCTGGACGCGGCCGCGCCCTTCGCGGATCGGTTCGGCAAGCGTGGCGGTCCGGCCGATCATCTGTTCGCCGCGCCGGTTGAGCAGCGGCTGGTCGGTTGGCTGGTTGCGCCCGCCCATGAGCTTCTTGCCGACATAGGCCGACAACAGCGACAGCGCCAGAAAGACCAGGACCTGCACCTGCCAGGCCCAGAACCCGGCATCCCACAGCAGCAGCGATATAGCCCCGACGATCAGCGCGGCAATGCCGATCCACAGCAGGAAGATACCGGGCGCGACAATCTCCGCGCCCAGCAGGACGATGCCAAGCACCATCCATGTCCATGGGCCGAGTTCCGAGACGATGCGCTCGATCATGGCTGCTTCCGTCTGACCATGGCCGGCCTCAGTTTTCACCGGTACGGATCACCGGCGGCCGCGAGGCCTGGCGCTGCGCGCCGGCGGTGCCGTCGGGCCGGAAAACTTCCTTGGCGATCTCGCCGATGCCGCCAAGCGTGCCGATGAGCGACGAAGCCTCCATGGGCATCAACACCACCTTGGAGTTGGTCGCCGAACCGATCCGGGCCAGCGCTTCGGTATATTTGAGGGCAACGAAATAGTTGAGCGCCTGAACGTCGCCCTTGGATATGGCTTCCGAAACGACCTGCGTGGCCTTGGCCTCGGCTTCGGCGGAACGCTCGCGCGCTTCCGCATCGCGGAAGGCGGCTTCCCTGCGGCCTTCCGCCTCGAGGATCTGCGACTGCTTCAAGCCCTCGGCATCGAGAATCTGGGCGCGCTTGTTGCGCTCCGCCATCATCTGGCGGCCCATCGATTCGACCAGATTGGCCGGCGGATTGATGTCCTTGATCTCGACGCGCGTGACCTTGATGCCCCAGGGATGCGCCGCCTCATCGACAACGCGCAGCAGGCGCTCGTTGATCGCATCGCGGTTCGACAGCAATTCATCGAGGTCCATCGAGCCCATGACGGTGCGGATGTTGGTCATGGTCAGGTTGAGGATGGCGTTCTGCAGGCCGGCGATCTGGTAGGCTGCCTGCGGCGCGTTCAGCACCTGGTAGAAGGCGACTCCGTCGACGCCGACGATGGCATTGTCCTTGGTGATGATTTCCTGCGTTGGGACGTCCAGCACCTGCTCCATCATGTTCATCTTGGCGCCGATTGCGTCGATGAACGGGACGATGAGGCTGAGGCCGGGCGTCAGCGTCTTGGTGTAACGGCCGAAGCGCTCGACGGTGTAGTTATAGCCTTGCGGAACAGTCTTGATGCCTTTGAAGAGCACCAGGATGACGAGGGCGACAAGCACAAGGACCGCAATGTCGAAACCAGAGAAATCCATTCCGCCTACCCTCAACGCTATACGGCAGGACGGTCATCCGTCTGCTCCGTAAAAGACACTTAAGGGGAATTGGCCACCGTTACAATCGCGGGAGGCTAGGCCGGGGTATCAAACCCAGCCGGACAGTTCGCGCCGAACCATTGCCTCGATCACCGCCATGCCCTCGGCGCTGTCGTTGAGGCAGGGGATATGCGAAAAGTTCTTGCCGCCCGCGGCCTGGAATTCCTCCCGCACTTCGCGGCCGATTTCGTCCAGCGTTTCGATGCAGTCGACGGAAAAGCCCGGATTGACGACGGCGATCGATTTTATGCCGTCCTTGGCCAGTTGCTCGACCGTCTTGTCGGTATAGGGCTGCAGCCATTCCTGCGCGCCGAAGCGGGACTGGAAGGTGATGATCAGTTTCTTATCGTCCCATCCCAGCCGTTCGCGCAAAAGTTGCGTCGTCTTGTGGCAATGCTGGAAATAGGGGTCGCCCTTTTCGAAATAGGCTTTGGGAATGCCGTGGTAAGAGGTGAGCACCACTTCCGGCTCGAAGTCGAGCGTTGCCAGATGGGTCTCGATTGAACTGGCCAGGGCGTCGATATAGACCGGCTCGTCATAATAGGGCGGCACGCTGCGCACGGCCGGCGCGCGGCGCATCTTCATCAGGGCACGAAACAACTGATCGTTGGCCGTGGCCGTGGTGGTCGCCGAATATTGCGGATAGAGCGGAAAGCAGACGATGCGGTCGCAGCCCTGCTCGACCAGCTTTTGCGCAACGCTTTCCGTCGAAGGGTTGCCGTAGCGCATGGCCCAATCGACCACCACGTTGGGAAGATCGGCTAATGCCCGCGCCAGCTTCTGCCCTTGTGCGCGGGTGAAGGTATGCAGCGGCGATTCGTTTTTTTCCCGGTTCCAGATGCGGGCATAGTTGGCGCCCGATTTTTGCGGGCGGGTGGTCAGGACCAGGCCGTAGAGGATCGGATACCAGATCGCCTTGTTCAGTTCGATGACGCGCGGATCGGACAGGAATTCGCGAAGATAGCGCCACATCGGCTTGTAATCGGTGCCGTCCGGCGTGCCGAGATTGACCAGCATGACGCCGACTTTGGCGGGCTTGACCGGCGGAAACCCCTTCGGCAGCGGGCTATCGGCCTTCGCGGCGATCGGATCGACGAGGTCTGGCAAGGTCATGGCAGGCTTTCTCCGGGCATCGTTGCATACCTAACGATGCGCAGCCATGTTTCAATGCCGCGTCTGGCCGCACCTTGGCCGGCAAAGACAAGGAGAACCCGTTCACGTTGAGGCTATCAAGACAAACGGCGGCCATTAGCCGCCGTTATTTTAGCCGTTTGCTCGAGCTTTGCGCTACGTATCATGTTCTCCGGGTGAACGTATAATGGTTCCCATCTATTGCCGTACAGTTGAGTTGGCTTCCAGAAACTAACAGGCAATTAAGGCCAAGAGGCGCGTTGCCACGGGCCGAAGACGTGCCATTTACTTGGACCGAATTTTCTGTGGTTTTTGTATAGCTACCTTCGGCCAATTTGGTCCCGGTCTGAGCGTCGACGGTTGTGAAGTTTCCTGCACTAAATGTAGAAAGGGCTACGCCCTTTGCATCTAACCAAGTTCCTTCGATCCCAACCGGAGTCTGTGCAACAGATGATGGTCCGGAAGGCCCGCTCGTGGTGCAGGCGGCGAGCGCCATAGCTGCCGCCACGGCAAGGCCGCCCGAAGAAATGGTGCGCAAAAGCTTCATATGAAAGTCCTCTCCTCAGTCCGCCCCTTTTCAATCGCCCGATTTCCGGGTGATTGCAAGGCACGCAGGTGGGGGGCCACCCCCGCTATCGCACGAGGATGTTGCGGAACTGCCACGGGTCGGCCGTGTCGATGTCTTCCTCGAACAGGCCGGGGCGGTTATCGAGCGGCGTCCAGTCGGTGTAGTAGCCTTCCACCGGTCCAAGATAGGCCGACTGGACCTCCAGGCAGCGCCGATAGTCGATCTCGTCGGTCTCGACGATGCCGGCCTCAGGGTTTTCCATCGCCCAGACCATGCCGGCAATAACGGCCGAGGTTACCTGAAGGCCGGTTGCGTTGTGGTAGGGCGCGAGCTTTCGTGCTTCTTCCAGCGACAGATGCGAGCCGTACCAGTAGGCGTTCTTCGCATGGCCGTAGAGCAGCACGCCAAGCTCGTCGACGCCATCGACCAGTTCGTTCTCCTCCAGCACGTGCTGCACGCTCTGGGCCTTGCCTTCTGCGCCGAACATTTCGTGCAGCGACAGCACTGCGTCGTTGCAGGGATGATAGGCATAATGGCAGGTCGGGCGATATTTCGCCTTGCCGTCCGCGCCGTGAACGGTGAAGAAATCGGCGATCGAGATCGCCTCGTTGTGCGTCACCAGAAAGCCGTATTGCGGGCCGGGCGTCGGGCACCAGGAGCGCACGCGCGTATTGGCGCCTGGCTGTTCGAGATAGATCCCGACAGCCGAACGGTCCTTGTGCGTCCTGGCGTTTGCCGGCATCCACTTTTCGTTGGTACCCCATCCGAGTTCGGCGGGTTGCAGCCCTTCCGCGATAAAGCCTTCGACCGACCATGTATTCCAGAACACGCCCGCCGGCTTGGGCTTGGCGGCGCGCTGCGTGTCGCGCTCGGCGATGTGAATGCCCTTGACGCCGGCTTTCTCCATGAGCGCTGCCCAGCCGGCGCGGTCGTGCTGAGCCGGTTCGGAGAAGTCCAGGCCGAGGTCGGTGGCGAGATTGAGCAATGCCTGCTTGACGAACCAGGACACCATTCCGGGATTTGCGCCGCAGGTCGAAACGGCGGTGGTGCCGCCGGGTTTGTCGCGCTTTTCCTTCAGCAGCGTCTCGCGCAGCGCGTAGTTGGTGCGGCTGGCATTGTCGGCCTCGGCGTCGAAATAGAAGCCGAGCCACGGCTCGATGACGGTGTCGATATAGAGCACGCCCAGTTCCCGGCAGAGCCGCATCAACTCGACCGACCCGGTATCGACCGACAAATTGACGCAAAAGCCCCGGCCGCCCCCCTTGGTCAAAAGAGGCGTCAGCAATTCCTTGTAATTGTCCCTCGTTACCGCCGCCTGCATGAAGGCGATGCCGCGTTCGTCCAGCGGGGCGCGGTCGATGTCGCGCGGATCGATGACGATTGCCCGCGTCTTGTCGAACTTGAAATGACGCTCGATCAACGGCAGCGCGCCCCGGCCGATCGAGCCGAAGCCGATCATCACCATGGGACCACTGATTTCACCGTAGACGGGCCATTTTTCATTCGCCATTTTCGGGGGCACTCCTTTGCTGTTGAGACGATGGGTTGTGGAACGTCGGTTCCCAGACAAAAACGGGCCGTCAGCGGCCCGTATTGTCGGCGGCAATTATAGAGGGCTGGCTTTGCAAAAGCGAATCCGGGCCGTCGTCAGTCTGCGCCCGCCATGCCCTGCAAAAGAGCGACGAGCCGGTCGCGGTCCGCCGTCATGCCCTTGTAGTCGAGTTGCTTCTCGTCGAGCGCGGAAAGCTGTTCGGCGAAAGTCGCGGCCAGCGTCGCCCGTTCGGGATGCTTGGCCAGCACCTTTAGCGGGTCGAGATGGATGCGGATCGTGAACAGGATGTCCTTTGAGGCCGGCAGTTTCCGCAGCGTCTGCCGCTCGACGCGGATGAAGGCGTGGGCGGCGATATCGCCGTTCGGATAGCGCGACGGGCGGCTGGTGGCGCGCTCGTCTCGCTCGACGTCGGAAAGCGGCTGATAGAGCGCATCGCCCGCCTGGATGGACCAGTTGTAGCGCTCGAGCGGCTGGTCGATCTGCAAGGCGTCGAACATGCGCGCGATCAAGAGGTCCGGCCGGGAGCCGGGGCCGAAACCCGGGACCGGGATATGGATTTCCTGCAGCGGCTTGCCGAATTTTTCCACAAGCGACCATGAGGACGGGAAGCACAGCGAACCGGCGACCAGTCGCCAGCCCTGCTCGCTCCGGCGCATCAGGATTAGGTCTTCCTGGACCAGCAGCGAGGCGGCGTAGATCGGCTGGCTTGCGGGCCAGTTCGATTGATCCGGCAAAGCGGCCCTCGACACGTCCGGAAAATGCCGGCGCATGTGATCGGTAACGAGATCAAGCACTTCCTGTTGCGCTGCTTGGGTACCTGCTTCGGCGACGAGAATTTTTTCGGGTATTTTTGCGTAAAGCCGCCGCTTCTCCGCCAGATGAGCGGAATGGTGCTCGTCGACCTCGATCCAGTTGTCGAGATCGAGCGGCTTCAGCCCGATGGTGAAGAGTTTTGAAGAGCCGTCATAGGGCGTATGGGCAGGCAGATTCGTCAAGATTGGGGTGCTCGCTTGATATATTCCTTGGGTATCAAGCGGCAACCGGCTGCGCAATGCGCGGCTCTTAGACCAGCCGTGCGGGGATCAGACCCCTCAGCGAATTGCCGACGAAAAGCGCCTTGGCGGAATGCAGGTCGGCCATGGCAAGCACCGCCTCCTTCGCCGATCCCCGATCCAGCATTTCCGCGCGTAGCACGCCGGCCAGAAGCCCGCAGCCGAGGGTCGGCGTCAGCAGGGTTTTGCCGCCGAAATCGGCGAAAACCGTGGTGATCGTGCCTTCGCAAATCTCGCCGCGCTCATTGGCCAGCAGCACCTCGTCGGCTTGCGTGGCCGGATATTCGGCGCGCGCCCGCGCATAGATTTCGCGTCGCGTGGTCTTGTGGCGAAGCAGCCCGTCGATGGAAGCCAACCGCGCCTGCGCCAGTTTCACGCGCCAGACCGTGTCGGCCGGGAGCGGTTCATAAGCCTGGGTGGTGGCGCTCGCCGTGCCGTTTCGCGAAAGCACGAGACGCACGCGCAGCGGCAGGGCGGATCGGCTGACAGTGCTTTCGAGCGTCGAGCCGATTTCTTCTGCCTCATGGCCGAAACCGAGTTCCGCTGCCGATGCACGGAGCCGGGCCAAATGGCGCTCGAAGCGGACAAAGCCGTCGCCCGGCTCCCAGCGCATGGTCTCGATCAGGTCGAAGCCGGCAGGCTCCCCGTCGCGAAGCGGGCCTTGAGCAGACACTCCTGGTATTCCTCCTCAACCTTGGAATCGAAGACGATGCCGCCGCCGACATTGTAGACGGCTTCGCCGCCCGGAAAGAGCGACAGCGTGCGGATCGCCACCGAAAAACGCATCGTGCCGCCCGGCGCGATCCAGCCGATGGCGCCGCAATAGACGCCGCGCGGCGTGCGCTCCAGATCGTGCAGGATTTCCATCGCCCGGATTTTCGGCGCCCCGGTGATCGAGCCGCAGGGAAACAGCGCGGCGAACACCTGGCGGATGCTCAGGCCGGTCAGCAGCTTTGCCCGCACGCGGCTGACCATCTGGTGCACGGTCGGATAGGTCTCGATGTTGAAAAGTTCGGGCACTTCCAGCGTGCCGACCTCGCTTATCAGCGAGATGTCGTTGCGCAGCAGATCGACGATCATGCGGTTTTCCGCCTGGTTCTTCTCGTCGTTGCGCAGAAAGGTTTTCAGCGCCGCGTCCTGCGCCTTCGTTTCCCCGCGCGGCGCGGTTCCTTTCATCGGATGCGCTTCAATGACGCCTTCCGCATCGACCTTGAAGAATAGCTCGGGCGATCGCGACAAAACGATTGGCGAGCCGAGATCGACCAGCGCGCCGTACCGCACCGGCTGGCGTTCGGTCAGCGCGTTGAAGGCGGCAAGCGGTTCGCCGGACCATTGCGCATTGACGGGAAAGGTCAGGTTGCCCTGATAGCAGTCGCCCTCGCGGATATGGCGGTGCAGGCGCGAAAAGCGCTTTTCATAATCCTCGAACGACCATGCCGCTTTTGCGTCGAAGATCGGCCCGTTGGTGGCGGGTTGGCGCGGTGCTGCGACTTCACGTTCGGACGGGCCGTCGAAAACGCCAAGGCAGACAAGCGGCGCGCGGCGGCCTTGCGGCAGCAGCGGCACCAGCTTGGGCTCCAGCAGGTAGCCCGCTTCATAGGAGAAATACCCGGCCAGCCATTTGCCGACATCATGGGCTGCCTGCGCGGCGGCCAGTGCCGGCTCGAATTCGACCGCGTCATAGGCTGCGATGATCGCAGAGGGTTGCTCGAACAACACCTCGCGACCGGCAAGATCGTCGCGGAAAAGGGCGAAGGGAGGTGTCATGGGCGCGGGCATGAAATGAAGGGTCCGTTTAGTCCAGCGCTTCCAGTTCGTCGATCAGCCCGCCGATGACGCCAAGGCCGATCTGCCAGAAGGCGGGGTCGGTCGCGTCGAGGCCGAAGGGGGCGAGCAATTCGGAATGGTGCTTGGTGCCGCCGGCGCGCAGCATGGTGAAATATTTGTCCTGAAAGCCGCGCTCCGCGTTCTGGTACACGGCATAGAGCGAGTTCACCAGGCAGTCGCCGAAGGCGTAGGCATAGACATAGAAGGGCGAGTGGATGAAGTGCGGGACATAGGTCCAGAACGTCTCGTAGCCTTCACGCAATTTGATCGCCGGCCCGAGGCTTTCGGCCTGCACTTCCAGCCAGAACTGGCCGAGCTTGTCGGATGTCAATTCGCCGTTCTTGCGCTCGGTATGCACCTTGCGCTCGAATTCGTAGAAGGCGATCTGGCGCACGACCGTATTGATCATGTCCTCAACCTTCTGCGCCAGCATGGCCTTGCGCTCGCGCTTGTCTTTCGTCTGGTCGAGCAGCGAGCGGAAGGTCAGCATCTCGCCGAACACCGAGGCTGTTTCGGCCAGCGTCAGCGGCGTCGAGGCCATCAGCGCGCCCTGGCCACCGGCCAGCACCTGATGCACGCCATGGCCCAGTTCATGCGCCAGCGTCATCACGTCGCGCGGCTTGCCCATATAGTTCAGGAGAACATAGGGATGCACCGACGGCACGGTCGGATGGGCGAAGGCGCCGGGTGATTTTCCCGGCCGCACCGGCGCGTCGATCCAGTGACGGTCGAAGAAGGTGCGGGCGATGTTGGCCATTTCCGGCGAGAAGCGGTCGTAAGCCGTCAGCACCGTGTCTTTGGCCTGGCGCCAGGGAATCGTCGCCTGCGGGGTTTCGGGCAACGGCGCGTTGCGGTCCCAATGGTTCATGGTGTCCATGCCGAGCCAGCGCGCCTTCATCGCGTAATAGCGGTGCGACAGGCGCGGATAGGCCTCGCGAACGGCGGCTGCGAGTGCATCGACGACGGGGCGTTCGACGCGGTTGGCGAGATGGCGTGAATCGGCGATGTCCTCGAAGCCGCGCCAGCGGTCGGAGATTTCCTTGTCCTTGGCCAGCGTATTGGTGATCAGCGTGAAGCTGCGCAGGTTTTCGCGGAAGGTTGCGGCCAGCGCTTCGGAAGCCTTGCGGCGAACCTCGCCATCGGCATCCTGCAGACGGTTGAGCGCCGGCTCCAGCGTCATTTCCTCGCCATCGATGTCGAAGCGCAGGTCGGTCATCGTTTCATCGAACAGGCGGTTCCATGCGCCCCGCCCGGTGATGGATTTCTCGTGGAAAAGCTGCTCGATGCGGTCTTCCAACTGGTACGGCTTGTCCTTGCGCAGGTCGAGCACCCATGGCCGGTAGTGGCCGAAGACGGGGTCGGTATCCAGCGCCTTTTCAAGAGCGGCGTCCTCGATGAAATTGAGTTCGAGCGCGAAGAACAGGAGATGCGCGCTGGCATCCGTCATTTTCTCCTGGATGTCGCCGTAAAGCTTGGCCCGCTGCGGGTCCGAGGTGTTTCCGGCATAGATCAAGCCGGCATAGGAGACGATCCGGCCGATCAGTTCCTCCAGGCCTTCATAGGCCTGGAGCGCCTCTCCAAGCCTGCCGGAATTGCCGCGGCCGGCTTCGGCGGCGAGCGTGCCTTTCCAGCGGTTTTCGAAAGCGGCGGCATCGGCGGCGGCAGTCTTGAGGTCGCGCTCCAGTTCCGGCGCTTCCATGCCGGAATAAAGATCGCCCAGGTTCCACTCCGGCAAATCGCCAAGCGCTGCTGCACGCTGGTCGGCGCCTTGTGCGGGGGAGGCGGTTGCCCTGTGGCGAAGCGAAACGGTGCGCATAACAGATACCTTGTGGAACGGGGTCTTGGGTGGAACGAAGACTTGGGTGGAGCAGGAACCTTGCCGAAAAGGAAAAGCCGATCAAATCCTAAGGGATTCGTTCACCGGCTTTTTTGAAAGCTTATTTAGAACCCTGTGCCAAGATGATCCATAGGGCAAACTTCCTCGGGCGGGCGATTTCCATCAGTCATGGCAGGTTCCATACTCATAGTCGATGACGATCCGGTGCAGCGCCGGCTGCTTGAAGCGGCGGTAACACGGTTCGGCCATACGGCAATCGTCGCGGATGACGGCGAAGCCGGCTTGTCGGCGATGGACGGGCCTAAAGGCCGAGACATTTCCGTGGTCATTCTCGATCTGGGGATGCCGGGCCTCGACGGCATCGGCGTGCTGAAGGCGATGCGCGAACGCGGCATCACCATTCCCGTCATCGTGCAGACCGCGCAGGGCGGCATCGAGACGGTGGTCCTGGCCATGCGGCATGGTGCTTTCGACTTTGTCGTCAAGCCGGCCTCTCCCGACAAACTCAATGCGTCCATTACCAACGCGCTGAAGGTCGAGGCTGTCGGCGACGAAATAAAGCGCTCGGCGCGCCAGGGCGGGCAGCGCCTCACCTTCAAGGACATGATCACGCACAGCCCCGCCATGGAGCGGGTGATCCGTCTCGGGCAGAAAGCCGCGGCGTCCAGCATCCCGATCCTGATCGAAGGCGAATCGGGCGTCGGCAAGGAACTGGTGGCGCGCGCCATCCAGGGCAGCGGCGATCGCCGGACCAAGCCTTTTGTCACCGTCAATTGCGGCGCGATTCCCGACAATCTGGTCGAATCCATTCTGTTCGGGCACGAAAAAGGATCGTTCACGGGCGCTACCGAGAAACACACCGGCAAATTCGTCGAGGCCCATTCGGGCACGCTGTTCCTGGACGAGATCGGCGACCTGCCGCTCGACGTGCAGGTCAAATTGCTGCGGGCTGTGCAGGACGGCGAGGTCGATCCGGTCGGAGCCCGCTCGACGGTGAGGGTCGACATAAGGCTGATCTCGGCTACGCACCGCGATCTCCTGCAACGGGTCAAGGACGGAGCCTTTCGCGAGGATCTTTTCTATCGGCTGAACGTCTATCCCATCTTCGTGCCGCCGCTTCGGGACCGGCGCGACGATATCGAGCATCTGGTCAGGCATTTTCTCGACAAGGTCGGGCCAGCCGATCCGCGCCGCCGCCTGAGCGGCATTTCCGATGCGGCCCTTGCCATGCTCCGAGCCTATGACTGGCCCGGCAATATCAGGCAGTTGGAAAACGCTGTGTTCCGGGCCTCGGTGCTGGCCGAAGGCGATGTGCTCACCGAAGAGGAATTTCCGCAAATCCGGGCGCAGGTCGAAGGCGTCGTGCGTCTTGGCGCCGAGGCGGAGGCTCCCGCCGTTGCGGCTGAAACTCCGGCAGAGGATGCGTCCGCACTGACGGCCACCGGCGCGCGGGCCGATCTTGTGCAAGCGCGGCCGGGAAGGCTGGACGCGCTGGACGAGCGGGGCAATGTCCGCTCGCTTGCTTCGGTCGAGCTGGAGATGATCAAGCTTGCGATCGACCATTACAACGGACAGATGAGCGAGGTAGCCCGCCGCCTCGGCATCGGCCGGTCGACGCTTTACCGCAAGCTTAAGGAATACGGCATCGATCCTGAAACCGGCCGGATGGAGAGGCTCGCATCCTGACGGCGTGGACAGTGTCCACGCCTTGCACTTGCCCGGGGAATGCGAGCGACAATCACGCATTGTGGCGGACGGTAACAGATAGTGTTGGTGACTACGCCGAAAATTCATCTAAACCAACGGTTTACCACGATTGGCTGATGCCGGTTTTCGCCAGGGTATCGCCATGGTGTTACCGCATTTGAACTTCAATAAGCGATGATTAACCATTAGGATCGATAATCGGATGTGACTCGGTACATCCGTTTGGTCAAATCCGGGGACAAACGGCAGCCTTTAGGGCCATTTGATTTGAACAGAATCGAACGACACGCACATGGGCGGCGTAAGCCAGTCTGGCCGCGATGGTTGGCCGCGATGGTCTTTGCTACCGGCCTTCTAGCCATGAGTTCGGGCGGTGCATCCGCCTCGACGCGGTCGTTGAAATTCTATCACCTTCACACACACGAAAAGGCCGAAATCGTCTACAAGCGCAATGGCCGCTACGATGCGGCCGGCCTGAAGAAGATCGACCATATCTTGCGCGACTGGCGGCGAAACGAGCCGGTCAAGATCGATCCGCGCCTGCTGGATCTGGTCTGGGAGGCCTATCGAGCCACAGGCTCGCACGAATATATCCAGGTCATTTGCGGCTACCGCGCGTCAGCCACCAATTCGATGCTGCGCAGCCGCAGCAAGGGCGTGGCGCAGAAAAGCCAGCACGTTCTCGGCAAAGCGCTCGACTTCTATATTCCAGGCGTGCCGCTCAAGAAGCTGCGCGATATCGGCCTGAAGATGCAGGGTGGTGGCGTCGGCTACTATCCCACTTCCGGTTCGCCCTTCGTCCACATCGATGTAGGCAATGTTCGCCATTGGCCGGGCATCAGCCGTCAGGAACTCGTGCGCGTGTTCCCGAACGGCAAGACCTTGCATGTGCCGAGCGACGGCAAGCCGTTGCCCGGTTATGCGCAGGCGCTCGCCTCTTACAAATCGCGCAAGAGCAGCGGGACGACGGCAATCGCTCTCGCCAGCGCCACCAGTTCCAGCCGGTCCGGCGGCCTGCTTGCCGCCCTGTTTGGCGGCGGTGCCGACGAAGAGGACGACGTTGCCGATGTCGCGACGGCGGCTCCCAAGGCCAGAACCGCAAAGGCGGCCCCAGCGGCAAAGAATAGCCTGCCCGGCATCACCATCGTAGCGCCTGAGAACGCGAAGCGCACCGACCTTGTCCAGGTCGCGGAAGCCGCGCCTGAACCCGAAGCGGATTTGCAGCCGCAAACGCCTGAAAAGATCATCGCCGAACTGCCGGCGCGCAGCATCCCGCTACCCGGCTTTGCACCTCGGCCCAAGGTGGATGTCGGCGTGCAGGTGGCCGAAGTCGCACAGCCGGCCGAGCCGGATAGCGTTCCGTTCGCGGTCGCGTCCGCGCAGCCGGTAGAGGCAGCACTTCCGGCAACGGCCGACGTCCCCTTCGAGGCTGCAAGCGAAGTACCGTCTTCCGACGACGCGCCGCAAATTGCCGCAAACCATGTCCCGCTGCCCAGCTGGCGGCCGGAGATGAGGACGACCTCCGATATGATGCCCAAGGATGCGATCCTGCTGGCGCTTGCCGATACGACCGTCAGCGGCAATGCGGCAAGCGACGTATTGGCGGTGTTGCCTTCGGCGCGGCGGGCCGTTGCCACGCCCGTCGACACCAAACTGGCCGATGTCAGGCAGGCTCAGGTTACGCGCGACGAGATCAAGGCGGTTCTGGATCGTGTCTCTACCGCCGATTATCAGGTGGCTTCGCTGGCAACCGCGCCACGCTCGGCCTTCAGCGATCCGGCCGGGATCGATGCGGCATCGCCGCGCGTGGCTATAGCTAGCCGCCCGTCCGGGTCCGATCCCGCCTCAGCCATCGGTGCCGGGGTGAAGACGACCCGCAAGGAAGCCCGCGCCAGCGCGCGCGACCTCAAGCCCGAACCAAAGGCGATCGTGGTGTCGGCCGAGCCGAAGGCTGCCCGCTGGGCGCTGCACAGCGCGGACTATGTCGCGACGGTTTCGGATTCCACGACCGCGCCGCGTTATGCCTACAACCTCGTGCGTACCGCGCCGAGCGAAGTCTATACGAATGGCTTCCAGTCCGGCAACGAGATGGCCGCCGCCAACCGCTTCACCGGCAATGCGGTGAAATTCCTGTCGGTGGCCCGCTTCCAGACCAAGTAAAAATACATTCGACCGCAAAAAAGGCCGCGCTGTTTGCGCGGCCTTTTTCGTTGATGGGCGAAGAAGTTTGAGGATCAGACTCAGCTTTGGCCGAGCCTGCTTGCCTCGCGAGCCAGCGCCTCGATGGCTTCCCATTTGCCGGCCTTGACCAGGTCGTCCGGGGCAACCCAGGAGCCGCCGACGCAGGCGACATTGGGCAGGGCCAGATAGTCGCCGGCGTTTTTCAGGCCGATGCCGCCCGTCGGGCAAAAGCGGACGTCGGCGATGGGCGAGGCCAGCGCCTTGAGAAATGCCGCGCCGCCGGCCTGCTCTGCGGGGAAGAATTTCAGGAAATTAAGCCCGGCTTCTCTCGCGGCCATGATTTCGCCCGGCGTGATGGCGCCGGGAAGCAGCGGGACCGGGCTGTCTTGAGCGGCGGCCAGCAATTCGCGGGTGATGCCGGGGCTGACGATGAATTTCGAGCCTGCCTTGGCAGCATCCTCGAACTGGCGCGCATTCAGGATAGTGCCTGCACCGACGACGGCCTCTTCGACTTCCGCGGCAACGCGCCGGATCGCCTCGAGCGCATCGGCGGTGCGCAACGTGATCTCGATCATCGGCAGGCCGCCCCGCGCCAGCGCCCGCGCCAACGGAACGGCATGGGCGACATCGGCGATCTTCAGCACGGGGATCACCGGCTGGCCGTTGAGAAGGGACATAAGCAGTTCGGTCTTGCTGGACATTTCGATCTTTCTGGAAGGCGTGGTGAATTTCAACCGATTAACATGAGGGCGGTTTGCTGTCCACGATGCGCGCGGCGAGGCCGTTTCAGCTTCGCCCGAACAGCCCCGCCAGCCAGCCGGTGAGCCGGTTCCAGACTTTCCCCACGGGGCCGGGGGCTGTCAACGCGCCCTCGATGGCGGCGTTCGTTCTTGCGCCGACGATCCCGTCTATCGCCAGGGCGTGATCGCGCTGGAACGCCTTGACAGCCTGCACTGTGGCCGGCCCGAAAACACCATCGGCGGCGAGCGGATAGCCGAGCGCGGTCAGATCGTGTTGCAGATCGGCGACGGACGTTCCTTTCGAACCGCGTTTGAGCAGGGGCATGGCAGGCCGTGCCTTCGGATCGCCGGACGAATAGCGCGAATAGGCGGTGGCGAGCTTGGTCTCATAGGCGTTCCGCTTATAGGCCGGGCCGTTATAGGAGCGGGCAAAGCCTGCCCAGTCGTGCTTGCGCAGCGCGTCGCGCAGGCCGGCCTTGTCGATGTATTGCATCATAAGGCGGACCTGGCCTGCAACGCCCGAGCGGGCGGTGGCCACGAGCGCATCGACGTCGGCATAGCCAAGCCATGCCCAGTGCGCGCCCATCACCTGCCCCAGGCCCCAGGACACCGATTCATAGGCGGCCTTGGCGTCTATCGCTGCCGCCTGCTCCAGCATTCGCCAGCGGGCGGTTTGCGTCCTGGGGTTGGCGATCGCGCCGGCTACCGGTGCGGCGAGGCCTTTTTCACGGGCGACGGCCCGCTTCCTGTCGCTTAGCCGCCGGTCGAAATAATGCGCCTCGAAGCGTATCAATGGTTCTCGCCTGCCATCGACATCGGCAAAGGCGGTGCCACCGCTTTCCACATCCGCAACCGCCAGAAGCGCTGCTGGCTCGATGTCGAGGCTCTGAGCAGCCTTGGTGATCTCCAGAATAATCTCTTCAGCGAACATGGCGAAAAACCTCCCGTTTGGCGAGATTCTCACGCCATTGCCCGGCCTGTGGACAAACTGCCGGCAAGGCCGCATCGGGTATTCTTCGCGGCGCGCCTGTAAGGCCTTGATCGAATACCGAAACAGGCTTTGGCTTGATCCGATGCGCCTGACCGTTTAGGGGCTTTTGCGATGAGCGTTTCCACATCCCTGCATCCGTTTCGCGTCGCCGCGCTCTACCGGTTCTGCCGGCTTGAGCGGTTCGAGGAATTGCGCGCGCCGCTGGTGGCGTTTTGCGGCTCGCATGGCGTCAAGGGCACGCTGCTGCTCGCCTCGGAAGGCATCAACGGGACGGTCGCGGGCACGGAAGCGGCGATCGCCGGATTGATCGCCTATCTTGGGGCCATCCCGGAATTTGCCGGCCTCGAGGTGAAATTCAGCAGCGCCGACGCCATGCCGTTCCGCCGCATGAAGGTTCGGCTCAAGCGCGAAATCGTCACCATGGGCGTCCACGGGATCGATCCGGAACGAAGCGCCGGCACCTATGTAGCGCCGTCGGACTGGAACGCCCTGATCACCGACCCGGATACGGTCGTCATCGATACGCGCAACGGATACGAAGTCTCGCTCGGGACGTTTCAAGGGGCGCTCGATCCCGGCACGGAAAGCTTTCGAGAGTTTCCGGCATGGGTCGAAGCGCATCGGGAGGAACTCGAAGGCAAGAAAATCGCCATGTTCTGCACCGGCGGCATTCGCTGCGAAAAGGCGACGGCCTTCGTAAAGGCGCAGGGTATCGAGAACGTGTTTCATCTGAAGGGCGGCATCCTGAAATACCTCGAAGAGGTGCCGGCCGAGCAAAGCCTGTGGGAGGGCGAGTGCTTCGTCTTCGACGAGCGTGTTTCGGTGTCGCACGGGCTTGTCGAGGGCGAGGCGGAACTTTGCCGCGCATGCCGCTTCCCGCTGACGGCAGACGACCGGCTTTCGCCGCGCTATGAGCCGGGCGTTTCCTGCCCGCATTGTTATGAGGGCCGTTCGCAGGACGATCGCGCGCGCTATGCCGAGCGCCAGCGCCAGGTGGAACTGGCGGCGGCACGAGGCGAGGAACATATCGGCGGCTAAGAGCCCATTTGCTAACTCTACCCAGCCGGTCATCTGACGCAATTTTCTGCGCTTCCGGTGCTCACGTACTGATGTACGCTCCGCTTCGGTTCTCGAAAACCACGCCATATGCCTCGGCAGGGCGAATTATCAAACGGACTCTAAGAGCTTGCCGTCATTGTAATGCCAAGGTTGCACCCCTACCTCATCGGCACCTGAAACCGGTCCATGGCTGGCCAATCTGGAGGCGTTGATGTTCGATCCCAAGAAGCTGCTCGACGATCTGCTTGGTTCGCAAGTTCCCGGTACGAGCGGGACGGTGCGCGACAAGGCGGGGCAGGCGGTGCAGTACGCCAAGGACAATCCGCTGGCCGCCGGCGCATTGGCTGCGGTGCTGCTTGGAACCGGAACGGGCCGGCAGGTTACCGGCGCGGCGGTCAAGCTCGGCGGTCTGGCGGCTATCGGCGGCCTCGCCTACAAGGCGTATCAGAACTACCAGAGCGGCAAGGCGCCCGCCGATGCACCGGTCGCGAGCGAGCCCGAATTGTTGCCGCCGCCGTCCGATACAAGATTTCACCCGTCGCAGGCGCCGCAGGGCGAAACCGAATTCGCGCTGATGCTGGTCCGGGCGATGATCGCCGCAGCCAAAGCGGATGGCCGGATCGACGACGAGGAGCGCCGCAAGATCGGCGAGAAGCTCAGCCTTTCGGGTATGGCCGGCGAAACGGAAGCTTTCCTGAAGGCGGAACTTGACGCGCCGTTCGATATTGGCGCGCTGGTCGCGTCTGCCCAGAGCGAAGAGCAGAAGGTCGAGCTTTATACAGCCTCGCGTCTTGCCATAGATGCCGACACCCGCGCCGAGCGCGGCTATCTCGATCTGCTTGCGGGACGCCTCGGCCTTCCGGACGCGCTGGTCGATCACATCGAGGCTACGATCTCCTCCGTAAAAGTGCCCGCACCGGCCGGAACCACGCCGAACCCGCGCTGGTGACCGTGACATGGGAACGGCGCTTTTCGCGTTAAGATTTCGTTAACCGAACAAGCGCATGATTTTCATCAGTCGGATAGGCTTTCCTCCTCCCAAGCCAGTCCGGATCGGGGCGGTCGCCAATGACCGCCCTTTTTGTTGCGGCCAGATCGACCTCAGCAATGCGCCGACCGGGATGGCGCAGCCGATGGCCATTTGTCTGCCGCGCGGGCACTCGATGTCGCGACGGCGCGGAAACCGCGCTGGTCGAAGCCCACGGTCCGGGTGGATCATTATATTGGTCCAGTTAGGTGCTAAATCGAGCTTTCGACAGGTTGCTCATTCGACACGGCATTTTTGAAAGCCTGCGCGTGGTATCAAAACAAGGGGGATTTTTGCGTGTCCGACGATCTCAAGAACTGGAAAGCGCGACCGCGGCCCGAACGCAAGATCATGGATGGCCGTTTCGTGCGGCTTGAGCCGTTGGATGCGGGCAAGCATGGCGACGGCCTGTTCGCGGCATCGACCGTACCGGATGCCGACGGCCGATTTACCTGGCTGTTCGAAAATCCCCCCGAAAGCCGCGCCGCGTTCGATGCCTGGATCGATAAAGCGCAAGCCAGCGAAGACCCCCTGCAGTTTGCAGTGATCGACAAGGCCAGCGGCAAGGTCGCCGGGCGGCAGACGCTGATGCGGATCGAGCCGAACCATGGCGTCATCGAGATAGGCAGCATCTATTGGGGGCCGCTGATTTCGCGCAAGCCGGCAGCCACGGAGGCGCAGTATCTGTTCGCTCGCTATGTGTTCGATGAATTGGGCTACCGCCGCTACGAATGGAAGTGCCACAACGATAACGCGCCATCCAAGCGCGCGGCAGAACGGTTCGGTTTCAAGTTCGAGGGCATCTTCCGCCAGCACATGGTGGCCAAGAGTGGAAATCGCGATACGGCTTGGTATGCGATCATCGACAAGGAATGGCCGGCGCTCAAAAAGGCCTATGAAAACTGGCTTGACCCTAGCAACTTCGACAGCGAAGGCGTACAGAAAAAGCGCCTCGAGGATTTCTCTAAGTAATTGAGGCGTAAGGTTATTTCATCACACGGAAGGTATGTGATGACACACGCCCACGATGACGGGCCGCATGGCCACAGCCATAGCGGCGGGGCGCATGTCCATGCGGGCACGGACAAGAAACGCGTGCTGATCGCGGCCTGCCTGACCGGCGGGTTCATGGTCGCCGAGGCGATTGGCGGTTGGCTCACCGGTTCTCTGGCGCTGCTGGCCGATGCCGGCCACATGCTCACCGATTCGGTGGCGCTGGCGCTCGCATGGTATGCGTTTCATCTGGGCGACAAGCCGGCCACCGGCCGCCACACCTATGGCTTCGGCCGGGTCAAGACGCTGGTTGCCTACACCAATGGCCTTGCCATTTTCGTGGTGGCGCTGTGGATCTGCTACGAGGCGTGGAGACGGTTCGAGGCGCCATCGCCTGTGTTGGGTGGGCCGATGCTGATCGTTGCCGGGCTCGGCCTGCTGGTCAATATTGCCGGGTTCCTGGTGCTGCATGGCGGCGACCGCGAAAGCCTCAACATGCGCGGCGCCATATTGCATGTGCTGGGCGATCTGCTGGGATCGGTTGCGGCGATCGCGGCGGCCATCGTCATCCTGCTTACCGGCTGGATGCCGATCGACCCGATCCTGTCGGTGCTGGTGGCGGTGTTGATCCTGTTCAGCGCCTGGCGGTTGATGCGCGAAGCGGCACACGTGCTTCTGGAGGGAACGCCTTCCAGCCTTGACCGCGACGGGGTTGCCGCCGATCTGGTGAAGAATATTCCCGGCCTGCGTGAAGTCCACCATATGCATGTCTGGTCGCTCGACGGCACAAGCAATATGGCAACGCTGCACGCCTGTCTCGTCGAGGGCGTCGATCCTTATGAAACGGTGCTTGCCGTCAAGCAGCGGTTGAGCGCAAAGCACGGCATCGACCATGCCACGGTCGAGCCTGAATTCGGCCGGTGCGCCGATGGTCCGGACCATCATCATGACCACGCGCAAGCGGACGACGATCACGATCATGCGCACAATACGCCGCGGCCCCGGCACTATCATTAGCGGGCCGCGTTGAGTAAGACCCGTGCTGTCTGCCTCACTTCAATTTCCGGACCGGGGTTAAGAAAATGGATCGCGACAACAGGAATGCGGCAATCGCCGCTGCTGTGATCTTGGTGCTGTTCTTCGCCTTTGCCTATTACCTGCCGGTCATCATGCTGGCAGCGGGCAAGGTCTCGGGAATATTGGCGGGCCTCGTCGTGGCCGTCTTCATGCTGGTGCTGTTCGTGGTTTTCTGGCTGCGTGGCCGCAGCCAGCGCCGCAAGGGCAATTGATCTGGTTGAGCCGCTCTCAGGCGCTCAGAGCGGCGGAAAGAAGCAGCAGCCCGAACAGGAAGACGAAGGCCGCGCCGCCGATCTCGACGAGCGCATGGATGCGATTGCCGAGGCGTCCGTCTCCGGCGAAATAGACGGCCCAGTTCTTGGCGGTCACCGCGATGGTGGCCAGCGCCGAGACGGTGATGGCGGTGCCGAGCGCCATGGCGAGCACCGACAGGATACCGCCCACCCACAGGCCGTTAAGCAGCGCGAAGGAAAGCACGATCAGCGCGCCGGAGCAGGGGCGAATGCCGACGGCGACGACCGCGGTCCAGGCCGTGCGCCAGTCGAAACGGTCGCCGGACAGCAGTGCTGGATCGGGTGCGTGGCTGTGGCCGCAGGTCTCGCAAACCTCGATTCCCTGGCTGGGAAGCTCTTCGCGGTTATGCGCGGGGTAGCGCAGGCGACTGTGTGTTTGCGTGCAATAGGAGCCGTCGGCATGGATATGGCCCGCCGCCGACGCATGGGCAGCCGAAAGGCTGCGGGCAGCGCGTGCGCCGAACAGCCGGAGCAGCGAAGGCCCGGCTTTCTTCCACAACAACCATGCGCCGAAACCGGTTACAAAGACGTAGCTCGAAATTTCAAGGAAGCGGGCGGCATCGGTCATCGACACCGATGTGCCGCGCAGAACGAAATAGGCGAGCAGCATGACCACGATCGCGGTTATCGCCTGCAGCAGCGCCGAAACGAACGACAGGAGGATGCCGCGCCGCAGCGCTACCTCGTTCGCCACCATGTACGAGGAAATGACCGCCTTGCCGTGGCCGGGGCCGGCGGCGTGGAAGATGCCATAGGCAAAGGACAGGCCAATGAGCAGCCAGAGCTTGCTCTCATCCTGGCGCATGGCCTTCATGGCGTTGGCCAGCGCCCGGTAAAACGCCTGTTGCTGCTGGTTGATCCACAGCAACTGGTGCGCGAACAGGCCGGTGCCGGCCGGCATTGCGTCGTTGGTGCCGATGCCGAGCGAACTCTGGGCCTGCGCGAGGCCGGTGAAATGCGACGCAACGAAAGCCGCGGCCAGCAAGCACAAGATCATGCGAAGGTTGGCTTTAGTCACCTTGTCTATCCGCTCGCCCGGCAGTTCAGTTCCAGCTTGGTCGCGAAAATCTTGCTCATGTCGGTGCCGGTCGGATCGTTGAAGAAGGCATCGGTCAGCGTCTTCTGGTTCTCGGCAATCGCGGTGTCCGGGTCTGGCCGGATAACGGTTTTCGTGCAATTCGCGGGCATCTCGTCGACGGCCATGTTGGCGTCCTCTGGAAAGTCGATCGCGGTATAGAAGGTCGGATCATAGACGCCGAAATCGATCTTGCCGGCCAGCTTGATCGGGGTGTCGGGCTCGGATTCGAACAGGACGATAAGCTGGTTATTGTCGAAATTGGCCATCAGATGCGAAGGCGGCTTCATCTTCACGTCCTTGCCGTCAACCGTGACGAGCTGGAAGTACTTGTATTCGGCCAGCGAGGCGAAGATCGTGTCCGACACTTCCTTCAGTTCGGTATCGTCCAGCTTCAAGTCGGAATTCTTGTCGAATTCCATCAGCACCGTGCTCGAAAACAGATCGTCGAAGCGCCAGACGTGGCGTAGCGCCGTCACGCTTTGGTGATCCGCGCTCAGCACCACGTCCAGCCGGGCTTCGGCAAAGACGTGCGGGTGCGCGTCGGCCGTCCCAGCGGCAGCCAGCAGCGATGCCGCAGCGGCGGCCAGCGTGAAAATTCGTCTTTTGAGCGGCATGGTCCATCGCAGATTCGTCGGCGGTCAAGAAAGCCGAGAGTTATCACAAAGGGGGCGAAATTCGGACCGGCCGCACCCTAATCCGTCACCACGACCGAAAGCGTTTACCGGGGTTCCGCATTTTTGAACCATTGCGCCAGGAAATCGACGAAAACGCGCACTTTCGCCGGCAGGTAGCGTCGATGCGGGTAAACCGCAAAGATGCCGGCCCCGGCCAGAATGCGGCCGTCCAAGGCGGTGACCAGACGACCGCTTTCAATTTCGGGCGCGGCGATAAAATCGGGCAATATGCAAAATCCGAGGCCCGCGACCGCTGCCGCCCGCGCGGTCATGGGGCTGTTGACCACAATCGGCCCCGACACCGCAACGCTTACCGGGTCGCCGCTGTCGCCCTTGAACTGCCAGTTGGAAAGCCCGCGACCGTTGGTGTCGACGATGCAGGGAATGCGCGCAAGATCCTGCGGCCGCTCGGGCATGCCACGCTTGGCGATAAAATCCGGCGAGGCGCACAGCCGCACCGAGAACGGGGCAAGCCGCCGCGCGATCAGCGAGGAATTCTCCAACCGCGAGATACGCACGGCGAGGTCGAAACCTTCTTCGACGAGATCGACGAATCGGTCGTCGAGGTGAATGTCGAGCACGATATCGGGGTGCTGTTTGGCGAAGTCGATCAGCGACTGGCCGATCGGCGCGTCAGCGAAGGTGCGCGGCGCTGACAGCTTGATGCGGCCGCGCACGTCGCCGGATGATTCGCGCACCGCATCCGACAGGCTGTCGACCTCGCGGATGATCTCCGATGCGCGCCGGTAATAGGTGTGCCCGGCTTCGGTCAGCGAGAACTGCCGCGTCGTGCGGTTGAGCAGCAGCGCGCCAAGATCGTCCTCCAGTTCGCGCACATATTTGGACAATAGCGCCTTGGAGCGGCCGATCTTGCGGGCCGCCGCCGAGAACCCCTCCGCCTCGACGACATCGATGAAGGCGCGCATGCGGGTCAGGGTGTCCATGGCGTGGGTCTTTCAGTCTGTTGGTCGCAACGAATCATCAAGAGCAGACCGCGGCTGGGGCCATTCCGCGAGAATCCATCAGGCGTGGGCAGGCTTATAGCCGAGCGCTTCACCAGTTGAAAGAACGGGCTGCGGCGGGCGCTTTCCAGGCCCCGAAACGGGTAGTCGAAATTAAATGCGAAAATCGAATTTAGTCATTGATTGGACATGATTCTCTGCCTATATCGCGCTTGCCCAAAGTCGCACGTGCCTGTGGGTGTCCGCCGATCCTCGAATGGCGAGAAAATCGGTAAGGTAACCGGAGCTAACCCCTCCGGTCGGTTTAGCGGCCAACCGCGAAATCGAGGACACCTTGAAGCAACGACGGTGCGGGCCTTTCTGGTTCTCTTCCGGCTGTCCAAAAGTCGGAATTACTGAAGAGGCACACCATCATTGCCGGCAGTGCGGAACGGGGTACTCCCAATCCAAGCCAAGGCAGACAAAGCGGGTTTCTGGCCGGGCAAGGCCATCGACCCATCGCCGCGAGATGGCGTTTCATGGTTCCGGTGTTTCCACCGGCTGGTTCCATGCATTTCTATCTCGCCTTTGTTTGACGAGCGCGATCGCGAGGCCGAGGCCCGTGTTCCGCACCCTTGCGCGCGCTTGAACGAGCGCGTCTGGAGAGAGCTATGGCAACCCAGCGCATTCTTGATTTCCTTGCAGTCCGACGACCGGAAGGTCCTTGCCTCGTGGTCGATCTCGAAGTCGTCGCGGACAATTTCCGCGCGTTCGAAAGGGCCATGCCCGATTCGAAAATCTACTACGCGATCAAGGCGAACCCAGCGCCCGAGATCCTGCGCCTGCTGGCGCAGATGGGGTCGTCCTTCGACGCCGCTTCCTTCGCCGAGGTCGAGATGGCGATGAATGCGGGCGCTACGGCCAACCGCATTTCCTTCGGGAACACGATCAAGAAGGAGCGCGACATTATGCGCGCCTACGAACTTGGTATCCGCATGTTTGCCGTGGATTGCGTCGAGGAAGTGGAAAAGATCGCCCGCGTTGCGCCGGGCGCCCGCGTATTCTGCCGCGTGCTGACCGACGGCGAGGGCGCCGAGTGGCCGCTGTCGCGCAAGTTCGGCTGCGTGCCGGCCATGGCGGTTGATGTGCTTCGCCGTGCCAAGGCGCTTGGCCTGGACGCTTATGGTGTGTCGTTCCATGTCGGCTCGCAGCAGACCGACCTCAACGCCTGGGATCGGGCGCTGGGCGACGCGCGGCAGGTATTCGCCAGGTTGGCCGAAGAGGGCATCGTGTTGAAGATGGTCAATATGGGCGGCGGTTTTCCGACGCGCTATCTGCGCGACGTGCCGGCGGCGCAGGCCTATGGCCACGCCATTTTCGAAGCGCTGCGCAAGCATTTCGGCAATGCCATTCCCGAAACCATTATCGAGCCGGGTCGCGGCATGGTCGGCAATGCCGGTGTCATCAAGTCCGAAGTCGTGCTGATTTCCAAGAAGGCCGACAACGACAATGTGCGCTGGGTTTTCCTCGACATCGGCAAGTTCGGCGGATTGGCCGAGACGATGGACGAGGCGATCCGCTACCCGCTCGTCACGCGCCACGACGGCAGCGAGACCGCGCCTTGCGTGCTGGCTGGCCCGACCTGCGATTCGGCCGACGTCATGTATGAAAAGACGCCGTACCCGTTGCCGCTGTCGCTGACCATCGGCGACGAGGTGTTGATCGAGGGCACCGGCGCCTACACGACAACCTATTCGGCTGTCGCCTTCAACGGCTTTGAACCGCTCCGATCCTACGTGATCTGACGGCTCATCGAGCCGTCAGATCGATCCGCCGCCGGCGTTGATGTCGGCGACGGATTCGCTTGTGGAAAATCCGCTCGTGAAGGATCGCGAAAATGGAAATGTCCGTCGAAATCCTGGATGGCTCGCCTCTTTTTGAGGTTGGGGCGGAAGCCGCCGCCAACGGTGCGGCGCGCGAAGCGTTGCTTGACCGCGCCATGGGACTGGCGCGTCGCCGCAAATCATCGGAAAAGCTGCGCCGTGGCCGCCGGCCCGCCGAGGGCCTTGCTTTTGTTGCGCGCAACCCTGCTGGAACCGTTGTCGGCACCGTCCGTCTTTGGGATGTATCGCTGGGCGAGGGCGGTGCTGCGGCGCTGTTGCTTGGGCCGCTTGCGGTCGATCCCACATGCAAGAATGCCGGTATCGGCTCGGCGCTGATGCGCTATGCCGTGGCGGAAGCCGCGCGGCTTGGCCATTCGGCGATCCTGCTTGTCGGCGATGCGTCTTATTACGCCCGCTTCGGCTTTTCGGCCACAAGCACCGGAGCGCTTTCCATGCCCGGCCCGTACGAACGGCACCGCTTCCTGGCGCTGGAATTGACGCCGGGGGCGCTGGATGACGCAAAGGGTACGCTGAAGCCTGCGGGCCGCAAGCTGAATGCGGCAGGCAGGCGCGAAATACTGGCGGCCTGACCGGGGTAGAGCCTCGGGCCTGGCCGGGTCAGCCGATCAACTGGCTGAGGGCCATGGCGACGGTCATGTCGCCTTCGACCTTTATCTTGCCGGTCATGAACGCCATGGTCGGGTTGAGGTCGCCTGCGATCAGCGATTCCAGATCGTCCAGCGACAGCTTGATGGTGCAATCGGCCGCGCCGTCCGTGGTCGAAATGGTGGCGCCGTCGATGACGATCACGCCGTCGCTGCCCGTATCGAACTTCACGGAGCGGTCGAAGCCGCCGCTTTCCACTCGCGCCCTGATCTGTTCGGCAATGTCGTGAATGCTCATCGTGGCTTCTCCTGTCATCGGCTGGCAGGCGCGCTGCCCGTATAGCCGCCTCGCCATGCACGAAGGCAGCACCACGCGCTATACCCTTTATCTTACGTTTACGTCAACTGGATGGGGGCGGCCGAGCCTATGCGTCCAATCGGGCGCACGGTGTCTACTGGCTCTCTTTCGGTTTTATCAGGGGAGCGGTGTTCTCGGCCCCCTTTTTTCGCCGGATGGAATTGTCGCGAATCTCGTCTTTTGTCAGGAAGTCGATCTGATCGACCAGGATTTCGTGCACCAGTTCCTCACCTACCCGCGCGTTGATCGAGGTGCGGATAGCCTCTCGAAAGGCATTGATGTCGAATTCCGTCTTCTTGGTGAAGTCGATCTGCGGGTTCATGTAAAGATAGGAATAGACCTCATCGGTAATCAGGGCCTCCGCTGGAACCGATAATTTCTTCACCTGCTCCGGCTCGACGGTATAGACGAGCTTGGTCAGCAGATAGCCTTCGATTGCCGAATTGCGCACCAGCGGCACGGAAATGACGTCGGTGTTGACGTAGTCCAGGCCGCCCAGCATCGGCTTGGGCGGTTTGTCCGCGCCGGCCTCGCCTGCCGCCTGAAACGAATAGAACACCGCCCCGACCGTGGCCACGCAGATCCAGATTGCCGCGGCGATGAATTTTATCATCGCGTGCTCACGGCCGCGCCCAGCCGAACTCGCTGGCGCAATAGGTGCCGTCCGCTTCGGCGCGCTGGATCGCGTTCTTCAAGAGGTTGGCGACTTCGGTAACGGCGTTGAGATGGGCGACAATCGCGGCTTCGTTGGCAGTCAGCTTTTCCTTCAGCCGGGTCAATCCGTCCCGGTGCTGTTCCATATGTTCGCCCTGGCTCATGCCTTTCATGGCGCGGTTCAACTCGTAGAGGCAGCGGCTCTTGCGCGCGTTCGACGCCTTCAGGTCGAAGCGGGGATCGGCGCGGATACCGGCGGTTTCCTCTTCGACGGCATCCTCGATGCGCCGGATGATGATGTCGAGATTCCCAGTGCGCACGAAAGGAACCGGCGCGTCCGTTGCCGTCGTCAGCGCGGGCAGGTTCGACGTGAATTCGGAATAGTCGGCCATGCCCTAGACCTTTCCTTTGACTTGCGCGGCTGTCTCGTCACCGGTCATGGAACGCGCCATCCGGCGTTCGACTTCCTGGACCAGCGAGGTAGACAAAGCGGCCTGGCGGTCGCTCTCGACCCGTTCCGGACCGCCCGAAACGGGGCCGATGGGAACCTTGCGCTTGCCATCGAGATAGTGGTCGGCGAGCATCGACCGGGCGATGCCGATGCCGCCACGTTCGGCCATCACGTCGG
Organism: Mesorhizobium sp. A556; assembly: GCF_054489545.1. Taxonomy (NCBI): domain Bacteria; kingdom Pseudomonadati; phylum Pseudomonadota; class Alphaproteobacteria; order Hyphomicrobiales; family Phyllobacteriaceae; genus Mesorhizobium; species Mesorhizobium sp. A556. The sequence continues at coordinate 73,531 of NZ_JBTMXA010000005.1, forward strand.
CGATATGCTCGGCCATCTGCGACTTCCACATGTCGCCGGCGAGGCCCTTGCCGTAAACGCCTTCCGCGTCTTTCGGCAGCATGTTCTGGATGAATGTCTGCAGGACCATCGCCTCGAAGCGCTTGAATTTCGTCGCATCGCCGGAATCGGTCTGGGCCGCCGTCGTGCGCGAAAGTGTCGTTGTCCGCGAAAGCATTGGGGCGTCGTCGATCGTGAAGGCGGGCGAAGCGGCTCCGGCCCGCTTGGTCAGGGCCGCACGCGCTGCCTCGATCTCGGTCGGGCCGACGGCGCGGGCAACGTCCAATACGATGTCGCTGGGTGGGGAGATTGCCAAAAGTTCCGGCCCTCGCGTGGTTTCCTGATCGTATCCTTGCAAAACAAGCTTGTGGCAGGCTTACGAAGGTTCGCCTTTGCGCTGCAAGCCGATGAGGTCGAGCCTGTCGCGGTCGGCTAGTTCGCGCTCTTCGCTGCGGCTGACCTCTTTGTAGGCGCGCTCGACCATGTTGGTTCGCGCGGTGGCCGCGACGATGGCGCCGGCCTCCTGACGGGCGCTGTCGAGGTTCTGCTGCTGGCGTGCGGCGGCATTGGCGATGCGGCGGTGATAAAGATCGGGAAACAGACTGGAAAGCGAATCGGCGGCGTCGAACCGTTCGACCAATGCGCTTGCTTCGGCCTGGGCCTCGTGTGCCTGGGACAGGAATGTCGCGTGGCGGGTTTCGTGCAGGGCTTTCAATTTTTCCTGCACGAGGACCAGTTTTTTCAGTCGTTGCCTGCGGGTGGTCATGAATTATCGTGCCAAGGTCATGTCGATGAAATTGTCGGCGAACAGCGATAGCAGCGTACCGATCGCGAAATAGAAGATGATCATGCCGCCGGCGATGACGAAGGGCAGCGAGATGAAATAGACCGGGATCTGCGGGGTCAGCTTGTTGACGAAGCCGATCGTCAGGTTGACCAGGATCGCATAGGCGACGAACGGGCTGCCGAGGCGCAGCACCAGGAAAAAGGAATCCGATAGCGTATCGGTGACATCGACCAGTGCCGTTTGCGGGTTGAAGAAAACGTTGACCGGGGCGACCGAGTAGGACGACACCAGCGCGCGGATCACCTCATGATGAAAGTCGAAGACGAAGAGGAACAGAAGCGCCGACAGCGAGATGATTTCGGCCAGCGCCGCCTGCGGTTCCGGTTCCTCGATGGCGGGACCGCCCATGCTGGTCAGGCCGATCTGCATGGCGATGGCGGCGCCGATGAAGCGCAGCGCTTCCATGTAAAGCCTTGTCATCGCGCCGATCAGCCCGCCGACCAGAAGTTCGGAGGCGATCATCGGCAAAAGGACCGCCGGATGGGGATCGGCGAAGGGATAAATCTTGTCCCACAGAAAGCTCAGCAGCCCGAAGGTCACGGCGACCGATACGAACAGCCTGATCTGCAGCGGCACGCGCACGCTCGACGTTCCGGGCATCAGCATGAAACAGGCGCCGACCCGGCAGAAGGCAAGGAACGCCGCGATGATGACATCTTGCGAGAGAATGGGGAGGCCGGTCATGGCGCGCGGCCTGACGAGGTTGCTACCCCCGCCCCTGACCCCTGCCCCCAAGGGGGAGGAGGGTTCTGCAGCGCCCAGTCGCAAGCAAGCCGCCAACCTTTGCGGCAAGACGCCACAAGATTTCCCTCCCCCTTGTGGGTAGGGTTCGGGGGTAGGGGCAGGTCGGGCGAACGTTCGAAAATTTTCATGTGGCCTACGAGATGGTGCCCAGCACCCTGACCTCGACGCCCTTGGCGATTTCGACGTGGCTGAGCACGGGCAGCGTGGTGAACAGGCGTTCCACGATCATGCGCACATAGGGCCGCGCATCCGGGGCGGTAACGAGGACGAAGCGCTCTCCCGCCTCGAGAAATTTGCGGATCGCCTTGGTGGCGTCCTGGCCGAATTCCTCGAGTTGGCGCGGGTCGATGTCGAATTCGCGCACCTCGCCCTTGGCGTCGCGCTTGAGGCTCTGGTGGAAGGCGAGGTCCCAGCGGTTACCGAGCCGCAGAACCTTGAGCACGCCGCCTTCGGAAAGGTCGCCGCAAATCTGCTGGGCCATGCGAACCCGCACATGCTCGACGATCTGCTCGGTGCGGCGCACATGCGGCGCGATTTCGGCGATGGCCTCGATGATGAGATGCAAATTGCGGATCGAGACGCGCTCGGCCAGCAGCAGTTTCAGCACCGCCTGCAGGCCCGGATAGGAGATGTGCGTGGTGCAAATCTCGTCGGCAAGCTTGCGGTATTCCGGGTCCTGCCGCTCGAGAAGTGCCTTCATGTCCTTGTAGGACAGGAGCTGCGGCAGGTTGTTGCGGATGACTTCCGACAGATGCGTAAGCAGCACCGACATGTTGTCCGCATAGGTATATTGCTCGCGCTTCAAATCTTCGGCGAAGGTCTCCATCACCGAGAAGGCGCGCATGCCGAATGCCGGCTCGCGCACCTCTTCGCCCGGAATGTCGGGAAGGTCGCGCGTGCCCAGCAGGACCATGATTTCGCCGACCCGCATCTGGTATTCGGCAACGACCGTGCCGTGCACCTTGATCTGGTAGCTCTTCGGCGGGATGGCGAAATCGTCGGTCAGGCGAACCTCCGGCACGACGAAGCCGTATTGGGTGGCGAATTTCTTGCGCATCTTGGCCATGCGGAACGCCAGTTCCTGATGCGATGAGACCAGCTTGGTCGACAACTGCTTGCCGATCAGAAGCTCGATTTCGGCGGTGGCGAGTGACGCCTTGATGGAGTTCTTCTCCTCCTCGACCTTGTCGACGCTCTGCTGCTCCTTGACGGCGTCCGCCTCCGCGACGCGACGATTTTCACGCAGCGGAATGATGTAGCCGAGAGCGGCCATGGCCGCTGCCATGGCGAAGAACGGGAACATCGGCAGGCCGGGCATCAAGCCAAGCAGCGTCAACATCGACGCGGCGACGTAGAGGGCGCGCGGATGGGCGCCAAGCTGGCCGAAAACCGCCTGGTTGGTCGATCCGCGGGTACCGCCCTTGGAAACGAGCAGGCCGGCGGCGAGCGAGACGATGAGCGCCGGGATCTGGGTGACGAGGCCGTCGCCGACGGAAAGCTTGATGAAGACATCGGCGGCTTCGCCCATGCCCATGTCGTGGCGGATATAGCCGATGGCGATGCCGCCGACGATGTTGATGGCGGTGATGATGAGGCCGGCGATGGCGTCGCCGCGCACGAATTTGGAGGCGCCGTCCATCGATCCGAAGAAGGAACTTTCCTCTTCCAGTTCGCGGCGGCGCAGTTGGGCGGTCTTGTCGTCGATCATGCCGGCCGACAGGTCCGCGTCGATCGACATCTGCTTGCCCGGAATGGCGTCCAGCGTGAAGCGTGCGCCGACCTCGGCGATACGCGTCGCGCCCTTGGTGATGACGATGAAGTTGACCACGACCAGGATCATGAAGACGATCAGGCCGATGACGAAGTCGCTCGACATGACCAGCTTGGAAAAGCCCGAAATGACATAGCCGGCGGCATGGGTACCTTCATTGCCATGCGCCAGGATCATGCGTGTCGTGGCGATGTTGAGCGAAAGCCTCAGCATCGTGGCGATCAGCAGGATGGTCGGGAAAGACGAGAAGTCGAGCGGCCGCTGGATCCACAGGGCCACCATCAGGATCAGCACCGAAAGCGCGATGGAAAATGCGAGACCGATATCGATGAGGAAGGCCGGGATCGGCAGGAACAGCACCGCCAGGATGAAGACGATGCCGAGCGCAAAGAAGACGTCGCGGCCGTTCTTGGGCAGCGGAACCGTCGAGATGCTTTCGCTGATTGCCATCTGTGCTCCGGCCCAACCGTCTTGCCGGGCATCAGACAGAGGCCCGCAAGTTCGAAACTAGTCGTTCAAGCTTGCGCGAGGGTGGCAGGCAGCGCGCCGGAAACCGCCTCGCGTGCGGGGAGACGGTTGTCAGGCGCTGGCGGCGGGCGTATCAGCGCGCAACTTTTGTTCGATCCTGAGCCGTATGTTGCCTTCAGCAAACCAATACGCCCTGCGTGCTCGTCGCCTTCGCGCCGTGTTCATCCGGTCCATTCCGATGCTGCAGGCGCGCGGCATAGCGGTCGTCGTGCTTGCTGCCGGCGTGGGCGTGGCGGCAGGCTTCATCGTCACGGCGATGAGCCAGTTGGTGCAAAGCCTGCACTGGCTGCTGTTCGGCCTGCAGCCCGGCGCACGCCTGTCGGCGATGTTTTCGCTGCAAAGTCCGATCCAGGCGCTGATGCCGGCGGTGGGCGGTATCCTGCTCGGGCTGACGTTCGTTTATCTTAAAAGGCGGAAATACGGCACGCCCGTCGACCCCATCGAGGCCAACGCGCTCTATGGAGGCCGCATGTCGCTTACCGACACCTGGATCATCGCTCTACAGACCATGATCTCCAGCGGCTTCGGTGCTTCAGTCGGGCTGGAGGCGGGCTATACGCAGGTTGGGTCGGGGCTGGCGTCGCGGCTGGCGCGCACCTTCAACCTGCGCCGCAACGACACGCGCATTCTGGTCGGCTGTGGTGCCGCCGGCGCCATCGCGGCCGCGTTTGATGCGCCGCTGACCGGCGCTTTCTACGGGTTCGAACTGATTATCGGCATTTACTCGATCGGCAATGTCGCTCCGGTCATGGCGGCAGCGATCTGTGCGTCGCTTACCGCCGAAATGTTTGGCGGCGTGCCGTTTCCGCTCGAGCTTTCGGGCCTGCCGGCGCTTACCGCCAGCCAGTATTTGCCTTTCATCCTGCTGGGGCTGCTGGGCGGCGGCGTATCCATTGCCATCATGCGCCTGGTAAACCTGACCGAACGGGCCTTCGCCAGAATGAGGATCAGCGGACCGCTGCGGCCTTTCATCGGCGGCTGCGCGGTCGGCCTCCTGGGCCTGGTCACGCCGCAGGTCTTGTCCAGCGGTCATGGCGCGCTGCATCGTGAATTCGCCATGAATTACGGCCTTGCCGTGGTGACGAGCGTTTTCCTGCTCAAGCTCGCCGCATCATCGATCTCGCTCGGGTCCGGCTTTCGCGGCGGCCTGTTCTTCGCCTCGCTTTTTCTCGGCGCCCTGCTTGGCAAGATGTTTGCGGGCGTGATGGCCTTCGTGTCGCCGGCGACCGGCATCGATCCGTCCGTGGCAGCGGTCGTCGGCATGACATCGCTGGCGGTCGGGGTCGTCGGCGGGCCGTTGACGATGACGTTCCTGGCGCTGGAATCCACCCGCGACCTGACGCTGACCGGCGTGGTGCTGGCGGCTTCGATCATGTCGGCTATCCTGGTTCGGGAAACGTTCGGGTATTCCTTCTCCACCTGGCGCTTTCATCTGCGCGGCGAAACCATTCGCGGCGCCAACGATATCGGCTGGATGCGCAGCCTCACTGTCGAGAAAATGATGCGCAAGGACGTCAAGACCATAGACGGCTCGACGACGCTGGCTGCCTTTCGCACGGCGGTGCCGCTGGGTTCGGCGCAGCGCGTCATCGCCATCGACAGCGAGAAGCGCTATGCCGGCGTGCTGATCGTCGCCGAACTGCACAGCGACCTTTCAAATGCGGAAAGCCCGGTGCTGGCGCTGGCCAAGTTCAAGGACGCGGTTCTGGTTCCCACCATGAACGTGCAATCGGCGGCCGAAACCTTCGAGCGGGCCGGGGCCGAGGAACTGGCGGTGGTCAAGGACTTTACCGATCGCATCGTCGTCGGCCTGCTCACCGAAGGGCACCTGATGCGGCGCTATGCTGAGGAACTCGACAAGGCGCGGCGGGATCTTTCGGGCGAGAGCGACTGAACCGCCGTTTGCCGGCGGGGAAACCCATATCAATGTCGGTTTCTTGGCTCGCTTGCCGCGCCAAGGCCGTGGTCGGCGCTTGTCGGGCGCTCGATCATGCGGCGCACGCGTGGCCGCTCATTGCCGCTGTGCAAAGCGCGGATGCGCTCGGTAATTGCTGAATCCGCATGCGTGGCCCGCGTATTGTGGCGGATATAATCGAGCCAGGTCGGTGTGTGATAGCTTTCCATCCATAGTTCGGGATTACCGAGGTCGCGCCCCAGCGTCCAGTTGCGAGCGCCGTCGCGGCGGCGGATGCGTCCGCGTTCGGCCATCAGCGCGATGAACTCCGGCAGGTCTTCTTCCTTGATGACATATTCGATCATGATCGCGATGGGGCCGCTGCGCGGCTTGAGATCGAGCGCAAGCATCGGCTCGGTCCAGCGGTTGAGCGGATCGAGGTTGAGCGCGGCATGCTCAGGCAAGGGCAAAAGCAGGCCTATGGCACCGCCGGCCAGCATGGCGATGCCTGCGGCGATCAGCGAAACATCGACGCCATGTGCGTCGGCGACGACGCCCCAGATCCAGCTGCCGAGCGCGATGCCGCCGAAATTGGCGGTCTGGTAGATCGACAGCGCGCGGCCCACCACCCAGCGCGGCGTCGACATCTGAACGGTTACGTTGAAATGCGAAAGAGCGATCACCCAGCAGGCGCCGCCGACGAACAGGCCGATCGCGGTTTGCCACGCTTGATGGCTGAAGGCCGCGTTGACCGCGCAGAACGCGAAGCCGGCAAAGGCCCAGCGCACCATCGTTTCGCTGGAAAGCAGCGCGCGCAGCCGAACGCTGGCGAGTGCGCCGCAGACGGCGCCGACGCCGAAAGCGCCGAGCAGGATGCCATAGGTCAGCGCATCGCCATGGATGAGGTCGCGCGCGATCAGCGGTAGCAGCGCAAGCACGGAGCCGGCGGTGAAGCCGAAGGCGAATGCCCGCACCAGCACCTTGCCGATGTTGGGCGACATGGCGACGTAGCGCAGGCCGGCGGCCATAGCGGCGCCGAATGCTTCGCGTGGCAGCGAAGCGTCCGGCAATTGCGGCTTCCAGCGAAACAGCACGACGATCAGGGCGATATAGCTGAAGGCATTCGCGGCAAAGGCGGCGGCGGCCCCGGCGGCGGCGACGATGATGCCGCCGATTGCCGGTCCGACGCTGCGTGTCAGGTTGAAGCCCAGGGAATTGAGGGCCACGGCCGCCGGCACCTTGGCGCGCGGCACGATGTCGCCGACCGACGCCTGCCAGGACGGGCTGTTGAGGGCGGTGCCGGAATCGATCAGGAAGGTGAAGGCGAGCAACGACCAGGGCGTCAGTAGGCCATTATAGGCGAACACCGTCAGGACGACCGAAATGACGAGCATGAAGCACTGTGCGGTCAGCATGACCGTGCGCCGGTTGAAGCTGTCGGCGATGGCGCCGGCAACCAGCGAGAACAGCATGATGGGCAAGGTGGTGGAGGCCTGGACCAGCGCAACCTGATAGGGCGACGTGGCGATCGTGGTCATCAGCCATGCAGCGCCAACCCCCTGGATGAGGCCGCCGAAATTGGAGACGAGGCTGGCGCCCCAGACCGCGCGGAAGATGCCGTGCTGGAAGGGGGCCAATGCCGAGACACGTTCGCTTTCCGGCTCGTCGTCGATTACATGCGTGGTTCCGCTTTCGTGCGGCATTCGGCTTCCCCGGCAGGACTTTCAGGCGGCGCAAATCGCGTTGGCGTTATAGCATCGGACCGAAAAGTGGCGACGGTTTTCGGATTATTCCGATGCTCAATCAAAATGTTAGAGCGTCCTTTGTGCGTCCAATCGGACGCACGGCGCTCTAATGTAACCTACGGTTTGCAAAGGTCGATTGCCTTTTGGAGAAAGACCGTCAGAATCCGGTCTGGACACGCTCGAAGATGACGTTGGTGAATGCCGAGATCTGGCTGCCGATGAACGGGCCGGTAAGCGCCACGACGAGCATGATGGCAACGATCTTCGGAACGAAGGTCAGCGTGATTTCCTGGATCTGGGTGAGCGCCTGGATGAGCGCTATGCCGACGCCCACGGCCATGGCGACAAGGACGACGGGAGCAGAGGCGGTCAGGACCGTCCACACCGCAAACTGGACGATGTCGAGCGCGTCGGCTTCGTTCATGCTTTAGCTGGCCGGCTTGATCGTTATGCCGGGGCCGACCGCGACCTCCGTGCCATCGCCAAGCACGGCGATCAGGCCGGAGCTTGCGAGGCGCACCTCCGCGACCGTGCCGGTGGTGGCGCCATCGGCGGAAGTGATGGAGCGGCCAATGATGCTGTCGGCCTGCGCCAATGCCGAGGTCTGGAGAATCTGATCGAGCTTGGCATTCGACTGCACCGTCTGCTCGACCTGGGAAAAGGTAGCGAGCTGGGCAACGTATTGGGTGGAATCCATCGGCTGTGTCGGATCCTGGTTCTTCATCTGGGCGATGAGGAGTTTCAGGAAGGAGTCGTAATCAACCGCCGTCTTGGATTTTTGGGCGGCCTGGCTGGTGCCCACGGGAAGTGTCGTCGTCATATCCACGTTCATATTCAGCGTGCTCCCACTGCCATCGGGCGACCGCTATTGTCGTCCCGAACCCTGTTGTCGTCCAGAACCGGATTTTCGCTGCCGGAAAGCAGGCTGTGTTCGATAGGATAGAGCGCGCGGATCGCCTTCAGCGCCTCATAGATCCTGTCTTCGCCGACCATTCGGTCGATGTTCTTGAGCGCGCTGCGTACCTGCTCGTCCTGGAAGGTCACCAGCAAAAGCGGTAGCGAGCGGCGAACCATTTCACGCGCGTCGACGGCCCCTTGCGGGTTCATCAGCATGACCTGCAAAATGAAGTAAAGCTGCTTGAGCGGCGTCGATGCCTGTTCCGGCTGCAGCACATGGTTTTCCAGCAGGAACTGGACGTCGTTGAGGAGTTCGAGCGTCACCTTGCGGTCGACACGGATGACCGCGCCGTTGACATAGAGCTTTTCGTTCGGCTTCAGCGACAGTTTCAGCGTGTTTTTCATTGAATGCCGTCCCGGATGATCTGGGAGACTTCGATGATGCCTTCGAAATTGTCGGTGCGGCCCTGCCGGATGTCCTCGGCCTCGCGCAGCACCCACAGGCCGATGGAAATCAGGTTGGCGCGCAGTTCCTTGGGCAAGGCATTGTCGCTCGAGCCAAGATCCTCGACGAAATTCGTCCAGACGCGGTTGGTGAAGTGCAGGGCCTCGATGGCCTCCATCGACTGATGGCCCGCTGCCGCCGCCGCCGTCAGCAGGTCGATGGAACGGCTGAGGAGCTGCCGCTCGCGATCCTTCGCGTCTGCCACCGAGTCGGTCTGAATATCGGCGTATGAGAATTGGTACATCGCGGGTTCCGTCGGGTCTGGATCACGGGGTGAGGAAGTTGAGCAGGCTAAGCTGCTGGATGCGCGCGGTGAGAGCGAACGATGTCTGGATATGCGACACCAGATCGTTGACGCGGTTGGCCGCTTCGTAGGGGTCGACGCCTTCCAGATCCAGGATATGGCGGTTGAAAAGGTCGATCTGGGTGCTCATGCGGGTGTTGGCGTCCGTCACCCGCTGCTGGACGATACCGGTCTGCGACCGCGTCTGGTCGAGATTGCTCAACGCCTCGCCGACGAGAGAGAGCGAACGGGTGACAAGCGCCCGCTTGGCGTCGTCGCTCACATTGCTTCCCATCAGCTGCGTGACCAGCGAAGCAGCCATGGCCAGCTTGCGCACACCGTCATTGTTGGCGCTGACCGAGGTTTGCGTCGTCTCGTTCAAGGCGATGCGGCTGACGATCGATTCGTCGGTGGCGGTCGACCAGTTTTGCCAGTCGGTGCCGAAAAATTGCGGCTGGATGTCGTTGTCGATGAAATCGTTCATGTCGGCGGCGCTGATGCCTGCCGCCGCCGGATCGTTCTGGCTGAAGCCGAAACGGGCGACGAAGGCGCTGTCGAATGCCGCCTGTGCCGGCGAGCCGGCCTCGGTGAAATCGCCCATCGGCTTGATGTCGGTATTGGTGCCGGCAAACAGGTATTCGCCGTTGATGCTGGTGTTCAAAATCGATGCCAGCGCCTGCAGCGTCGCCTTGCCGCTGTCGCGGGTGATGTTGTCGGTCAGGTCGCCGGAGGTGGCGCTGGCAAGGCTGGAAAGCAATGTCTGCGCCTTGTCGGCAAGCTGATCGAGCGCATCCTGCGTGGCCGTCAGCCGTGCTGCGACAAGTCCGTTCGAATCTACGATTGCGTTCAGCCGGTCGAGGTCGCGGGCAAAGGTGACGGACTGCGCCGTGCGGCTGCCCAAGGCAAGGCCGACGTCGGCCACCTTGCCGGTGTCCATTTCCTTCTGTGCCTTGACGAGATCCACCTGCATGCGCATCTGCGAATAGCGCATCGCGTTGGAAATGCCCGAGGATGAGACGGAGGTGGCTTTCATGGCTTACCCCGCCGCCTGAAGCAGGGAGTCCAGCATCTGGTTCACCGTGCTGAGAATGCGCGCCGAAGCCTGATAGGTGTGTTCCAGGTCGAGCAGCATCGACATTTCCGTGTCGACATTGACGCCTGTGTCGTTGGACAGCGCCTCGGCGGAGCGGGTGGCCAGCGCTTCCTTGGAATCGGCGGCACTTGAGGCTTGCTGGCGCACGCCCTGGAACCATCCGATGGCATTGGCCGAATAGGCGGTCACGCTGGAATCGCTGGTGATGCCGGCTGCCGGGCTGAAAGCCATCGGCTCGTCGAGCCGGTCGCCATAGGCGATCAGCAGGTCCGCGTAGGCGGAGCCGCTGGTGTTGACGACATAGGCCGCGCCATTGGCGCCGCCGTCGCGCAATTTTGCAGGATCGCCCCCAGTGGCAGGGTCCATCGCCGCGTTGATCTTGATCGAACCAGCCAGGCCGTTGACCAGCGTGCCGGAAGCCGGGACCGCAGGCCCGCCGGACCAGGTGAACAGGCCGGCAAGATCGGGATTGCCCGGCGATGTCTCCGCAAAGGCCGTGACCAGCCCGCGCGCTATTTCGTCGAGCTGGCTCTGCATGGTGGCGGCGACGCCGTCACGCAGCTGCACCATCCCGGCAAGCTTGCCCGAAGCGTCGGTGTTGCCGCCCGTGCCGCCGGTAACGCGGACATTGTCGATATAGACGGCGCTTCCCGCCATGCCGGCCGCATAGCCGGGCGAGGGCGAGAACGTGACCGAGCGCGGGATCGTCTCGAACAGCGTCGTGCCGTCGGTCGTGGTGATGACCATGTCGTTGCCGCCGCGCGTGTAGGTCGAAACCGGCACGTATTCGGCGATCTTCTTCAGCAGCGCGTCGCGCTGGTCCAGCGCGTCGGATACGTCGGAGCCGGAGCGTGTTCCCGACACGATTGCCGTGTTGGCATCCTGAAACTGGCCGAGTAGCGAATTCAAATCGCCCACGGCCGCGGCGATCTGGCCATCGGTCTGCGTGCGAAAATCCTGGATCGCGTTGGTGCCGTCGTTCAGCGAGCGCACCACCTGGCGGGCTGCGTCGATGACGTTGGCGCCCAGATTCTGGTTGGATGGCGAGGTCGAGTAGAGCTGCAGCGCATTCTGGAGCGCACCGATGGCCGTCGACGCCGACGAGGCGTTATCGACGCCGTTGACCGACAGGTCCAGCCTGTCCATGCCGTTGTAAAGTGCGCTCTGGCCCGCCCATGACGACAGCGCCGACAGGTTCTGGCGAAAAAGCAGTTCGTTGGTCGCGCGCTGGATATCGACATAGCGCGCGCCGGGCGCGGTGGAGATGACGGTCGCGGTACGGCGTGAATAGTCCGGATTGGAGGCGTCCGCCACATTGCGGGAGACAACGCTGGTCTGGCGCGACGTGTTTTGAAGTGCCGACTGGGCGATGTTCAATGCTGAGGACAGCGACATGCGGGTCTTTCAGAAGCCTCAGGCTTCTCCTCTATCTCTTCAGGTTGACGAGGACGTCCATGAGGTCCGAACCGGTCTGGAACACTTTCGAGTTGGCGGTGTAGCTGCGCTGTGCCGCGATCATGTCGGTCAATTCCTCGGCGATATCGACGTTGGAGTTTTCCAGCGCGCCGGAAACGATGGAGCCCTGCTTGCCTTCATTGGCAAACCCGATGCGAACGGCGCCGGAATCGGTGCCCTGCGAATAGACGTTGCCCGGCAGCACCGTGAGATTGTCCGGGCTCTGGACGTCCGCCAGCGGTATCTTGTAGAGCGCTTTGGTGGAACCGTCCTTGTACTGCGCGAAGATGGTGCCATCCTTGCTGATCTGGATCTTGTCGATGGTGCCGGGCGCGCTGCCGTTTACCGCCCCGTCGGACACGGTGAAGCCTGCACCGAGCTGGCTCATCTTGGAAAGATCGAGGGTGAACGATGCGCCGCCGGGGACAGGCACCGTAACACCGCCAGGCGGAGTTATCATCTTGCCGGTGGTGGCGTCGAAGGCAAGGTTTGCCGTGCCGAGCGCGCCGCCGGTATAGGGGAACGACGTGCCGGGGGTGGCCTGCGACTGGTCGAAGACCGTGACTTCCCACTGCCCCGCCGTGGGCGTCTTGGTGAAATACACGTCCAGCAACTTCTTGTTGCCGAGATTGTCATAGACGACCATCGACGATTTTGCCGAATACTCGCTGGTGGAAAGGTTAGCCGATGGCAGGTCGCCGGTGACCGGTGTGGCATTGGCTGCGAGGTTGCCGGTGTAATAGCCTTCGGTGCTGGGCGTCGCTGACATTTCCTTGTCGGAGATTATAACCGGCTCAAGGCCATCGAAGCCGTTGACGGTCGCGGCGGGGGTTCCGTTCTCATAATTGTAAGCCATGAGCTGGTAGCCGGCAGCGTTGACCAGTCTGCCTTCGCCATCTGGAACGAATGCGCCCGCGCGCGTCAGGAAGGGGGTGCCGCTTGGGCTCTGGACCACGAAGAAACCGCTGCCGTCAACGGCGAGATCCGAAACGGAGGTCGTGTATTGCATCACGCCCTGCGCGCTGATCGAATTCATGACCGTCGTGGAAACACCGCCGGAATTGTAGGCGCCGCCTGTCGTGGGCATGACCAGCGTGGAGAATTCGGTGGAGGCGCGCTTATAGCCGGTGGTGTCGGCGTTGGCGATGTTGTCGGCGGTGGTGGACAGGCGGTTGGCCTGCGCGTTCATGCCGGACACGCCGGTCCGCATCATTCCATATAGGCTCATTGAAGTGTTTCCCCGTATCCCGCATGGCAGGTGACAAGGTTAGCGCTTCTGTCTTGCGCGAGGCTGGCGCAATTGGCAGCCATCAGAAAACCAGCCGATAGCCGAGGAAGCGCTTGGAATCGATGGGGTCGCTACCCAGCCGTTCGCGCAGCTTCTTGCGCAGCTTGCTGATGTGGCTTTCCACCACGTTTTCTTCGACATCCTCGTCGAAGATGCCGTAGATCGCGTTGAAAACCTGCGTCTTGGTCACGCGCCGGCCGCGGTTGCCCGCCAGATATTCGAGAATGCGCCGCTCGCGCCGCGGCAGGGGAAGCGGCTGGCCGTCGATCTCGGGATCGCGACCGTCCATGAAGATGCGCATCGCGCCGATTTCCGTGTAGGCCACGTCCTCGTGGGCGCGGCGGCGGATGGCGGTTATGCGCGCCAGGATTTCGCGGATGTGGACCGGCTTGCGAATGACGTCGTCGACGCCGGATTCAAACAGGCGAAGGGTGTTTTCAAGCGAGTGCTGCTCGCTGAGCGCGATGACCGGCGCACCTGTCCGGTTGCGCAACTGGCGCGGCGAAATCGTGCTCTCGCGGCAATCTCCGATAAGGAAGGCCCGGACCGACTTGAGGTCGCCGTCCGCCGCGCCCGATACCCAGTCGTCGAAGTCGCCGGGTGCGAACCCGGCGCACGCTATCCCCTCGCGGTCGAATAGTGAGTTGTAGCCCTCGGTTACCAGCTCGCGTTCATCTACGACCACGATCATTGGCCCGTCCCCCGAATCAGTTCATCTGCCCCTGGGTCAAAGGGGTAGTCGCAGTCGGGAATCGTGGACAACCATCAATTCTTGTAGCTAGTTTCTTGGGAGTCTCGCGGAATGCCCCCTTGCGGAATCGGTCCTTGGCGGCCCCTGGGGGCGGTCCAGGAGCATGGCTCTCCGCCCTCCGAAACGGCATCTAGCCGGTTCGGATAGGGATCGATCAATACACTTTGGGATTGCAGAACGCACGCGCGTTGGACGTCCATTTACCGAAGCTGACCGCGACCATATTGGTGATGACGCGGCAGACGTAGCGTTTCTGCGCGGGGTCGTTGTCAGGCCCGGCATGATAGCGCGCGACGGCCATCGACCATGTCTCGTGGCGGGCATGCAGGCTGGCCAGGAACCGCGCCGCATAATCGACATTCTGGCGTGGATCGAGCATGTCCGCGACGCTGCGGAAATGCGAGGCGTGATAGTGATGGTTGATCTGCATGCAGCCGAGATCGATCAGTTTTTTGCCCGCGCGTTGCGCATTCGCGAACGCTACGAGCGCCTCGCTACGGCTTTTCGGAAATACGGCTTTCCCCTCTATATTCAATGCATTAGGCTGAAGGCTGCCTTTGTTTCCGGTCTCGGTCAGACCCACGGCATAGAGGATGCCGGCAGGAATTCCATACCGGTCTGAGGCGCGCAGGATTTCGGCTTCGCACGGATTTCCGGATGTGCTGGCGGCAAGGACGGGCAGGCTAGATGAACCGATCGCCACCAGGGCGCAGGCGAGTAGGCGCAGCATTCTGCTCGTGATTTTGACCGTCATTGTTGCGGTTCCTTCCGGATTGCTGGCCTCCAGACATGTTGCCGTCGCCACCGGAATTACCTGGCTGGAAAGACGAGGAATCGCGGCCACCTGGAGCGCTGCCCATGGCCGCATTATCCGCGCGGGTGGCAGCAGGCGCTGCTATCGAAGGTTGTAGGACGGTCACTTTGTCGACGTCGAAACCCATCGCGTGGAGCGACTTGACGAGGCTGTCCGCATCGGATGACAGCCGCCTGTGCGCTTCGTGATTTTCGGGTGTCAGTTCGATCGAAAGCTGGCCTCCCGAAAGGCGAAGACTGGCCGTGATCATGCCGAGTTCGGCAGGATGCAGTTCGATCTTCAAAATGTGTGACGATTGCGCAACAGTGGAAGCCCATTGGGGAAGCCCATTGGACGGCGAAAAGGCCGCGCGCGCGCTGCCGTCCATCGCGATGGCGCTGGCGAGGCTGGTTACCGTCTGGCTTGCCGGATGCTGGGCGGGCGCCGGAAAGTTGTGTTCGCCGGTGACGACGACATGCGCGGGAGATGCCGCTTGTCCGTCGACGCGAGAATTGCGGAGCGTGGTCTTCGGCGACTCCTTGTCGGCTTTCCTGTCAAGGGCCGAGACTGGCTCTTGCGAGGTTTTTTCATCACGATCAGGCCCGGCCAGGTCGGCAGGGTCGGTCGGATTGGCCGGACCGACTGGGCCGGCCGGCTTGGCTGGCTTGGCTGGATTGGCTGAACTTGCCGGGTTTGCCGAATTGGCGGGACCGGCCAGCGACGGGGTTTGCAGAACGTCGGGCTTGCCGTTTCGTACTTCCGTGGCCGAGGTTCTGGCCTTGTCGCGCGGCATGGCTGCGGGCTCGTTCGCGGCCACCGACGCGACCATCGTTTCCAATCGACCCGGTGCTGGCGCAGACGTCTCGCCTGTTGGTGCCTGCGGCATGTCGGCCGTTATCCCTGCTTTTGCCTTGGCGTCCGCTTCGCCGGACGCCGGCGCAGTGCGAGGCTCGCTCAGGGCGATAAGCAGGGGTATTTCGGCGTGCGGCTGGTGATCTTCGGCGTGCTTTGCCTTGCGGTCCTTGTCTTTCGGCTCCGCTGTGGCCGATGTCGTCGCCTCATCGCTGCCTTCCGGCGAAGGGTCGGTAGCGTCGTCCGCGGTCGCCATGGCCTTGTCGTCGCTATCAGTAAATTTCGTGACCAAGTCCGGCCAGTGTGGCTGAAGGAAGGCAGCGGACTTGGCTTGATCCTGCGCTCTTGGCGGTTGCGCGGTTTGCTCGGCATTCCGCAAATGGCTGCCGAAGTCGGCGTCGCCCTTGTCGTCGCCGGTCGTTCGGGCAGGCTGGGCGCCGGAAGTAACCGGACCGGGTAAAGTTGCGCCGACATTCATTTGGGGGAGGCTCCCAGCATCTGGTCGATTTTTGCTAGCTTGCGTTGGGCTGCGGCAATGGCGGTGTCGGTGTGATCGGGTGCGAGCGTTGTCTCGTTCGTCGAAACAGGTTCCGCATATGCGGCCTCGATTGGAGCGGCCCCGATTGGCGCGGCAGAGGCAGGCGAGGCGGATGCTTCGATAATCGGCTTTTCCGGCATGGCGCCCTCGACAGCGGGCAGGTCGGTCGCTTCCGAAACAGCAACGTCAGGCACTGGCTGGCTGGCATCAGGGGGCGGCGGGCCTGCGACGGGCGCGCGCCTTGGCGCGGCAACAGGTGGCGGGGCGGCGACCATCTCGCTGGCAACGGCGCGGGCGGCATCGAGCAGCGATTGATCGCCTAGCGAAAGCTTGCTGCGATCGATCGATTTCAGTTTCTCGCGCACCTCTTCGACGGTGGCCGAGGTAACGGTGGAGAGGCTGGCATAGAGCAATGCGCGCGGGTCGTCCTCGTTGCTGTTGCCGTTGCGGCCCTGTTCGGCCTTGGCCGAGGCGAAGGTCGAAAGGTCGATCAGCCCCTCGATTGCCGCGCGCCGGGCGATGCGCAGGTAGATTACCTTCTCGCGCTCGGCATCCATCATCGCGGTGATGTCGGCCAGCTTGTCCTGGCTGACTCCCTCATGCAACGCGATCGCGCCCGCGACGAAGGCGTCGGCGAACTGGCTGGCGTAGGGTGAACGAAGAAAGCGCTCGACATACTGGGTGGAGGCAAGCGCGAAACGCGCGGCGTCGCCTTGTGCGGTGGCGATGGCGACGGAACGGCGAAGTGCGGCCTCCTCGACCAGCGTGCCGGGGCTGAGCAGGCGTGCCTGATCGAGTAGCGCAAGTGCTTCCGTGGGTTGTTCCGAAGCGAGCAGCGATCCCTTGACCAGCGCGAGAAACGCACCAAGGTCGCTCGGCAATTGCATCGGATCGACGGGTTTCAGGGCTTCGATGGCGGCGGCCGGATGGCCGCTCAGATAGTCGATTACTCCCTCGGAGATGGCGCGATTATTGCCGTCAAGCTCGATGCGCGACGTGGCCACCTTGAGGGTCGTGGGGTTGCCGCCGCTCATGCCATAGACGAGCAGCGCGCGAAAATTCTTCGGCTCCTTGAAGAGGTCCGGCGAAGCTGCGCGCAGCCGCGCATCGATCATCTCCAGCAGTTTCCCCTGCATCGGCAGCGCGGCATGGTCACCATTGGCGATGCGGTCCTGCACGAGTTGCAGCGAGCGCACGAGTTGGTAGGGCTGCAGTTCTTCGCCCGCCATCGACGCGCCAGGCAGGATGATCGCCGAAAGAGCAAGGCCGATCATGCAATGCCAGGCCGATGGATGGTGGGGCGCGAGGCGTCTCATCCGTCGTTTTCCAGGCGGATTTCAATGCGGCGGTTGACGGCGGCCAGAGGATCGGACGCGTCCTTGGGTTTGCGATCGGCGAAACCGGATACTTCGACGACGCGGCTCTCTTCGACACCGCCGCGAACCAGCATGTAGTACGCCGATTGAGCACGCGCCGTGGATAGCCGCCAATTATCATAGGTGGCGCTTTTGAAGGGGCGGGCATCGGTATGCCCTTCTATCGTGATCTTGCCCTTCTGGCCGTTGATGATGCGGCCGATCTTGTCCATCGCCAATACGAGGTCGTGGTTGGGCGTGGCCGAACCGATCTGGAACATGCCGAAATCCAGTTGATCGGTGATCGAGATGATGACGCCCTTGTCGGTCACTTGGACCGAAACCCCGTCATGCAGTTTGTCGCCTGCCTTGAACGCTTCCTCAATTTGCTTGCTGACTTCCGCGGTCGTCTTGAGAGCGCTGGCGGACGGCGCGTTTTCCGCTTTGCCGATCTTGTCCTGCACCGTGTTCGCGGAGTCGTTGACAGTGGTGGTTTCGCCTGGCTGCGCCGGCGTGCCGGAAGAGGGGGGGACGGCCTTGACTCTGGCCACCTGCGTTTCGGCGGCCTTGTCGCCGGGCTGTACCGGGTCGCCCTCTATCTTCGCCCGCTCGGCGCTGGCTTCGGCTGCCGGCTCGGCCATTTGCTGGGACCAGAAATCGGGAGCAAAGGGGTCGCGATAGGAGGTGCCGCCGGATGCGCCTGTCGCAGGCCCTGCATTTTGCATGCCGCCATCGCCTTTCTGGCTGACGTTTTGCATCGTGCCGGTGTCCATGGCGATTTCAGCCAGCACGGCATACGGGTCGGCGAAGAGGCGTTCGTCGGCATTGTCGGCTCGCTTGGGGGCCGCCGCGGAATCCTGGGTTTGCGAAGACTTGGCGCCGCTGTCGCCGCCCTGGCCTGCTTTGGAGGTCGATTTCTCAGGAGAATCGGCCGTCAGTCCCGATTCTCGCGGGCCATCGCCAAGATCCTCCAGGCCCTTGCGGCTGGCATCGCGGTCGATCAGCTTGACCGGGTTGAAGTAACTCGCAACGGCTGCTTTCGTCTGCTCGTTGGCGGCGTTGATCAGCCACATGACGAGGAAGAAGCACATCAAGGCGGTCATGAAGTCGGCGAAGGCGATTTTCCAGACGCCGCCGTGAGGGGCTTCGTCATGGTCGCTGTGGGCGCGCCGGACGATGATGATTTCTTGCCGCGCATCGTGGGTATCGACGGCGCTCATGCGAGAATCTCGCCGAATGCGTCGGCCCATTCGCCCATGCGGGTTTCAATCACGGCATCGTCTATGATGACGGTCAGGTCGAAACCGGGCGCTTCGACGAAATCGAGGCGCTCGGCATGGACCCCGAGTGCGGCGACAAGCGGCTCGAACAGCGATTGCGGCCCGCGCACCTTTATGCGCGTTGCCTCTCTTCCGCCAATGCTCGCTTGAATGGAATGGGCGAGCGCTTCCAGCGAGCGCTTGCGCAGATCGTCGCCGAGCGCGTTGCCGAGAATGCGGGTAACGGAAGCCCCGACGACTTCGCCGATGCGGGCTTCCATGGCGTCGATCCGCTCGGCGATCCGCTTGCCGACATCGTCGCCAAGGCTTTCGAGAAATACCTTGGCCTCTTGCGCATTTGCCTCGCGCTCGGTCTCCAGTGCTGCCTGGTGCGCTGCGGCCAGCCTTGCCTCCAGCGCGGTCTCGGCCTCGGCAACGGAGCGGGCGACGATGGCCTCGACATCCACCGCCGGCTGGACATGCCGTTTGGGCTGGTCAGCTTCCGTCGGAGCCGTTCCATGGCGCGGGAGGCTTGCGCCGAAATCCGGCAACAGGTCGAAAAGGGCTGCGGAGGGCATCAGCCGACGGCTTCCTGGGCGGCCCATTTACGCAGGATCTGCGCGGTGCGCTCCTCGTTGATGTCAACCATGCGGGCAAGCCGATCCTGCGGCGCCGGCCTCAGCTTCTGGCGAAGATCGTCCAGCGCAGTCGGCCCCGTGCGGCTCAGGGCCGCTGCATCGGCTGCCCCGTCAGGATTTGGCAGCGCGCGCTGAACCTCGTCGAAGCTCGGTTCGGCCAGCGCCGGCGTCGCCTGTGCGGTCAGGGCCGCCGCCATCGGCCGCAGCCCGAAGAACGCCACCAGGAAAACCACGACGATGAAGGCGGCGGCGTTAATCAGGCTGCCGGTATAATGCCCGATGGATTCCAGGATGCTGGTCTTCGGGATCGCCTCGCCGTCGAGGCCGTCGATGAACTCCACCGAGGAGACGTCGATGACGTCGCCGCGCTTGTCGTCGAAGCCGGTGGCCGACGCCACCATCTTCTGGATGTCGGCAACCCGCGCCGCGATGTTTTCCGGCGTGGCGTCCTTGCCAAGGATCGATACCAGCCTTTGCCGGTTGACCACGACGGCAACCGACATCTTGCTGACCGAATAGCCGTTGGAAACGGTGGCTATCTTCTTGGAATTGATCTCGTAATTGGTAATCTCTTCCTTGCGGTCGTTCTGCGAGGTCGATTGCGGCCCTTCCGTGGTGGTGGTCTGGGTTTCGGGCAGGTTCTGTTCGACGCTGGCCGGCGTGGAGGTCTGTTTCTGGCTGCTGTTCTCGTTGTTGCGCACCGTCTGCACCGACCGCTCGACGCGCGAATCCGGATCGAAGATCGTTTCCTCGATCTGGCGCGTGTCGGTGTTGACGTCGGCCTTGACGCTGGCGCGGAAATTATCGGGGCCGAGATAGGGGCTTAGCGCGCGGCGGATGTTGTCCTCGATCTGCGCTTCGACCGATTGCTCGATGCCCAGCGTGCGGGCGGCGCTCGAATTCGAGGGATCGTCGCCCGATGCGAGAAGGTTGCCGCTGGAATCAAGCACCGTTACCCGGTCCGCAGCCAGCGCCGGCACCGCCGCAGCGACCAGATGGCGGATCGACATGGCGGTCTTCTGGGCGTCGACGCCGCTGTAGCGGATGACGACGGAGGCCGACGGCTGCTGCTCCTCGCGGCGGAAATTCGCGCGTTCCGACATGACGATGTGGACGCGTGCCGCCTTGATGCCGGAAATCGAGCGGATGGTGCGGGAAATTTCGCCTTCGAGCGCCCGCACGCGGGTGATCTGCTGCATGAAGGAGGTGAGGCCGAGCGAGCCGACATTGTCGAACAGCTCATATCCGGCATTGGCGCTGGTCGGCAGACCCTTTTCGGCCAGCAGCATGCGCGCTTGCGCCGTGGCGCCGGCCGCAACGAGAACCGTGGTTCCATCCGAGCCGACATCGAAGTCGATGCCGGCTTCGCCGAGCACCATGCCGATCTGGTTTACGTCGGACCGCTCCAGCCCGACATAGAGCGTTTCGTAGGCGGGGCGGTTGAGATAGACCGCGCCGATGCCGATCACCGCAAACACCAGCGCCGTTATGCCGGCCAGGATGGCCAGCCTCTTCGTGCCGAAACCCTTGAGGTTCGAGATGATAGTCTGGATCTGTTCCGGCACGGATCGATGGCTCCCGCATCATTGCCCATGCCGACCCTAGACCGCGAAGCTTGTGCGAAAATGAAATCGGGCCGCATCATTGACGCGGCCCGATAATCTCTACGCAGATCCGGACGTTCAGCCCTTGAACAGGGACAGGATGTTTTGCGATGTCGCGTTGGCGATCGACAGCGACTGGATACCGAGCTGCTGCTGGACCTGGAGCGCCTGCAGCTTTGTCGATTCCTGGTTCATGTCGGCATCGACAAGCTGGCCGACGCCACGGTCGATGGAGTCCATCAGCTTGGAAACAAAGTCCTTCTGCATGTCGATGCGGGACTTGGCGGCTCCGAGTTCGGAGGCGGCGGCCGTCATGGTGCCAAGCACTTTCTCGATATCGGTCAGGAGGTTGTCGAATTGGACAGCATCGGAGGAGCCGGTGACGCTGGCCATACCAGTCGCAGACAGGTCGATATCGAGGAGCGATACCCCGGAATTCGTTCCGCTCGCGTCGAGGATGCCGGCATGCGTCGACGCCGAGGCGTCGATGAGGCGGATATTGCCATACAGGATGCTGATCGATCCGGTGATCACGGCGCCGGTCGAATCACGGTTGTAAGACGAGATCACATCCAGGGAGAGGTTGGTCGAGGTCGAGTCCGTCTTGAGCAGATTGGCTCCGGCGTAGGTGGCGCCGCCAATGGAGTCCTTGAGCTGATCCTGGTATGCCTTGATCTCACTTTGAATCTTGGCCCGATCTTCCGGGCTGGAGGTCTTGGCCAGAAGCACCTTGGCCTTGATATCGTCAATGACGGTCATGGCCGAGTTCATCGCGGTATAGGCGGTGTCGACCTTGCCTGCGCCGAGGCCGAGCGCATCCTGCACGACCGAGTTCGCCTTATTGTCGGAACGCATCGTGGTCGCGATCGACCAATAGGCTGCGTTATCGCTGGCATCGGCGACGCGGAAACCTGTCGAGATACGGGCCTGCGTCTGCTCGAGCTGCTTGTTCGTCGCGTTCAGGCTCTGCAATGCAGTCATTGCAGAAGCGTTCGTCATGATGCTTGCCACGGGACACCCCTTCCTCAAACCACCCGCCGGTCCGGGCTGGTGAAACCCAGCACACACGTTCGGTTAACCATATTTACAAAGGCATGGTTAACAGACGATTAAACGGGCGGAGCTTGGGAAGCGGGTTGAACGCGAAAAGGCCGCGCTTCCAGAAGAAGCGCGGCCTTTTCAGTTTGATACCCGGCTGGAGTGCCGGGTGCGAGCCTTAGCCGCGGAACAGCGACAGGATCGACTGCGTGTTCGAATTGGCGATCGACAGCGACTGGATGCCGAGCTGCTGCTGGACCTGAAGCGCCTGCAGACGGGTCGATTCCTTGTTCATATCCGCGTCGACCAACTGGCCGACACCGCGATCGAGTGAGTCGGAGAGCTTGGAGATGAAGTCCTTCTGCATGTCGATGCGGGCCTTGGCTGCGCCGAGTTCGGCAGCGCCGGTGGCCATGCCCTTGAGAGCCGTTTCGATACCCGTGAGCAGGTCGTCGAAGCCGCTGCCCGTCGTCGCGGCGCCGGTTCCGGAAACCTTGAGATCCAGGATCGAGACGTCGCCGGTGGCTCCCGCGTCCAGTAGGCCGGTGTCCCCGCTGCCCACTCCGATAAGGCGGATATTGGCAAGATCGACGTCGATTGTGCCGGTCGTGACAGCACCCGAGGAATCACGGTTGTAGGAGGTCATGACCGTAAGCGTGGTGTCGGTCGCGGAGTCGTTCTTCAGCAGGTTGGAACCGGCGTAGCTGGCGCCACCGATATTGTCCTTGAGCTGCGCCTGAAGCGACGAGATTTCAGTCTGGATCTTGGCGCGGTCGTCGTCGCTCGAGGTTTTGGCCAGCAGGACTTTTTGCTTGATCTGGTCGACGACCTCGATGGCGGAATTCATGGTGGTGTAGGCCGTGTCCACCTTGCCGGCGCCGAGGCCGAGCGCATCCTGGAGGACCGAATTGGCCTTGTTGTCGGAACGCATGGTCGTGGCGATCGACCAGTAGGCGGCATTATCGCTGGCGGTGGAAACACGGTAGCCCGTCGAGATGCGCGACTGGGTGGTTTCGAGAGCCTTGTTGGTGGAGTTCAGGCTCTGCAGCGCGGTGAGCGCAGCGGTGTTGGTCATGATGCTGGACATGAGTACGCGTACCTTGTTTTTACTGGAAAACTTTTGACATACCGGGCTGTCCGGTATGACGGTACGGCATCATGCCCATGATCGCTGAAACCCGATCACCCGCCATTTGCTGGAAGATGACAGAGAGTTCCTGCAAAAGGGCTAAGCTTTATGGTTAACGGAGAATGAAGTTGCTTCGCCGACGCATGGCCTGGCGGCAATGCCCTTTTTAGGGGCGAGGCAACCCGTTATTTCCCCCTGAAAGGGACAGCTTCGCGCAATCCATGCCGGTTAAAATCGGCGCATGGGATGCCCAAGCGGCACGAAAATATCTGGGCTGGGGAAGACATGGCATCAGCAAAAGGCGCTCGCAAAGACTTTTTGGCAAACGGCCATCGCTCGCCGGCAGGCGGTAGTATTCGCGGCGCCGACGCGCTCGTGCGGGCCGTGACCGGTGGTGGAACAAGCGCTGCCGATCTGATCGGTTCCACACAGGACATTTCCCAAGACCGGAAGACGATCAAGAAGGCTGGCCGAATTCTGAAGCAAGCGGTCGAAGCCCTGGATGCGCGTCGCTACAAGGCTTCGGAGGCGCTCTTCGATGAAGCAATCGCCCTGCTAGACACGCCGCCGTCGCGCTTGTGGTGCTATCGCCTTGTCGCCGCGTCCAAGGGGGACAATTACGAATACGTCGTCAACAATTACGAGCGTATCCGGGCTCTCGCTTCCAGCGATGAGGAATTGGTCGTGGTCGATCGCGCCTGGATCGACTGTCTCTCGGCCGGAGGCTTCTTTCATGAAGCGTTGCGGCAAGCCGAGACGTTGTTGTCTACCCGCAAAACCGGTGCCTGGGCCTCGATCAAGTCCGCCACCGGCGTGATCCACGCCAAGCTTGGCAATCTTGACAAGGCAATCGCCATCCAGAAGTCGATTCTAGAAACCGAGCCGTCGCATATACTTGCGCGTTGGAACCTTGCCATCCACCAGTTGGAGGCAGGCGAATTGCCCGAAGCCTTCGACAATTACGAGGCCCGCTGGCAATGGCCGGATTTTCCCTCGGAACGCCGCACCTTCGACGTGCCGCCATGGAACGGGGAGAGCCTCGAAGGGAAACGCATCCTCGTCTGGCGCGAACAGGGGGTAGGCGATGAAATCCGATTTTCGGGCATCTTGCCCGATCTCATCGCTACCGGAGCGCAAATAACGTTCGAGTGCAGCGGCAAGCTTGCCGCGCTTTTTCGCGCGTCCTTTCCGGAAATCGATGTCCGCGCCGTGCAGCCTGCCGACATGCGCCGGCAGCGGGACTATCGGGATTTCGATTTCGAGGTTCCGATTGGCTCGCTCACGCGGCACTTCCGGCCGACGGTGGCGGAAATGCAGGCGAAATGCAGGCCGTGGCTCAAGCGCGACGCCGAGATCGAGAACAAAATGCGCGCCGACATGAACGTGGCCCCGCACAAGCCGGTCATCGGTCTCAGTTGGCGGTCGACCAATCGGAACCTGCAAAGGAACCGGCACTTTGTGGGTGCCGACTACCTTGCGCCGCTAAAGCTGCTCGGCGGGAGCAAATTTCTTTGCGTGCAGTATGACGAGTGCCGGGACGAGGTTGCCTCGATGCGCGAGTTGGGCCTGCCGATATATGACTTCCCCAACATCGACCAGATGAATGATCTGGTGTCGGCGTCCTATCTCCTGGGGGCCTGCGATCTGGTTATCTCCGCCCCGACGGCCACCGCCGAGCTTTCGGCGGGGCTTGGCGTTCCCACCATAATGTTCGGGTCCAGGAATTCCCACATCCAGCTTGGAACGGATGGCGTGCCTTGGCATCCGGCGTCGCGTTACCTGGCGTTGGACCCGGACGACCCTATTGGCGTTGCCAAATCCGTTCTCTTCACCTGGAAGGAAATCGCCCCCTGGGCTGAACAAGCGAGCATTTCCGGACGGAGCATCGACTGGGGTCTGTCCTTTCCAGGGGCTGGCTGAAAGGCCGTTACCGAATCGGTTACGAGTGATCAGGGCCGGCGTGATTGCCGGTCTCTTTCTTTGTGGAAACGGCGGATAAGGGCTGGGTCAAGCCCGGCGTTCAGTTGAACGATCGCACCAGGCTGCCGACCAGCAGGTTCCAGCCGTCGATCAGCACGAAGAACATGATCTTGAACGGCAGCGACACCACGGTCGGCGGCAGCATCATCATGCCCATGGCCATGGTGATCGTGGCGACGATCAGGTCGATGACGAGGAACGGCAGCACGATCAGGAAGCCGATCTCGAAGCCGCGCCTTATCTCGGAAATCATGAAGGCCGGAACAAGCACACGCAGATCCACCGTGTCGCGCGCTACCTGCTGGCCGCGTTCGCGGGCGAGGTCGGCGAAAAGGTCAAAGTCCTTGTCGCGCACGTTTCGCAGCATGAAGGTGCGGAACGGATCGGAAATCTTTTCGAACGCCTCTTCCTGCGTGATCTGGTTGGCCATCAGCGGCTTGACGCCATTGTTCCACGCTTGGTCGAAGGTCGGCGCCATGACATAGAAGGTCATGAACAGCGAAAGCGAGATCAGGATCATGTTGGCGGGCGTCGACTGCAGGCCGATACCGGCGCGCAGGATGGAAAAGGCGATGACGAAGCGCGTGAAACTGGTGACCATGATGAGCAGGCCGGGCGCCACCGACAAGACGGTGAGCAGGCCGAACATCTGGATGATGGTGCCGACGGTGCTGCCGTCCGCCTGGGCGATGCCGCTAAGGTCGATCTGCTGGGCAGAGGCGACGGAAACGGCGGCAAGGACGATGGCTATGCTGGCGAGGAAAATTTTCATTCAAACAACAACGTCCGGATAAGCACAGCCTTCACATGGCCGCCGCTGCGAATGGATGCGCGTTCCTGCAGGTCGGCCTTGAGGTGCTGGTAGCCGCTGGCGCCCTCTATCTGATGCAGCTTGAGCGTGCGCACGAAAGCCAGCAAATCCTCGTGGACCGCCCGCGCCATTTCCGGAGGCTGGGGCGCGTCGAACACGATCGATGCGTCGAGACGAACCCAGACGGTGTCCGGGGAAGCTAGATTGGTCGTGATGGGCGCCAGTTCGACCAGAAGTGCGGCGGCGTCCGGCCCATGGGATTCGGAACCGGCCTTATCGTCTTCCTGCCTCTCGGTAGCAGGCTTGACGCTGGGCGGAGCTTCCGAACTTTTCAGGTAGGAGCCGGAAAGCCAGCCGATGCCGAGCGCAGCAACGGTCATGGCGGCCAGCATCGCTACCTGGACAACCGTCGAGGGACCGTTTTTCGAGGGCGCTTGTTCCACGGTTGCCACGGCCGTCTTGCCTCTCGCCATTTCAGAACGGCAGCACCTGGTCCAGCAGTTGCTGGCCATAGGCCGGCTGCTGAACCTCGGTGATGCGGCCACGGCCGCCATAGGCGATGCGGGCCTCGGCGATGCGCTCGTAGGAGATCGTGTTTTCCGCGCCGATGTCGGACGGGCGCACGATACCGGCGATGGTCAGCACCCTCAATTCAGCGTTGACGCGGACTTCCTGCGAGCCCTTTATCATCAGATTGCCGTTGGGCAGCACGTCGGTGACAACGGCCGCTACATTGAGATCGATCGATTCCGAGCGTTCCGTCGCGCCGTCGGCATTGGTCTTGGTGGCCGAATCGAGACTGCCCTTGCCCTTGCCGCTGGTCGAATAACCGTCCCAGCCGAGGTCCGCGCCAAAGCCGAGCGAACGCGTTGCGGTGCGGCTCCTGTCGTTCTGGTTCTTGAACTTGGCCTTGTCGTTGATCCTGATCCTCACGGTGAGGATGTCACCTTCCCTGAGTGCGCGTGGATCGGTGAAAAGCCGGCTCTGGCGGTCGTCCCACAGCGAGAATTTCCTGACAGGGGTCGAAGGCGTTTCGGGATAGCGATAGACCGAGGTGCTGCCGTCCTCGATGCCGGAACCGACCGGCGACAGGGCCGGCTCCTTGCCGACCTCCCTGAGATCGGTGGCGCAACCGGAAAGGCATATGAAAGCCAGCAGCATGAGGGATTTGCGGATCATGAGGGGTCTACTCTGCGGACAGCGCTGGCCATGATGCCGGTGAGGGCGGCGGCTGCCTTGCCGTCCATTTCATTCAGGATGACGCTGGCCTTGCGCGTGTCGAGTTTCATCAGAATTGCGGCGGCGAGATCGGCATCGACGATCGCCAGGCGTTCAGCGGCTGCGTCGGGCTTCATCCCGGCATATATCTCGACGACACCGTCTTGCGCCCGCGCCAAAAATACCTCGCGCCGTTTCAGCCATGTTTCGTATTCCGCCTTCTTGGCATCGAGCGCCTTCATGCGGGTGTCGATATCGGCTTGCAACTGCTTCAGTTCGGCTGCCTGAATTGCATAACGGCGGTCGCGCGCCGCGTCGGCGATGTTGGAGCAGAAGCGCTCGACCTCGCTTTCGTCGCCGGTGGGCGGGGTCACCCTGGCCAGTTCCTGAGGCGCTGGCGCGGCGGCGGGCGCGCCAGGCAATACCTGTCGAATGGTTTGCGCATGCGCGGCACCGGATGCGGCGAGCATGGCGGCGAGCGCCACAGCAAGGCCGCTGCTGCCGGAAAAAGGATGATGCGAGACGAGGGTCATCGGCAAGCCTCTCATTGGACGACCAGATCGGCCTGCAAGGCCCCGGCCGACTTGATGCCCTGAAGAATGGCGATGATGCCGTCAGGCTTGACGCCGAGCCTGTTCAGCCCCGAAACCAGCGTCTCGAGATTGGAACCATCGAGGACGGCAACCCGCGCGTCCGGCTGCGTCGCATCGATGGCGGTGTAGGGTTCGATCGCTGTTTCGCCGTTGGAGAACGGTTCGGGCTGCACCACCTTCGGGGCTTCGGTAATGCGCACGGTCAGCGTGCCGTGGCTGATGGCCACCCGCGAAATCTTGACCTCGTTGCCGATCACGATGGTGCCGGTGCGCTCGTCGATGACGACGCGGGCCGGCGTGTCCGACTCGACCATCAGGTTCTCGATCTCGGCGTAGAAGCGCGCCGCCGAAATGCCCTTCGGCTTCTTGACGGAAACGGTGCGTGCATCCCGCTCTGCGGCGACGCGGACGCGGAAGCGCTGGCCGGTATAGTCGTTGATGGCGTCGGCGATGCGAACGGCGGTTGAGAAGTCGGGGTTGCGCAGTTGCAGGGTCAGGACCTGCTGGTCGCCGAATTCCGCATCGACCGCGCGCTCGACGATGGCGCCGTTAGGCACCCGTCCGGAAGTCGGCACGCCTTGCGTCAATTGTTCGGCCTGCCCCTGCGCATTGAAGCCGGAAACGATGACGGAACCTTGCCCCACGGCATAGATCTCGCCATCCGCGGCCTTCAGGGGGGTCATCACCAATGTGCCGCCCGCCAGCGACGTGGCGTCGCCCATGGAGGAAACGTCGATGTCGATGCGGGCGCCCGACTGGACGAAGGGCGGCATGTTGGCCGTGACGATGACGGCGGCGACGTTCTTGGCGCGGGCGCTGCCGCCCTGCGTCGCGATGCCGAGGTTTTCCAGCATGGCGCGGATCGATTGTTCGGTAAAGGGCGAGTTGCGCAGGCTGTCGCCAGAACCCTGCAAGCCGATGACAAGGCCGTAGCCGACAAGCTGGTTGTCGCGCGCACTTTGCAATTGCGCGATGTCCTTGATGCGCGAGGCGACCTGGCCGGGCGGCAGCGAACTTGGGCCTGTCGACACCTGGAACATGCGCGCCGTGGTTTTCGGATCATAGTCGGGATCGATGGACGCCGCGCCGTTCCTGGCCGCAAGCTCGCGCTTGGCCCTGGCCGTCAGCCCATCGGCAAGGGCAGGCTGCAGGCAAAACGCGGTCGCGGCCAGAAGAAAGACGAGGCAGCGCTTCATGACGCGCCGACCCGAACGGTGCCGTCGGCCATGACTGTGCCGGAAAAGACCTTGCCGCTGTCGATATTGCGCACCTTGACGAAATCGCCGGTAGAGCCGGGTTCCAGCGTCACGGCCGCAGCCGAGATGGTCAGCGGACCGACGGCGAAGATGACCTGGACCGGCGCACCCCGCTCGACCACCCACGGCTCGCGAATGGCGTTGATGGGGATATAATGGCCGGGCAGCAGCGTGCGCTTGGCGATCCGGCCGTCGAGTTGGTCGACTTTCGTGGCTACCGAGGCAGGCTTGCGCTTGCCTGGCACCAGCGTCACTTTCTTCAGGGCTGCGAGCGCGATGGTTTCGCCGGGATAGATGACCCGGTTGGGGATGAGCACGACTTCGCTTGTTGCCTGTGTGCCCGAAACCGCCGCCGCGTTGTCCTGCGCGAAGGCAGGCACGCCGACCGCCAGCAGCGCCCCGACAAGGGCTGCACGGCAAGAAGCGAAGCGGAGGATCGGCAGCAGCACGGCTCGTTACCTGATGCTCTTGGATACGACGGAAGCCATGTCGTCGGCCGCCTGGATGACCTTGGAATTCATTTCATAGGCGCGCTGCGCGGAAATCAGCTCGGTGATTTCCTTGACCGGGTCCACGTTCGAGGCTTCGAGATAGCCCTGTTCGATGGTGGCGTAGCCGGGATCGCCGGGAATGCCGATATTGGCGGCGCCGGATGCCGGCGTTTCCTGGAACAGATTGTCGCCAAGCGGGGCAAGGCCCGCCTCGTTGGCGAAGTTGGCCAGCGTCAACTGACCGAGATCCTGAAGGTCGGTCTGGCCGTCGATGCGGGCAAATACCTGCCCCGTCTTGTTGACGATGACCTCGACGGCGTCTTGCGGAACGGTGATCGCCGGGATCACGGTCGCGCCGTCGACCGTCACCAACTGGCCGTCGGCATTGGTATTGAAAGCGCCGGCGCGACTATAGAGCGTGGAGCCGTCGGCGGCTTCGATCTGGAACCAGCCCTTACCGGTGATAGCCAGGTCGAAATTGTTGCCGGTGCTTGTCAGTGAGCCTTGAGTGTGGACGTTGCGGACGGCAGTGGTCTTGACGCCAAGACCGATCGAGACCCCTTCCGGAACGATCGAGGAATTGGCGCGGTTGGGCACGCCCTGCGTGCGGTCGACCTGATAGAGCAGGTCGGAAAATTCGGCCCGCGCCCGCTTGTAGCCGGTGGTGTTGATATTGGCGATGTTGTTGGCGATCACTTCCAGGTTCGTCTGCTGGGCGTTCATGCCGGTGGCGGCGATGGCGAGTGCTTTCACGGAAATTCCCTCAGATGCTCATGCGGCTGACGTCGAGATAGGCGGAAACGATCTTGTCGCGGATGGCGACGGCCGTCTGGAGTGCCTGCTGTGCGCTCATGACCGCGTCGGCAACCTCGCGGGTGTCGGCGTCGCCTTTGAGCGCCTGCAGCGAAACCTGTTCGGCGTTCTGCAAGGTGTCGATCGTCTTTGTGGCGGCCTGCTTCAGCGCGTCGGTAAAGGACGTGGCGAAACTGTCGCCCGACAGCGGTGCGGCACCGCCCTGGAACAGGCTGGTTGCCGCATCCGTGCCGCCGATGGCGGGTTTTAGTTGAAGAGCGCCGATGCCGCCGATCATGCCTAGTTCCTCATCAGGTCAATGGTCATGGAAATGAGGTCGCGCGCCTGCTTGATGACCTGCAAATTGGCCTCGTAGGAGCGGTTGGCCTCCGTCATGTCCGCCATTTCGACCAGCACGTTGACGTTGGGCATCTTGACGTAACCCTTGGCGTCGGCGGCCTCGTTGCCGGGCTGGAATTCGACGGGAAAAGCGGAATGGTCGCGGTCGATCGCGCTGACATCGACCAGCGAAGCGCCCGAGGCGCGGTCCAGTTCGGAGACGAAGCTGATGGTCTTGCGGCGGTACGGATCGGCGCCCGGCGTCGAGCCGGTCGACTGGGCGTTGGCGAGGTTTTCCGAAACGACGCGCAGGCGTTCGGACTGCGCGCCGAGGCCGGATGCTGCGACTTTCAATGCGGCGGAGAGCGCGTCCATGGTCAGCCCTTCACCACGGTCATCATCATGGTATGGAAGGCCTTGACGATGGCCGTGTTCAGCTCGAAGCCGCGGCGGACCTCGCCGGCCTTCACCAGTTCGTCTTCGACCACGACGGTGTTTTTCGAGGGCAGGATCGCGCCGTTATATTCCTGCTGGCGGATGGTGTAGCCGGCCTGCGTGGCGCCGGTGCCGAGATGACCGGATTGCGTTGCGCGCAGTGACACTTCGGACTGATCAAGAACCTTTTCGAAAGGCTGGACGTCGGTGGCGGTGTAGCCAGGCGTGTTGGCGTTGGCGATGTTGCCGGCAATCGACGACTGGCGCACGGCGAGCCATTGCGCCTGCTTGGTTGCAAGACCGAAAAGGTTGACGGGCTCCATGAGAATCTCCGGGCAGGTTGCCGCAGACTACGTCGCCAGTCTTGCGCGGGCCTTGCGCAGGTTCTCCCGGATCAGGCCGCTATTTCGTCAGCGCGACGACGCGGTTGGTGCTGGTGACCAGAACCCATTTGCCGCCACGCTGTTCGATGGAGGCGACCTTGCTGTTGTCCGGCAGCGTGGAGCCGGGCTGGACGATCCACAGGCCGGCATTGTCCTCGATCATGGCGCGGCCATTGGCGACATGCACCAACTGGAACTCGGTATGTTCCGCGGGGAAGGGCTGCTGGTCGAGGCCGGGCGCCTTGTCGGGGTCCTCCGGTCTTTCGGCAGGCGTGCCGGTGGCGAACAGATCGAGGTTGCGGGCCGACATATCGGATGATGGATCCGACGCGATGCCCATGGGACGATCCGACATGACCATCCGGCCGCTCCTGTTGCCGTGGCCGCCCAGCTTGAAACCGTGGCTGCTGAAGCGGATGTCGTTGTAGAAGATGTACCAGGGAAACAGCGCGCAGATCAGGCCGAGCGTGACACCAAGCGCGGCAAGCACCAGGTCGCTGCGCCGGTCGGATTTTATCTTCGGTTTCGGAAACTGAGCCTGAGGCGGCGACGGCCAGTCTGCCGCGAGCAAATTTTTTGCACGGGGAGCCGCGCCGTCGGCTGGCGTCTTGCCCGGCTGCTTTTTCGCGAAAAGCCCTGAAAGCAGGGAGCGGCGGCTTTCTTCGACGCCGCCTTCGCCAACCTGCTTCTCGGCAAGCAGTTCTTGTAGCACGCGCTCGGTGCGCTGCCGTTCACTCTCCGGCATCGGCATTCTGCTTTACCTTCAAATGACGGGCGAGATCGGAGAACGGATCGGCGGAGGGCCGGTCCTTCGGCGATTGGGTGAGGGCTTCATAGATGAGCGGAACCTGCAGAACGGCCATGTCCAGTTCGGCGTCGACGCCGCCCTGGTAAGCCCCGAGCAGGCGGATGTCGCGCGTATCCTCGAATCGGGAGATCATCGATTTCAGTTTCGTCACCAGTCCCCGCTGCTCGGGGCTCCAGGCCTTGCCGGCAAGGCGCGAGATGGATGACAGCGGGTTGACGGGCGGATAGCGGCCCTGCTCGGCGATGGCGCGGTCCAGCACGACATGGCCGTCGAGGATGCCGCGCACCGAATCGGCGACCGGGTCGTTGTGGTCGTCGCCGTCGACCAGCACGGAAATGATGGCGGTGATGGAGCCTGTTCCCTCGACGCCCGGTCCGGCCCGCTCCAGCAGCTTGGGCAGGTCCGTGAACACGGATGCCGGATAGCCGCGCGCGACCGGGGGCTCGCCGGTCCCTGTCGCTACCTCGCGCAGCGCGTGCGCAAAGCGGGTAATCGAATCCAGCACCAGCAGCACGCGATGGCCTTGGTCGCGGAAATGCTCGGCCACCCGCATGGCGGTGTCCGGCGCGCGCCGGCGCATCATGGCGCTCTCGTCGCTGGTGGCGACGACGGCAACCGTCTTGGCCATGCTTTCGCCGATTGTGTCCTCGAGGAATTCGCGCACTTCGCGGCCGCGTTCGCCGATCAGCGCCACTACCACGGTATCGAATGCGTCGGCGCCGGCCAGCATGGCGAGCAGCGTCGACTTGCCGACGCCGGAGCCGGCAAAGATGCCGAGACGCTGCCCAAGGCACAGCGGCGTGAAGATGTCGATGACGCGCACACCGGTCATGAACGAGGTGCCGACGCGCTGGCGCTCCATGGCGCCCGGCGTGGCATCGTTGCCGGAGCCGGCATCATCGCCCCGGATCAGTGCCGGCCCGCCGTCGATGGCGCGCGCAAGCGCGTCGATGGCGCGGCCGCGCCATGAGGCATGCGGGTTCACCGTCAACGGGCCGCGGCGGAATACGGCATCGCCGATGCCGGCGTCGGCGCTGCGCTCGAAGGGGGCGACCACCACCTCTTCGCGCGCGATCTTGATGATCTCGCCGCTTTTGGTTCCTGCCTGGCTGCGGTGCTCGACGACGTCGCCGAGCCGGGCGATGCCGGAAAGGCCGTGCGCCTTGTAGTGGGTGGGAGAGACCTCCACGATCCGGCCGCCGCGCCGCAGCAACGTTTCCTCGTCGCCGAAACGGCGCCAGACATGCTCAAGCGCCGACAGCGAGCCCTGCGGGTCGGCATCGACGGCGCGTTCCGCCACGCGCACCAGGGGCTGGTCGGGCGACATTCAGGCGGCGCTACTTGGAGCCGAGCGCCTTGATCGCTTCGTCGCTGGACGAAGCGACCTGGCGCATCAGGGCCGCGGTGTTCTCGAAGGCACGCTGAACCTGGATCAGCCGGGTCATTTCGAGAATCGGGTTGACGTTGGATTCCTCGATGAAGCCCTGCGCCATGCCGGCGTCGGTCCGGTCGACCACCGGTTCCGGCTCTCTTGCCGGCACGACGCCTGAATTGCCGTAACGGACAAAATTCGGGCCGGGATCGAAGTCGAACAGGCCGATGGTGCCGACCGACTGCGCGCCCTGGCGCAGCGAACCGTCCGCCCCGGCCTTGGGCGGACCGCCGCGTGGATCGAGCTGGATCGGCGCGCCGCCGGCATCCAGTACCGGATAGCCTTCGATCGACATGAGCTGGCCGTTCTCGTCCATCGAGAAACGGCCGTCGCGCGTCATCACCGTACCGGCCGGCGTTTCTATGCCGAACCACGCGTCGCCCTGGATGGCGAAGTCGAACGGGTTGCCGGTCTGGGTCATCGCGCCATGTGCGCCCGACAGGAACGTCTTGCCCGTGGAAGCAAAGGAAACGGACTTTTGCCCGGTGCCCGACACGACGTCTTCGAATTTCACCCCGGTGGCGCGAAAGCCGACGGTCGAGGCATTGGCGACGTTGTCGGCAATGGTGTCGAGGCGGCGTTCCAGCGCGATCTGGGCCGATAGGGAGACGTAGAGACTATCCTGCATCGGGTCCTCAGTATCTCAAATTCTGCATGGCGATCATCAGATCGGTGGAAATGCCGATTGCGGTCGGCTGCGCAAACAGCACGCTGACCGAAGTCACCGCGCTGGAGGTGGGGTGGTTGATTTCATAGAGGCTGGTGAAGCGGGTCAGGAACTTGTCGAGTTTGACCGGATCGGTGAAATCGGCGATGTCCAGTTTGCTTTCGAAAAGTGCTGCCTGCCTGTCGATGTCGGCGGTAGCGAAGGAATCGGGCAGGCCGAGCGCGGTGCGCACCACGGAAGCCAGCGCCTTGTCGGCCAGTACATCGTACCAGTTGGTGATGTCGGGCGCCTTGCGTTCGAAGTTGAGCGCGAGGCGCACGCCGTCATTGGTCTTGCCCGCGTTTTCTTCCAGCGTCTGGCGCATGTATTTGTCGACGGCAGGCTGGCCCGCGGCGACATAGGTCGTCGCCTCCTCGCCATATTGCTCGAAGTTGAAGGCGGATACGAAGGCCGCATAACGCTTGTCCGAAAGCTTGTTTGCGGGGCTGTCAGGGTCCTGGACGCCGCCTTCGAGCAACGAGCGCAGGTGGGCCGGGTTCTCGGTTTGCGGATCGAGCCCGAAAGAGGAAAGGGCGTAGTTGAGCAGCCGCTTGTCGGCCATCAGGTCGTCGATGGCCGTGAGCTTCGTGACATGGGTCTGGTAATAGTCGGTTTCCGCCTTCACATAGCTGTCCGGCGGCTTGACCAGGCCAAGCGCGTTCAAGGTCGTATAGCCGGCAGGCGTGGTGTCGAGCACGACCGATCGGGACGTGGCGTTGGAACCGTATGCCTCGAAATTAAAGGCATGGACGAAGGCGCCGTATCGCTTGTCGTCAAGCTTGTTGGCCGGGCTGTTGGGATCGCTGACGCCACCGGTCAGCATCTTCCGGATCGTCGCCGGGTCCTCCAGGGACGCGTCCAGCCCGTAAGCCGCCAGGGCGTAGGTCAGCAGGCGCGTGTCCGCCATAAGGCCGTTGATCGACTTCACCTTGGAGATGTTGGCGCGGAAATAGGCGGTTTCCGGGTCGGCGTTTTCGATATGGTAGCGGGGGGTCTGCTCGATCACCTCGAGGCGCGACGTCGTCGCGGCTCCGTAGTCGGCGAAGTCGAAGGCGGCGACGAACGCGGCGTAACGCTTGTCGGTCGACTGGTTGGCCGGGCTGCTGGGATCGCTGATGCCGCCCAAGAGCATGGTGCGGACACGGTCCAGCGGCTCCTTCGTCGCGTCGAGCCCGTAGGCGGCCATCGAATAGGTCAGCAGGCGCTTGTCGAGGAGCAGGTCGTTGACCGACTTCACGCTGCCGATATTGGCGCGGAAATAGGCGTTGTCGGGATCGTCGCTCTGAAGGTAGAGAGCCGGCGTGGCCTGGGTTACCTCGTCGCGCGCGGTCGTCGCCGTATCATATTGCGAAAAGTCGAAGGCTCTGACGAACGCAGCGTAACGCTTATCGGTCAACTGGTTGGCGGGACTGTTCGGGTCGCTGACGCCGCCCGCCAGCATGTCGCGGACTTTGACGGACGATTCCGTTTTCGCATCGAGGCCGAAAGCGGACATCGCGAAAGTCAGCAGGCGCTTGTCGCCGATCAGGTCGATGATCGAGGTCACCTTGCCGATATTGGCGTTGTAGTAATCGGTTTCGGCCTGCATCGCGCTCGAGCCGCCGCCGGGCAGGGTGAGGCCGGTTTCCTTGAGATAGGCTTGCG
Organism: Mesorhizobium sp. A556; assembly: GCF_054489545.1. Taxonomy (NCBI): domain Bacteria; kingdom Pseudomonadati; phylum Pseudomonadota; class Alphaproteobacteria; order Hyphomicrobiales; family Phyllobacteriaceae; genus Mesorhizobium; species Mesorhizobium sp. A556. The sequence goes on from NZ_JBTMXA010000005.1 coordinate 109,444, forward strand.
GGGTTTGCGTGAGCACGGCGCTGCTCTGCGTGGTCTGGTCACCGTGTTGAGCGAAGTCGAAGGCCGAGACGAAATTTGCGTAACGCTTGTCGGCAAGCTGGTTGGCTGGGCTGTTGGGATCGCTGACGCCGCCCTCCAGCATCTGCCGCACGGTGGCTGGCGGCTCGGCGGCGACGTCCAGCCCGAAGGCGGCCATCGCGTAGCCGAGCAGGCGCTTGTCGCCCATCAAATCGTCGATCGACTTCACATTGCCGATATTGGCGAGGAAGTTGATCGTTTCGCCCCGGTGGCCGTCGAGGCCGCCTTGCGTGGCGTTAAGCTCGACCTGGATCGCAAAATTCTTGGTCACGCCCTGCTGGGCCATATTGTAGGACGTAGCCGTTTCGCCGTTCTTGGCGAAATTGAAGGCGGAGACGAACTGGGCGTAGCGCTTGTCGGTCAGCTTGTTGGCAAAACTGTCGGGGTCGCTGACGCCTTCATTCAGCGCCTTGATCATGAACGCCTTGGCGTAGGCCATGTCTCCCAGCCCGTAAGCCTTCATCGCATAGTTGAAGAGGCGGTAGTCGTTGACGAACTCTTCCGCGCTTTTCACCTTGGTGATATTGGCGAGATAATAGTCGGTCTCGCGCTTGACCGCGGGCTGGATTTCGACGCTGTCGATCGCCTTGGGAATGTCACGCGCTATCAGTTGATAGCTCGTATAGGTGTTTATCATGGCGCGTCTCCGGCCGAATCTATCCGGAAGATAACCGAACTTCCTTGCGCGAAACTGAATCGGCCCCCGCCTGCGATTCAAGCCTCACACAAGGCACGCGTGCGATTCGATACGCTTGACGTGAGTCGGAAGGATCGGCCGTGGGCATTCTGATCGGATTGGTAGTGACGCTCGGCTGTGTGCTGGGCGGCTTCATGGCCATGGGCGGGCATCTGCAGGTGCTGATCCAGCCTTATGAAGCGGTCGTGATCTGTGGCGCCGCCCTTGGAACCTTCATCGTGGCCAATTCGATGAAGACGGTAAAGGATACCGGCAGGGGCATCGTCGAAGCGCTCAAAGGCTCCGTCCCCCAGGAACAGGATTATCTCGAAACCCTCGGCGTGCTGCACGCGCTGATGCGCGAATTGCGCTCCAAATCGCGCAGCGAAGTCGAGGCGCATATCGACAACGCCGAGGAATCGGCGATTTTCCAGGCTTTCCCGACCGTGATGAAAAATCCGGACCTGCGCAATTTCATCTGCGACTACTGCCGCATCATCATCATCGGCAATGCGCGCTCGCATGAAATCGAAGCGCTGATGGACGAGGAGATTCAAACGATCCGCACCGACAAGCTGAAAGCCTACCACGCCATGGTCGCAGTGGGCGACGGGCTGCCGGCGCTCGGCATCGTTGCCGCCGTGCTCGGCGTGGTCAAGGCCATGGGCGCGCTGGATCAGTCGCCGGAGGTTCTGGGCGAACTGATCGGCGCGGCCTTGGTCGGCACGTTCCTCGGCATCTTCCTTTCCTATACCGTGGTCGGTCCCATCGCCACCAAGATCAAGACGGTGCGCGAGAAGAAGAACCGGCTCTACGTCATCGTCAAGCAGACGCTGCTGGCCTATATGAACGGCGCGCTGCCGCAGGTGGCGATCGAGTTCGGCCGCAAGACCATCTCGTCGCATGACCGCCCGTCCATCGACTCGGTGGAGCAGAGCACGATGAACACCGGCGCTGCCGAAAAGAAGGCGGCATGAGCCGTGCGGCTGGCGCTAAAGCGACGGCGGACGGCATGACCAGCGCGTCTAGCCCGGCCGAGACTCGTGCCTTCATCATCGAGCGGCTCGTCGGCGACACCGGCGAGCCCGAGCAGGTGATCGCCGCCGCGCGGGCCTTGGCCGAGCGCGCCGTGCCGGCCATCATGGCCGGGATGCACCAGAACATGGCGATCAGCATCGCCATTGAAGTCATCGACGTGGAGGTCATTCGCTTTGTCGAGGCGCGGCCGCCGCAAACAAACCATGCCATGACCATCGCGGCATCCGCGTCCTCGCCCGATGCGCTGGTCCTGTCGATCGACAACGATGCGCTGGCGGTGATCGTGAGCACCCTGTTCGGCGGTGATCCACAGGTTGCGGCAGCGCCCATTGCGCGAGAATTGTCGCCGCTTGAAACCGAAGTCGCGACCATGGTGTTTGAGCAGGTCGCCCAGGCAGTCAACGGTTCCGGCCCGCGTGCCTTCGAATTCAAGCTGCCGCTGCCGCTGGCGATTACCGGAACGGAAATGACCAGGCACCTGTTGCGCGACGGCCCGGGTGTGCGCGTGACGTTTTCCGTGGCGACGCCGTCGTCGCGCGGGACCATGGCGCTGACGATGCCGCAGCGCGTGCTGCTGAAGCACCGCGGCGATACGGGCGCCGCTGCCCGCGACGCGGTTCCCGCCACCGAATGGCGCGACCGCTTTTCCGAAGAAGTCATGCGCTCCACCGTGAACCTCGAGGCGACGATGCCGCTTGGCCGGCTGACGCTTGGCGGCCTTGCCGGCTTCGAGCAGGGCATGGTCATCGAGTTCGATGAAACGGCGCAGACGCAGGCCCGCCTATCAGCGCGCGGCAAGACGCTGTTCGTATGCGAATTCGGGAAACTAGGGCAGAATTACACCGTCCGAATCAGGCATCCCTTCGATGCCGGGCAGGACTTTATCGATGGGCTTTTGCCGGGATGACGCGGTTGCGCCAAAAGGCATTGCTTTCAGGAGACGACGTATGAGCCAGACTGAACCCGAGGCCGGGACCGAGATACCCGACGAGCAGTTGGATCGGGCCATCGAGGAACTGCGTGGCGTGCTCAAGGAAGAAGAGCGGCGTCCCGATGCGGCGTTTCGCGCCGCCGGTGCGACAAATTCCGGCATCATCATGAACATCCCCGTCGATGTGCAGATCGTTCTGGGCAGCACCGAAATGCCGGTTTCGGAGTTGATGGCGTTGCAGAAGGGGTCGACGGTTGCGTTGAACCGCCGCATCGGCGAGCCGGTCGACGTCGTCGTCAACGGCCGCAAGATCGCGCGCGGCGAGATCACGGTGCTGGAAAGCGACCCGTCGCGTTTCGGCATCAGGCTCACCGAAATCATCGCCGCCGCCAAGAGCGCCTAAACGTGGTTGAAGCGGCTGGGCGGGGAGGGGCAGCATGACGCAGTTGGCACTGACGCGCGCGCAAAAAGCCGCCGCCATCCTGGTGGCGATGGGCAAGCCGTCCGCAAGCAGGCTGCTCAAATTCTTCAAGCAAGAGGAACTCAAGGCGCTGATCGAAGGCGCGCGGCTGCTACAAACGATTCCGCAGAGCGTCCTTGAGCAAATCGTCGCCGAATTCGAGGCCGAGTTCACCGAGGGGGCGGGCCTGCTCGATTCGGCAGACAAGATGGATACCATCCTCAATGAGACGCTTTCGCCCGAGGAAATGAGCGCCATCATGGGTGGCAAGAAGCCTGTGGCGACCGATGGCGCACCGCCCCCGATTTGGCCCGACCTGGAAAATCTCGATCCGGCCAGGCTGGGCGCGTTCCTGGCGGGCGAACATGCACAGACATCGGCCATGGTCTTGTCCAAGCTTTCGCCGGAAGCCGCCGCCAAGGTGCTGCTCACGCTGGAGAAGCCGTTGCGCAACGCGGTGATCGGACGGATGGTGACGACGTCGACATTCTCCGACACGGCGACGCGGATCGTGGAGAACCAACTGCGCAGCCGCGTGCTTGCCGAAACGTCGTCGACGGACAATTCGGCGGGACAGGCGCGCGTCGCCAGCCTGCTGAACGAGATGGACAAGTCCCAGCTCGACGAGATCATGCAGGATCTGGAAATGTCCGGCACGCCGGACCTGGCGGCCATCAAGGCCCGGCTCTTTTCCTTCGAGGATATCCTTTTGCTTACCCAGAAGGCTCGCGTGGCGCTGTTCGACGGGCTGTCGAGCGAGTTGGTGACGCTGTCGCTGCGTGATGCCCCGCCAGAGGTGGTCGAAGCGGTGTTGTCGTCGATTGGCGCACGCTCGCGCCGCATGATCGAGGCCGAACTCGGCCAGGGCGTGAACGGCATCCAGCCGGCCGATATCGCACAGGCGCGCAAGACCGTTGCCACCACGGCGGTCGCCATGGCGCGCGAAGGGGCTTTCGAGCTTCCCGCCACGCAGACGGCCGAAGCCGCGTAGACCGCGGGCGGCGTAAGCCATGGCGGATGAAGACAAGGACTCCAAGACAGAAGACGCGACCGAAAAGAAGGTCCGCGACACGATAGAAAAGGGCAAGCTACCCCAGTCGCGCGAAACGGCGCTGCTGGCGTCCTTCCTTGCCATCCTGATCTATACCGTTTTCTACGCCAAGGACGCTTTCGTCGATCTCGGCGTATTCCTGTCGATGTTTCTGGAAAAGCCGGAAGCATGGCCGATGGACACCGCAGCGGATGTCACCTTGCTGTATAAGAGCGTCATGATGGAGATCGGCCGCGCGCTGGTCGGCCTGCTGGTCCTGTTGGTGGTGGCGGGTGTTGGCTCTTCGGTTCTCCAGAACCTGCCGCAATTCGTCGGCGAGCGGATCAGGCCGCAGCTTTCGCGCATCTCTCTTTCGAAAGGCTGGAACCGTATGTTCGGTATCCAGGGCTTCGTGGAATTCCTGAAGTCGCTGGCCAAGCTTGGCTTTGTCAGCGCGGTTCTGGTGTTCACCCTGTCGCAGGAACACCGGCGGCTTTTGGCCGGAATGATTACCAATCCGCTCGAATTCGCCATGGTCATCCGGGGAACCGTTGTCGACATCCTGGTGTCGATCATCTTCGTCATGGTGCTGATCGCCGGCGCTGACCTTGTCTGGTCCCGCTTCAACTGGCGCCAGGAAATGCGGATGAGCAAGCAGGAGGTGAAGGACGAGTTCAAGCAGTCGGAAGGCGACCCCATCGTCAAGGCGCGGCTGCGGTCGCTGGCGCGCGACCGGTCGCGGCGGCGCATGATGGCGGCGATACCGCGCGCAACGCTGATCATCGCCAACCCGACCCACTTCTCGATCGCGCTCAAATATGTGCGCGAGGAGGATTCGGCTCCGCTGGTGCTGGCCAAGGGCCAGGATCTGGTGGCGCTGAAGATCCGCGAAATCGCCAAGGAGCACAATATTCCGATCTTCGAGGACGTGGCGCTTGCGCGCTCCATGTACAAGCAAGTTTCGGTGGATAGTGTGATCCCATCGCAATTCTACCAGGCCGTCGCGGAACTGGTGCGGGTTGTCTATTCGAAGAAAGCTTAGGCAGGTCATGAACGGACGGTCCATCGCACAATGAATCGGCAGCCCCATGCAAACACGCGTGAAATCATCGTGGCCGAGGCCATCGAGCAGGTGGTGCGCGAGCTTCGGCTGATCGATGTCGCCGACTACATCGCCTTCATCCGGCTGGAGCATTTCGCCTGCCTGTCCGATCTCGTGGATTCCGCGGCGGAACTGTTTTTCATGCCCGGCACGCTGAAACTCGGCCATGGCGGCGAAGCCCATGTCGACTGGAGCGGCAGCCCGCGCATCGAACTCGACCTCGAAATGCGGCCGCCGGGTGCTACCGTCTATTTCCAGTTGACGCTGAGCGAGCACGACGCGTCCGTTGTGGTCAACTATGTGTCGTTCGAACAGCCCGACGAAGACCCGGCCCGCAACACCGCGTTTTTGCAGAACGTGATCGACCAGGCGCGTATCCGGCGGGCTGAACCGGCGACGATACGCTAGAGCGGCGGACGCTCGGATAAATCCGAGCTGCCGCTCTATCTTTTTGTTTGAGCATTGGGTTTTCCGAAAACCGGTAACCACTTTTCGGCCCGATGCTCTGGCTCGTTACTCGATCAGGCCCAGCCGCAGCGCCTTGGCGACCGCTTGCGTGCGGCTGACGGCGTTGAGCTTCTGGGCGCATTGGGTGAGATACTGGTTGGCGGTGTGGACGGACAGCTTCAACGCCCGTGCGATGGCTTCGCTGGTATAGCCGTTCGCCGTCAGCTTCAGGCATTCCAGTTCCCGCTTGGATATGGCTCTTGCCTGGCCGCAATCGCCGGGCCTGATGCGCGCCACGGCGGCGAAAAGCGAAAAGCAGCGGGCGTGGATTTCGTAGAGCGCGTCTTGCGGCAGGAAAATTTCCGACCCGAGGAATACAACCAGCCCGCATTGACCGCGTTCGGCGTGAACGGGAAATGCGATGCCGTCGGTGCCCGGCACCAGCGGCGCGATGGGTGAGGCGCAGGAAAGATCGCGGAAGACGGTGTCCGTGCCGGGCATGCCGGTGTCGGCCCACCAGCGCGGCACGGTCGATACGCGCGTATGGCCGACGATTTCCTCTCCGTTATTGCCCGACATGAATTTGGTCGTGACGGCAACGCCGGGATATTCGCTGTCGAAGCAGGGAACGAGGCGCGCCCGCTCCGCCGATGGGCCGATGAAGAACAGCCCGAAACCCGACGCGTTGAGATCGGTGGCGATCCAGCGGCAGCGGCGGACGGCATCGGGGATCGTGATCGTGCAATGCGTTTCGGAACCAGGATTGATGGCGCCGAAGGGATTGCGATGTTGATCGAACGAGATGCCGGTGTCCTGCCCGATGTCGTCCCTGGCTGCGGTGGCGTGGGTCAAATGATGCCGCTCCTGATCGCGGTTGCTATCGCCATGGCGCGGTTCGACGCTCCGAATTTCTGGATCGCATGCGTGATGTAGCTGTTGACGGTATTGGAGGAGACGCTGAGGATGACCGCGACCTCGTCCGTGGTCTTGCCCTCCGAAACCCAGAACAGGCATTCGCGTTCGCGGTCGGACAGCGGGTCCTGCATGGCCGACTGGGCAAGAAGGTCGGGAACCTGGGACAGCGCATAGCAGCATTTCAACTGGGCCTTCATCAGCCCGGTAGGGTCGATGCTGCCGGCCTCAGCCGCCGAGAACAGGATAAACAGGCGCTGGTGGCCGACATTCAGCCGCTGCGAATAGATTTCGGCGTGGCCAAGCACATCGAGAAGGCGCGCTTCCTCGCCGGTAATCAGGCCGGGCGCCTGGCTTGCAAGGAGGGGTTGCGGCCGGACGCCGGGGGCGGCTGTCAGAGGGCCTTGGGCGAGCGCGGCGATCAGCGGCTTGCCGGTCAGTTCAATGGCATCGAATATCCAGTTGGAAGAAACGATGCGGGCATGGTTCCTGTCCTGATCGTGGACGAGGGCGACAAGCATGTAGCTGTCGGCGCCTATTTCCGCGCAAAGGTTCATGAAAAAACCGGTGAGATCGCCGCGAGACGCCAGCCGTGTCATCAGGCCGGTCGCCGGGTCGTTCTCAAGAAGGGCCGCAGAACCGTTCATCTTGTCATCAGGCCAGAATCGCTTCCCATGCCCGGTGCCGGCATTGCTGGCAACGGACCCCACTACGCAAACTTTTACGATGGCACACACCGGGCACACGACAGCACCCGGATCAGGCTGGAATCCATGAGGGAACGCGAACCGTCCGCGTCTGGCACCGGGAAAACGACCGGCTGGCGACACTTTGGGTGGTAAGCCGCGCCCCCCAAGGACCGGCTGATTCGGGGTAATGTAAACGCACTCGAATCCGACTTCAAATGCCAATTGACAAAAAATTAACCATAAAATTATTTCGCGAGGTCGATGGGCCGGCAGGCGACACTCCGCGGTCGTCGGCGCCTTGAAAAGGAACGACCTCGGACACGGTCAGGCGCCGCCGTTGCCGCTTTCCTGTGGAGGTGCCTCTTTGGAGCCGCACGGCGGTTGGCTCCGGCGGTCGCTGCGCCTATGGTCGCCCGCCCGAGCAAAATCACGACGAGATAAAATGGCCACCGACATCAAGCGTATCGCCGCAATCATCGCGACGGAAATCAATGCCCGAGCCGAACAGGCCGCAGCCGCCATAGGCCTGCTGGACGAGGGCGCGACGGTGCCGTTCGTGGCGCGCTATCGCAAGGAAGTGACCGGCGGTCTCGATGACACCCAGCTTCGCCTGCTTGCCGAACGGCTCGTCTATCTGCGCGAGTTGGAGACGCGGCGCGACACCATCCTTGGCTCGATCCGCGAGCAGGGCAAGCTGACCGAGGATCTGGAAGCGAAGATAGCGGCGGTTTCGACCAAGGCCGAACTGGAAGACATTTACCTGCCCTACAAGCCCAAGCGCCGCACCAAGGCCGAGATCGCACGCGAGCGCGGCCTGGGACCGCTGGCCGAGGCCATTCTGGCCGACCGCGCCGCCGTTCCGGCTGAACTGGCCGCAGCCTATGTGACCGAAGAGGTCGCGGACGCCAAGGCCGCGCTCGACGGCGCGCGCGACATCCTGTCCGAGCAATTCGCGGAAAACGCCGATCTGGTCGGCAAATTGCGTACCTACATGAAGGACCGCGCTTTCCTGCGCTCCCGCGTCGTTACCGGCAAAGAGGAAGCCGGCGCGAAGTTTTCCGATTATTTCGATCATTCCGAACGCTGGGCCACCGTTGCCGGCCACCGCGCGCTGGCCATGCTGCGCGGCCGCAACGAGGAGTTTCTGTCGCTTGATATCGAAGTCGACGCGGACGACGCATCGCCGGTCAAGCCCGTGGAAAGGACGATCGCCAGCGCTTATGCCATCGGCCAGCAATTGCCCGGCGACCGCTGGCTGATGGAGGTTGTCGGCTGGACATGGCGGGTCAAGCTTTCGCTGCACCTGACGCTCGACCTGATGCGCGACCTGCGCGAGCGGGCCGAGGAGGAGGCGATCCACGTCTTTGCCCGCAATCTGAAGGACCTGCTGCTGGCCGCACCCGCCGGCTCGCGCGCCACGATGGGGCTCGATCCCGGCATCCGCACCGGCGTCAAGGTGGCGGTGGTCGACGGCACCGGCAAGGTAGTGGCGACGTCGACCGTCTATCCGTTCCAGCCGAGAAACGATGTGCGCGGCGCGCAGGCCGAGCTTGCAAGGCTTATTCTCCAGCACAAGGTCGAACTGATCTCCATCGGCAACGGCACCGGCAGCCGCGAGACGGAAAGACTGGTCGCGGACATGCTGGCCGACATGGTTTTCGATAATGGCGCGGCCAAGCCGATGAAGGTCATCGTCAGCGAGGCGGGTGCTTCGATCTATTCGGCGTCGGCGACCGCTGCCGCCGAATTTCCCGATCTCGACGTATCGCTGCGCGGGGCCGTCTCCATCGCGCGCCGCTTGCAGGACCCGCTGGCCGAACTGGTCAAGATCGAGCCGAAATCGATCGGCGTCGGCCAGTACCAGCATGATGTCGACCAGTACCGGCTCGGGCGCTCGCTGGAAGCGGTGGTCGAGGACGCGGTGAATGCGGTCGGCGTCGATCTTAACACGGCCTCCGCGCCGCTTCTGGCGCGCGTGTCCGGCCTTGGCGCGTCGCTGGCCGAGGCAATCGTTGCGCATCGCGATGCGACCGGCCCGTTCGCCAGCCGCCGCGAATTGCTGAAAGTTGCAAGGCTCGGGCCGCGCGCCTTCGAGCAGAGCGCCGGCTTCCTGCGCATCCGCGACGGCGCGGAGCCGCTCGATGCGTCGTCGGTGCATCCGGAAGCCTATGGCGTGGCCAAGAAGATCGTCACTGCCTGCGGCCGCGATTTGCGCTCGCTGATGGGCGATAGTGCGGCGTTGAAGGCGCTCGATCCGCGCGGTTTCGTCGATGAGCGTTTCGGCCTGCCGACGGTGCGCGACATCATTGCCGAACTTGAAAAGCCCGGCCGCGATCCGCGCCCCGGCTTCAAGACGGCGACTTTTGCCGATGGCGTCGATGACATCAAGGATCTGAAGCCCGGCATGCTGCTGGAAGGCACCGTCACCAATGTCGCGGCGTTCGGCGCTTTCGTCGATATCGGCGTGCATCAGGACGGGCTGGTGCACGTCTCGCAACTGGCCGACCGCTTCGTCAAGGACGCGCATGAGGTGGTCAAGGCCGGCGACGTGGTCAAGGTGCGCGTTGTCGAGGTCGATATCAAGCGCAAGCGCATCGGGCTTTCCATGCGCAAGGATGGCGGCGGCGAACAGCGGCCGGTGCCGCGCGAACGCGATGCCGGCAAACCTCGGGCAGCTTTGGCTCCACGCCAACCGGAAAAGCCGGCGCAAGGCGCATTCGGAGCGGCGCTGGCCGACGCCATGAAGCGCAAGTGACCGTCTGCTATTGAACGCGTGCTCGCGTGCTTTCGTTTGATTTTTTTATCGTCGCGGTCGATAAGTCGGCCCACATGAAACCTTTGGAGACCGAGCATCATGGCCGCCGACAAAAATGCCTTCGTATGGGACGATCCTTTCCTGATCGAGGACCAACTGTCGGAAGACGAGCGGATGATCCGGGATGCGGCGGCCGCCTTCGCCGCCGACAAACTCGCCCCGCGCATCGAAGAGGCCTATCTCAATGAAAAGACCGATCCGGCCATCTTTCGCGAGATGGGCGAGGCGGGCCTGCTCGGCATCACCGTTCCGGAAGAATATGGCGGGCTTGGCGGCAATTACGTAACCTACGGGCTGGTGGCGCGCGAGGTCGAGAAGATCGATTCCGGCTATCGCTCGATGATGAGCGTGCAGTCGTCGCTGGTGATGTATCCGATCCAGGCCTATGGCTCGGAAGAGCAGCGCAAGAAATTCCTGCCCAAGCTGGCGAGCGGCGAGTGGATCGGCTGCTTCGGCCTGACCGAACCGGATGCCGGTTCCGATCCGGGCGGCATGAAGACGCGGGTCGAAAAGACCGCGACCGGCTACCGGCTCACCGGCTCCAAGATGTGGATTTCCAACGCGCCGATCGCCGACGTGTTCGTCGTCTGGGCGAAGTCGGCCGCGCACGACAACCAGATCCGCGGCTTCGTGCTGGAAAAGGGCATGAAGGGGCTTTCGGCCCCCAAGATCGAAGGCAAGCTGTCGCTGCGCGCCTCGATCACCGGCGAGATCGTCATGGAAGGCGTCGAGGTCGGCGAGGATGCGCTGTTGCCGAATGTTTCGGGCTTGAAGGGTCCGTTCGGCTGTCTCAACCGCGCGCGCTACGGTATTTCCTGGGGCGCGATGGGAGCGGCGGAAGACTGCTGGCACCGCGCGCGGCAGTACGGGTTGGACCGCAAGCAGTTCGGCAAGCCGCTGGCCGGCATGCAGCTTTACCAGAAGAAGCTTGCCGACATGCAGACCGAGATCGCACTTGGCCTGCAGGCCTCGTTGCGGGTCGGTCGGTTGATGGACGAAGGCAAGATGGCGCCGGAAATGATCTCGATCGTCAAGCGCAACAATTGCGGCAAGGCGCTCGACATCGCCCGCCAGGCCCGCGACATGCATGGCGGCAACGGCATCCAGATTGGCTACCACGTCATGCGCCACGCGCAGAATTTGGAAACCGTGAATACCTATGAAGGCGCGCATGACGTGCATGCGCTGATCCTCGGTCGCGCCCAGACCGGCCTGCAGGCGTTTTTCTAAAAAGTTGAGGGATAGAGTCGCCATGCGGCTCTATCCTTTTGGCATCGCTGTATAATCCGTCGACGCGGATGATTGCGGAGCGGCCACTCCCTTCTGACAAGAAGAATCAGGGCGGCGTCTTATCGTCCTGTTTTGGAATCGGAATCCGCGCCTGTCGCCGCCGAGCGCGGGATTGCCTCAGACGGCAGAATTTTGTCGACGCGATGTCGGATTCGACCCTACTCTTACGTCCTTGGACAAGAGAAAGGGTTTTCATGCTTTATGCCATCCTCTGCTATGCCTCCGAAGACGTCGTTACCAGCTGGACCAAGGCCGAGGACGACGCCGTCCTGGCCAGGCTCTCCGTCGTGCAGGAGAAATATGCCAAGGCGGGCAAGCTCGGGCCGGTGGCGCGGCTACTGCCGACCACGGCGGCAACCACGCTGCGCCAGGTCAAGGGCGAGGCCATCGTCATCGACGGCCCCTTTGCCGAAACCAAGGAGCAGTTTCTCGGCTTCTACACGGTTGATTGCGCAGACCTCGAGGAGGCCGTCGGCTTTGCCCGTGAGCTTTCCGCAGTGAATCCGAGCGGCGGCTCCTATGAAATCCGGCCGATCAGCCTGCTCAATCCGGTGAAGGCCACCATCGGATGAGCGATCTCGGCTGGATCAGTTCGGCGATCTCTTCTGCCCGGCCGCAGGCCATGGGCGCGCTGCTGCGTTATTTTCGCGATCTCGATACGGCCGAGGAAGCCTTCCAGGATGCATGCCTGCGGGCGTTGAAGAACTGGCCGCAGAACGGACCGCCGCGCGATCCCGCCGCATGGCTCATTTTCGTCGGCCGCAACAGCGGCATCGACGCCATGCGTAAACGCTCGAAGCAAGCGCCGATGCCGGCGGAAGACCTTGTTTCGGACCTGGAGGATGCCGAAAGCGACATGGCGGAGCGGCTGGACGGGGCGCACTACCGCGACGATATCCTGCGTCTGCTGTTCATCTGCTGCCATCCCGACCTGCCGCCGGCGCAGCAGATCGCGGTCGCGCTGCGCATCGTCTCCGGCCTTTCCGTCAAGCAGATCGCTCGCGCCTTTCTGGTCGGGGAAAGCGCCATGGAACAGCGCATCACCCGCGCCAAGGCGCGTATCGCCGAGGCTGGCGTGGCGTTCGAGACGCCGGGACCGGTGGAGCGTTCCGAGCGGCTGGCGGCGGTTGCGGCCATGGTCTATCTCGTCTTCAACGAGGGCTATTCTACCAAGAGCGGTGAAGCATCGCTGCGCGCGCCGCTATGCGACGAGGCGATCCGGCTGGGCCGCCTGCTGCTGCGCCTGTTCAAGACTGAACCGGAAATCATGGGCCTGACGGCATTGATGCTGCTTCAGCACGCGCGCCTTGCCGCCCGTTTCGATGCCGGCGGCGAGATCGTGCTGCTGGAAGACCAGGATCGCAGCCTGTGGAATGCCAGGATGATCGGCGAGGGGCTGGCGCTGGTCGACAAGGCGCTGCGGCATGCCAGGCCCGGCCCCTATCAGGTGCAGGCGGCGATTGCCGCCCTTCATGCGCGGGCGGCAAAGGCCGAGGACACTGACTGGCAGGAGATTGACTTGCTCTACGGCCTGCTGGAACAGATGCAGCCGTCGCCGGTGGTGACGCTCAACCGCGCCGTCGCCGTTTCCAAGGTGCGCGGGGCGGAAGCCGCACTTGCCATGATCGAGCCGCTCGAATCGCGGCTGTCCGGTTATTTCCATTTCTTCGGCCTCAAGGGCGGCTTGCTGATGCAGCTTGGCCGGGACGAGGAAGCGCGTGTCGCCTTCGACCGGGCCATCGCGCTGGCCAATACGGCGGCCGAAGCCGCCCATATCCGCATGCATATCGACCGGTTGATGAAGGATAGCGCTGGAAAGCGGGCTGTTGTGAAAACGGCGGTTTGAGGTGTCATGCAGTCGGGTTTTGCTGCGCCTTCTGGTCCAACGTTCCGCCGGCCGCTTGGCGGTGCGCCGGGGTAGCGGAACCGGCCTGAAACGGGTAATGCCTTCGCCATGATGGCCTCGCGCCCACGGTTGCGCAGGCGAATGGTTTTGAAGGGAACGAAAATGACGATTGCCAAGGAAACGGCTGCCCTGTTGGCGAAGCTGGGTGTTGCCGGTGGCGTGCTTGAGGGCGGCGACCTTTTGGTGCACAGCCCGGTGACGGGCGAACAGATCGCGGCGCTGAAGACGATTTCGCCGGCTGATGCCGGCAAGGCCATCGAGGCGGCGCACGAGGCGTTCAAGGCGTGGCGGCTGGTGCCGGGGCCGAAGCGCGGCGAACTGGTCCGCCTGCTCGGCGAAGAATTGCGCGCCCACAAGACCGAACTTGGTCGGCTGGTGTCCATCGAGGTCGGCAAGATTCCGTCCGAGGGCCTGGGCGAAGTGCAGGAAATGATCGACATCTGCGATTTCGCCGTCGGTCTTTCGCGGCAGTTGTACGGCCTGACCATCGCCACCGAGCGCCCCGGCCACCGCATGATGGAAACCTGGCATCCGCTGGGCGTCGTCGGCGTCATCTCGGCCTTCAATTTCCCCGTGGCGGTGTGGTCGTGGAACACGGCGCTGGCGCTGGTGTGCGGCGACGCCGTGGTGTGGAAGCCCTCGGAAAAGACGCCGCTGACGGCGCTTGCCTGCGAGGCGATCTTCAAGCGCGCCGTCGCGCGTTTCGGCAAGGATGCGCCGGCTGGCCTGGTGTCGGTGCTGATCGGCGACCGCGCCGTCGGCGAGGTCCTGGTCGATCATCCCAAGGTGTCGCTGGTGTCGGCCACCGGCTCGACCCGCATGGGCCGCGATGTCGGCCCGCGCCTGGCCAAGCGCTTTGCCCGCGCCATCCTGGAGCTGGGCGGCAACAATGCCGGCATCGTCTGCCCGTCGGCCGATCTCGACATGGCGCTGCGTGCGATTGCCTTCGGCGCGATGGGCACCGCCGGCCAGCGCTGCACCACGCTTCGCCGCCTGTTCGTGCATGACAGCGTCTATGACCAGCTCGTGCCGCGCCTGAAGAAAGCCTATCTGAGCGTGTCGGTGGGCAACCCGCTGGAGACTGCCTCGCTGGTCGGTCCGTTGATCGACGAGCAGGCCTTTGACGGCATGCAGAAAGCCATCAAGGAAGCCGAGGCCCATGGCGGCACCGTGACCGGCGGCAACCGCGTCGAGAACGGCCATGCCGACGCCTATTACGTGCAGCCGGCGCTGGTCGAAATGCCCAAACAGGCCGGTCCGGTGCTGGAAGAAACCTTCGCGCCGATCCTCTATGTGATGAAATATTCCGATTTCGACGCCGCTCTCGAACAGCACAATGCGGTCGGTGCCGGTTTGTCGTCGTCGATCTTCACGCGCGATCTGCAGGAAGCGGAGCTGTTCCTGTCGGCGGGCGGTTCGGACTGCGGCATCGCTAACGTCAATATCGGCACGTCGGGCGCTGAGATCGGTGGCGCGTTCGGCGGCGAGAAGGAAACCGGCGGCGGCCGCGAGTCCGGATCGGACGCGTGGAAAGCCTATATGCGCCGCGCCACCAACACGGTGAACTACTCCAAGGAACTGCCGCTGGCGCAGGGCGTCTCGTTCGATATCGAGTGAACGGGATTTTCTGAATAAGTCGGACAAAAGGGCGCGGTGTCGAAACCGCGCCCTTGCTTTTTACGGCCCGGTGCTCTTGTCTTTGCCAGGTCGAATAGTGTGGAGGGGACGATCATGTCGGGTGTCTATGAGGTTCTAGACCCGCGTTTTGCGCGCCTGTTCAACGGCACCGCGCAGGTGGAGCGTTTGTTCACCGGCTGCCGCTGGACGGAGGGGCCGGCCTGGTTCGCCGCCGGCCGCTATGTCATATGGTCGGACATCCCGAACAACCGCATGCTGCGCTATGACGAAGCGGACGGCCATGTCAGCGTCTTTCGTCAGCCTGCCAACAATTCCAACGGCAATACGGTCGACCGGCAGGGGCGGTTGGTCACCTGCGAACATTCCGGCCGTCGCGTGTCGCGAACCGAGTTTGACGGGTCGATCACGACGATTGCCGATCGCTGGCAGGGCAAGCGCCTGAATTCGCCCAACGATGTCGTCGTGAAATCGGACGGCTCGATCTGGTTCACCGATCCGGCCTACGGCATCGAAAGCGATTATGAGGGCGACAAGGCCGACAGCGAAATCGGCGCCTGCAACGTTTACCGGGTCGATCCGGGTATAGGCACGGTGGAAGCCGTCATCACCGACATGGTGCGGCCGAACGGCCTTGCGTTCTCGCTGGACGAAAGCCTGCTTTATGTCTGCGATACCGGTCGCACGCACGGCCCGGAAAACCCGGCGCATATAAGGGCTTTCGACATCGGCGCAGGCAACAAGGTTTCTGGCGGCAGGGTCTTTGCCGATTGCACGGTTGGCCTGTTCGACGGCTTTCGCCTCGACGATGCGGGCCGTATCTGGACCAGTGCCGGCGACGGGGTCCATTGCTACGACCCGGACGGCACGCTGCTCGGCAAGGTGCTGGTGCCGGAGATCGTCGCCAACTGCGTGTTCGGAGGGGCCAAGCGCAATGTGCTCTATATGTGCGGAACAACCTCGCTCTATGCGGTGCGGCTGATGGTCAACGGCGCGAAGACGTTTTAACTCACCAACAGATCAGTTGGCGCGAATTTGGTTACGTCGATCAGGCCGACATCGGAAATACGCAGTTCGGGAATGACCACCAGCGCCAGCAGCGAATGTTGCATATAGGCGTTGTTCAGCCGGCAGCCGCAGGCTTGCATGGCTGCGATCAGCGCATTGGCTTCTTCGGCGACGATCTCGGCGCGCTGGTCCGACATCAGGCCGGCGATGGGTAGTTTCACCAGCGCCAGTTCGCGCCCCTCGCTGAATAGCACCACGCCGCCGCCGACTTCGCCCAGCCGGTTCGCGGCCAGCGCCATGTCGTTCTTGTCTGTGCCGACCACGATCATGTGGTGGCTGTCATGCGCGACCGTGCTGGCCATCGCGCACGGCTTGTCATAGCCGAAGCCAGAGACGAAGGCGTTGACGACCTTGCCGGTTGCCCGGTGCCGTTCGACCAGTGCGATCTGGCAGACATCGGCCTGCCGGTCCATTCCGACGAGGCCGCTTTCCACCGGCAGTGAGCGCTGCAGGGCGCGCGTCGGCGCCTGGTTTTCGATTACGCCGATGACGCGCGCGGTCACCGCGTTGGCGCCTTCGGGTGCTGCAATATCGAAGTCGGCTCCAGCCAGTTTCTTGCCGAGGTGCACGGTGTTCTTGGCTGTCGGCGGATAGTCGTAATGGGGGATGGAACCGGTAAGCCTGCCGTTTTCGGCAAGCACCTGCCCCCGGCCGATGACGGTTTCGACGGGCAGCGCGACAAGATCGGAAGTCAGGATGAGGTCGGCGCGGCGGCCGGGCGTGATCGAGCCAAGCTCGCGTTCCAGCCCGAAATGCTGCGCGGTGTTGAGCGTCGCCATCTGGATTGCGGTAATAGGCTTCAATCCCTGCGCGATCGCATGGCGGACGACGCGGTTCATATGGCCTTCGCCCACCAGCGTGCCGGAATGGCTGTCGTCGGTACACAGGATGAAATTGCGGGAATCGAGGCCGTTCTCGGTGATCGCCTTGACCTGTGCTGCAACGTCATACCAGGCCGATCCGAGGCGAAGCATGGCGCGCATGCCCTGGCGCACGCGGGCGGTGGCGTCCTCGACACTGGTTCCCTCGTGGTCGTCCGCCGGTCCCGCTGCCGCATAGGCATGGAAGGGGCGGCCGAGGTCTTTGGAGGCGTAGTGGCCGCCGACCGTCTTGCCGGCCGCCTGCGTATGGCCGATTTCGGCCAGCATGTTGCGATCACCTGCCGCGACGCCGGGAAAATTCATCATCTCGCCAAGTCCGATGATGTTCGGCCATGTCATGGCCTCCCTCACATCCTCGGGGCCAAGTGCCGCGCCGCTGTTTTCCAACCCCGGCGCGCTCGGCGCGCAACTGGGCATCTGCACGTAGATGTTGATCGGCAGGCCGGCGGCTTCGTCGTGCATCAGCTTGACGCCGTCCATGCCGAGCACGTTGGCGATCTCGTGCGGGTCGATGAACATCGACGTGGTGCCGTGCGGAATGACGGCGCGGGCAAATTCGGTGACGGTGACCATGCCGCTTTCGACATGCATGTGCGCGTCGCACAGGCCCGGCACCGCATAGCGCCCCTTGCCGTCGATGACCTTGGTATCGGGACCGATAGCGTGGCCGGCGTCAGCGCCGACAAAGGCGAAGCGACCCGCCGCAATGGCGATGTCGATCCCCGGAATGATCTCGCCGGAGTGCACGTTTACCCAGCTCACATCGCGGATGACCATGTCGGCGGGCGTTCTGCCCATGGCGACGTCGACCAGACGTGGCGCGCTTTCAGCCCAGCTTTTAATCACGGTAGTTCCTTTTTGTTGACGGCGCGGGAGGCGAGCGAAGCCCGACACAGCCTGAGTATTTATAGCGCAAGGCCGTGACAAGTCCTGGACACGGCAGGAATTGTTATCCAGTTCCGAATGCTCCCGGCGTCGGCGTGGTAACGATGACGGCTTCTCCGGCTTCCAGAACGGTTTGGTCGCAGGCTTTCAACGTTTCGAACGTTCCATCCAGGCGCCGGATTTGCGTGGAGCCGACCTCGCCGTCGCCGCCGCCGCACAGGCCCTGCGGCGGGCGGTTGCGGTGCGAGGACAGGATCGCGCACTCCATCCTTTCGAGGAAGCGGATGGTGCGTCTGGTCCCGTCGCCGGCGTTCCACCTGCCTTTGCCGGCTGATTCCGCGCGGATGTGAAAGTCCTCCAGCAGCACCGGGAAGCGGAGTTCCAGCACTTCCGGATCGGTCAGGCGCGAATTGGTCATGTGCGTGTGAACGCCGGAGGTGCCGGCAAAGCCGCGGCCGTCGTTCATCTGGCCGGCCGGCGAGCCGGAACAGATCGTCTCGTAATACTGATAGGTCTGGTTGCCGAAGGTGAGGTTGTTCATCGTTCCCTGCGCATTGGCCATGGCCCCCATCGCGCCGAACAGCGCATTGGTGACATGCTGCGACGTCTCGACATTGCCGGCGACGACGGCGGCCGGATAGGCGGGTTTCAGCATGCAGCCGTCGGGGATGACGATGTTGATGGGCCGAAGGCAGCCGGCATTCATCGGGATATTGTCCTCGACCATGACGCGGAAGGCATAAAGCACGGCTGCGCGGGTAACGGGTTCCGGCGCGTTGAAATTGTTCTTCATCACCGGCGAGGTGCCGGTGAAATCGACCGTCGCTTCGCGTTTTTCGCGGTCGACGGTGATTCTTACCCTTATTATCTGGCCGGTATCGGTCGGATATTCGTATTCGCAGGCATCCGGCAGGCGTTCCAGCACCCGCCTGACGCTTTCGGCGGCATTGTCCTGCACATGGCCCATATAGGCCTCGACCATTTCGAGCCCGAAATGCGCGACCATCTTGCGCAATTCGGCGACGCCCTTCTCGTTGGCGGCGATCTGCGCCTTGATGTCGGCAACGTTCTGGATCGCGTTGCGGACAGGGTAGGGGTGGTCGGTGAGAAGCGTGTTCAGTTCCGCCTCACGGAAACGGCCGCGGCTGACCAGCCGGAAATTGTCGAACAGCACGCCTTCCTCGTCGACGGTGGTTGCCAACGGCGTCATCGAACCGGGGGCGGTGCCGCCAATATCGGCGTGGTGGCCGCGCGATGCGGTCCAGAAGAGAATTGTACCTTGCGCGTCGTCGAACACCGGCGTCACCACGGTGATGTCGGGCAGGTGGGTGCCGCCATTATAGGGCGCATTCAGCGCAAACACGTCGCCCGGATGAATGTCGCCGGCATTGAGCCGGATGATGGTTTCGACCGATCGGTCCATCGAGCCCAGATGCACCGGCATATGCGGCGCGTTGGCGACAAGAGCGCCGTTGCGGTCGAATACCGCGCAGGAAAAATCCAGCCGTTCCTTGATGTTGACCGAATAAGCGGTGTTCTGAAGCGTCACCCCCATCTGTTCGGCAATCGACATGAAGAGGTTGTTGAACACTTCCAGCATGACCGGATCGGCACCGGCCTTGCCGGAAAGACCGGTGCCAAGCGCCTCGCGCCGCTGCTTCTTTTCCACGCGATGCAGCAGGACATGGTCGCGACGGGTGATTTCGGCCTGCCAGCCGGCTTCGACGACGATGGTCTGGTTCGGCTCGATGATCAGGGCGGGACCGGCGATACGGTCGGAGGGACGCAAATCTTCGCGGCGGTAGACGCCGGCCTCCCGCCATCCGCCGTCGCCATAGACCTGCCGTGTCTCCGAGGAGGGTGCGGTGCGCGCGGGACCGGGTGAGGCAACGGCCTCGTCGTGGCGTTTGTCCGCGCTGCTGCTGCCTTCCACCGCCACGGTTTCGACAATGAGTGACTTGTCGTCATAGGCGAAACCGAATTGCGCCTTGTGGGCCGATTCGAAGCGTTTTTTGGCCTCTTCAAGGGAGCCGTGGCGAAAGTCCACCGGCAGCGTCGTGTCGGTACCGTCATAGCGAATGTGCAGGACGGGCTTGATGTCGATGGCAGCCTCTTCGATGCCCTGTTCGGTTAATTCATCGACAACGGCGATGCGCAACGTGTCGATCATGGCTTCGATGTCGGGCAAGGAAGGATCGGCCAAGGGGACCAGCAAAGCTTGCTGGCGCGAGGCGAAGAGCGAGGCAAGGCCGATGCCGTAAGCCGAAAGCAGGCCGGAGAAGGGATGGATGAGCACGGTCTCCATGCCCAGGGCATCCGCCACCGGGCAGGCGTGCTGGCCGCCTGCGCCGCCAAAACAGTTCAGCAGATAGTCGGTTACGTCATAGCCGCGCTGGATGGAGATCTTCTTGATGGCGTTGGCCATGTTCTCCACGGCAATGGTGACGAACCCTTCGGCTACCGCTTCGGGCGTCCGCCCGTCGCCGATTTCCGCGGCAAGGGCAGCAAATCTTTCCCGCACGACGGTGCCGTCGAGCGCCTCGTTCTGGCCGGGGCCGAAGATCGTGGGGAAAAAATCCGGCTGCAGCTTGCCGAGCATGACGTTCGCGTCGGTGACGGCAAGTGGGCCGCCGCGCCGATAGCAGGCCGGGCCGGGATTGGCGCCGGCCGAATCCGGGCCGACGCGGAAGCGGCCGGCTTCATAGTGCAGGATCGAGCCGCCGCCGGCCGCCACTGTATGAATGCGCATCATCGGCGCGCGGATGCGCACGCCGGCCACCTCCGTGTCGAAGGCGCGCTCATAGGCGCCGCCATAGTGGGTGACATCGGTGGAGGTGCCACCCATGTCGAAGCCGATCACCTTTTCGAAGCCTGCAAGCCTTGCCGTCTCGACCATGCCGACCACGCCGCCGGCAGGACCGGACAGCAGCGCATCCTTGCCTTGAAATTTTTCCGCGGCGGTCAGCCCGCCGGAAGACATCATGAATTTTAAACTTGGGCTCGCGGCCGTGCGCTCGCTTTGCTCGCTGGCCTCCGCCGGGGCGGCCGATGACGGCCGACGCGCGGTCGCGCTTGCGGGCTCTGCCCGACCCTTGTCTATTCCCAATTCCGTGGCCACCCGCTGCACGTAGCGCGACAGGATCGGCGACAGATAGGCATCGACGACGGTGGTGTCGCCGCGCCCTACCAGCTTGATGAGAGGCGAGACCTCGTGGCTCACGGATACCTGCAAAAAGCCGAGCTTGCGGCAAACCCTGGCGAGCGCCTGTTCATGATCGGGATGTTTCCACGCATGCATGAAGGCGATGGCGACGGCGTCTATTCCGTCGGCCTTGGCCTGCTCGATGGCCGGAAGAACCGAAGCGATGTCGAGCAGCCTTTCGATGCAGCCATCGGCGCGCACGCGCTCATCCACCTCGACGACGCGCTCATAAAGCTGTTCGGGCAGGATGATTTCCTTGGCGAAGATATCCGGCCTGGCCTGGTAGGCGATCTTCAGCGCATCGCGAAAACCCCTGGTGATCAGCAGCAGGACACGGTCGCCCTTGCGCTCCAAAAGCGCATTGGTGGCGACGGTGGTGCCCATCTTGATCTCGCCGATCGTGCCTATCGGTATGGCTTTGTCGCCGTCCAGGCCGAGCAGGCCGCGAATGCCGGCGATCGCGGCGTCGGCATAGGCTTCCGGATTCTCCGAGAGCAGCTTGCGCGGGTGCAATTTACCCTGCGGATCGCAGCCGATGACGTCGGTGAAGGTACCGCCGCGATCGATCCAGAAATCCCACTTCTCGCCCATCGCTTGTCCCTTGTGGCCTCGCCGCCGCAGCATGGTTGCGACACATCAAAACAAACGCAATTCGTCAACCGGCAATGACCGGCCGGCTGATTTTTCAGGCCGGTTTCAGGAGACGAGGTTGAAAGCCGTTTGGCCGAACGTGCGAGCGTCAGCCTTTCGGCGCATCGTCAGGCTTTATCAGGCGGGCATAGATTTCGCCGACGATGCCGCGGCGGAACACGAGCACGCAGATCATGAAGATCGCGCCGGTGGCGATGGTGACCGGAAAGCCGGAGGTCGCCAGCGTATTCTGCAGGCCGACGACGAGGCCCGCGCCGACGATCGGCCCGACCATGGTGCCGATGCCGCCAAGCAGCGTCATCAGGATGACCTCGCCCGACATCTGCCAGGTGACGTCGGTGAGCGTCGCGAACTGGAAGACGATGGCTTTCATGGCACCCGCAAGCCCGGCCAGCGCTGCCGACATGACGAAGGCGGCAAGCTTGTAGTTGGCGACCGAATAGCCGAGCGAAATGGCGCGATTCTCGTTTTCGCGGATCGAGCGCAGGATCATGCCGAAGGGCGAGTTGACGATGCGCCAGATGGCGAAGACGCCGATCAGGAAGACGGCCAACACCACATAGTAGATGTTGAGGGGTTCATGCAGGTCGATGACGCCGAAGAAGTGGCCGCGCGGCACGCCCTGAATGCCGTCCTCGCCCTCGGTAAACGGGGCCTGCACGCAGAAGAAGAAGAACATCTGCGCCAGCGCCAGCGTGATCATGGCAAAGTAGATGCCCTGCCGGCGGATGGCGAAGAAGCCCATGATCAGGCCAAGCACGGCGGCACCCGCGACACCGAGCAGGATGCCGGCTTCCGGCGGCCAGCCCCAGACCTTGACGGAGTGGGCGCAGAAATAGGCAGCCCCACCGAAGAAGGCGGCATGGCCGAAGGAGAGCAAGCCGGTATAGCCGAGCAGCAGATTGAAGGCGCAGGCAAACAGCGCGAAGCACAGCATCTTCATCAGGAAGATCGGGTAGACGAAGAAGGGTGCGGCCAGAAGCGCGATTATGCCGAGCGCGACCAGCGTCCATTCAAGACGCGCGGAGGTTTTGGCGCGGGCCTCCTGAAGCGTCACCTCTGCCATGTCAGGCGTCCTTTCCGAACAGGCCGGCGGGGCGGACCAGAAGAACGATCGCCATGATGACGAAGATGACGAGGTTGGAGGCCTCGGGGTAGAACACCTTGGTCAGCCCCTCGGCCAGCCCCAGCATATAGCCGGTGACAATGGCACCGAGGATCGAGCCCATGCCGCCGACCACGACGACGGCGAAGACCACGATGATGAGGTCGGACCCCATCAGCGGGCTGACCTGATAGACGGGGGCTGCCAGAATGCCGGCAAGCCCGGCCAACGCCGACCCCAGGCCATAGGTGAGCGTGAGGAGCAGCGGGACGTTGACGCCGAATGCCTGCACGAGACGCGGGTTTTCGGTTGCGGCGCGCAGATAGGAGCCGAGCCTTGTCTTCTCGATCAGCGCCCAGGTGCCGAAGCACACGATCAGCGAAGCGATCACCACCCAGCCGCGATAGATGGGCAGGAACATGAAGCCGAGATTGGTGCCGCCCGATAGCAGCGCCGGAACCGAATAAGGGTTGCCCGACACGCCGTAATAATAACGGAAAATGCCTTCGAGAACCAAGGCGAGGCCGAAAGTGAACAAAAGCCCGTAGAGCGGATCGACGCCGTAGAGCCTCGATATCGCCAGCCGCTCGATCACCATGCCGAACAGGCCGACGAGGACCGGCACCAGGATCAAAGCGGGCCAGTAACCGATGCCCAGATAGTTAAGCAACAGATAGCCGACGAAAGCGCCCAGCATATATTGCGCGCCATGGGCGAAGTTGATGATCTGCAGCATGCCGAAGATGATCGCCAGGCCGAGGCTCAGCATCGCGTAGAACGAGCCGTTGATGAGGCCGACCAGCAACTGGCCGAGAAGCGCCTGAATGGGAATGCCGAAGATCATCGTCATGGCCGGGTTGCCGCGGTTAGATTGAGCGCTGGCTGCGTTGCCTTGCGACCATGTTTTGGCAGGCGCTGATGTCTTTGGCGACGCGCCATGGATTCCCGACCGCTCGTTCCTCGCTCACGAGGCCGGGAAAGACGGGTTTGCTTGCATCCGTCTGCAAACCGGTGAAGCAGGCCACCAGTACGGGCAGCAAAGAACTCCGTCATTCCCGGCCTCGTGAGCGAGTGCGTAGCGCGAGCGGTCGGGAATCCATGCCGCGCCCTTTCGGAAGCCAACGGCGATCTGGACCAGTGGGAGTTCAAGTCACGGTTCCTCACCATCACACCCCCAGCACTTCGTGAAGTTCGCTCATGTGCGATGACAGTTCGCCGACCGGGAAGCCGCCCACCACCTTGCCGTGTTCCATCAGGTAGAAGCGGTCGGCGACGCGGCTGGCGAAGCGGAAGTTCTGCTCGACGAGCAGGATGGTCATGCCGCGCGCCTTGAGTTCCACTAGCAATTCGCCGATGCGCTGCACGATGACGGGCGCCAGCCCTTCGGTCGGCTCGTCCAGCAAAAGCATGGTGACGCCGGTGCGCAACATGCGCGCGATGGCCAGCATCTGCTGTTCGCCGCCCGACAGCTTGGTGCCCTGGCTGTTGCGGCGCGCTTTCAAATTGGGGAAGAGGTCGAAGATTTCCTCGACGCTCATGCCGCCCTTGGCGACGACCGGCGGCAGGACGAGGTTTTCGTCCACGCTCAGCGTGGCGAAGATGCCGCGTTCTTCCGGTACGAAGCCGATGCCGGCATAGGCGGTGCGGTGCAGTGGCAGATGCATGAGATCGTGGCCGTCGAAGGCGATTTCGCCGGTGCGCTTGCGGATCAGGCCGACGATGGAACGCAAGGTGGTCGTCTTGCCGACCCCGTTGCGGCCGAGCAGCGTGACCGTCTCGCCGCGAAAGACCTCCAGGTCGACGCCGTGCAGCGCATGGCTCTCGCCATACCAGGCGTTGAGGCCTCGTACTGCCAGCAGGGGCGAATTTTGCGCCATCAGGCGTACTCCGTGCCCATATAGGCGACCTTGACCCGTTCGTCGTTGCTGACGGTAGCGTAGTCGCCGGCGGCCAGTATCTCTCCGTGCTGCAAGACGGTTATCCAGTCGCAGAGGTCCGAAACGACAGTCAGATTATGCTCGACCATCAGCACGGCGCGATCCCTGGCGACCGAGCGGATGATGTCGGAAACGGTGCCGACGTCCTCGTGGCCCATGCCGGCCATCGGCTCGTCGAGCAACAGGACCTTGGGGTCCAGCGCCAGCGTGGTGGCGATTTCCAGCACGCGCTTGCGCCCGTAGGACAGGTCGCCGGCCAGACGGTTTCGGGCGTCGTCGAGGCCGACGGATGTAAGCAGTTCCATGGCGCGCGGCGTCAGCCGGTCTAGTGTGTCGGCCGAGCGCCAGAATTGGGTGCTTAGTCCACCCGGCCGCTGCAGGGCGACGCGCACATTGTCGAGCACGGAGAGGTGCGGGAAAACCGCCGAAATCTGGAAGGACCGCACCAGGCCCATGCGCGCGACCTTTGCGGGCGAGGTGCGGGTGATGTCGCGGCCGAGCAGTTCGATCCTGCCGCTGGTCGGCGCCAGGAACTTGGTCAGCAGGTTGAAGACCGTGGTCTTGCCGGCGCCATTAGGCCCGATCAGCGCATGGATCTTGCCGTGATGAACGTCGAGATCGACATTGTTGACGGCGGTGAAGCCGGCAAAATCGCGCCGCAAGCCGCGGGCGGAAAGCACCACCTGCGGCTTGTCGTCAGAGCTTGTCGGTGCCGTGGCCACGCCGGCGGCACCCGTCACTTAAGGTCGCAACCGCTTTCGGAAGCGGACATGAACGCCTTGTCGCCGGGAATGGTGGCGAGATAGGTGTAGTAATCCCAGTCCTTCTTGCTCTCCTCGGGCTTCTTGACCTGATAGAGATACATGTCGTGCACCATCGAGCCGTCGGACTGCACCTTGCCGTTCTGGGTGAAGGCGTCGTTGACCGGCATTTCATGGAGTTCCTTGGCGACAGCCTCGGTCTCGTCGGTGCCGGCCTTGTCGATCGCCTTGAGATATTGCATCACGGCCGAATAGGTGCCGGCCTGGATCATGTTGGGCATGCGCTTGGTGCGCTTGAAGAAGCGCTCTGCGAATTCGCGGCTCTTGTCGTCGCGATCCCAGTAGAAACCTTCCGTCAGCACGACGCCCTGCGCTGCCTCAAGACCGAGGCCATGCACTTCCGCCAGCGTGAACAACAGCGCTGCCAGCCGCTGGCCACCCTGCACGATGCCGAATTCCGAGGCCTGCTTGATCGAATTGGAAGTGTCCAGGCCGGCATTGGCAAGGCCGATGACCTTGGCGCCCGAGGACTGCGCCTGCAGCAGGAAGGAGGAGTAGTCCGTGGTGCCGAGCGGATAGCGCACGGAGCCCAGCACCTTGCCGCCCTTGTCCTTGACGTAGGTGGAGGTCTGTTCTTCCAGCGAATAGCCGAACGCATAGTCGACGGTGAGGAAATACCAGCTGTCGCCGCCGGCCTCCACCAGCGCACCGCCCGTTCCGACAGCCTGCGAATGCGTATCGTAGGCCCAGTGGAACCCGTAGGGCGAACAGGCCTTGCCGGTCAGGTCGGTCGTCGCGGCACCCGTGACGATGTCGATCTTCTTCTTGTCCTTGGAGACGCCCTGCACGGCAAGCGCGACGGAAGAGGTGGTCAGTTCCATGATGGAGTCGACCTGTTCGGTATCGTACCATTGGCGGGCGATGTTGGAGGCGATGTCGGGCTTGTTCTGGTGATCGGCATCGACGATCTCGATCGGCGCGCCCTGAACCTTTCCGCCAAAATCCTCGACCGCCATCTTGGCCGCCTCGACCGACCACTTGCCGCCGAAGTCGGCATAGACGCCGGACTGGTCGTTGAGGATACCGATCTTGACCTTGCCGTCAGAAATATCGGCGGCCATGGCGGGAATTGCGGTCGTTGCCAGAAGTGCTGCGGAAATCAGGTACGATAATCTCACTGGTAGTCCTCCCTTGTTGCAGCTTGTCCAGTACTCGGAGGCTGCTTGTTATGATTCATAAATGATCCAAGGTTCATGCCTTCGTCAAGGAAAGATGTCCGGCTGCGGCGGATACCTTGTTTTCGGCCGGTCCACGCGGCGGTCGTCGAGAACATCCCTGGTTGTACCAGATGGGCGCCGGAGTCTGACAGATACGGCTTTTTTCCATTGCCCGATTGCGGCAGGCGCCCTTGTCGGAGAAGAATAGGACGATGGGCAGGAAAACGGACGGCCAGACTGGTATCGACGCCATCGATTATGGCGAATGGGACTATATCGTCGTGGGGGCCGGCTCGGCCGGCTGCGTTCTCGCCAATCGCCTGAGCGCCGATCCTCGCAACCGCGTTCTCCTGCTCGAAGCCGGCGGGCGGGATAATTATCACTGGATCCATATTCCGGTGGGCTACCTCTACTGCATGGGCAATCCGCGCACCGACTGGTGCTACAGCACGGAAAAGGAGAAAGGCCTCAATGGCCGCTCTCTTTCCTACCCACGCGGCAAGGTGCTGGGCGGCTGCTCTTCCATCAACGGCATGATCTATATGCGCGGGCAGGCGCGCGACTACGACCAGTGGCGCCAACTCGGCAATCCCGGCTGGGGGTGGGCGGACGTGCTGCCGCTGTTTCGGCGCTCGGAAGATCACTACCAGCTCGACGATGAAAATCACGGGCAGGGCGGGCCGCTACGCGTCGAACGGCAGCGGCTGAACTGGCCGATCCTCGATGCGGTGCGGGAGGCGGCGGGCGAACTCGGCGTTCCGGCAACCGAGGATTTCAACACCGGCAACAATGAGGGCGCGGGCTATTTCGACGTCAACCAGCGCCATGGCGTGCGCTTCAGCGCGGCGCGCGCCTTCCTGCGGCCGGTGCGGTCGCGCCAAAATCTTCGCGTCGTCACCCATGCGCTGGCCGAACGCATCCTTTTTGACGGACGCCGTGCTACCGGTATTCTGTTTCGTGACGCCGATGGGCGCATGGCCACAGCTATGGCTTCGCGCGAGCTTGTGCTTTCGGCCGGTGCGGTCAACTCGCCGCAATTGCTCCAGCTTTCCGGAATTGGTCCATCAGCGCTCCTGAAGGAAAACGGGGTCGAGGTTCTCCACGATCTGGCGGGTGTCGGCGAAAACCTTCAGGACCATCTCCAGATACGCACGGCGTTCCGCATACAGGGCGCGGCGACGCTCAACGAACGGCAGGCGACCTTGTGGGGCAAGGCGGGCATCGCGCTGGAATATGCACTCAGGCGCTCCGGCCCGATGGCGATGGCGCCAAGCCAGTTCGGCATTTTCATGCGCTCCGATCCCCGGTTCGATACGCCCAATATCGAGTTCCACGTACAGCCGCTGTCACTGGAGAAGTTCGGCGATCCGCTGCACCGCTTCCCGGCGATCACCGTTTCGGTTTGCAACCTTCGGCCGGAATCGCGCGGTCACGTGCGTATCCGCTCCGCCGATCCGCACCAGCCGCCGATGATTGCGCCGAACTATCTGGCGACCGACGGCGACCGCGAGATCGCCGCGCAGTCGATCACCCAAGCAAGGCGGCTGATGGCAACCGAACGCTTGCGCATGTATCGCCCCGAGGAATTCAAGCCCGGCACGCATATCAGCAGCCCGGACGATCTGGCGCGGGCGGCCGGCGATATCGCGACCACCATCTTTCACCCGGTCGGGACGGCCAGAATGGGGGACGATGCCCGATCCGTCGTGGATGCGGAACTCAAGGTGCATGGCATCGAGCGGCTTCGCGTCGTCGACGCTTCGATCATGCCGACCATCGTTTCGGGCAATACGCATGCGCCAACGGTGATGATCGCCGAAAAGGCGTCCGACATGATCCTGAACCAAGGCTGACGGTCCGCCGGACCATCTTCATGATTTCACGCCCTGGACCTGCGCCGATGGGGCGTATCCGGTTGCGCACCGGCATCGTCGTAGTTGATGTATGCGTGCAGGGTGTAGCCGATGTGCTCGGCCATGAGGATGCGGGCGCGCTCGCTATCCCTGTCCAGGGCCGCCTCCATCAAAGCGGTATGGTGCTCGATCGCCATCGCTTCGCGCAAGGCGGCGATGGCCTTTTCATAGCCGTCCTGGAAGCCTTCGGCCGCCTTCAATATGGGGGCCAGACCGAGAAAGCGGTGGTGGCGGCGCAACTGGTCGGAAATGGTCGCCTGGAACCGCAAGAGCCAGTTCGAACTGGCGGCGCTTAGCAAGGCGCCATGGAAGGCAGCATGCTTTTCGTCCCATTCGTCGACCGCTGCCTCGGATGGGTCGTCCGGGGCGACCTTGCAGCGCGAGAGGCGGTAGTGGCTCGTCACCACCGCGGACTCCCATTCTGCCCCCCCATTGGCAATGGACTCCAGCAGCAGCGGCAGTTCGACCACCATGCGCGCGCGCGCCAAATCTTCCAGTTCGGGCCGCGAGACGGGCGCGACGGCAAAGCCGCGGTTGCTGATCGCGGTGACCAGCTTCTCCGCCTCGAGCCGGGACAGCGCCTCGCGCAGCGGTGTCCAGCCGACGCCATAGGCATCGCGCAAAGCGCCGAGTTTCAACGGCGCGCCGGGTTTCAGCCGCGTCGTCAAAATGTCGTGGCGCAGGAGCCGGTAGGCCGCTTCCGTCTTGCTTGATGAGACTTGGTTGTTCATGGCGCCTGCGATAGGATGAGCGAGGTGGCGTCACCTCTGTGTGAAACAGCAGAACAGCCGGATTATATATAATGTTGGCGATGTTGCCTATCTATATATATCTGTTTGACAACCTTTTTGGAGCGGCTATTGTCTTCTCCAGAATGGCGAGAGCGCCTGTTGCGCGTGCCTGTCTCTGGGAGGGGGTATCATGACTTTTTCTAAATCCGGCTGGCTTTCAGGACTGGTCCTGGCTGGCGCGTTCATGGCAGGCGTGGCTACGGCCGCAGCCGATCCGATCCGTATCGGCATCGCGAATTTCGGCGAACATCCGCAGCTTAATGCGTCCATCGCCGGGTTCAAGAAAGCCTTGGCCGAAAATGGCTTCGTCGAAGGCAAGGACGTCGTTTATTCGGAAAGCCACACCAATTTCGATGCTTCGCTGGTGCCGCAGATGATCGCCAAGCTTCAGGCGGAGAATCCGAAGATCATCTACACCGTGACGACGCCGGTATCGCAGATCGCGATGAAGGCGCTGGCCGGTTCGGGCATCGATATCGTGTTCACGGCCGTTACCGATCCGGTTGCGGCGAAGCTGGTTCCTTCGTGGGATTCCGGAGGCGACGGCATCACCGGCTCCAGCGACCTTCAGGACATGGCGGCCGTGATGAAGTTCACGCATGAGCTTCTGCCCAATGCCAAGAGGTTCGGCGTGCCTTACAATCCGGGCGAGGCCAATGACGTGGCGCTGCTCGAAAAGGTCAAGGAAGCCGCGCCCGCTGCCGGTTTCGAGGTCGTTTCGGTCGGCGTCGATAATGTGAACGACATCCAGCAGCGCATCGCTTCGCTGGCCGGCAAGGCCGACGTCATCTACACGCCGGCCTCGAACCTTCTTCAGCCGGCGATCGCGGCGGTTTCGGCGGCAGCCCGCCAGGCCGGCATCCCCATCGTCAACTCCGATGACGGCGCGGTCCGCAGCGGCGTGGTGCCGGCAAGCTTTGCCGTGAACTACGAGCAGGTCGGCGAGAACGCCGGCAAGATTGCGGCGCAGATCCTGAAGGGTGCGGACCCGAAGAGCATTGCGCCTTCGAGGCCAGCCTATGCAGACCATGCGCCCTTGATTTCGCGTAAGGTCGCCAAAGAATTCGGCATCGAAATCCCGGCATCCTTCGACAATTGCAACTGCTTCGCGGACTGATCCAGCGAACCGATCAATGAATGGCGGCGACCGTGTCGCCGCCATTTTTTCAACCCGGTTGCGGTTGCACGGAGGGGGCAGATGCTGGAAATCCGATCGGCCCGAAAGGTCTTCTATCAAGGCCGGGCGGATGAAAAAATCGCGCTGGACGATCTCACCCTGACATTGGCCAGCGGCGACTTCGGCGTTGTCATCGGCTCCAACGGCGCCGGCAAAAGCAGCATGCTCAATGCCATTTCCGGCTCGCTCATGCTGGATTCAGGCCAGATCCTCATCAATGGCGACGATGTGACGGCAACGCCGGTGCATAAGCGCGCGGCGCGGCTGGCGCGTGTGTTCCAGGACCCGATGCGCGGCACCGCCGCGTCCATGACGGTCGCCGAAAACATGCTGCTTGCCGACCTTCGCAGCACCAAGCGCAGCCTGCGCCTTGGTCTCAACGCAACGCGGATGGCGACCTATCGGGAGCGGTTGGCGGTGCTCGGGCTCGGGCTCGAAAGCCGTCTTGACACAAAGGTGGAACTGCTTTCCGGCGGCCAGCGCCAATCGCTGTCGCTCATCATGGCGGTCAGCGGTTCGCCCGATCTGCTGCTGCTCGACGAGCACACGGCGGCACTCGATCCGCGCACCGCCGACATCGTCATGAAAGCGACCATCCGAACCGTGGAAGCCTTGAAATTGACGACGCTGATGGTGACGCACAACATGCAGCACGCCATCGATTTCGGAAACCGCGTCATCATGCTGGATGCCGGGCGCGTGCGTCTCGAAATCACCGGCGACGAAAAGCGCGACATCACGGTTACGGAC
The DNA here is from genome assembly GCF_054489545.1 of Mesorhizobium sp. A556. Lineage (NCBI taxonomy): Bacteria > Pseudomonadati > Pseudomonadota > Alphaproteobacteria > Hyphomicrobiales > Phyllobacteriaceae > Mesorhizobium > Mesorhizobium sp. A556. The sequence continues at coordinate 140,791 of NZ_JBTMXA010000005.1, forward strand.
CTGATCGGACATTTCTCGGTCAAGACCGACCGTATGCTGCTGGCGAGTTGAGCATGGGTTTTCTTGAAGAAACGCTGTCGAGCTTCATAGCGCTGATCCCGGTCACGCTCGCGCAAAGCTTCATCCTCAGCTTCGTCGTGCTCGGCATCATGATCCCGTTCCGCATGCTCAGCTTTCCCGACCTGACCAGCGAGGGCGCGTTCCCGCTTGGCGGATGCGTGTGCGGCGTCGTGCTTGCCAGCGGCGCTTCACCGCTGACGGCTATCGCCGCAGCGCTTGCCGCCGGCTTTGCCGCTGGCTGCTGCACGGCGTTCATCCATCTACGGTTTCGCATCCATACGCTGCTCGCCGGCATCCTGATCCTGACGATGCTCTACAGCGTCAATCTGCGCATCATGGGTCGCTCCAACCTGTCCGTGTTCGGCAATGCCACGGTGTTCGACTGGGTGCCGGGGTTGCGGGAAGGCTTTCCGGCCAGCAAGATCGTGGTTGCCGGCATCATCAGCGTGGCCGTGCTCATCCTGCTTTGCCTCTATTTTAAGACTGAGAAGGGCACCGCCGTGCGTGCTGTCGGCGCGAACCCCGACATGGCCGAAGCGCAGGGTATCAATGTGTGGGCCGCCACCATCGGTGGCATCGGGCTGGCTGGCGCGTTCTCGGCAGGCAGCGGCGCGCTCATGGTGCAAAGCCAGGGTTTTGCCGACGTCAATATGGGCCTCGGCATCCTCATCAACGGCCTTGCCGCGCTGATGATCGGCGAGGCGATCACGGGCAAGCAGACGGTGCTGCGGCAGTTGCTCGCCCCGTTCGTCGGCGCGATCGTCTACTACCAGCTCGTTTCGCTGTGTCTTGCCGCCGGCATGCCGCCGCCCGATCTCAAGCTCGCCACCGGCATGTTCGTGCTCATCATGCTGGCCCTGCCGAGCCTGAAGCTCAATCGCGGGCCGGCAGCGGCGCGAGAAACTTTTCGCGAGTAGCTGGAAGTATAAGCATGCCCAAACTACCCGACCAAGCCGCCGTCGAAGCGCTGGACGCCGCCGATCCGCTTCGTGCGTTTCGCGACAGGTTCATCCTGCCGGACGGGATCATCTATCTCGACGGGAACTCGCTGGGCGCGGCATCTCCGGCGGTGTTCGCCGAACTGCAAAAGGCGGCCACGGAGGAGTGGAGCCAGGGGCTTATCCGCAGCTGGAACACGGCCGATTGGTTCGACCTGCCGCTGCAACTGGGCGACCGGATCGGCGGCCTGATCGGTGCCGCCGCCGGCCAGACGGTGGTTTGTGACACGACGTCGATCAACATCTACAAGGTCCTGCACGCCGCACTCGCCTTGCGACCGGAGCGCCACGTCATCGTTGCAGAGGGCGGCAGCTTTCCGACCGATCTCTACATGGCCGAGGGCGTCGCCTCGACCCGGCCCGGCACGACGCTGCGGCTGGAGGGCGTCGATGCGCCGTCGATCGAGGAATTGATCGACGAGCATGCCGCCGTGGTCCTGGTCAACCACGTCAACTACAAGACCGGCGAATTGCGCGACATGGCCGCGTTGACCCGCAAGGCCCACGCGGCGGGTGCGCTCATCGTCTGGGACCTTTGCCACAGTGTCGGTGCGCTGCCCGTCGATCTCGACGGTGCGGACGCGGATTTCGCTGTCGGCTGCACCTATAAATATCTCAATGGCGGGCCGGGTTCGCCTGCCTTTATCTATGCCGCGCACCGACATCATGCCGGCATCGTCCAGCCGTTGAGCGGCTGGTGGGCGCATGCGCGCCCCTTCGCCATGGAGCGCAATTTTTCGGGCAGCGAAGGCATCGGACGCTTCCAGTGCGGCACGCAGCCGATCCTGTCGCTGCGCGCGCTGAAGGGCGCGCTCGACATCTGGGACGAGGTAGACATGGCGGCCCTGCGCCGCAAGAGCGTCGCCCTGACCGATCTGTTCATCGAATTGGTCGAGGTGAAATGCGGCCGGCATGGCGTCTTGCTGGAAACCACGCGCGATAGTGCGCGGCGCGGCAGCCAGGTTTCGTTCCGGCACGACAATGCCTATGAGGTCATGCAGGCGCTGATCGAGCGCGGTGTCATCGGCGATTTCCGCGCACCCTCGACCCTGCGCTTCGGTTTCACGCCGCTGTACACCAGTTTTCGCGACGTATGGCAGGCGGCGACCGTGCTGGAAGAAATACTGGAAAGCGGTTTCTGGCAGGGCGCGCGCTTTGCCGTGCGCGCGGCGGTGACCTGATCCGGCGACTGCGGGCTCCGCCGCCCGCAATCTCTCAGCCGCCTGCGAGTATCGGGGGACTTCGCCATGACCGCACCACGCCGCCCGACACTTGACGAGATCGCCGAGGCGCGTGCGCGCATAGAACCCCATTTTGTGCGCACGCCGCTGGTAAAACTCGACCTCGGGCTGCCGGGCCGGCAAATCTTCCTGAAACTGGAGACGCTGTCACCGATCGGGGCTTTCAAGCTCCGTCCGGCGCTGAACGCCGTGTTGTCACGCGATCCCGCGACCCTCCGCGACGGCGTCGCGGTCACCAGCTCCGGCAACATGGCCTATGGCATGGCCTTCGCCGCGCGACTCGTCGGCATGCCGATGGTTGCCTACATGTATCGCGGGGCGCCGCAGACCAAGATCGATGGGGTGCGGAATCTTGGCGGCGAGGCGCGCTTCATCAGCGCTGAGACCTGGTGGGACTACATCATCGGCGCGGACCGGCCGAATGCGCCGGAATTGCTGATCAACCCGGTGACCGACCAGGCGGTACTGGCCGGAAACGGCTCCATCGGCATGGAAATCGTCGAGGACCTGCCCGATGTCGACGTGGTGCTGACCCCCTATGGCGGCGGCGGCATGACCACCGGGGTGGCCAGCGCGGTCAAGGCCGTTTCCTCACGGGCGCGTGTCTTCGCGGTCGAAGACGACAGCGCCGCCCCGGTCCGTGCTTCGCTTGAAGCCGGGCGGATCGTGACGGTGGAGACCCGTCCGTCCTTTATCAAGAGTATCGGCGGCCCGTCGCTGGTGCCGCAGCTTTGGCCCGTCGTGCGCGACCTGATCGACGGTGCCATCGCCGTCAGTCCCGCTGAGGTGGCAGAGGCGATGCGGCTCTTGTTCAGGAAGGCGAAAATCGTGGCCGAGGGGGCGGGCGCAGCCTCGCTCGCTGCCGCGATCGCTCGGCCCGATCTGACGGGCAACGTCGTCTGCGTGATCTCCGGCGGCAATATCGACGCGGCTGCCTATTCCGTGGTGCTCGGGGGCGGTATTCCGGCCGCTTGAGCCTAACAGGTCAGACGCCCAGATAGCGGTCCTGAAGTTCTGGCGTCAGCGCATCCGGTCGGCCTTCGAACACCGACATACCCTTTTCCAAGATGACGCAGCGGTCGGCCACGGGCAACAATTCGGACAGCGTCTTGTCGACCACAAGGATGGACTGGCCCGCCGCCTTCAACTGGCGAAGTGCTGCCCAGATGTCCTGCCGGATGACCGGGGCCAGGCCTTCGGTCGCTTCGTCAAGGATCAGCAGGCGCGGGTTGGTCATCAGCGCGCGGCCGATGGCCAGCATCTGCTGCTCGCCGCCGGAAAGGGTGTTGGCGTATTGGCTGCGCCGTTCACCGAGACGCGGGAACAGCGCGACGACGCGCTTCAGGTTCCAGTCGGTGCCGCGCGCGGCGACCAGAAGGTTTTCCTCGACGGTGAGATTGGGGAAGCAGCGCCGTCCTTCAGGCACGAGCCCCAGCCCCAGCCGGGCGATGCGGTGCGCTTGCAGGCCGGAAAGGTTGGTGTCGGCAAAGTCGATGGTGCCACTACGGGGCCGGACCAGGCCGAGGATCGAGTTGATCGTCGTCGTCTTGCCCATGCCGTTGCGGCCCATGAGGGCGACGACCTCGCCGTTTTCGACGGTCAGGTCGACGCCGAACAGCGCCTGCGAAGCGCCATAGAAAGTTTCAACACCGCGAAGCGCAAGCAGGCTCATGCCGCTTCTCCGAGATAGGCCCGGCGCACCTCGGGGTTGGCGCGGATTTCGTCCACGGTTCCGGTCGCGAGGACGCGGCCATAGACGAGCACGGAGATGCGGTCGGCCAGTGCGAAGACGGCGTCCATGTCGTGTTCCACCAGCAGGATCGGCGCTTGCTGCCGCAACCGGTCGAGGAAGCCGGTCAGGTTTTTGGAGCCTTCCGGTCCCATGCCGGCCATCGGCTCGTCGAACAGGAACGCTTTTGCGCCGATGGCCAGCGCGATGGCGATTTCCAGTTGCCGGCGCTCGCCATGCGAGAGTTCTGCAGCGGGAATTTTCGCCCGCGCGGCCATGCCCACCTGTTCCAGCACGGCCATGGCCGGCTCGACCAGCGTTTTGTCGGTGTTGACGGGCCGGAAGAAGTGGAAGCTCGAACCTTGCCGCGCCTGTACTGCCAGCATGACGTTGCGCAGCGCCGAAAATTCCGGCGCGACCGACGATATCTGGAAACTGCGCCCTAGGCCGCGCCGCGCCCGTGCCGCCATGTCGAGCCCGGCCATGTCCTGCCCGAGAAAGCGGATCGCGCCGGAATCGGGGGTGAGCGAGCCGGAAATCTGGTGGATCAGCGTGCTTTTACCAGCCCCGTTGGGGCCGATCAGCGCGTGGATTTCACCAGGTTTGAGGTCGAGCGTGATGTCGTCCGTCGCCTTGAGCGCGCCGAATGTCTTGTTGAGATTTTTGATTTCGAGGATGGGCTCAGCCATGGCGCGCTTTTCCCGCTACAAGGCCAAGCAGTCCCTGCCGCGCGAACAGGACGACGCCGAGCAGGATCAATCCGAGAAAGAACTGCCAGTGTTCGGTGATGCCGCCCAATACGAATTCGACCAGCACATAGACGATGGCGCCGGCAACAGGCCCGAACAGGCGCGCCTTGCCGCCGAGGATGATCAGCACGATCAGTTCCCCGGACATCTGCCAGGACAGCATGGAGGGGCTGACGAACCGGTTGAGGTCGGCAAACAGCGCGCCGGCAAGGCCCGTCATCATCGCCGAGATGACGAAGGCGACCAGTTTTATGCTGAAAGGCGAGATGCCGACTGCGGCCAGCCGTGTCGGATTTTGTCGTGCCGCTTCCAGCGCTGAGCCGAAACGCGAGCCGCGCAGTACGGAAAAAAGCGCCAGCGCCAGCATCAGCACGGTGAAGCAGATCAGGAAATAGGGCAGGGGTTGCGCGGTGTTGACGCCGGGAAAGCTGTTGCGGACATAAAGCGACAGGCCGTCCTCGCCGCCATAATCGGGCCAGGAAACGGCGAAATAGTAGATCATCTGCGCGAAAGCCAAGGTGATCATGATGAAATAGACGCCGGATGTGCGCAGGCTGATGATGCCGATGGGGATCGCCACAAGGCCACAGACGACGATGGCCGCCAGCAAGATGACCGGCATCGACGTGGTCGCGGGCAGGCCGAACAGCACGGTCTCGCCGTTGAAGGCGTGCGTCGCCAGAATGCCGGCGACATAGCCGCCAAGGCCGAAAAACGCGGCGTGGCCGAACGATACCAGACCGCCGAGGCCGAGCGCGATGTTGAGGCCAAGTGCCGCCAGCGCAAGGATGACGATGCGGGTCGCCAGCGTGACATAGAAGGTTTCGCCGGCGAGAGACGCGCCGATCGGCACCGCCAGCAGCAGCAAGGCAAGCACGCCGTTGATGAGGCTTTGGCGCGCCGGCATCATCCGTGCCCCGCAAACAGGCCGCGTGGCTTAAATGCCAGGATCAGCGCCATGACGATGTAGATCAGCATGGAGGCAATGGCCGCGCCAACCATGTTGGCTTGCGCTGAAGGCAGCGCCAGCGCCAGAAGTTTTGGCAAAAGAAAACGCCCCATCGTATCGACCGTGCCGACGAGAATTGCGCCGACCAGCGCTCCCTTGATCGAGCCGATACCGCCGATGACGATGACAACGAAGGCGAGGATGAGCGCCGGTTCGCCCATGCCGACCTGCACCGACTGCAACGCGCCGACCAGCGCGCCGGCCAAGCCGGCCAGCGCCGCACCCAGCGCAAAGACGACGGTATAGAGCGTACGAATATCGACGCCGAGCGCCGCGATCATTTCACGGTCGGTCTCACCGGCGCGGATGCGCATGCCGAGGCGCGTGCGCGATATCAGCAGATAAAGGCCGATGGCTACCACGATGCCGACGCCGATGATCGCCAGCCGGTAGAGTTGGTACTGGCCGCCGCCGGGCAGCGGCACCGCGCCTTGCAGCAGCGGCGGAATGTCGAGATAGAGCGGAAACGAGCCGAACACCCAGCGCGTGCCTTCCGACAGGATCAGGATCAGCGCGAAAGTGGCGAGAACCTGGTCGAGATGGTCGCGGTCGTAGAGGCGGCGAATGACCACGATCTCCATGATCGCGCCGGCCGCTGCGGCAGCCGCGAGGCTGGCGGCAAGGCCGATCCAGAACGAACCGGTGGCCGCCGCCACGGCCGCACAGGCAAATGCCCCGATCATGAACAGCGAGCCGTGGGCGAGGTTGATCAAGCCCATGACGCCGAAGATCAGCGTCAAGCCGGCCGCGATCAGGAACAGCATGACGCCAAGCTGCAACCCGTTCAGCAATTGCTCGATCAAAAGGGCGGTGGTCACGGATGCTTTTCGCTGTGTGGTTTGCGGGATGGAGAGGGCGGTAGGGACGGATAGGGCGGAGAAGACCCCCGCTCCGCCTCGCTTTGCTCGGCACCTCTCCCCCTCAAAAGGGGGTAGGAAAGAGGTGGCGGCTTTTCCTCTCCCTTTTGAGGGGGGGAGAGGTGGTTTGCGAAGCAAACCGGAGTGGGGGTAATCTTCAATGCTTCCCGTAAACGGGGAAGATTTGCCTACATCTTGCAAAGTTCGGCATAGGCGTCGCCGTGCTTCTCGAAGGCCGTGCCGATGATCTTGTTGGTCAAGACGTCGCCTTCCTTCACCACCTCGCGGACATAGATGTCCTGGATCGGGTGGTTGTTGGTGTTGAAGGTGAACGAGCCGCGCACGGACTTGAAGTCAGCCGCTTTCAGCGCCGCGCGAAAAGCGTCTTTGTCCTTGACGCTCGCCTTGGACATGGCCGAGAGGATCAGATTGGCCGTATCCCAGCTTTGCGCCGCGTAGATCGAGGGCAGGCGCTTGTATTCGGCCTGGAAGGCACTCACGAACGCCTTGTTGGCCTCGTTGTCGAGATCGTGCGACCAGCTTGCCGAGTTCTTGACGCCGAGCGCGGCGTCGCCGATCGCCGGCAGCACGTCCTGGCTGAAGGAGAAGCTTGGGCCGAGCACCGGAATGCCGACACCCGACTGCGCATATTGCTTCATGAAGGCGATGCCCATGCCGCCCGGCAGGAAGAAAAACACCGAGTCCGCACCCGAAGCACGGATCTGCGCGATCTCGGCGGCATAGTCGGTCTGGCCGACCTGCGTGTAGAGTTCGCCGGCCAGTTCGCCCTTGTAATACCGCTTGAAGCCGGTCAGCGAATCCTTGCCGGCCGGATAGTTGGGCGCGAGGATGAAGGTCTTCTTGTAGTCCTTGTTGGCGTATTGCCCCATCGCCTCATGGAAATTGTCGTTCTGGTAGGCGACGTTGAAATAGTTCTTGTTGCATTTAGCGCCGGCGAGCGCGGAAGGCCCGGCATTCGGCGACAGGTAGATGACATCCTGCGCCACCGCGTTGGGCACCACCGCCATGGCGAGGTTCGACCAGATGATGCCCGTCATCAGATCGACCTTGTCGCTCTGGATCATCTTTTCGGCGATCTGCACGGCAAGCTCGGGCTTCTGTGCGTCGTCTTCGATGACGAGTTCGACATCCTTGTTGCCGGACTGTTTCATGGCCAGCGTGAAGGCGTCGCGCATGTCGACGCCAAGGCCGGCACCGCCGCCCGACAGCGTGGTGATAACGCCGATCTTCACCGGCTCCGCCTGCGCCAGGCTTGAAGCCGTCATTGCAAGGCCAAGCAGGCTGGCCGTCAAAATACTACGCATAAAATTCTCCTCCCGATTTCATTTGGCCGATATCCCCTTTTGGGGATTTCCGATTGTTATAGCCGGGTGCGAACTTTCCAGAGTTCCGGGAACAGTTCAACCTCCAGCATCTTTTTAAGGTAGGAAACGCCACCGGTTCCGCCGGTCCCGCGCTTCAGGCCGATGATGCGTTCGACAGTGGTGACGTGGTTGAAGCGCCAGCGGCGGAAATAGTCTTCGAAGTCGACCAGTTTCTCGGCCAGTTCGTAGAACATCCAGTAGCGGTGCGGGTCGCGATAGATCGTTTCCCACGCGGCAAGCACCTGCTCGCTCTCGCCGCGTGTTTCGCGCCAATCGGTGCGGGTGGCGTCCGCGCCCATGTCGAAGCCGTTGCGGGAAAGAAGTAGGATGGCTTCGTCGTAGAGCGAGGGCTGGGCGAGGATCGTCTCCAGCCTTTCCAAAATGTCCGGGCGATGGCTGTGCGGCCCGAGCATCGCCAGATTGCGGTTGCCGGCAAGGAATTCGATGGCGCGGTACTGCCACGACTGAAAACCGGACGATTGGCCGAGCGAATTGCGAAACTCGGTGTATTCGCTGGGCGTCATCGTGCGCAGCACATCCCAGGCATTGTTGAGCTGCTCGAAGATGCGCGCCACCCGCGTCAGGATCTTGAAGCAGGGCCGCACGTCGTCTTTTCGCAGCGAGCCGACCGCGAAATGCAGTTCATGCAGTGCCAGCTTCATCCACAGTTCGGAAACCTGATGCTGGGCGATGAACAGCATCTCGTCATGGGCGCTGGAAAGCGGTTCCTGCGCGTCGAGAATCTTTTCCAGGTGCAGATAGTCGCTATAGGACATACGCTCCTTGAACGACATCTGCGCGCCCTCGGTGGAGGGGTCGTAGCTCATTGCGCGCGCTCCAGCCGCAACCTGAATCGCTGGATCTTGCCGGTCTGCGTCTTCGGCAAGGCGTCGAGGAACTTGACGGAGCGGGGATATTTGTAGGGCGCGATCGTCGCCTTGACGTGGTCCTGCAGCCGTTTGACCATCAGCGCGTCGCCGGCAGCGCCCTTGACCAGCACGACATAGGCTTCGACGATCTGGCCACGCGCTTCGTCGGTGGCACCGATGACGGCGCATTCGACAACGTCGTCATGCGCTAGAAGAGCCGCCTCCACCTCCGGCCCGGCAATATTGTAGCCGGCGCTGACGATCATGTCGTCGGAGCGGGCGGCGAAGTGGAAGAAGCCATCCTCGTCCTGAAAGAAGGAATCGCCGGTCAGGTTCCAGCCGTCGCGCACGTAGTTATGCTGGCGGTCGTCGGCCATGTAGCGGCATCCGGTCGGGCCGCGCACCGCCAATTTGCCGATCGTACCGCGCGACGCTTCCTGCATGGCGTCATCGACGATGCGCGCTTGATAGCCGCCGACCGGCTTGCCGGTCGAGCCGGGTTTCATGTCCTCGAACCGGTTGGAAATGAAGATGTGCAGCATCTCGGTCGCGCCGATGCCGTCGAGGATCGGCTTTCCGGTCTTTTTTACCCATTCCTCGAATACCGGGCCGGGCAGGGTTTCGCCGGCCGATACCGCGACCCGCAGCGACGACAGGTCCGCACCCTCGTCCATGGCCTTCATCATGGCCCGGTAGGCGGTCGGCGCGGTGAAGCTGATCGTCGCCTTATAGGTCTCGATGATCTCGATCATGTTGGGCGGCGAGGCGGTTTCGAGCAGCGTCGCGGTCGCGCCGAAACGCAGCGGGAAGATCGCCAAGCCGCCAAGGCCGAAGGTGAAGGCAAGCGGCGGCGATCCGACGAAGACATCGTCGGGCGTGACGCCGAGCACGTCCTTGGCATAGCCGTCGGCGATGATGAGCAGATCGCGGTGGAAATGCATGGTGGCCTTCGGCGTGCCCGTCGTGCCGGAGGTGAAGCCAAGCAGGGCGACATCGTCGCGGCCTGTCTTGACCGCCTCGAAACGAACCGATTTGCCAAGCGCCAAGCGGTCCAGTTCCGCGTCATGGTTCGCCGTACCGTCGAAGCCGATGACCTTTTGCAGGAAGTCGCTGTCCTTGGCGCAGGCGACCATCTCGTCCATCAGACGGGTGTCGCACAGCGCTAGGCCGATCTCCGCCTTATCGACGATCTGGGCCAGTTCGCCGACGCGCAGCATGGGCATGGTGTTGACGACGACCGCGCCGGCCTTGGTGGCGGCCAGCCAGCAGGCGACCATGGCCGGATTGTTCGCCGAGCGGATCAGGATGCGGTTGCCGGGCTTGACGCCATAGTCCTCGACCAGCGCATGCGCCAGCCGGTTGGTCCAGTCCGACAGTTCCTTGTAGGTGCGGCGGCGGCCATTGCCGATCAGGGCGGTATTGTCGCCAAAACCCTTGTCGACCATGCGGTCGGTCAGTTCGACCGCCGCGTTGAGATAGTCCGGATACTGAAAATCATCGAGCAGGAATGTGGGCCATTCGTTCGACGGCGGGAGATTGTCGCGCGTGAACGTGTCCGTATGCGCCGTTGGCCCAAGCATGATCGCGATTTCCTCCCGTCGACTGATGCCAGCGCATTCTCCCTGTCGATGCGCCGCCTTCGCCGATCCTGAAATCATGGCACCAGCCGAAAATTATTTCAAGCCTAAAGCTTTTTGTGGCAGGATGAATATCGCGACTTAGCGGCTGGTGCTGGAACTGCTATGGCCAACTGGCAAGCAATATCGGGAGGGGATCAATGTTTCATCGGGTGGAGAACTGGAGCGACGCCTATACCAACAGCGCGAATATCGCGGGCGGCGAGCGCTGGCCGGCGGCATGGGGCCAGTCCGCTCGGGAATTTCGGGAGGGCGCGAAAGTACCAGGCAAGGCGAGGCTCGACCTTTCCTACGGGGACGGCCAACGCAACCGCTTCGACCTGTTCCTGCCGAACGATGAGCCGCGCGGCCTGGTGGTCTTCGTGCATGGCGGCTACTGGCTGGCGCTGGACAAGGGTTTCTGGTCGCATCTGGCCGCCGGGCCGGTCGCGCAGGGCTATGCAGTGGCCGTTCCCTCCTACACGCTTTGCCCGGCAATCCGCATCGCCGGCATTACCAGCGAGATCGGTGCAGCCATTTCAGCCGCCGCAGCGATGGTTGCCGGTCCGATCATGCTGACCGGGCATTCCGCCGGCGGCCATCTGGTCAGCCGCATGATCTGTGCGAACTCGCCTCTGACCGGCGACATTCGCAGCCGCATCCGTCATGTTATGTCACTCTCCGGCCTTCACGATCTGCGGCCGTTGATGGGTACCGGCATGAATGAAGAATTGCGCATCGACGAGGCCGAAGCGCTGGCCGAGAGCCCGGCTCTGCTGCGGCCGATGGAAAACGCCCGCGTTACCTGTTGGGCGGGCGGCAGCGAGCGGGCGGAATTCCTGCGGCAGAACGCCCTTCTGGCCAATATCTGGACCGGTCTCGGCGCTGCGACCAATGTCGTCGTCGAGCCGGACAGGCACCACTACAATATCATGGACGGTCTGACCGATCCACACCACCCGCTGACGCGGGCCTTGGTGGAATGCCCGTGACGTTACAATTTTTGTCCTACTCTCAGGCGGCTTTCGCGCGGAGGACGCTGGCGGGCGGCGCTGCGATGGGATCGGCATTGTGGCAGAACCGGCCGAGCCGCTCGATCAGCACGCGGCGGGCGTGATGCGGCGTTAGCGTGTGGTCGGCTGCTTCAAGCGTTAACCGGTCAACACCGCGCATCGCCCGAAGGCGCTCGCCGTTCGGGCCGAAATGGCGGTCGATTTCCTCCAGGCTGAGGTCGCCTTGCGAGGTGACGAGCAGGATTTGCACACCGCGATTGGACAGCGCCTGCATCCAGCCTGCAACCGGGGAACCGTGCAGAAGCTTCAAGGGATGCAAGCGGAGCAGCATCGTCTTGGCTACTTCCAGTCCGCGCCGGATGGTGTGCCGCGCCAACCGGAACACCCCGGCGCGCAACCGCGACTTGTTCGTTGCGGCAGAGGTTTCCTTCAAGGTGCTGTGGCTCTGTCCAAACGCAACCTTCGACGTCTCGTAGGTTTTCCATACGGCCAGTTCCAGCGCGTAGGAACTGTTCCAGGAAAAGCAGAGCGGATTGATCATGACGAGCCTCGTCACGCGCTTGTCGGCGCGCGCCGCGTGGAACGCCTGGAAAGCGCCGGAGCATGTGCCGACCAGGCCGATGCGCGAAAAGCCTGCCCTCTCCATCCAGTCGACCGCGCGGATGACGGCAAGCTTCGTGCGCTGGTCGTAGAGGAACACCCGCCCCCCCGGTGGGCCGTCGCTCTGGCCCAATCCCGGCAGGTCGATCCGCAGCGAGGCAATGCCTTTCACTGCTAGCGCGCGGGTCGCCTCGACCGTTCCGCGCGCCCAGCCGACATGCGGGACCCCGCCGGCGTTGAGGAAAATGAGAGGATCGGTAGCTTGGCCGCCGTCAGGACGGCAAAGGACGCCGCGGATCGGCAGGTCGCCAGCGATGACGACCGGCTCTTCGTGGTAGCCGTCGCCGGGCAGGATTTGCGGTTCGAAAGAAGGCGTCGCCACGCTATCGCCGCTTGTCGAACCGGCATTGCCGGCCACCCAGGCTGCACAACGCTCCAGTGTGCGCATCGGGATCTGGTTGGCGGTGGGGTCGCACATCAGCAGATTGTAGCCGTCGAATTCGCCGAACTCGATGGCGTTCTGCGGCATGCCGTCGATTGCCGGCCGCTTGCCGTTGGTGAAGATCATCACCTTGGACGCGGCGGTTCCGGCCAGGTCATTTTGCCAGTTCAGCACCGAGAGATCGTCCAGCGTTTCGTGTGGCAGCCGAAACCCGGCCACCTGAAGGCCGTCGAAAGTGTCGGGCGCGCCGTTTGCGGCAAGCGGGGCGTCGATCATGCGCGAAAGCGCGGTCATCTCGCGCACATAGGCTCTGCCGGAAGAAGGCGGGGCCAGCAACATCAGGCCGGCCACGTCGTCGCGCCGCGCCGCCGCCAGTGGCGCTAGCAGCGCGCCCAGCCGAAAGCCGGCAAGGATGACGTCTTGCACGCCCGTGTCCTGCTTCAGCCTGTCGGTGGCATCGCCGATACTTTTCACCCAGGCTTCGACCAGTCCGGGCTGCATGGCGTCGCCGGTGGAATTGCCGCAGCCGGGATAATCGAACTGCATCACGGGGCAGCCGGCCGCAGCGATCCGGTCGGCGAGCAGTTTCAGGAAGTGGCGGCTGCACAAATCCTCAAAACCATGCGCCCCGGCAATGACGACGCCGCGACTGCCGGGCGCGTCCGTCAGCCAGCCGATCGCGTTCTCGAATACGATCGGTCTCATGAAACCGCCTCGGCGTTTCGGGTTTCCCCGCTTGCCACCGGCTCAGGCGTGGAGGGCCGATAGGCGATGTCGCGGTCGGCATTGATGGCGCTTACGGTGCCTGACGGGCTGCCTGCCATTGGCCCGATGAGGCGGACGATTTTCTCGCTGCCCGGCACGAGATGGAAGCCGTTTTCTTCAGCCCGGAACATTTCGTCGCGAATGTCGACGTGATAGGCCGCGCGCCGGCAATCCAGCGCCATCTGCCATCCGGCCGGCGTGCGCTCCACCCTTGCCGAAAGCCCGACATCGCGCCTTCCGGTCATTGTGCCGGGCAGGGCGTGGAAAGCCTCGGCAATCTTGTCGCCATTGTCGGGCACGAAGCGCGCTACCGTCATTTCATGCCCGGCGGGGCCGAACCGGTAGGCGTAATTCATGTCGAAGAAGGCGCCGAGCACGTCGAAGCCGGACAGCGTCAGCGCTCCATGCGCCGCGACATGGACGGGTTTGCCGCCCTTTGCGACGGTAACGGCTCCATCGCGCAGGCAGGTAAGCGACAAGTTTCCTTCCACCGGCTCGGGACCGTCATTGACGAGATGGACCTCCAGCCCGTTGACGCCCTCGTCGGATAGGATCAGCCGCAGCGGCCGGAAAGCCCGCTTCAACGCATGCCAGACCGATTTCGGCCTGCCCGTGGCGTCGACGACGCCCCAGCCGGCACCGATCTGCAAATCCTTCCAGAACCAGACCAGCGCGCCGGCTGTCGGCGAACCGGGCCGACGCCACTCGTCGATGGTGCGTTCCATTACTTCGGCCGTCACCGCACGCGACAGGTCCAGATAGCGGGCCGGGTCCTCCCGGCGCAGGCGGCGGGCATCGACATCGAACAGCGTTTCCAGATAGTGCTCGCGAATATCCTCGAAATCCCAGGATGCCGAGACATCGCGCGGCACGGCCGCCTTCCAGCGCGGATCGTGCACCGGCGGTACGGGAAGGTGGGCGTCCAGCGTCGCCTGGTCGGGCACATTGGCGAAAGCCAGGCATTCGCTGGCAAAGCGCACGCGAGAGCGGCGCGCGTCCTCCAGCGGCCGGCAATATGCGCCGACTCCGTAATAATGGGTCGGCCCGCCATTGGCGACGAAGGGCAGGCTGCCACCCGACGGCGAAGACGGGACAAGCACGAGGTCGGGCCGCAGGGCCTCCGCCACCGGGCGCACCACCATGTCGAACCACGGCGTCGGATCGACATGCGTGGGCAGGCCGAGCATTGCAGCCTGCTGGGCAATCTCGCTGCCGCCGCACAAAACAGTCAGCGACGGCGAATGCGAAAGCCGCTTGAGAAGACCGGTCACCTCGCGCGCCAGCTTATCGCACCAGGCCGCGTCCTTGGCCGGATAGTCGAAATTGGCAAGCATCAGATCCTGCCAGACCAGGGTGCCTATTTCGTCACAGAGCGCGTGGAAGGCATCCGATTCATAAGTGAAGGTGCCGCCGAGGCGAAGCATGTTGACGCCGGCCTCGCGCGCCAGTTCGAGGTCGTGTTCGATGGCCGCGCGGCTTTCCGGCAGGCGCGCCGGGTCCGAGGGCGTCCATACCGCGCCGCGGCAAAAGATAGGCACGCCGTTGACGACTAGGCGGAAGTCTCGGCCCTCGACGCCACGGTCGAGTTCGATGTTGCGGAAGCCGACGCGGCCGATAGTGCTGCGCACCGTGCCGAAGGTGGCTGTCACCGCATGCAGCGCCGGCTCGCCGTAGCCGGCAGGCCACCAGGGCGCTACATCGGGAATATGAAGTGTGGCCGTGAGGCGGGTAGGGCTCTCCCTATCCAGCGCTGCCGTTACGCCCGCGCAGGTGACGGTCGCCTGTTCTCCGGCATCGAGCGGTTCGGACAAGGTGATTGCGACCGACAGCTTGCCCGTCTCCCCGTCCAGTTCAGCTTGAAGCGCGGTGTCGACAATATGCGGAACAGTATGGTCGCGGACGAGCTTGATCGGCCGCCACGGTCCGATGGCGTCGAATTGCGGGCACCAACTCGGCAGGTGGCCGATCAGCGTCGTGCGCACCAGCCGTAGGCGCTGGTCGCCGACCATGCGCGGCCGCCAGCGGGCACGCGGTCCCGTCACGCCTTCCAGATGGCGGTCGAGGCTGCGGAAAGCGATGGAAAGCTGCTCGCCGCCGGCGAGGTCGACCGGCACTTCATGCGCCTCGAACATCGATGTCGATGTGAACAGAAGGCGGTCGTCCAGCCAGACTTCGGCAATCGTCGCCAGACCCTCGAATAGCAGACGCGCCGGGCCGCGCGCGTCGAGCCTGCAACGATACCAGATATCGCGATCATGCAGCGGGGCAGGCGCTTTGCGATCCCATCGCCCGTGCCTTTCGAGCGTGCCAGCCACGGTTCCGGGACAATCGGCCTCCAGCCATTCGGCATCGCGGTCGGTGGCGGTGGGCGAGCGCCACGCGCCGGCGTCAGAGACGGCCAAGAACCATCCCTGTTCCAGCCGTTCGGCAGCGTCGCCCATCGACACCGAAGCGTCCATCCCAAGCTCCCCAGATGCGACCCACATGGCCGCGCGATGCTAAGCCGCCTTCAAAATGCCCATGTCCGACAGTTGTTCGTCCAGCGAAACCATCGCCGTGTCGTAGGCCCTTGCCATCGGCTCGATCAGGTCGGCAAGGCCATCGAAGCGCTGGCGGGCCATGGCGCGGGCAAGCTTGAACTGCATCGCCTTGGCGACATCGGCTATCCGCTCCGCGGCCTCGACAGGCTCGGCGAAATCGATCTCGGCGTGGCGTCCCAACCATGCGAGGTGGCTTGCCAGTAATTCGAAGTTCGCGCCCACCTGCCGCAGCGTGTTGAAGGCATAGGTGTGGAAGTATTCGGGCGCGCGGCCCGCCAGGGCCTTGGCGTGGTCTTCGAATTCCGAACCATAGACCGCAAGCGGGTTGCGTTTCGGACGCCGCGACAAATGATGGCCAAGCAGGGAAAGGGCTGCGGAAACCGTATCCTGTGCGGGGCGCGGCGCATCGAATTTCACGAACTCGGCATAGGGAAACAGTGGCAGGCCGTGCGCATCGGCCTCGTTTCTTGCGGCAAATATGGCGTCATAGTCTTCGCCCTCAAGGGCGAAGAAGCCATCATTGTGAAAATAGTTCATCCGCCTTGCCTGCGGATCGAGGCCATTGATGCCGATGGAGGTCTTGGAGTGACCGATCCGGTAGGTGATGCCGCGCGTATCGGGCAGGTAAAAGGCATCGACCTCGATCAGCGGCAGGCGGCCGCGCTCGATCTGTACAAGCAGATGATCTTCCAGCCGGTCGAACAGCGCCAGTTCCTGAATGTCCAGCCCTGCCAGCCGCTGCAGGTCGGCGGTCGGAAACTTGAAGAAGGTGAACTGGTCGCCTTCATAATCCTGCGCCACCGTGAAGCCGAGGGCCGCGACCGGGTCATGTCCCGTTGCGGCCATCACCTCGATCAGCAGATCGACATAGCAGTTGGTCTGCGGCCAGCGCCGTTCCGGATCGTGCAGGGCATGCGGCCTGTAGGCGATCGGATCGAGATTGGCGATGGCCTGCCGCATGTCAGGCACCCCACAGCACGGCGCGAACGGAAGCCGGCCACGCCTCGATGTCGGGGCCATGATGGCGAAACAGCGCAAGGGCCACGCGCTCCAGGCCGAAGCCGACACAGGCCGAATGGCAAACGCTGCCGTCGGCGAATTTCAGGCCCCAGGTCTGGCCGAAATGGTCCTGATGGTAGTTGAAGCTCAGGCAGGCGGTCGGGTTTTCGAGGCTCGACACGGGGATGAGCAGTTCGAATTTCAGGCCCTGGTCGCGCTGGCTGTTGGCCATCATCTTGCCGCCACGGCCGAAGAACGGATCGTTGGCCACATCCACGTCGCAGGGCAGGCCGAGTTGCTCGATCATCGCCTTGCCGCGCGTCAGCCAGCTTTCGCGGAAGGCGTGGACCTGCTCGGCCGTGCCGATCTTGACGAATTCGCGCATGCGGAAAAGCTGCATCCGTGCCGGGTCCTGCGACGGCTCATGGCTGAAGCAGTAGGACGACAGTTCGAACAATACCCCCTCGGCCGCCACCGGGCCGCGCGCGGCGACGGTCGGATAGAGCGGATAGCAGGCAGCCGGCGTCAGGGCGACTTCGGTGGCCTTTTGCATCTCCGTCCAGTCCTGGCCGTCTTCCATCATGCCCAGCAGCGAGGCATGCTCGCGCTCATTGCCCATGAAGGAGTGCACGCAGCCGGCAAGCTGCGGAAAGCTCTTCATATAGCCGCTCTTTTCCAGCGTGCTGCGGCTCATGCCAGGGGGGAAATGGATGCGCGTCGCCTTGTCCGGCGCGCCAAGGCGCGTGACCAGCCGCTCAAAGCGCTCGATCACTTCCTCGAAGGCGCCCGAGCGGCCGTAAAGGCCATCGACGCCGCTTTCGAACAGGATGCCGTTCTCGAACAGATTGTCGAGCAGGGTCTTTGCATCGAAGGTCTTGGCGTCCATGTCAGTGCCCCAGCGTCGTATCGAAGCGGCTCATCAGCATGAGCGTCGCCGTGTTGGAAAGAATGCGGTCGTTCGAGATCATGACCGGCGCGGAGGTGACGTCGCGCAGATGGAGGCCGACGCTGAACGGCGTGCCGTTCTTGTAGCCGAGGATGCCGTTGATCAGCATGGCAAGGCGCACGACCTCGCCGGCCTTCTCGCTGGAGGCCACCTTCAAGGCGTTGATCTCGGCTGCAAAGCCAATCGAGGACAGTGCGTCGTCATTGCCGCGCGCGGCGTCGAAACAGTGGATCGCGGCTGTCAGATGTCCTTTCATCTCCTGCAGCTTGGCGGCCGCCTCGGCCAGACGCAGCGCGCCGGGCGGCATGGTGTCGGGCTGCTTGCGCGCCGCCGCCTTGACGAAGGCCTGCGCCCGGTTGAAGGCGTCGGCGGCAATGCCGAACCAGGTCGCCGCCCAATAGATGTGCGAGCTTGCCAGCATCGACTGCGCGGCGATCTCGGAAAACGGTTTCGGGAATATCTGCTTCGCATCGCCGGACGCTTCGAGGTGAAAGCCGTCCGAGCAGGTGCCGCGCATGCCAAGCGTATCCCACACCGAGGTGCGCTCCAGCGAGCGGTTGGCGTCGTTGGGGATGACGACCATGATCTGGTCGGAGCCGGCGGCATCCGGCGCGCGACGCGCTGTCGCCAAAATGGCGTCGGCGTAATTACCGTAGGAAATGACGGTGGCTTCCTTGGTCAACGCGAAGCGTCCGTCGGCGACCTCGATGGCGCAGATCGAATTACGCAGATTGCCGCCGATGCCGGCTTCCGTCGTCGCCGAGGCCATCAGCAACTGCTCGGTGGCGATGCGGCGCATATAGGCGCGGTGCCAATCGCTGGTGATGCCGTGCATGACGAAACTCGACGTCTTGATCTGATGCATGGCGTAGATCATGGCGCTTGAGCCGCAAGCCTGGCCAAGCTGGACGATCAGGTCGGCGATCAGGAGCGTTCCGGCGCCTTCGCCGCCATGATCGGCGGGAATGGCGATGCCGAGCAGGCGTTCCTGTTTCAGCGCGTCGATCGTCTCCTGGGGAAATCTGCCTTCATGGTCGACGGCATCGGCGTTCCGGGCAGCCACGAGCGCTACGCGATGCATGCGCTCAGCAGCCGAATCGCTCACCGCGGCTGATGCCGCGGTGACGACTTTTTGAAGGACATTCATGGTCGTTACGCCGCTTTGCGCGTCAACTGGGCGATGGCCTCTGCAACATTGGCCAGCGACGAAAACGTGCGGCGCGTCAGCATCGTCTCGGGGAATTCAATGTCGAACTCCTCTTCAAGCGCCAGCATCAGCTGGACGGAAGCAAAGGAAGTCAGCCCCGCATCGTAGAGATTGGCATCGTCGGAGAGGGCCGCGATGTTCAGCGGAATCGACGGATGACCGGACAATAGCGTGCGAACCTGGTCTATCATGGAAGTGCCCATTTCTGTTGTCAGTGATTGCTGGCGGCAATCTGACCTCATAAGGCAACCATGACGTTAACGCGCCGGGCTACGTTCAAGCAATATTAAGGAATGGTAACAAAGGCCCCGTCAAATTTAGATATGCTTGCGTGCATGCACGGGAGGCGCGCCGGAGAAGCACCCGGCTCCGGTTTCGCGACAAGGGCGCACGCCAACGCAAGCTGCCGCGACCATCCGTTCGAATGTTCGCGGCAGGCCTACATTTTTCCTGCCGCCTTTTATCAGGCGGAAGGTCGGCGTTCTCAGGCGGCCTTTGGCTTGCGACCGCGCTTTGCCGGTGCAACCGGTTCCGGCTGGGCCGGCTTGCGGCCGAGGCCCATCTTCTTGGCCAGCGCGGAGCGCGAGGCGGCGTAATTGGGCGCCACCATGGGATAGTCGTGCGGCAATCCCCACTTCACCCGGTATTCATCGGGCGTAAGCCCGAACTGAGTCAGGTGACGCTTCAGGGATTTGAATTTCTTTCCGTCTTCCAGGCATATGATGTAGTCCGGAAAGACAGACTTCTTCGGATTAACTGCCGGTACAGGCGCTACCGTTTCGACTTCCGTGACCCGTCCAAGTCCCGAGAGGGCTGCGCTGACATTGGCTATCAACGCGGACAGTTCGGAAGTGGGAAGCGGATTATTCGAAACGTAGGCAGAAACGATATCCGCCGTCAGTTCCAAATGTGCTTCATTCTCGGCTATGGTATCGCTCATCATTGACTTTTCTTTCGATACTGGCCCCACCGTCGCTCCGTTTAGTGCTTGTTTTGCCAAAGCTCAACCCACGCAATGCGTTTTGGCCACTTGTTTCTCCGTTGATTGCGGGTTTCACCTTCCCATAATCGGAGTGTGGCAAAGATAACACTTTCTATACCCGAGATCGAGGTGGAAACTTCATCTTGTTTTGCATCGACAATGTACGCAGTATCCCCTTAAACGAACGGCGCGTCACGCTTGCCTAATGACTTCGATCCAGTTCGTCACGCTTAGCCCTCCCTGACCGTATGGCGATAGCAGGCTACGCCCGACGGAGAATGCTTACCCCTGAATTCCCAAGTCGAAACGCCCCATCGGCAGTCGTAGCATCGGCCGAACCCGATCCTCGTCAGCGCGGCAGAACCCTGTCGGGAAATGGATCGATAGGGTGTCGACATGTCGTTTATGCTTGCCCAACTCCTGTGTACTTTCGCGTTGACGGTGTTGCTCGTCGCATGGCTTCGACAGGCGGCGGTGCCGCTCGGCCTGCTGGATGCGCCCGATGCCAGAAAGCAGCATGACGGCAAGGTCCCGCTTTGCGGGGGGATCGCGATGTTCCTGACATGGGGGGGCGTGGGATACGGCTGGTCAACGAATTTCCCCATCCCGGCAGGACTGTTGCTGGGGCTTGGCTTGCTCGTCCTGGTCGGGATAGCGGACGATAAATGGCGGTTGCCGCCTTGGCCGCGACTGGCCATGGAGACGCTTGCCGCTGTCGTACTGATCGCCACCGCCGACATTTCGGCCATCAATTTTGGGCTCGGCCGGGTCTTCGAGCCGACAGGGCTGGGCTATGCGGCCATGCTGGCGGTGCTGGTTGTTTTCGCGGTCGGTACGATGAACGCCATGAACATGATGGACGGCATCGATGGCCTCGCCGGGGCCAGCGCTTCGGGCGCGCTGTTCTGGCTGGCGCTGATGGCTTCCTATGCCGGACGACCCGACCTCGCGCTGCACATTCTTCTCCTGCTCGCGGCGACCATCGGGTTTCTGGTGTTCAACATGCGCAATCGCTGGCGCGCCAAGGCCGCCGTGTTTCTTGGCGAGGCAGGCAGCATTACGTTGGGAGGGGCGCTTGCCTATTTCGTCATTACCCTCGCAGGCGGTCCCGGCGGCCTGCCGCTCCCGGCCTTGTTGTGGGTTCTGGTCGTGCCGAGTATCGACATGGCCAGCCTCGTCGTGAGGCGAATTCACGCGCACAGAAGCCCTCTTTCACCCGACCGGTGGCATATGCACCATCTGCTTTTGCAGATGGGTTTTTCTCCGGCCGCCGCCGCAGGGTTGATCGCCGCCGCGTCCGGCCTGTGCGGAGCCATCGCCTATCTGGGCATCGTTCTCGACATTCCCGGACCGCTGATGGTCGCTGGTCTGGCCGTTCCCGTGCTCGTGCACACGGCCGTGGTCTGGTCCGCCACCCGCGACGCGCAGGTCAAGGCGGAAGCCCGCAACTGGATAGTCAACAGGCTTGCCTCCGCGACGGGCCGGCCCTCCGGAGGTTCAGCATGAACTTGCAAGTCTCACCCGCATCGCTCGCCCAGCCGTCGACGGCCACCGGCTGCCCTTCCGTCCTGATCCTTACGCTGAACGAGGAACGCAACCTTCCAGCCTGCCTGGAGGCCGTGGCGTGGAGCGACGACATCGTCGTGTTGGACTCCTTCAGCAGCGACCGAACAGTCGAGATAGCCAGAGCGGCTGGGGCTCGCGTGTTCCAACGCGAGCACGATAGCGAACTCGGCCAAAGGAATTACGGCCTGACCGAAATCCCGTTCAAGAATGCCTGGGTCTACATGCCGGATGCCGACGAGGTCACGACGCCCGAACTGCGCGACGAGATCCTGTCGGTGACGAGCGACCCGACGCGACAGGAATCGGCGTTTTTCGTGCGGTTCAAGGTCATGTTCATGGGCAGGTGGATCAAGCACAGTTCGCTCTACCCGACCTGGGTCGTGCGCCTCGTGCGGCCGACCGAGGTGCATTTCGACCGGGCCGTCCACCTGGGCTGCCACGGTGACGGGGGCGAGGGAAAATTGAAGGCGCACTTCCTTCATTTCAGCTTCAACAACGGCATGAATGCCTGGTTCGCAAAGCATAACCGCTACTCCGATCACGAGGCGCGCGAGACGCTGAAGCACCGGCGCAAATTCAGGCCCGATCCAATTGGTGTGTTCAGCCGTGATGCGCGCGTGCGCCGGCGGGCCATGAAGCAGCTTTCCTACTGGATGCCGTTTCGGCCGACCTTGCGGTTCCTTTACATGTACGTGCTGAGGCTGGGCGTTCTCGACGGAAAGGCCGGTTATACCTATTGCCGGCTCATCGCTGCCTATGAGCAGATGATCGTCGTCAAGATCGCGGAATTGCAGCGGCGGGAAAAAGGCCTCCCGATATGAATGCAGCCCTGCCGCCGCTCGCGGGTGGCGCCCGCTCGTTTGCCGGCGGGGCCACGCCTTGACCTGGGCCGTCACAGCAATCCTGTTTCTCGTCGTCCTGTGGTTCCTGGGCGAAGGCTTTGTCGATTCAAGAAAATTCTACGAGTTTCCCTTCCTCGCAGGGGTCATGACCTTCAGTTTCATCATTCCGCAATTGCCCGGAATCCTGATAAGTCCGCTCATCGCCGAAGGCGACTACATCCGCACCATCGTCATTGCGGTTTCTTGCCTGGTGATGCTGCGGCTTGGCTGGGCGGGGCCGGCCAAACCGCTGCGAATCTTTCGTCAGAAATTCGACGAGCACCGCCTGCTGATAGTCGCAATGGTGTTTTCGCTGGTCGGGGCGACCTTCTACTACAGGCTCAGCCATCTGCCGGGCGAAGTATCGATCGGCGTGCAGATGAGCGGCATGCCCGTCGTCTATCTGTTTTTCGCCCGCCTGCTGACCTATGGCCTGGCGATCGCCTTGCTGTGCTTTGCGCGCCGGCCGAGCAAGTTTGCAGCATTTCTGATCCTCATCGATCTCGCTTTCTACCTCGAGCGTATCGTCATAACCGGAAAACGCGCGGAAGCCGTCGAACTGGTCATGATGATCGTGCTTGCGTTCTGGTTTCAGCGGCGCTGGGTCGTGCCGCGCTGGGCGATCGTCGCTGGCTTGGCGGCGGGCCTGATCACCACGACGAGCATGTCGGACTATCGCCAGATCACGCGCGCCAATGACGGGCCGGTTCTCGATCAGATATCCGAGATCGATATCACCAAGAATCTGGAGACGCTGATCGAGCAGGGCGGGGAAGAGATGTCCAATGCAATCGAGCGAATCGGCACCGTAAGCCACCATATGCAACTCGATTACGGCAAGATTCACTGGAATCGCCTGGTTTTCAATTTCGTTCCGGCTCAACTTGTCGGCAGTTCGATCAAGAATTCCTTGATGTTCGCGCTACCGCCGCCGGCACGCGACTATACGCCTCTGACAGGCACGACCGAAACCGGGATGGCCGACGCTTTTCAGTCGTTCTGGTATTTCGGGGCGCTCAAGTTCTTCCTGCTCGCCTATGTCATCTTCCGGATATGGACGTCGGCGATGGCGGGATGGACGTCCGCGCAACTCGCCTACATGCTCAGTATCGTGCCGGCGATGCATTCGATCTCTCACCTGACCGACTGGGTGATCCAGGTCTGGGTGCATATGGGTCTGTTTCTGGTGCCCGCCCTGCTGTTCGCCCTGGTGATCGACCATCCCTCGGGGTCTCGTCCGTTACCTTCCGGTTCGAAATTGCCTGCCCCCCGTCCCGACATGCCTTTGGCTGCCTGAACAAGAGCGTCGTAAAATGACATCGCGATTTACCGGTTTCTCCAGGGCGCTTGAAAACGCCAATCCGCCAAAGCTGGGCGGGCAGACATTCGGGCTCCGGCACCGTGCGCTCCGTCTGTGCTGGATGATTTGCTGGACGCTATTCGCGCGCTGGACCCCGCCGCAGATGAACGGGCTGCGCCGCGCGCTCCTTCAACTTTTCGGAGCCCAGATTCATCCCACCGCCCGGATAAGATCGAGCGCGCGGATATGGTGGCCGGGCAATCTCGTCGTGGGCGCGCATGCCTCGCTCGGCCCCGGCGTCATCTGCTACAACATCGCCCGGATCGTCGTGCGTGACTTCGCCGATGTCTCGCAGCGGGCGCATCTTTGCACGGGAACGCACAATATCGACGACCCCGATTTCAGGCTGATCGCCAAGCCCATCATGATCGGGCAGCAGGCATGGATCGCGGCCGAGGCGTTTGTCGGCCCCGGCGTGACCGTGGGGTGCGGCGCGGTTCTTGGCGCGCGTGGCGTTGCCTTCAGGGATCTGGACGACTGGACGGTTTATGCGGGCAACCCGGCAAAGCCGATCCGAAAACGCCGGTTCTCAGAAAGACCGGACCTTCGCCTCAAGGGCGAGCGTTGAGTAAAGGGCGCCGAACCGTTCCGCGATCGCGGTCCAGTCGAACCGATCGGCCGTCAGGTGCCGCGCCCGGGCCCCCATCGCCAGGCGCTCGGCTTCATCCATGTCGAAAAGGCGGCGCAGGCCGGCTCGGATGGATGCCTCATCCGTCTCCATTCTTAGCGCACAGCGCACTGTGAAGGCTTCCGGAAGATTGCATTGCGGCGTCAAAAGCGCCGGCAGGCCTGCCGCGAACGCTTCGAGCGCGGCCATCGGCAGGCCCTCGCTCAGCGACGGCAGGACGAAAGCGTCGGCCGAGGCGTAAGCAAGGTCGCGATCCTTGCCGAAGACCGGCCCCGCCATATGGACATGCTTGCCGGCCCGGTTTTCTTCGATGATTTCGGTAAGCGCTTGCCGGTAGGAAGCGTCCACCGGACCGGCCAGCACGAGATGCCAGGGCGACCCCGGCTCGCGTTCGGCGATCCATGCCCGGATCAGTTCAGCCACCTGCTTCTTTGGCGTGACCCGGCCGAGAAAAAGCAGGATTTTCGCCTCGGAACCGAGTTCGCGACGCCATTGGGCTTGCCCAATGACGGGGCGCTGCTGGTCCACGCCATTCGGCAACACGACGACAGGCATATCGATGCCGGCACTCGCTATGGCTTCGCGTTCACTGTCACAAAGTGCGTGCAGGGCGGCCGCGTTTTTCAGATGGCCGTCCTCGAAGAGCATCCTTCCCAGGCGCTTCTTCCAGGCGCGGTTGTTCAGCGCCCAGGGATCGAGCATGCCGTGCGGGCTGACCACGTAGGGCCGTCCGGTGCGGCGTGCCCAAAAGCGGGCTGCGATGGATGGATACATCCACAAGCCGTGGACATGAAGCACGTCGATCCGGTGCCGAAGCAGGAGCCGATCGAGGTCCGGCGCGAATCCGAAGGATGCCGGGCCAATCGCGCGGGCGAGATGTACCGGAATATCGCCGAAGTCGCGATTGTCGCCGCCCGGTGCACCAAGGCTGAAGATCTCGACCGACACGCCGGGTTGCCGCCGCAGTGCCAGCGAAAGGGAGCGCACTGCTTCGCTGACGCCGCCACTCGAAGTCGAAATCGATCCGACCAACATGCCGACCCTGACATCCATGCCGGGGCGGATCGGCAAGGTCGAAAGGTTGTGCACGTTCATTGGGCGGCCACCGCGCCGTTCGACCGGGCTGCCTGCCTGTGACGATCGCGCACTGGCGTGAGCGCGGCCCTCAGACGCTTGCCGTAAGCGGCGAGGTCGTAGCCGGCGGCGGTTTCGCATGCCTGCCGCGACATGGCTTCCAGCAAGGCGCGATCGTCATTCAAAACGCTTAGGCTACTGCATATGGCCTCGACGTTGCCCGGTTCGACGATGAACCCGTCCACTCCATCACGAACGACGCTGCCGGCGTTTGGCGTGGTGACAACCGGCACCCCGGCCGCCAGTGCCTCGTAAACAACCGTCGCCGAACCTTCGCAGACCGAGGGCAGCAGGAACACGTCGGCCCAGGCATAGTGATCCATTATTTCGGTACGGGGAACCGCACCGCGCAGATCGAGGGCTGCCCGCAATTCGTCCTGTCGCGGCTGGGCGACGAAGCAGGGGCCCACCATGCGGAAATCCGCTTCTTTTCCTATCCTGCGCGCCGCTTCGAGCACGTAGGGCGCGCCTTTGCGCAAGCCGACCGCCCCGACGGTCAGCACACGCAACGGCCGCTCCGGGTGCGGGAGGCGCGGCGGGAGCCGGAAGCCGGCGTCTATGCCGTAGGGCACGACCACGCATTTCTCGGTCGGCCCGCCGGCTTCACCGATGCCGTCGCGGACAAATTCGGATGGACAGATGATGATGTCGGCCGCTTTCCACTCGGCGATTTCGCGCGCTGCATAGGCGCCGGTAAGCAGATCGTCTTCGATGGCCGGCTCCCAGTCCGGAAAGCGGTCGGCCTCGGCTGCAACCAGCCGGTCGACGCTTGCGCGCGGGGCGATGATCTGTTCGACCGCGGTCCACAGGCCCCGTGCCCGCGCCGCTTCCAATTGCTCCAGGCATTCGCCGCTGATGCCGTAGAAGCCGCTGGCCGCGCCGAAGCCGTTGCGGACCACGCCTGCCGAAAAATCGTGCGCCGCACGGATCGCCACCGCCGTTTCGGTGGCGCGCCTCGCATCGAACATGACGCTCAACACGGACGTTAAGCCTATGGCCTCGAAACACCGGATACGCTCGCGCGGTATTCCCTTCGGGACGCGCCCGGCCAGGCGGCGCAGGCTTTTCGGCAGGAAGCGGCTGGGCAAGCCGGCCAGCGCGCGCGGCCAACCCCGCGTCGCGCATATGTCGGTATAGAGCCGCTCAAGCTCGTTCGCCTCGTTGAATATCCGGGCCACGGCATAGTGCATGCGCGCGCCGCGTTGGCTGACAACGACGCTGTCGTTCATCGCCCAGCTCCCCCGGAAACGGCAGCGATAGCCCGGATTGGGCGCGGTTCAGTGCCCAGCAACGGTGAGATTGCCCGCAACCATTCCGTCACGCCCCGGTCGCGCGCATAGTCGCTCTCGAAAAGGCGGTGGGCACGCTCCCCCATGGCCGCGACCAGGGATGGCGACGCTTTGAGGTCGATGATCCGCCTGGCTAGCAGATCGGCCTGGCCGGGTTCTACCGTATCGCCGCATGC
Source organism: Mesorhizobium sp. A556 (assembly GCF_054489545.1). Classification (NCBI taxonomy): domain Bacteria; kingdom Pseudomonadati; phylum Pseudomonadota; class Alphaproteobacteria; order Hyphomicrobiales; family Phyllobacteriaceae; genus Mesorhizobium; species Mesorhizobium sp. A556. The sequence continues at coordinate 167,832 of NZ_JBTMXA010000005.1, forward strand.
GCGATCGCGCAATATGGAGGCAATCTCGCCATCGGAAGCTCCGATGAACAGCGTTGGTCGGGCCGCCGCCAGAATGCCGTAGAATTTGCTCGGGATGATGCAATGCTCCAGCCTTGGCCGGAGCGAAACGATATGGATGTCGGCCGCTCCCATGCTCTCAGTCAGCCGTTCGCTCGGCTGGAACGGCTTGAACAGGACGTTGCGCAAATCGCGCCTTGCCACTTCGGCCTTTACGAAGGGGAGTTGCTGGCCATCGCCGATGAGCAGGAAACGAATGCCTTGTTCCTCCCGCAGCATTTCGGCGGCGTCGAGCAGCGTTGTGAATTCATGAGCCCTGCCGAAATTGCCTGAATACCCAACGACGAAGGCATCCCCCAGCCCCCATTGCCGCCGCAAATCATTGCGGTTGCGGGTCACGGGATGAATTTCGTCGCCGTTCGACCAGTGATGGGTAATTGCAATCGCCGGCCCTCGCTTGCCCTCCGGCTGGCCGGCCTCGATATGGCGCGCCATTGTCGCGGTCGGGCAAAGCAGCAGCGCGGAGCGCTTGTGCGCCCAATCCCGGAGAGCGAGAAAAAGCCTGCCCGGCAGTTTGCGCGGATCGATCATGCCGAGTTCCATCGCCGTTTCCGGGAACAGATCCATGATCCAGTCCACTTTCTTCGCTCCAGTGAGCCCGAGGGCGGCAGCGGCCGTGACGGTGAGCAGGGGAGGGTCCGTGCAGACGACGCAAAGGTCGTCGCGGCCAGCGTGGCGAAGCCACCATGCGGCGGCTGAAAGATGAAAGGCGGCATAGTCCATGGCGCGCCCGGCAATGCCGTGCTTGCCGAAGCCTGGGCTCCAGAGCCGATGGACGGCGACGCCATTTATGGTCTCGCGGGCCGGCAGGACGGCATCGCGATTATCGTGACAGGAGCGCGAGGCGATTACGGCGACGTCGCAACCACGTTCGGCCAGCGCGAAGGCAAGGCTGGAAATCATCCGGCTGGTTGCCGACTGGTCCGGATAGAAATAGCGGTTTGCAAAGATTATTCGCATGGGCTGGCAGATGTCTCCCGGCGACTGGCAGAATGGCTGTATGTGTGTCGCGTTCCTCAAAACTTGACGTGGAACTCTGGCAGCGCGCCGGCTTGGGCATCAAGGGCTGCAAAAGCGGTAGCCGTTCGCCCTCGTGGGGTAGAGGGAACCTCCCGGCAGCTTATTTTTCCGCATGCTTGACCGCCGTCATGCGCGCCATCGGCCTTTCGGAGAAGGAACCGACCAAACGGCGGCTCTCCGGATTGAGGGGATGCGGATTTGCGGTGCGTCGGCGAAACTTGGAGGTGGAAGTCCGGCAATAGGCATGTCGGCCAGCAACGCCAAGGGTAAGCAAGTGGCAGAAAAAACAGCGCTCATCATCGGGGTCACAGGACAGGACGGCGCTTATCTCAGCGAGTTGCTTCTCTCGAAAGGTTACCTCGTTCACGGGCTGAAACGGCAGTCCTCCTCCTTCAACACGTCAAGGATCGACCATCTTTACCAAGACCCGCATGACGAGGATGTCCGGTTCCGGCTCCATTATGGCGATCTCACGGACGCCACCAATCTGTGCAGGGTCGTTCAGGAAGTGCGGCCCGACGAGATTTACAATCTCGGCGCGCAGAGCCATGTCCAGGTCAGCTTCGAGACGCCGGAATATACCGCCAATACCGACGCGCTCGGGACGCTGCGCCTTCTGGAGAGCATACGAATTGCCGGCCTGACCAAGAGTTGCCGCTTCTATCAGGCGTCGACTTCGGAGCTTTTCGGCAAGACGGCGCAAGTCGCGCAAAACGAGCGAACCCCGTTCGCTCCGCGTAGCCCGTATGCGGCGGCCAAGCTCTATGCGTACTGGATTACGAACAATTACCGGGAAGCTTACGGCATGCATGCCTCGAACGGCATTCTTTTCAACCATGAAAGCCCGGTTCGCGGCGAGACGTTCGTCACCCGCAAGATCACGCGCGCCGTTGCCGCGATCGAGCGCGGGCTGCAGGACAGGTTGCGCCTCGGCAATCTCGATGCCAAGCGCGACTGGGGGCATGCGCGCGACTATGTGGAGGGCATGTGGCGCATCATGCAGCAGCCGGAACCTGACGACTACGTACTGGCAACCGGTGAGACCCACACCGTGCGGGAATTCGTCGAGCATGCATTCCGGACCGTCGACAAAAGGATAGAATGGACCGGAGCCGGCGTCGACGAAAAAGGGATCGATGCGGCAAGCGGCGCCGAGCTGATCGAGATCGATCCCCGCCACTTCCGGCCGAACGAGGTCGACTTTCTCCTCGGTGATGCCTCGAAGGCAAGGCGACGGCTGGGCTGGAACCATACCGTCGGCTTCGAGGCGCTGGTCGCCGAAATGGTGCAGTCGGATATGCGGTCGATCATGCTGGAGGCAGGCCGCAATGATCGCTACGACGCCTGATAGAACGATGCACTACGACCTGCGCGGCAAGCGTGTCTGGGTCGCGGGGCATACCGGGATGGTGGGTTCCGCCATCGTGCGGCGGCTGGGAAACGAAGGCTGCACGCTGCTTTACGCCACGCGGCAGGAACTCGACCTGACGCGCCAGAAGGAAACCGAGGACTGGATGAGGCAAACGCGGCCGCAGGCGGTCGTGGTCGCCGCCGCACGCGTTGGGGGCATTCTGGCGAACGCCAGCTACCCGGCCGATTTCCTCTACACCAACCTGATGATCGCGGCCAATGTCATTCATGCCGCGCACGAAATCGGTGTCGAGAAGCTGCTTTGGCTGAGTTCAAGCTGTGCCTATCCACGCGACGCACCGCAGCCGATCCGCGAGGACATGCTGCTGAGCGGCCCGCTCGAAGCGACGAACGAAGCCTATGCCGTTGCCAAGATTGCCGGAACGAAACTCGCCGGCGCCTATGCTTCGCAGCTGGGCCGAATCTTCATCACCGCGATTCTGACCAACCTTTATGGCCCCAACGACAATTTTGATCTGGCGAGCGCTCATGTCCTTCCGGCGCTGATGCGCAAGATTCACGAGGCCAAGCAGGCGCGGCGCGGGCAGGTAGTGCTGTGGGGTTCCGGGACCCCCTTGCGCGAATTCCTGCATGTGGACGACCTTGCCGACGCCTGTGTTTTCCTGATGAAGAATTATGCGGGGAAGGACCCGATCAACATAGGGGCCGGGCACGAGATTACCATCCGCGACCTGGCCAGCCTTATCGCGCAGGAGGTTGGTTTCGAGGGCGAATTCGTCTATGACGCGACAAAGCCGGACGGCACGCCGCGCAAGCGCCTGGACACCGCCCGCATCGATGCGCTGGGCTGGCGGCCGACGACGGACCTGAGGAGCGGCATTCGCATGCTTTATGCGCATTGGTTGACGCGCGCGGACCCGCTTGCGATCGCCGCCGGTTCCTGAACTTTTCTCAATTGACGGATGCCTGCCGGCTCGCTGCCGGCACGCCGAATTCCACCCGCAAAATGTCGCCTGGGCGTATTTCGAGACGGTCGTCCGCCGCGATCTGCTCGTATTGGCCATTCGCGCCGCGGGTTACCGTCATGATCATTCGCGTGTCGCGCGCGGCCGCCGCCGCTTTTCCCGCCGTCGAGGCGATCTCGACCATCGCGGAAAGCAGCGCTGCCTGTTTCCTCGTCATCCGCGCCAGTTCGAGGTCGATGGCCTGGAGCGCGGTGGCGGAATCGGTCTTCAACTGGTCAAGCATTGCCGTCTTGCGCTGCTGGATCGCGAGCCGGTTTTGCTCGGCGCGCGCCAGAAAGGTTTGCAGTTCCAAGGCGTCGCGCCTTGTCGAGGACAGCTCGCGCTCGGTCTGGCGCAGGTTGGATTTGGCCGTGAGCCCACGCTCCGCGAGACTTTTGGCGGCATCCACATCCTCGACAAGCAAAGCGATCTCGTCGTTATGCAGCTTCATGCTTTCATTGATCGTGCGGATTTCATTCGCATAGCTCGCCTCTTGGGCCTCGAAAGCTTTCTGGTCGGCTGCGAATGCGTTCCTGCGCGTGGCAAAAAGGGTCAGTTCCCGAGTGACGAGATCCTGGCGCGTGGCCTGATCTACCGGGTCCGATATGTTCTGCGGCGAATAGGCAAGGTCGGCCTGGTCCATTTCCGCCTGCACCCGTTGACGGCGGATCTGCAGCGCAAACATCTGAAGCTCAAGATCGGCATATTCCTGGCGCGTGGTGATCAATTGTAGGGCTGCCGCGTCAGGATTGTTTTCCAGATGGCCGGCTCCGCCCGCCATGGCCAGCAGTTCAAGCGCGATCATCCCCGGCCGATACTCGTATTTGCCGGGTGTGCGCACGTCGCCGAGAACGAAAACAGGGCCGTATTCGGCGATCGAGGTCGTGACGGATGCGTTCGGGACATGCTCGGAAAGCGACTTGCCGAGGATCGCCGCGATCTCCTGCGTCGTCTTGCCGACGACCGCAATGCTGCCGACCAGGGGGTAGACCATGGAGCCGTCGCTACCGACAGGAAATCGGCCGGACAACCCGACATCGCCGTACACGTTGACCTGGAGCGTGTCGCCGGCAGCGATCGTGTAGGAAGATTGGCCGGCCAGTATTGGCGAAGCGCCGATCAGGCTGAGCGCTATGCCTGCTGCCATCGACAACAGGCGTCGCGATCCAAGGGCAGTTTGCGCGGGTCGCGTGGTTGGAACCTTGCCCATCTCTAAACTCCTGCTGGCTGTCCGGTGAGATTTTTACCAAAGCCGCTTGCACCGATGAGTGCGCGCTTGCGCGCCTCCGATTGCTCGTCGTCGGCGAAGAAGCCCGAGCGAAGCGGCCGAAACCTGTTGAGGACGAGGCCGAGCGGCCGACGCTGGCAGGCAGCAAGGTTTTCCGTAGCCGTGACAAGGCTCTCCGGCCTGGCCATATCGGCCCTGACCACGAAAAGAGAGGTGTCCGCGGCCATCGCGATGTGGAGAGCATCGGCCGACCCCTCCAGATCGGGCGTGTCGATAAGAACGTAATCGAACTGCCGCTTCAGATCTTCGATCAGCGCCAGGAACCTGTTGCTGGACAAAAGATGCTCGGGCAGAGTGGCGCTGCCGCGCGCCGCGATGACGAAAGCATGGCTTTGAGGATCGCCGTAAAGCAGACCGCTCGCCGGGTTCTGACGGTCCGTTATCTCGTCGAGAAACGCGGTGGCATCGACGCCGAACGCCTTTGCGATTTCCGGGTTTCGAAGATTGGCGTCAACGGCCACGACGCGTTTGCCGGATGCCGCGAGGAATCTCGCTAGGCCAAGGGTGAGGCAGGTCTTGCCGGCTCCCGGCTGTGCCGAGACGATGGCGATCGCCTGAGACCCCGGCCCTTGACCAGTTTGGCCGGAGCGAAGCGTTGCATAAAGGTTTCCGAGCGCCCTGCCATATTCGGATCGTGCGGCGAGCAGGGCTTTCGGGGATGCGCCTTTCTGGCTCTTGGAAAGCTTGGGTATGTAGCCGATGACCGGCGAACCCGTGATCGCCTCGACTCGGCGCGGCGATCGCAGTTTGCGGCTGCGCAATTCCGAAAGCATGGCTATTGCCAATCCGAAACAGGCGCCGAGAGCAAAACCCAGACCGAGCCAGTTCGCCAGCCTGGGGCTTTCTCTGCGCGTGTTTCCCGCGGCGGTCGAAATCAGCTGCGCCTGCGGGGTCACCATGCCTTCCTGCTCGATGGCCTGCTTGTAGCGGGCGAGATAGCTTTCATAGACGGCGCGATTGGCGTTTACTTCCCGCTCGATCTGGCCGAGATGCACCGCGTCCTGATTGGCCTTCGAGAGATTTTCCTGTGCCTTCTGAAATGTCTGTGCGACGCTCTCGCGCTTCTGGCGGGCGATGGTGATCTCCGTCTCCAGGCTTTCGATGACGCCGTTCACTTCCTGATCTATGCGGTTCTGCAGGCCGGCGATCTCGTTTTTCAAAACAGGAATCTGGTCGCTCTTGGAGGCTCCGCTTGCCTCGATGGCCGCCAGCTTGCGCTCCGCTTCCGCCTGGTCTGAACGCAGGGTCTGGATGACGGTGGAGCCCAGAATCTCGCTCAATGCGGGAATGTCCTTGCTCTGCTGCAGCGTGCGGGCGGTCGCAAGACGCGCCTCCACACCTGCAAGCGTTGCCTCCGCATTGGTGATTTCAACATTGAGGCTGGTCACGCGTTGAGCCTGGATGGTCATCCCGTCGACCTGCGAGAGGCCGGCCTTGCGGCGAAAATCCTCCGCGGCTTTTTCGGAGGCTTCCAGGCGTCCACGCAACGCATCCAGTTTGCTGCCCAGCCACTCCGCGACACGAAGCGTGTCCTGCCGCTGGGTTTCGATCTGGTGATCGACGTAGGTCTTCGCAAAGGTATCTGCCGCTGTCGCGGAGAATCCGGGGTCCCGGTCACGGAACGCGATGTAGATCGTATAGGAGTGGCCGTCGTTGGCTACGCTCAGGCCTGAAAGCAGGCGATTGGCCTTGTCGAGCAGAACGCTCGCATCGCTGCCCGCCCGATCCTGCTTCGCCAGAGAAGGTGAGGCCGGCTCGTCGGCGAGCGGTATTGGAATTCCCGCGGTTTCGAGCCGCTTGACGACGTCCTGCGCCAGCATGGTGGAATTCATGATATCGATTTCGCTTCTCAGGGCAGGGCTGTCCTGAGGCAATGGCGATACCACGGCTTCCGTCGGAAGCGCTTGAATCCGCCGCGAGTCGAGAACGAGGACCGCTTCCGAGACGTAGCGTGGCGGCGCGTTCAGGTAACCGATCATCCCGGCGGCGGCGCCGGCGATAGCCGGCAACGCCACCAAATATTTATGGCGCCCGAACAGCGAAAAGACATTCGGGAACAGAAGGCGATCCTCATCTGGACGCATGTCGGAGATAATCACGGCAGTTCTCCCTAGAGCGCCGTTCGTCCAATCGGACGCACAAACAACGCTCCAACACTTTGATTGAACATCGGAATAATCCGAAACCCGGTTCCGCTTTTCGGCCCGATGCTCCAGGCCGAAATGTCAGCTGCCGGGTTTCGGCTGCCTATCTGCCGTTCATCTCGCTTGGGAGAAGATCGCCGATCTTGTAGGCGACTTCCGTCCTGTTGGTTGCCCTCAGTTTCTTCATGATATTGCGGATGTGCACCTTGACGGTGCTTTCCCGAAGGTTGAGCTCATGGGCGATGATCTTGTTGGCCTTGCCACGCCGAAGCGCCATGGCTACCTCGGTCTGCCGCGGCGTGAACATGCCCGACAGCGGGTGTGGCACCTCGCCCTGTTCCATGATCCTGCCGATGGCCATCATGGAACTGGCCGGGACGAAAGTCCCCCCCGCAATGGCCAGCCGGATCGCTTCGACGCATACTTCGATGCTTACCGAAGACGGGATATAGCCTCGCGCGCCATATTCCAGCGCCTTGACGATGCCCGGCAGATCTTCGGCATTGGCCAGCACTATAACGGGAACGGGTTTGAAACTCGCGACAAGCTGTCGAATCTCGGTTGCGATGTGTTCCTCGGAGAGCTTGTGGCCTCCCACATTGAGGATCACGGCAGAAACCGGAGGATGGATATCCTTTTCCATGTGCCAGTCGCTTGCCGAATTGAAGGCCAGCACGTCGAATTGGCCGCATTGGGCCTTCAGAATTCGGCTGAAACATTCGCGATCCAATGCCCGGTCATCAAGGATGAGGACAGTATCGGGAACTCCGATAGCCGGTTGCGACATGTAGTCGAGCGCAGGAATACTGAAACGTGCGGTATCTTTATCAAGTATATGATTAACACGGTTGGCTTCCATGACATGACTCATTTTTTACTCCCATATAAATTTCTATTACCGCCGCCACTAAAATCGGCGAGAGGTTATCCGTTTTCCCACAGATTAGCCTTCTTGAAATTATCCCATGATTTTCGATGGAATTATTAATATTTGTTAATTTCTGTTAACTAAATTTCGCGTCTTGAACGAATCCAGATGAATCTGAATCAAATTGAAATATTCAACCAAATATATGGAGAGTGAATCTATCGTGGGATGAGGTAACTCGCATCGAATTCGGCAAAATTTACTGCCGCCTTGTAGTCGATGAACCTGACTTTCCCACGATGGAACTCATAGAGTCCGAACTCGCGCGCTTCCCTCAGCATGCGATTGACATGGATGCCAGTCAGGCCGAGCGCGCTGGCGAGATCATTTTGAGTAAGCGGGCACAGGAATTCTTCCCGCGTCGCCACGCCGGCAAGTTCAAGCCTCTCGCCCAGTTCCAGCAGAAAATGCGCCGTGCGCACGGCAGCTTTTCGCTGCCCCATATCGGCCAGTCTTTCCGTCAGCACCGCCCTTTGCCGATCCATTGCGTCGCTGACGTAGCAGGCAGAGGGGGAGGCGCCGGCTGACAAAGCGCGCAGCGCGACAGCCGGGCCAACCCATACCCGCAGCGTCGTTATGGACGAAAACCCGTCGCCTCCACTGAAACGGCTACCGCAAAGTCCGACAACGTCGCCAGCCACGACCACATCGATCAGGTGCTGTTCCCCACCCGGAAGGTCCTTGCAAAGGCGTCCCCAACCGGATTCCACGAGAAACGCCCGCGTATCCTTGTCCCCCTGGCGAACAATGGCCGTGTCAGGCGGATAGACTTTGGAGGTGAACCTGAGTTCCTGGGCTAGGTACCGCCCCGCATCGTTCAATCGAAACGTGCAGTCCTTGCGAGGTAGAACCTCTATTGAGTATGGAATGAAGGATGCGGTCAAAAAGAGCCCCCAATTGCCCACTAAAGCCGTATTCGAATTGTAGGATAAGGAAGCGGCCTGCCTCCTTTAATTGCATTGATCAATTGAAGGATAGGGTCGCCGCCGCAACTCTGATTGTACAGGCGCGTGGAACCCCACCCCCATTGACCATCCGAGGGGGTAGGATACCCAGTTGGTGCGCTAACTACGTTCGCAGATCGGAATCAAACCGCGCCAGAAAGGAATCCGTTTCGTATCCTGGCGCTTAATTCGCGACCTTGGCTTCGGTATGGAGCAACCCACGGTGGCGGGGACGGTCGCAAATCCTGTTGATCGTTGCGAGAGGCGCTGGAGTTGGGCGGGCGAGGGCAGGGGGGCTTTCGCGGGCTACAAAATCTCGGCGACGCCCTCTGGCTCCGACCAGCCTCCCCGAAAAACCAGTTCTGCTGCGCGCAAGCCGCCGGTTTGCAGGCGAACAATCGGTTCGGGGCCGAGCGCATTCAGCAATATTCCCATGTGGCCGGGCCTGGGCTCCTGCTCGGGCCAGACCGCAAAGCCATGCTGTCTGGCGGAGCCGCGAACGATGTCGCCCCAGAACTGACAGACCAGCGCTTGCGGGGCGATACTCGCCAGTCTCTCAAAGAGCGCTTTGCCCAACCGCTCCCCGCGCGGCTGGAGCGCGACCACGACGGCGTCAAAATCCCTTGATCGCAGCGTGGCCACATCCGAGCAGGTTTCGACGAAGGCTCCCTCTTCACGCAGCCCGTTTTCGATAAAAGGCAGGAACGGATTGTCGCAGAGCAACGCTATCTTGCGCCCGAACGGCGACATGCCGGCGTCGCGCAACAGTTTTGCGCAAAGCCGGCCGAGGAAAGGAAATACCGCGACGTCGCGATGCCGCTCGTTGACGCCCGCGACCTGGATGCCGCGATCGCGACAGGCATCCAAATCGAGGTCCGAATTGCGGAATTCCCACGCCTCGAACATCAGGGCGATTACCGCCGATGTTGGCAATCGCTCGATCATGGCGCGCGTGATCGGCCGCAAATGCCCGGAATTCGTAAGGATATCGCAGCAAGCGAGCGCTTTTGGGTCGAGGTTTGGCGCGATCTCGATCCTTTTGTCGACGCCAGCCATCCTTGCCAGGGCAAGAGTGGCTCGCGCGGCATCCGCGCCGCTACCGTGGCTGGCCGACCCGCGCGCAACGGCAAAGACGTTATGTGCGCCCGCCATGGCGGCGATGACAGCCGTGCAGGCATAAGCGCCGGTCGCAGCCTCGGTGACGACGCGCAGGCCGGTCAGGTCGAGTTTGAGCGCCGTGATCCGTTCGCGCAGGATCTCCAGAACAGTACGCGCGAAACCATCCGTCGGGGGAAATCCCTCGATGCTCGCTACGCTACCCATTGAACATCGTCCATGCGCGGCGAGCGGGCCGGCGCCTGTGCGCGGTTCATGGCATCGGCAAGCACGGCGACGACCCGCATCTGCGTCTCGTGCGTCATCTGCGGGAACAGCGGCAGTATTATCGAATGGTCGCGGGCGGATTCCGACCGGCGCAATCCGCGTCGCTTCGGCAGGCCCACGTAAGCACGCTCCATATGCACGCACATGATACCGCGCCGCGTGGCTATGCCGTTGTCGAGCATGTGTTGCATCACCATGCGTTGATCGATTTCGGGCGCCAGCCCGATGCAATAGCTTTGCCAGTTCGAGCGCGCCCATTCCGGTTCGTCCGGTGTATGAACGCCGCTGATGCCGTCCAGCGCATCGTGATACGTCTCCGCGCGCCGCCTGCGGCACGCGATGATCTGCGGCAGCCGCTTGAGTTGCTGGCGTCCTATGGCGGCCTGAATGTCCGTCATCCGGTAGTTGTAGCCCGGCTCGAGGTAGTCTTCGAAGATGACGGTCGGGCTGCCGTGGCGAACGGCGTCTGGAACCGACATTCCATGTTGGCGCAACAAGCGGAAGCGCGCGTCCCACTCAGGATTTTGCGTCGTCAGCATGCCGCCGTCCCCGACGGTGACGACCTTGCGCGGATGGAAGGAAAAACAGACGATGTCGCCCTGGGGACGGCCGATCTTTTGCCAATCCCCGTCCAAAAATATCTCCGAGCCGATGGCGCAGGCCGCATCCTCTATCACCGGGATCTTGTGCCCGCGCGCCAGTTTCAGGATCGCTTCGAGGTCGCAGGGCATGCCCATCTGATGGACGCACAGGATCGCCCGCGTGCATGGGGTGATGGCCGGCGCGATCGCGGCCGGGTCCATGTTGAAGCCATCCTTCTCGATGTCGATGAAGACGGGCACCGCGCCGCATTGGCGGATGGCGTTGGCCGTGGCGATGAAGGTGTGACTGACCGTAATCACTTCGTCGCCCGGCCCGACACCCAATGCCAGCAGGGCCAGATGCAGAGCCACGGTGCAATTGGAAACGGCGCAGGCATGATCCGCCCCCACCAGTTCGGCGAATTCGCGCTCGAATGCCGCCACCTGCGGCCCCTGTGTCAGCCAGCCGGAAAGCACGCATTGCGCCGCCGCATCTGCTTCTTCCTGCCCAATCAAGGGTTGTGCGATCGGTATCACGATGCCTTCTCCATCAATGTCAGATTTTGGGCCTGCCGCTGCATTTCACCGCGCCACCAGGCGACAAGATCGGCGATGCCGTCATTCGGGGCGATGGTTGCCTTGAACCCAAGGCCCCGTTGCGCCGCCTCGGTAGAGGCAAGCCGGCGCGGAACCGGGTTGATCGAGCGTTGTTCGGCATGCGTGGGCCGCAAGTCCGGACGGCCCATCGCGGCAGCGAAGCGCTCGGCAAGTTGCAGCAGGGACGTTTCCGTTCCGCTGCCGACATTGAAGACCGCGTCGCTGGCACTTGCCCTGGCAGCCAGCAGATTGGCGCGCGCGACATCGCGCACATGCACCATATCCATCGTCTGCGTTCCGTCTCCGAAGATGATCGGCGGCTCGCCGGCTTCCAGCCGCTCCATCCAGCGCACCATGACCTCGGTATAGCGGCCATGAATGTCCATGCGCGGGCCGTAGACGTTGAAGTAGCGTAGCGCCACATAGTCGAGCCCATACATGTCGTTGAAGGAGCGCAGCAACCCTTCGCCAAACGACTTCGCCGCCCCGTAGAGCGTGCGGTTGCCGTAGGGATGATCGTTTTCGGCGGTTGGGAAATTTTCGGCCATGCCGTAGATTGACGCCGACGACGCCATGACGACCTTGCGCACCTTCAGTTCCACGCACAGGCGCAGAAGATCGTAGGTCGCATCCACCATTACCTGCATTGCCTCGTCGGGCTCCGCCGCGCAGTGGGTAATGCGCAAGGCGGCCTGGTGGAACACGGTGTCCGTGCCGGAGACCAGCTTTCGCATCAGCGCCTTGTCGCGAATATCGCCCTTGACCAGTTCGACGACGCCGCTTTTCAACGCCCTGGACAGGTTTCCGATATTGCCGCGCACCATATTGTCGATCACGGCAACCTGCCCGCACCCTTCGTCCACCAGCAGGTCGACGATGTGCGAACCGACGAAGCCAGCGCCGCCTGTCACCAGAACCCGCCGTCCGCGCAATGTCTCGATTTGCCTCGGTCCGATTTGGTTGGGCAAGGGAGGGTCCTTTCAGGCGGATCTGGCCAGACCGCCGGCGGTCATGGCGTTGAGTGCATGGATGACGCGCGAGACGTCGCTGGCCGGCATTTCGGGATAGAGCGGCAGGGAAAGCGTTTCCGCCGCAAGCGCTTCGGAAACCGGGAAGTCTCCTTGCCGATAGCCAAGCCCGCTATAGGCCGGCTGGAGGTGAACGGGCCGGGGGTAGTGGACATTTGTCGAAACGCCGGCGCGTTGAAGGTCGGCCCGAAGGGTATCGCGGTCGGGATGCCGGAACGCATAGACATGGCAGGCATGGTCCATGCCGAAGGGGCCCGCAGGGAGCCCGATGTCGCCGTCGAGGCGGTCGTTATAGGCATTGGCGATGCGGCGGCGCTCAGCGTTCCAGCCGTCCAGCCTCGGCAATTTCACCTCGAGAGCTGCGCATTGCAGCGTGTCCAGCCGGAAATTGAAGCCATGCTGGACGTGGTTGTATTTTCCCTCCTGGCCCCAATCGCGCAGGCAACGGATTTTCTGGGCGAATTCGGTGCAGTTCGTGGTGACGGCGCCGCCTTCGCCGCAAGCGCCGAGGTTCTTGCCGGGGTAGAAGCTGAAGCAGCCGAGTTCGCCGAATGCGCCGGCACGGACACCGTCGCGTTGCGCACCATGCGCCTGCGCCGCATCCTCGATGACCAGCAGTCCATGTCTTCTGGCGATGGCGTTGATCGCGGCCATGTCGGCCAGCCGGCCATGCAGGTGAACCGGTATGATGGCCTTGGTTCGCGATGTGATCCTGGCGGCGATTTGCGCGGGATCCATGGTCCATGTGTCCGGATCGATATCCACGAACACCGGTTTTGCGCCGGCGTAAACGATGGCTGCGACCGTGGCCACGAAAGTCATCGGCACGGTTATCACTTCGTCGCCGGGACCCACGCCGGCCGCAAGCAGCGCAAGGTGAAGGGCGGACGTTCCGGTGTTGACGGCGACAGCATGCTCGGTCCCGCAATAGGCCGCGAAATCGGCCTCGAAACGGGAAACGGCATCGCCCATCACGAAATTGCAGCTTCGCAGGGCCTCCAGCACCGCGCTTTCCAGTTCTGGGGCAATCGAGCGATATTGGGCGCGCAGATCGAGGAACGGGATCATGAGGCTTTCCTCAAGGCGCCAAGCTCGATCGGCCGGCCGCGCGTCAGCGTCGAATTCGTCGCAGCCGCCAGCATCTCGACCACGCGCAGGCCGCACTGGCCGTCGGAAGTCGGCCGGTCATTGTTTTCGATGCAGTGGAAGAACTGCTCGATTTCCGTCAGCAGCGCTTCCTTCGGCGCAATCGCAGGCGCCCACATTTCACCGCTGCGATAGGAGACGCGCCGTTCATGGGCCGATCCGGGCTCTTCGGCGATGTCCACGCCCCTGTCGTAAATCTTGACCTTCTCGCTGGTCTGCATGTCGTCATAGATGACCATCCGGCGGCTGCCGCCGATCAGCGTCTGGCGTACCTTGACCGGCGCCAGCCAGTTGACGTTGAGGTGGGCCATGGCGCCGTCGTCGAAATAGACCGAGAGATGCGCCATGTTTTCCTGGCTGTCGGGAACGCAGCGGGCGGCGCTCGCCGAAATCGCGACGGGAGCGGCGTCGAACAGGTAGTCTATGATGGCGAAGTCGTGCGCCGCGAGGTCCCAGATCACGTTCACGTCGCGCTGGAACAGCCCGAGATTCACGCGGATGGAGTCATAATAGTAGATGTCGCCGATCCTGTCGGCATCGATCAGACCGCGAATGGTCTGGATCGCACCGGTATAAATGAAGGTGTGATCGACCATCAGCACAAGCGAGCGTTTCGCCGCCTGCTCGACCAGTATCTCGGCCTTGCGCACCGAATCGGCCATCGGCTTTTCCACCAGTACGTGCTTGCCTGCCCGCAAGGCGGCGAGCGCAATGTCGAAATGGGTGCTGACGGGGGTCGCCACGATCACCGCGTCTATCGAGGAGTTGTCGATCAGGTCGCGCCAATCGGTCACCAGCAGCGCCGAGGGATGGCGCTTGCCGGCGCGTTCCAGCGCAGCGGGCGATTGATCCGCGATCATGGCCAGCGCGGACGCATCGATTTCCGCGACCGCGCGGGCAAGGTTCGGTCCCCAGTAGCCGTATCCGATGATGCCGACGCGTATCATTTGTGGCCAACCTCTCCGAGAACCAGAACCTGACCGGTCTGACGCAGCCGGTTTGCATGGGCTCGCGTAGAGCCAGGCCGGCGGACATCGCCGATGACGCGCGCCGGAACGCCCGCCACGATGGCAAAGTCCGGCACGTCCTTCGTCACCACCGCGCCAGCGCCGACCAGCGCTTCCTCGCCGATGGTGACGCCACAGACGATGGTTGAATTGGAGCCGAGGGCTGCGCCGCGCCGAACCAGCGTCGGCGTGCATTCCCAGTCGCCGTCGGCCTGCAGGGTGCCGTCATCGTTGGTGGCGCGCGGAAACAGGCCGTTGGTGAACATGACGCCATGCGCGACCATCACCGCATCCTCGATCGTCACGCCTTCGCAAATGAAGGAATGGGACGAAATCTTGCAGCGTTCGCCGATCACGCTGCCCTTCTGGATCTCCACGAAAGGCCCGATCCGGGTTCGCGAACCGATACGGCAGCCATAGAGATTGACGAGGTCGGGATACAGGACGGAGACACCCGCCCCCATTTCGCAATCGTTGATCGGCATCCCATTCCCCCAGATCGGTTGCATCGCTGCTTAACGAAGCCGCGTTTCCCGATTCAGTAGTCGGTTTGGTCGATGCTGAAACGAGCGCACAATGGCTGATCTGCGCTAGGTGAGGGGCCTAAGGCGGATGGCGCGCGCCCTGCCATGAAGCTTACGCCGTTCGCCCATTGGGCATCCGATGGGTCAGGGGATGAGGTTACGCCTTTCGGGCGACCACCGGCTTGCAGCACCGCGATGGTCAACTGTCCAGCAGCTTGCGGATATGTTTTGCGAGTTCGGCTGTTGAATAAGGTTTGGGCAGCACTTTCAGCCGGGAATTTGATCGGCGCTTGTCGCCGTCGTCGTAGCCCGAGGTCAGCAGCATCTTGACGGCGGGACGGTTTGCACCCATCCACTGTGCCAGATCGCGGCCCGTCATGCTGCCCGGCATGAGAATGTCGCTGAAAACGAGCTTGATTGGTGCTTTCGATTCCAGCCATTCGATCGCTTCCACAGCCGACCTCGCCTCGCGAACGATGTAGCCCAGATTTTCGAGCCGCTTCGACGTAACGTCACGAACGCGGTCGTCGTCTTCGACGACAAGGATAAGCTCTCCCTTGGCTGTCATTTCGACGCCATTGTCGGGCGGAGCTGGATTGCTGGACGGTTCCTGTTCGGGGGCCCGCGGCAGGTAGATGCTGAATGTCGTGCCTTTGTCGACCTCGCTTTCGAGTTCGATAAAGCCCTCGGATTGGCGCGCAAAATTCGAGACGCTGACGAGACCAAGGCCTGTGCCTTTACCCGACTCCTTGGCCGTAAAGAACGGTTCGAATGCGCGCGCCAGAATTTCCGGCGCCATTCCATGCCCTGTGTCCATGACGCAAAGCAGGACGAAATCGCCCGGGCGGGCTTCGCTGTCCAGTTTCCGGTTGGTCTCGTCGAGCGTAATGTTGCGGGTCCTTATCACGAGTTCGCCGCCTTGCGGCATGGCATCGCGCGCGTTGAGCGCGAGATTGAGGACGGCGCTTTCAACCTCTCCGGCATCGGCTCGGGTCGGCCACAAATCGTCAGCCAGTTCCGCTGTCAACGTAATGTTCGCATCGAGCGTACGCTCCAGCAGCATGATGGTGCCCGATACCCAGCGGTTGAGATCGATCCTCTCCGGTTCCAGCCGGCGTTTGCGCGCGAGAGAGAGAAGCCGCTGGTTGAAACTGGCCCCGGTTTCGGCGGCCTCAAGCGCCTTGCGGATCATTTTTCGAGCGTCCGCCTGATCGATGCGCGGTTCGGCCAATTCCAGGTTGCCGATGATGATGGCCAGCAGATTGTTGAAATCGTGGGCGACGCCGCCGGCGAGTTGGCCGATGACTTCCATGCGCCGCTTGCGCGCAAGTTCCTCTTCCCCCTGCTTGCGTTCGGTCGCGTCTCGCATGACGCAGGTGAACGACGGCCGCCCCCTGGCGTCCCGCCACGCCGCAACGGTCAGGTCGATGGGAAATGCCCGGCCGTCCTTGCGTCTTCCGTCTCGCCCGAACCCTCTGTTCCCGACCGCCTCGGCTTGCGTGAACAGGCTCTCGGTCAGGGATCCGGTCGCCTCGCGCTCCGGAACGAGCGTCGTGATCTTCTGGCCGACCAATTCATTTTCCGCGTAGCCAAAGATCCTGTCCGTGGCGGGATTGACCGACTGTATGCGGCCATCGTCGTGAATCACCACGATCGCATCCACGGCCGTGTCGACAATGGCCCTGAGCCTGGCCTCGCTTTCGCGAAGTGCGCCCTCAGCCGCCCTGCGCTCGGATATGTCTTCGATCACCGAAATGAAATATTCGACCTCGCCGGATTCGCGCCGGACACAGCTTACGGTGAGGTTGACCCAGACGGTGGATCCGCCCTTTCGGACATAGCGCTTCTCGATGCTGTAGCGGTCGATAACCCCGGTCAGGATGTGGTTGCTCAGGACCTGTTGCGCTCCAAGATCGTCGGGATGTGTAAGTTGCTGGAATTTGCTCTTCAGGAGTTCTTCCGCCGGATAGCCCATTATCTGGCAAAACCGATCGTTTACGCTGATCCACGATCCATCCGGCGCAAGGTGCGCAATGCCAACGGCCACGTTGTCGAAAGTTGCACGGAAGCGGTGCTCGCTTTCGGCAAGCGCCAGATAAACCTGCTTGCGCTCGGTGATGTCGAAAGTCAGCCCCACCATTCGCCCCGACTTGCCTCCTTCATCGAAGGTCCGGCGGCCTGTCGAAAGCATCCAGCGTTCGCCGCGCTCGCCATGCAGGATACGAAATTCGCACCGGAAGCTGCTTTGCTGGGCGATCGAGGCATGGACCGCATCCTTGAAGGCTTGGCGATCCTTTTCGTTGACGAGCGCGAACATCTGTTCTGCGCGCAATATCGAACCTGGCTCGGCGCCCCACAATGCGTACATTTCCGGCGACCACCACATTTCGTCGCTTTGGGGGTCCCAATCCCAGGTGCTGCCGCCACTTGCTTGCAAGGCCCACTGCAATCGTTGCTCGTTTTCGAGAGCCGTATGCGCGTGGGCGCTATTCGCCCGCGCTTCGCCGACGCGAGCCTGTGCCCGATGCATCACCTCGCAGATCGCAATGATGAGAAAACTGTTCACAAGAAAAGAGACGATGCGAATGACATCCATTCGACCGGTGATTGGAGCGATGGACACCAACACGTACACGAGCGACAGGGCGGTCGCGAAAATACCGGCACGGTAGCCGCCGACTACGGCGGAGATCACCACGGCCGGATACAGCATAACCAGCGGGAACAACGCGCTTGCTTCGCCGATCACCATCCAACGGACGAGAAAGGCGGCCCCGACCGTCCCGGCTGCAACCAGCATGCCGAGTATGTTCGCTTCCAGCTTCCGTCGATGGGCAGCGAAAAGGCCCATTTCCAGAATGGCGCGTTCGAATTGTCTGGTCCCCACCATACGTAAACCCCGGCTCCGTCAAGCTGAGCTTCATTCCAAATCGGAGGCAGATACCTTGGTAACATTTGCCGCGAGCATGTAGCCGGCACCGCGCACGCTCTGGATCATTTCCTCGTTATCGTCCATTTCGGTCATCTTGCGACGCAGGCGGCCGATCTGGTTGTCGACCGCCCGATCATTTGCGGCCCATGCAGGCCCTTTGACGAGGTCCATTATCTGGTTGCGTGAAAGCACACGGTTGGGCCGAAGCGCGAAGGTTTCGAGAAGTTTGAATTCCGTGCTGGTGAGGCGCGTGGTTTTTGCGGCCGGCGACACCAGTTCACGCCGACCGCAGTCGAGAATCCACCCGCCGAACATATACTTCTCGGCAGCAGGCTCATCGTCCTCGCGCGGCGGTCGATTGTTGCGGCGCAGGACGCTGCGTACACGGGCCAGAAGTTCACGGACGTGGAACGGCTTCGTGATGTAGTCGTCGGCGCCCAATTCGAGGCCGACAACCCGGTCCACGGCCTCGGCCTTGCCTGTGACCATGATGATCGGCACGTCGGCCCGCTTTCTCACGGAGCGGGCAATCGCCAGGCCGTCCTCGTTCCCCAGTTTCAGGTCCAGGGTAATCAGATCGGCAGGCTGTTTGTCCAGGATCGCAATGAGTTCGTCTTCGTTCCCTGCCTCACTTACCAGAAATCCTTCCGGCTCGAGGCAGGATCGAATAACTTCCCTGATTGCGGCATCGTCGTCCACAATCACTATGTGATACAGATGACTAGGAATTCGGTTCCCCTAAATTGTGCAGCTAAACACAATAGCACGCCACCGAGTTCCGTCGCAAACGGCGTTAATGCGCGGATCAACCAACTTTCGGACAGTATGCGTTTGGGGCCGTCATCAACGTGATGTCGAGATCACGTGTCGCTTGACACTTAAACACAAGACTACGCTGATTTTTGCCATGGTGAGCCAAGCAGGCAGCGCCGGCGCGTTCCGGTAAACGGCAAGGTATTCTGGTTTTACTCTGGAAACAGATGCCGCAGGAGGAATTGCATCTTTTGCCGTATAACATAGGGACTGCGAGAAAAGGTCGAATGGTCGTCATTTGGCGTAATCAGCATGTTGAACGTCTTCCCGGCCCCGACAAGCGCTGCGGCGAGTTGCTGGGTAGCCGCTGGATGCACGTTCTCGTCGAAATCGCCGTGACCGAGAAAAAGCTTCCCTTTCAGGTTGCCGGCCAGCGAACTGTTGGCGACCGCGTCGTAGTTGGATGTGCCGTCCGGATTAACGACCAGCCGGCTGTGCCATGACGACGATCAGCTTGGGATGTTTGGTATGAGGTGGGATGTTGCCGGACATGCGAGCAGCCCGGCAAGTGGGGGCGGGCTATGCGATGATGGCGGGGATCATAGGTCGACAGTCGATGCGGTATTCGCCGGTGTCGATTGTTTTGCTCGTGGGCGGGCCAGCCAGATGCCGAACAAGATCGCAAGGCCCCCACGTCCCTGCAAAGGCGTGACGGCCTCGCCGAGAATCGCCCAGGCGAGTGCGGCTGCCGCGAGCGCTTCAAGAAAGATCACCAGCGAGGAAAACATGGATGGCAATGTGCCGAGCGCGTAGGAGAGCAGCCCCTGGCCACCGGCATGGCTGATCGTCGCGAGGCATATCAATACCAGCCAACCATTGGCGCTAGATGGAAACAGAGGCTGGCCGTAAAGCAGATTGGCGCCGACGGCAACGATGGCGAGCAGGGCCGCCGTGATCAGGCTCATGTGAAACGTGATCGTTGCGGCACCTTCGGTCCGGCGCGCCCACTCGACGGTCAGAAAATAGATGCCGAAGAACACGGCAGTGAGCCCGGCATAGAAGTCGCCGATCAGATGGCTAGGTGAAAGCGCGAGCGATTGCCCGATCAGAGCCCCTCCACCGAGAAGACAGAAGAACAGACCGATAATCGTCATCGGCGCCACACTACGACCGAGCGCAAACCAGCCGATCAGCCCGACCCAGACAGGGGCGGTCGTCGCGAAGAAGGTAGAATTGGCGATGCTGGTGTTGAGAATGGCCAGGTGCCAGAAGAACAGGTCTCCCGTGAAGGCAAAGCCGGTTGCAACGACTGCCGGCGAGAAGCGCCGGACCGGCGCGCCGGGTTTTCCATTCCTCTGTTCGAGCCGCATCCAGGCATAGAGGACCGGCAGCGCGAGGAATACGCGAAAAAACGCGCTGGCAAACGGCCCGACGTCTGACAGCCTAACGAAAATCGGCGAAATGCCCATGGCAATCGCGCCGCCGAGAAGCGCGATGAAGCCCGGCCAGAAGGCCCGGCTCGCGGGGGATGATGCCTCGATAGAGACGGCCATTGCCGTTATGATCCTCGCTGAAACGGTGCGGCTGGCATGCCGGGCCGCGCCTCAATATGCTGAACCGGGTTTCTTCTCAATATCGATTTGCCTGGCATGTGCGCGGATCCTGACACGGCGAGCGGTTACACCATGTGAGAATTTCCAGGCGGGAAGATTTCCAAGTTGCTGATTTTACTGAGAAAAAAATGGTAGCGGGAAGTGGACTCGAACCACCGACCCCAGGATTATGATTCCCGTGCTCTAACCAACTGAGCTATCCCGCCAGGGCGGCGAATATCCCGAAAAGCAATCGCAGTTCGAGGGGTTCGCCAAGGTCGGGCGGATATAATGTCGCCGGGGTTGCCCTGTCAAGCTTCCATGGGCGATGGCCGGGGCGATATTCGTGTCCCGGCAAAACCCGAATTTCGGGCATTTCAACACCGTCGCCGGGGTTGAGTTACGGTTCCCGCACCGCTATGTGTCTGCTACGAAATTCTCGAGCTTACATTTGATGAAACCGCGCATTGCAGTCCTTGGATGCGGATACTGGGGCAGCAACCATATCCGCACCCTCAAGGCCCTTGGTGCGCTCTACGCGGTTTCGGATGTCAATCCGGCCCGCGCCGAGGGCTTTGCCAGCGAGCAGGACTGTCTGGCGATTGCGCCGGACGCCCTGTTTATAGACAAGAACATCGACGCCATCGTCCTGGCGCTGCCACCGCAATTTCATGCGGACATGGCCATTCGGGCCGTCGAGGGCGGCAAGGACGTGCTGGTGGAAAAGCCTGTTGCGCTGACGGTGCCCGACGCCGAGCGGGCGGTGAAGGCAGCCCGCGATAATGGCCGCGTCTATATGGTCGGCCACGTCCTGCGTTTTCATCCGGCTTTCGAAACGCTGAAGGCGCTGATCGACAAGGGCGAACTGGGCGAGGTGCGCTACATCCACTCGCACCGGCTGGGTCTGGGCAAGTTCCATACCGAAAATGACGCGCTGTGGGATCTGGCGCCGCACGATCTGTCGATGATCCTGGCGATCACCGGCACCGAACCGCTGGAAGTCCATGGCGAGGGCGCGGCGATCCTCGACAATCTCAGCGACTTCGCTCACCTCGACATGCATTTCCCGAATGGGGTCAGCGGACATCTTTTCGCATCCCGCCTGAACCCTTACCGGGAGCGGCGGCTGACGGTGGTCGGCACCAAGGCCATGGCGGTGTTCGACGACGTCGAGCCGTGGGAGCGCAAGCTTGCCGTCTACCGCCACGCCGTCTGGCAAGACAGCGGCCAGTGGGCGTTCACGGCCAACGAGCCGTCTTATGTGGCGGTCGAGCAGGGCATGCCGCTGACGCGCGAGCTGGAACATTTCATCCAGTGCATCGAGACGCGGGCCGAGCCGCGCACGGATGGAGCCGAGGCCATCACGGTGCTGAAAATATTGACGGCCGGGACCGTAAAGCACGACAAGCGCCGCCGTTAAGGGCCCTGATGCCCGGCCGGAAGGCCGGCGCTACCCGGCGGCGATATGGGCGGGGTTTGCCGCCAGTTTCTTCAACATCGCTTCGGCATCGGCGCTGCGCTGCGAGCGGCCGATAAAGCCGCCGCCGAGGACGCGGGCGTCGTTGCCGTCGTCGGAATAGAGAACGCATGCCTGGCCCGGCGCGATGCCGGACTCTCCATCGGCAAGCTCGACCCAGACGGCGCCGTCGCCGCGATGCAGCGTGGCGGGCCGCGGCGGGCGGGTGGAGCGCACCTTGGCGAAAACCTCGGCGCCGTCGGCGGGAATATCGGTCAATGCGCCGTCGCCCAGCCAGTTCATGTCGCGCAGGTAGATCTTGTGCGTTTCCAGTGCTTCGCGCGGGCCAACGACGACGCGCGCATTCTCGGCATCCAGATGCACGACATAAAGCGGCTCGCCGGAAGCGACGCCGATGCCGCGCCGCTGGCCGATCGTATACCGCAATATGCCATCATGACGCCCGAGCACGCGCCCGTCGATATGGACGATGTCGCCGGGATTGGCGGCATTTGGCCTGAGCTTGGCGATGACGTCGGAATATTTTCCCTGCGGTACGAAGCAGATGTCCTGGCTGTCATGCTTGGCGGCGACGGACAGGCCCATCTCCTCGGCGATGGCGCGCACCTGCGGCTTCGGCAGGTGGCCAAGCGGAAAGCGCAAATAGTCGAGCTGCGCCTGCGTCGTGGCAAAGAGGAAATAGCTCTGGTCGCGATCCAGATCGACAGGGCGGTACAGTGCCCGATGTGCGCCATTGGCGCGCGAGCGGATATAGTGGCCGGTCGCCAGGGCGTCGGCCTCAAGCTCCTGCGCGGTTGCCAGAAGGTCGGCGAACTTTACGGTCTGGTTGCAGGCTACGCAGGGGATCGGCGTTTCGCCGGCCATATAGCTGGCGGCGAAAGGATCGATCACGGCCTTGCGGAAGCGTTCCTCGTAATTCAGCACATAATGCGGAATGCCGAGCGTCTCGGCAACGCGGCGGGCGTCGTCGATATCCTGGCCGGCACAGCAGGAGCCGGCACGATGGGTCGCCGCGCCATGGTCGTAAAGCTGAAGCGTGACCCCGATGACATCGTAGCCTTCCCGTTTGAGCAGGCCGGCAACGACGGAGGAATCGACGCCACCCGACATCGCCACCACGATTCGCGTTTCTTCAGGGCGTGCGGGAAGGTCGAGGCTGTTCATGGTCAAGTCCGTATTCTCAACGGTTCGGGTTCAAGGCCCGAACGATGCGCCGAATATAGGGCAAGCTTGGCGACTTCGCCAGCGCCGGGGTGCCGGGGCAGGGGTCGCACCTACGGTTTTGTGCGCGTTGTTTCAAATGCCGCTGAAATCCCTAACGCGGCATTCATGATCCTTACCTATCCATTAGGGCGGGCTTAGGCAATTTTTAAAGCTGTGACGGTAATGTGGTGGGGATTGGGTCTTTGAGTTTTTAGTAGAGAGTACGATGACCGATCTAATTAGACCGCGAGTCAAATATGTTATCGGGCCTGACGGCAGCCCTCTTACCATTGCCGATCTGCCGCCGACCAATACAAGGCGCTGGGTTATCCGGCGCAAGGCGGAAGTTGTTGCTGCCGTGAGGGGCGGGCTTCTGAGCCTTGAAGAGGCGTGTCAGCGCTATAAGCTGACCACGGAAGAATTCCTCTCCTGGCAGGCATCGATCGACGAGTACGGCCTAGCGGGATTGCGCACGACCCGCATCCAGCAATACCGTCACTGAGTGTCGGCGTTCCTTCGGACGCACAAACGGCACACTGCGGTATTGATCGTTCTCCGGAACAATCGGAACGTGGCTCCCTTTCGGGGGTGAAAGCCCGTTCGGCGTTGGCCGACGGTTTTTTGCTGTTCTGAAAGACGGTTGAGTTCGGCGACGCCTTGCGGTCCGCTCGGCGTGCGAAGGCAACTCGAAGTTGTGGTTAGAGAGGCTGACGCCCGGATAAGTCCGGGTGTCGCTCTATCTCTTTGTTTGAGCGTCGAATTTTCCGAAAACCGGCTTCCATTTTTCGGTCCGACACCGGCTGCCCGGTGCCGCACAGGCGCGTTTCGCGGGCGAAGAACGCCGCTTCCGTTGCATCCTGGAACAAACAACCAAGCGATAGCACCGCCTGCCATACGGCGCGGATTTCATCGGCGGCGATGCGTCATGGTTGCGCGGGCGCGCTTTGCCCGCGTTAATGGGGCCGTCAGGTCAGGGGCAGGCTTCGGCGTTTAGCCGATCATCGCGCTGCGATTGTCGATCTCGACGTCCCGAAGCCTTGTATCGCGCGATTCGAGCAATTCCGCCTTGGAAAGCTCCGCTTCAGCTTCGGCGAGTAATGATTCGGCAGCGCTTCGCTGTTGGGCGAGGTCGGACTGGGAATTCCTGAGATTGTCGCGCCGCAGGCGCGCCGCCGTTGCGAAGGTCGGATAGGCAAAATGAGATGTATCGGTAATGCCGGCCTTTTTCTCTTCTGCGGCGATCTGCAATTCCAGTTCGCCGGCCATTCGCTCGAATTCGGCGATCATCATATCGAGCTGCAGCAGTTGTCGCCGCTTCTCGGTGACTTGAAATTGCTTCAGTCGAACCAGGTTCTCACGTGATTTCATGATTCGAAACTCCAGCATACGCACACTTGCACATAGCGTTCAAACGACCCCGGCAGGGCCTGTCCCGCCTGTTTCCCCTAGCTTTCCCCTCGCTATAGGAAACAAAATCCTAAAATTTTTTCATGCCGGTAACCATTCGTTTACGGGCATTGTTAATCATAGGACCCAGGACTTAAGGGCAGGTAAAAATTTCGACACGGAAAACGATGCCACCTTATGAGTCAGAAGAATCGCTTAGTCCGGACTTCTAATGTTTCGGATTAACGAATCGGCATCGGGATTCCGTAGCCGATTCAAGTGAGTGTAGAAATTGGTTAAAAAATCTGGTATCGTAACGGGTACGTAATTAGGATTTGTTAACCATTAGGTGGCAGCTTCGACTTAGGAAATTGCTGCTCCGATTCAGGACGGCTCGGAAACGGATCGGTAGCGGAAAAGGGGAATGAGATGCGCGTTCTGCTGATTGAAGACGACAGTGCAACCGCACAAAGCATCGAATTGATGCTGAAGTCGGAAAGCTTCAACGTCTATACGACCGATTTGGGCGAAGAAGGCGTCGATCTCGGAAAGCTTTACGACTACGACATTATCCTTCTCGATCTGAACCTCCCCGATATGTCGGGTTACGAGGTGCTGAGGACGCTTCGCCTCTCCAAGGTCAAGACGCCGATCCTCATCCTTTCCGGCATGGCCGGCATCGAGGACAAGGTCCGCGGCCTGGGCTTCGGCGCCGATGACTACATGACCAAGCCTTTCCATAAGGACGAACTGGTCGCCCGCATCCACGCTATCGTGCGCCGCTCGAAGGGCCATGCCCAGTCGGTCATCACGACCGGCGAACTGGTGGTCAACCTGGATGCCAAGACGGTCGAAGTCAGCACCCAGCGCGTGCACCTGACCGGCAAGGAATACCAGATGCTGGAGCTGCTTTCGCTGCGAAAGGGCACCACGCTGACCAAGGAAATGTTCCTCAATCACCTTTATGGCGGCATGGACGAGCCGGAATTGAAGATCATCGACGTCTTCATCTGCAAACTGCGCAAGAAGCTCGATGCGGCATCCGGCGGCCAGAATTATATCGAAACCGTCTGGGGGCGCGGCTATGTGCTGCGCGAGCCGGAAGAGGTTCGCGAAATCGCCTGACGGCAGGCTACGACGCAATAAAAGCCCGGCTTCTGCCGGGCTTTTTGCATTGTGGAAGCCAAAAAGGCCTGAGCGTCATCAATCCACGCGGAGAATCGCCCGAAGGCGATCCGTTGCATGGGGCATCATGCGCGCCGATCAGGCGGCGCTGACCAGCGTGCGGAAACGTTCGGTCAACTGGTGACGGTTGAAGGGTTTCAACAAATAACCTTGGGCGCCGGCGCGCTTGGCGCGCATGATCGCCCCGATGTCGACTTCGACCAGGGAAACCAGGATTGTCGGCACGACCGGCGTGTTCAGGGTTCGAACCTTGCGAATGAAATCGGTCGTCGGCATGCCCTCCATCGCGCCGTCCACGACGAGTATGTCGGGCATGTCGGTGGCGCACATTTCCAGTGCCTCGGGACCGCTGGAGGCTTCGATCACCAGCATATCCGGTCCGCCAAGGATACGCTTGGCGACTTTCCTGACAACGCTCGAATCGTCGACGAACATGCATCGCTTCATTGCCATCCCCTTATTGCCTTATCTGCCCGGCGTGGCCGGTCCCCTGACAAGCGAGTGTAGGGCAGGCTGGTAAAGAAGCGGAAAAGCCGATGGATAAATTTGTCTCGACTATGCCTGTTTCGTGCTCAGGAAGGCTTTATTTCCGGGGCTTTGGGCACCGTTCAGCTTGCCGTTAGGACGATTTCGTCCATCGTGGCGTGGATCGAGATGGTCATTGCGGCCTCGCGCGCCAGAAGCAGCGTATAGTAAGGCTGCACCGAATGGGCGTCGATCGGCTCGTCCGGCTGGTTGCCGGAATGAAGTTCCAGGAATTTCGGCGGGACGCGCAGCATCGGGCCGGCGGAAGTAAGCGTGAAGCGCGGCTGCGTCTCGACGTCTTCCAGCGTCACTGAAATCTTGCCGCCGCGCGGAATGGCTGCATTGGCCACCAGAAGGAGGTTGAGCAGCAGCTTGACCTTGTTCTTGGGCAGCAAGGCGCGCGTTCCGGTCCAGGTCAGTTCGGGCTTTTCGTTCTTGAGGAACGCATGGGCGACGTTTTCGGCGTCGCCGGTGTCGATCAGCATGCCTGCCGAACCGGCGGCTCCGAACGCGATGCGCGCAAACTGCAAGCGGGCAGACGCGTTGCGGGCGCTCTGGCGGATGAGGTTCATGGCGTCTTCGTCGGCGCCGCCCTCGTCCAGCAGTTCCAGTCCATTATTGATCGCGCCTACCGGCGAGATGATGTCGTGGCAGACCCGGCTACACAGCAGCGCTGCGAGATCGGGTGCGGACAGGGTGAAAAGCTCAGCCATGGAGAATCCCCGGTAAAGGCAAAAACAGCAAAATGAAATTCACGAAACGCTACATCGACGAATCGCCCCAACTCCGACTTGGGCGGGTATACAGCCAGCATCGGAGCATCAACAAATCATAAATCGATCTTTCGGCAATACGCCCGCAATAGGTCGCCCGACGGCCTTTGTGCCGCCATCTTCATGTGAGACTTTAATGGTTGAAAAACGATTACGGCCTAGATTGGCACCATAACAGTTTATCCTGACATACCCGAAGCGGCCAGCAAGGAGCCTGCACGGGTGAGGCGTCGGCGAAAGCGCTCCCTGACGGAGATTGGAAGCAATGTTTTCCCGACTTTACGACCGGAATGTTTTCCGTGTCCTTGCGATGATGATTGCCCTTGCGGGTTTTTACGGCCTGTCGGTCTCCGCCTCGCAGGCGCAGGAATATACCGCACAGGAAATCGTCGATTCCGGCCATAAATTCTTTGGCGCGACGTCCGGCGGCCTTGCCAGCGTGGTCGAGAAGATTTTTGCGTCTTACGGCCTGCCGAACGGCTATCTGCTCGGCGAGGAAGGGTCCGGCGCCTTTATCGGCGGGCTCACCTATGGCGAGGGAACGCTCTACACCAAGAACGCCGGCGACCACAAAACATTCTGGCAAGGTCCTTCGCTGGGCTGGGATTTCGGCGGTGAAGGGTCGCGCGTGATGATGCTCGTCTATAATCTGGACGACGTGAGCGCCATCTACAACCGCTTCGGCGGCGTTGCCGGCTCGGCCTATGTGATCGCCGGCGTCGGCTTCAACGTGCTCAAGAACAACAACATGCTGCTGGTGCCGATCCGTACCGGCGTCGGGGCACGGCTCGGCGTCAATCTCGGTTATCTGAAGCTGACCGACCGGCCGACGTGGAATCCATTTTAAGGCTTGGATTTTAACGGGCTCCCTGCGGGGAGCACTGGATTTGCCTCGGCGCAACGTGGCACAATAGCGTGCCTGCGAAGGCTTCCGCGATCCATAGCGAGTAGAGCGTCTTGGTCCAGCCTATCCTTTTCTTCGCGCTCGGCTTCCTCGGTGCCGGATTTCTTGCGCTGCTGGTCGCTCCGGCCATCTGGCGCCGGGCCGTCTCGCTGACGCGCGCCCGCATTCAGGGATCAATGCCGCTGACCCTTTCCGAAATCCAGGCGGACAAGGACAGCATGCGCGCGGAGTTCGCCATGGCGACGCGCAAGCTGGAAATGACCGTCGGGACGTTGCGCGAGAAGGCGGCCGGGCAAATGGTGGAAATCGGCCGTAGCCGCGAGCAACTGGCGGCGCTCGAAACCGAACGCGCCGCGCATGAACTGAAGATCGCGGCACAGGAACAGGCCAACGAGGCGCTTACGGTCATGGCGCGCAAAAGCGAAGAGCAGGTCGGCACCCTGTCCGCCAGGCTGGCGGACAGCGAACGGCTTGCCGAGGAGGCGGCGCAGGAACTGGAACGGCTGGGCCAGATGTATGACGAGGCGAGCTTTGCCGCCAGCAACCGGCAGATCGAACTGGTGGCCAGGGAATCCAGGCTCCAGGGGCTGACCGACGAAATGTCTTCGCTGCGCACCCAGCACAAGGACGCGCTGCGGCGTCAAAAGGAGATCGAAGTGGAACACCGGTTGTCCCGTGAAGCCATAGACGCCGAGCGGAAAAAGGCGAGCGACCTCGACAAGAAAGTCGCGCGCCTGATGGCGACTTTGGCGGACCGGGACGAAAAGCTCGACCGCCGCGAAAAGGAAATCGAACGGCTGCGGGAGCAGTCGAAGGGCGTGGCTCCCGCTGCCGCGAACCCCCGTCGGGAGGCCGACATCGAAAAAGCCATCGGCAAGCTGGACGTTGCTCGCGAGCGGCTGGAAGCGCGGCTGGTGGCGCTTGCCCGCGAGAACAAGCAACTGAGGACCGATGTTGCGGCGGCGCAGCAAGCGCATTCGCCGGGAGACGAGGCGGGCGACGCTTCGATGCTGCGCGAGCAGATGCATGATCTCGCGGCGGAAGTGGTCCAACTGACGGCGCTGCTCGACGGCCCGGATTCGCCGATTTCCAAGGCGCTTGCGGCCCCTCAGGTCGATCAGGCCTCCGGGCAACAGGGCGAGCGCATGATGAGCCTTGCCGACCGGGTCCGGGCCTTGCAGAAAGCGGCGGCTGAAGGCTGAAAGCCAGGCGGGATCGTTCCAGTATCAGTTCTTGATGCGGGAGAAATGATGCAGCGCAATGGCGGAGGCGGCGGCGACGTTCAGGCTGTCGAAGTCTTTCGCCATCGCAATACGTACCGTCTCCAGCCGCTCCAGCAGGGGGCCGGGCAGGCCTTCCCCTTCCGTTCCCAGAAACAGCGCCAGCCGTTTTCCCGGCCGCGCGTCGCGAATGTCGATAGCGCCGCGAGGCGACAGGGCAAACTGGTCATAGCCGAGCCGGTCGAGCGTCCCGATAAAGCTGCTCGTATCGTCGAAGGTGGCGAAGGGCACTTTCAGCGCCGCGCCCACCGAAACGCGGATTGCCTTGCGGTAGAGCGGGTCGCAGCACGACGTGTCCAGAAACACCGAATGAGCGCCAAAAGCCGCGGCATTGCGAAAGATCGAGCCCATATTGTCGTGGTTGGAAATGCCGACCAGTGCGACGACCAGCGGTGGAAGATCCGCCAGCAGGGCTTCCGCGTCCTGGCGCGCGCGCTTGATGCCGATGGCCAATATGCCGCGATGCATGTGAAAGCCGGCTATCTTGTCCATGACCTCTCCGGACACGACGTGGATGGGCAGGGTTTCGGGGGCTTTCGCCAGAATGTCGGACAGGCCGGCCAGCCTGTTTTCCAGCACGAGGATCGATTCGGCAGTGAAGCGCCGCGCCGATAGCAGCACGTCGAGAACCACCTTGCCTTCGGCGATGAAGCGGCCCTGCCTGCCGGCCAGGTCGCGCTCGCGAATATCCAGATAGGCCGCGATCCTGGGGTCGTGCGGATCGTCGATGCGGGTGAGGTTCATGGCTTTCCCGGTGGTCTGGAGCATCGGACCGAAAAGTGGAATCCGGTTTTCGGAATACTCCGATGCTCACCAAAAGTGTCGCCGGGATAAAGCTGCGTGGTCGCTTGTGGTCAAGTCCCCGTGCGGCGTAGGGCTGGGGCTGCCTGCTCCTCGTCATCGAAAACGGCGCTTAGCATCTGCAAAAGCGCTCGCACCATCTCGGATTGGCAGGAATAGTAGATCATCTGCCGGTCTCGACGGGTCTGAACCAGGCCGAAGGCGCGGAGTTTCGCCAGGTGTTGCGAAAGCGCCGACTGGCTGAGCGATACTTTTTCGGCAATCGCGCCGACCGACATTTCGCTGTCCAGCAAATGGTTGACGATGATCAGCCGTTTTTCGTTGCCCATCAGCATCAGGAAGGAAGCCGCTGCCTCGGCATTGTCGATCAGCTTGGACGAAACCATCATTAACCCCACACTTTCCCTGCTTTCCAGCGCTATGGGGGCAGATAGCGCGGGAACTCCATCAATCAATCGTTCGCGGCACAAGACCGACACCGAAAAGATGCCTGCATATGGCCGCGAGAATACCTCGGCGCAGCCGCATCGAGATGCGGCAAATCATTTGCGCCGCAAGCCCGACGGCGCAAATGGAAGGTAGAAACATTTCATCCAAACCACAACCGCAACCGGCCGGTTGCAGCGGCCATTGCCATCAGGACTGTGGCGGTTCTGCCGCACGCCCGGCCCGCGCCATCTCCACCAGGCTGGGGCGCAGCTCGGTTGCGACCTTGAGAGGCTGGGGAAAAAATACCCTGTGGACATCGTCTCCCGAAGCGATGTCGATACCATCGGCATCGAATCCGGTAACCTTCCAGCCATTACCGGAAGCCTTGGCGAAATGGCGCGCATAGACGGCGATCGCATCAAGATGGTCGGCGTTCATGTGGTCGAGCGCGCCTTGTTCGCTGGCCGCCAGCTCGTCGTTGATGGGGCCCGAGACGAGAAGGTCGGCGCGTTCGAGCCGGTAGGCCTTGCCGAACCCGGCATTCAGGCTGGCGCTTTCCGGCTCGAGGCGGAAGATCGAAAAATCGCCAAGCCCGACATAGAGCTTCGCCTTCGGATTGCGGTTCAGGTAGCGCCGCTCGGCGCGGATGTGATCCGGCCCGCCCCGTTCCAGCCGCGTGGCGCGGCAGGCCAGCGTGATGCGCGGATGCGCCAGGGGATCGCCTTTGCCGGTCACGCCGACCAGCAGCGAGCAGCGCGGGTCGGCCAGAATGGCGGGTGTGTGGGCCGAGAGCATCGAGACGAGGATCAGCGGCGCACCGTCGATGTCTGTCGCGACGCCGACGCGGTTGACGTTCGGCGCGCCGGTCTTGGGGTCGATGAAGGCAAGCGAGCCATAGCGCGCGCCGCGCACCAGCGTCCTGGCCAGCCGGATCGCCTCGGCATTAGTCTGGCGCAGCACGTCCTTCTTTTTGTCTTCCAATTTGCTCACCGCAATAAGTTGATATTCTTTCTCCACTTATTGCGGGTCAGGCGGCGTTTGACAAGGTTATTTCCGCCATTCGGCGCCAACAGCCACGAAGGCTGCATTCGACCGCACGGCGGACACTCATGGCTGCCGTCGCCGATCCCAAAAGCCGCCTCTTCAGCGGTCCGTCAGGCTAATCGCCGTGACTATGCTGGAACGTATGTCAACCTGATCACGTCCTCGCCGATACGATCGCTCGCCACGAGGCGCAGCGGGGGCCGCGGGCCGGCGAAGAACGGCTTGCCGCCGCCGAGGACAACGGGATGGAGGTACAACCGATACTCATCGACAAGGCCCATGTCGGTCAGACTTCCCGCCAACTCTGGTCCGGAAACTTCAATCACCCCATCGAGTTGAGCTTTCAAACCGCGTATCGCCGCCTCGACCTCATCATCGACAAGGGTGGCGTTCGGGCCAACGGACTTCAACGAGCGTGACACGACCCACTTCGGTTGGCTCCGCCACGCCGCCGCATAGTCACATTCTGCCTCACCCCACTCAGAATGATCCTCGTCCCAATACCGCATCACCTCATACATACGGCGACCGTACACACTGCCGGCGAGGCCGCGCACGTCGTCGATGAAATGACGAAAAAGCACGGGATCGGGTACAAATGCCGTGTGGTCGTGGTCGACATAGCCGTCCAGCGACTGGTTCAATCCAAAAACAAGCTTCGCCATAAGGGATCTTCTCCTCGCCATCTTCTCGCAGGCTGCCGAGGGTACGCAAAAGTGAAGCGGGCTACAATCGAGCGACCCACTTGCCGCCATGACCCATTAGCAGAAGTCCTCTTTCCGGCCCATCGCGTACAAAGCAGAATGTCGCCTAACCACCCAATCGCAGACCTCTTGACTGGACGCAGGCTTGGTGGCGGTGGCCACCGAATACCAGTTATTTCGGGGCCATGCGGATCGCCCCGTCTAAACGAATAGTTTCGCCGTTGAGCATCTGGTTTTCCACGATATGCAGGGCAAGCGCGGCGTATTCCGATGGCTCGCCAAGCCGCGAGGGGAACGGCACGGCGGCCCCCAGCGAATCCTGCACGTCCTGCGGCATGCCGGCCATCATCGGCGTCTTGAAGATGCCGGGCGCGATGGTGCAGACACGGATGCCGGAGCGGGCGAGGTCGCGCGCCACCGGCAGCGTCATGCCGACGATGCCGCCCTTGGACGAGGAATAGGCGGCCTGGCCGATCTGGCCGTCATAGGCGGCGACCGAGGCGGTATTGACGATGACGCCGCGTTCGGCCCCCTCGAGAGCATCGAGTTTTCCAGCGGCGTCGGCGAAGAGACGGATCATGTTGAAGGTGCCGATAAGATTGACCTCGATGACCTTGCGGTACTGGTCGAGCGGATGCGGCCCGTCCTTGCCGACCGTCTTCACGCCGATGGCGATGCCGGCGCAGTTGACGAGGATGCGGGCGGTTCCGAGTTTCTGGCCCACTTCTGCAATCGCGGCAACACCGCTGTCGGCGCTGCTGACGTCACATTGGACCGCGATGCCGCCGATGTCCGCAGCGACCTTGGCGGCGCGTTCCATGCCGACATCGAGAATGGCGACCTTGGCGCCCTTGGCGGCAAGCGCCCGCGCCGTCGCCTCGCCAAGGCCGGAGCCTGCGCCAGTTACGATTGCGACCTGTCCGTTCGGGTTCATTTTTCTCTCCTGGTTTTCCGCACAGTACGGAGACGGTGCAGGCGGCGCAACGTACCTATCGGCGTTGAGCCTGGTCGGCGTGGCAGACTTCGCCGGAAAGCTTGCGCACGGTTCCGGGCATGATTTCGTGGGCCAGCACCCGGTTGAGGTCGACGGGGCGGGGCATCAAGATCTGGCCGTGCGGTACTTTGGTGAAGCCGAGCGGCCCGTAATAGGGTTCGTCGCCGACCAGCAGGACAGAAGGCACGCCCGCCGTTGTCGCCGCTTCCAGCGCCATGGCCACCAGCCGCCGGCCGATGCCGAGGTTCTTGAAGGCCGGGCGCACCGCCAGCGGCCCCAGCATGACGGAACGGCCTTCGCCCGCTGCTATCGGCGTCATCCGCACCGAAGCGATGACGGTTTCGCCTTGCATGGCGACAAAGGACAAGGCCCGGTCGTGCGGGCCGCCTTCGCGTATCTTGTAAGCGGCGCGCGCAAAGCGGCCCGGCCCGAAAGCTTCTTCGTTGATGACGTCGATCTGGTGGTCATGCGCCGGGGTTTCCGGCAGGTAGGTCACGTCGGCAGAGTTCATGGTCGTCGCGTTCCGGTATGCGAGGAAAGATGCTGCAAGGCGCAGCGTTCGCCAGTCAGCGCCTGTTCAGGCGCGGGCGTTCTTTCGTCGTCGGTCGAACCGGATGGATGCAAAGACGTGGACCATGGTGGTTGTCCGCTAGCATCAAATGTCGGCCGCTGCAATCGGCCTTTAGCCCCGGAAGGGGGGCCGATTGACACTCTGTTCAAGGCAAATGCTTTTCGGATCGTCGTCGGGTGCCTTACATGTGGTGAAAGCACGGAAGGACAAGATTATGGGATTGCTGGTTGAAGGCAAGTGGCAGGATCGCTGGTACGACACCAAATCGACGGGCGGCAAGTTCGAGCGGTCGCAGTCGCAATGGCGCGATTGGATCACGGCTGACGGCGCCCCGGCACCAGGGCGCAAGCGCGGTTTCAAGGCCGAGTCCGGCCGCTACCACCTCTATGTCTCGCTGGCCTGTCCGTGGGCGCACCGCACCCTGATTTTCCGGGCGCTGAAAGGACTGGAAGAAGTCATTTCCGTTTCGGTGGTGCATCCGTTCATGGGCGCGGACGGCTGGACGTTCCTGGCCGAGGACGGCGCTACGGGCGATACGCTCTATGGGCTCGACTTCCTGCATCAGCTCTACACCAAGGCCGACCCTGCCTATTCAGGCCGGGTGACGGTGCCCGTGCTGTGGGACAAGCGCGAAAAAACGATCGTCAGCAACGAGTCGTCCGAAATCATCCGCATGCTCAATTCCGCCTTCGACGAGTTTGGCGACGCGAGGCTCGATTTCTATCCCAAGGCGCTGCGCGGCGAGATCGACACGATCAACGCGCTGGTCTATCCGGCGATCAACAACGGTGTCTATCGCGCCGGCTTCGCCACCACGCAACAGGCCTATGAAGAGGCGTTTCACGAGCTTTTCGCCACGCTGGACCAGCTCGAGGAGCGCCTGTCGAAGCAGCGCTATCTGGTCGGCGGGCAGATCACCGAAGCCGATTGGCGGCTGTTCACGACGCTGGTGCGCTTCGATCCGGTCTATGTCGGCCACTTCAAATGCAATCTGCGTAGGATTGCCGACTATCCGAACCTGTCGAACTATGTTCGCGAGCTTTACCAGGTACCGGGGGTGGCCGGCACGGTCAATATCCAGCACATCAAGGCGCATTATTACGGCAGCCACGACACCATCAACCCGACGCGCATCGTGCCGGTCGGCCCGGCGCTCGATTTCGATGCGCCGCATGATCGTGCCCGGTTCCGGGAAGCGGCGTGAGTTACCAGTAGAGCGAGGGCGTTGCGCGGCTGAACACTTCGGCGATGCGCCGCAGGGTCGCTGGGGTGACGCCCTCCGGCAATTTGTCGAGCGGGAAGAAGCCGGATTCGGCAATCTCGCGGTCCGGCGTCTTTGGCCTGGATTGGACGAAATCCTCGATCAGGTAGAAGCCGACATGGTCGCGCCGGCTTGACCGTCGGTTGAAGTGCAGGGATTTGAGCCGAGGCGGCGCGGTGAAGGCGATGTTGCCTTCCTCGGAAAGCTCGCGCTCCAGCGCTTTTTCCAGCGTCTCGTCGACCTCGACGCCGCCGCCCGGCAACTGCCAGCCAGGCACGTAAGTGTGGCGGATAAGGAAGACCGAGTTCGTCGCGCGGTCGTAGACGAGGCCGCGCACGCCCAAGGTCATTGGTCGCCTGAGCAGGAAATAGAGATGGAACAGCTTGGCCCGAAAGCCCGGCCAGCCGGTCTGGCGGAACGCTTCTTCGTTGTCCTCGGTCATCCGCGGTAAAACCTTCGGTGGAAAGCCTGGCCTTCGTCGCCTATGAAGAGAAAATGTTCAGGCTTGCGCATATTTCCGATGTCCATCTGGGGCCGCTGCCCGCTGTAACCTATCGCGACCTCGCCTCCAAGCGGGTGGTGGGCTATGTCAACTGGCAGCGCAACCGCCGCCGCCATATGCGCGATGCGGTGCTCGACACCATCGTCGCCGATCTCAAGGCAAGCGAACCCGCCCATCTTGCCGTTACCGGCGACCTGGTCAATCTGGCGCTGGACGGCGAGATCGAGATGGCGCGGCTATGGCTGGAAACGCTGGGCTCGCCGCAGGACGTGTCGGTGGTGCCCGGCAACCACGATGCCTATGTGCCGGGCGCTTTCGACAAGGCGTGCCGCTCGTGGGGCGCATGGATGAGCGGCGACGGGGCCAGTTCCCCGGTCAACCGAGATGCGTTTCCCTATCTGCGCGTGCGTCAGAACATAGCGCTGATCGGCGTCTCGACGGCGCGCGCCACCGCCCCCTTCATGGCCAACGGGTTTTTCGGGGAGAGGCAGGCGGCGCGGCTGGAGAAAATCCTGGAAGAGACCGGCCGGCGCGGGCTTTTCCGGGTCATCATGATCCATCATCCACCAGTGCGCGACGCTGTTTCTCAGCACAAGCGCCTGTTCGGCATCGGTCGCTTTCAAAAGGCGATGCGCCGACAGGGGGCGGAACTTGTCCTGCACGGCCATTCGCACCTGCCATCGCTCAACATGATCGACGGCAAGGGAGCTAGAATCCCGGTCATCGGTGTCGCTCCCGCGGGCCAGGCGCCGGGCGGTTCGCATCCGGCGGCGCAATACAATCTTATCGATATAGACGGCGAAAACGGCGACTGGCACGTGCGCCTGACGCGGCGCGGGTTGACCGGTATCGCCCTGCCGCCAAGCGATCTGGAAACCGTGGAACTCAGCGGCAACGCCGCTGCGTCGATCAGGAACTGAACAGGGCCGCGCTGATGCGGTCCCAGAACAGCACGGCCGATATTCCGAGCCCGAACAGCGCCCCGGCAAGTATCAATGCCAGCCCGGCGGCAAGTGCGGACCACACCTTGCCGCGCATGCGCGAGCGCCCGTTCAAGGGCGGCTCGGCTTCCGCCACGGCGTTCCGGGAAACCCCGGCGACCGGCTCGGCACCGCCTTCCATCAGCCGCTGCCGCTCGACGATGCGTTCGGCGACATAGCGCGTGACCTGGTCGGCGACAGGTCTCATATCGGTCGACTCGGCCAGCACCACGCGGCCGACGCGCGTATCCCTGAGAAAGCGAAAGGTGCGACGGTCGCGTCCCATCGCGACATGGCTCACCGCATCGATCCACAGGCGCGGCTGAAGCCCCGAGGATACGGTGAAATCGAAACTATCCATATCGGCGGGAACGTCCGCGAAAACGGGCGCGAGTTCGGCGGCCAGCAGTTCCAGCCGCATGCGGTGCGCATCGCGCATGTCCACGACGACGTCGTCGCGATCGGCGAGCGCGTTCTTGACGTCCCGCACCACGACGGAAAGCGTTCGCGCCTGGTTCAGGGGGCTATCGCTTGCATCACTCATCAGCTTCAGCCTCGGGTTTGGTTAACGAGGAGTTACCACAGAAGATGGTGAAATACAGCCGCCAGATCAACCGGGGAGAGCAAGATTGGCGAGGATTGCGTCGCGCACTAGTTCTGGTGTCTCTCCAATCAGCATGTGGCCGGCTCCCGGCGCGACGCGGACGGTAAAATTGGCAGGCAGGTCGGCGGACTGTGTGAACGGCACGACGGGGTCATCCGTGCCCCACAGCAGCGTGACAGGCATCGTCAGCGTCGCCAGCATTTCGCGCGGGATCATGCCTTGGCGGTCGTCCCTGGTGATGGCGGCGGCGATTTCGACCAGCTTTTCCGTCTGGCCGGGCCGTCCGCGCATGGCGAGATAGGAGCTGAGTGCATCATCGGTTACGGTTGCGTTCTCGCCCGACATGGCCGCCAGGCAGGCGCGCAGTTCAAGTGCATCGACGGCCTTGGCATAGCGGCGCAGCAGGGGACCGTTGATTTCCGGTCCGAAGCCGCCCGGCGCAAGCAGTGTCAGCGAGGCGATGCGCTGCGGCTCGGCCAACGCCATCAACGTCGCCACAGCCCCGCCCATGGAATGGCCGACGACATGGATTTTTTCTGCCCCACGCTCGGAAAGGTCGGCCAAAATAGCGCGCGCGGCAAATTTGGCCGAGCCGGCACCCGGTGTTTTCAGCGAAAGG
The DNA here is from genome assembly GCF_054489545.1 of Mesorhizobium sp. A556. Classification (NCBI taxonomy): domain Bacteria; kingdom Pseudomonadati; phylum Pseudomonadota; class Alphaproteobacteria; order Hyphomicrobiales; family Phyllobacteriaceae; genus Mesorhizobium; species Mesorhizobium sp. A556. The sequence goes on from NZ_JBTMXA010000005.1 coordinate 205,394, forward strand.
CCATGGCCGGGCAGGTCATAGGCGATGGTGCGTGCATGCCGCACAAGCGAGGGCAGGATCGTATCCCAAACGCCATGAGCCGCGCCGAACCCGTGGATGAATACGATTGCCTCGGACCCGCTTCCTGCTTCGACGGCATGGATCGCCGTGGTCGGATCGCCGGTGTCAGCTTGCATTGAAAATGCCGGCTTCATGCAACGCGTCGATCAGGCGGTCGGTCAGATCCGCAGGGTAATTCCTTTCAGCGAAAACCTTGCGCGGATTTGCGACGAAACGCGGAAATTGCTGGGTCAGCGTATCCTTGAGTTCTCTTAGCTCTGCGTCGTCGCCAAACGCCTTGGCGCTGATGATGCGCGCGGCGAGATAGTGCGATTTGGGTGCCGTCGTCATCAGCGCGTCGCTGGCCTTCCTGGCGCCGGCCATGTCGCCTTGCATGAACTTTCCGACGAACAAGCCGAAATTCCACCATGTCGGATGGGCGCTCGTCGCCTCGACCGCGCGCGCGAGGATAGGCGTTCCCTCGCCATACTTGCCGGCGAAGATGAGGCTGTAGCCATAGCCGGCGGCCATGCCGAGATCGTAGGGGTTGAGCTGGTAGGCCTTGTGCATCCAGTGGATGGCCGATTCCGACTCGCCCTGTCGGGATTTGAGATAGCCGAAGGAACGATGCACGGCGGCGCTGGTTGAACCCATATGGATGGCGCGGCGGGCAAACTCGAATGCCTGATCGGCGGTTGCGCCCGCTGGATAGGCGTAGTGCTTGGTAACCGCCTCTAGGTGCAACGACGCGATTTCGGAATAGACGAGCGGCGACTTCACGCTCTTTGCGACCAGGTTTTCAAGGCAGCGGTAGGCCGGCTCATGGGTCGCGGCGTTCTGGTCGAGATAATATTTTTCGTCCAACAGCAGGCACCGGGTCAGGCCTTTCTGCAGGCCGTTCTGCTCGATGTAATTGTAGATCGTGCCGGAAGCTGGAACCGTGGCCGTCAGGATGCTTGCGATGCCGTCATCGATCTTCTGCGGCAGCGCGTTCGCAGCATCAAGGCTTTGCGACAGCAGGACCCGGCCGGTCGCCACGTTCTCAAGTTCGACAGTGACGCTGTCCGCGCTCTGCCCGGGCAGGATTTGGACAACGAAGCTCGACGCATCGGCGACCGGGTCAGGCGATCCGGAGATGTTGCGCCCGATGAAATCGATCGTGTCGAAGCCCGAAAGCCCCGCACGTAGCGACGATGCGATCCGGTCCGCTGCTTCCCCCTTGGCCTTGACGCTGAGATAAACCACGGGCAGCACTGTGGACGATTGAGGCGCAGCGATACTGCTCGTTGCGGCGATGTCGGCTCTCGCCATTTCGACGCCGTCCGGCGATAAAGAACCGCCCTGGCGAACGATCAGCACGCCGAGCATGACGATGACGAGCGTGATCGCGGCCCAGAAGAAGGGAAGCTGGCGCGCCATGGACGGCATGCCGATCAGGCCCCGGCGACGCTTCGACGCCGCAACCGCCGTAGTTTCTTCGATCACGGCTCCCGCAAGATTTTCGTCGAGGGCCAGGGAGGCCGGCACAGGCACCGCATTGGCTTCATAGGCGGGAACGTAGCTGCCGCGCGGAATGGTGATGCGCAGGGTTTCCGACACGCCTTCGGTCGCGAAATACTGGGTCAGAAGCTCGCGAAGCCGGCCCGCCTGGACCCGCACGACGGCATCGGTCGAGGAATCGAAATCATTGTCCTTGCCGAAGACGTCGACGGCAATCGCAAACCCCTTCAATCTCGCGGAGCCGCCCGCCTGCTGGCGGTCGACCAGATAGCGCAGCAATTCCCTTGCGCGTTCGGAACGTGCGAACGTCTCGCTGGCGAGAACCCGCTCTAGCGTCTCGCGCACTGCGGGGGCGGCAGGCGTGGAATGCTGCAAGTCTCATCCCTTTCGACGGGCGGCAGAATCTAGGATCGATACTATAGCGCTTGACCTCGCGCACAAGCGTTTGCTTTCGAGGGTGCCGGCCCGCCGGACAGTTATCCAGAGGGCCGGCCCCGATTGGTTAACCGGCGCTTATTGCGATGATCCGGTTGGCGGCGGACACGACCGCTTCCAGCGAAGCCGACGAGATGTTGGTATTGATCCCGGCGCCGAACAGCTTTCCACCCGGATGCTCGACCTCGACATAGGAGATCGCCGAGGCGTTGGAACCGCGCTGCAGGGAATGCTCGGAATAGTCGAGAACCGACATTTCGACGCCGATATGACGCGACAGCGCCTCGACGAAACTGTCGATCGGCCCGGTGCCTGTGCCGGTAATGGTCACTTCGCGGCCATTGTCGAGGATCGTCGCCTCGATCAGGCGGCGGCCCTTCACGGCCGTATCCGGATAGGTTCGGTGTTCGACATATTTCAGCCGCGCGCCGGGCTGGTCTACATAGGTTTCCATGAATTGTTCATGGATGCGTTTCACGGAGACTTCCTTGCCCTCGGTGTCGGTGATCGCCTGAATGTCGTGGCTGAACTCAATCTGCAGATTGCGCGGCAGGTTGAGGCCGTAGTCCGCCTGAAGCACATAGGCGATGCCGCCCTTGCCGGACTGCGAGTTGATGCGGATGATCGCTTCGTACGAGCGCCCGACATCGGCCGGATCAATGGGCAGATAGGGCACTTCCCACAGCGGGGTGTTGGCCTTTCTCAGCGCCTTGATGCCCTTGTTGATGGCGTCCTGATGCGAGCCGGAAAAGGCGGTGTAGACCAGTTCGCCGACATAGGGGTGGCGTTCGGGAATCTTCAACTGGTTGGAATATTCGTAGACCGCCTTCATGCGGTTGATGTCGGAACAGTCCAGTTTCGGATCCACGCCCTGCGTGTACATGTTGAGCGCCAGCGTGACGATATCGACATTGCCGGTGCGCTCGCCATTGCCGAACAACGTGCCTTCGACGCGGTCGGCGCCGGCCATCAGGCCAAGTTCGGTCGTGGCGATGCCGGTGCCGCGGTCGTTATGCGGATGCAGCGAGATGATGAGGTTTTCGCGGTTGTCCAACTGGCGGCACATCCACTCGATGCGGTCGGCGTAGACGTTGGGCGTCGACATTTCCACGGTGGAAGGCAGGTTGACGATGAGCTTGTTTTCGGGCGTCGGCCGGATGATCTCGGTGACGGCGTTGCAAATCTCCAGCGCCACTTCCAATTCGGTGCCGGTAAAACTTTCCGGCGAATACTGGAAGCGGTATCCGCCGCCTGCCTTCGCCGCCATGTCGGTGATCATCTTGGCGGCGTCGGTGGCGATGCGCTTGATGCCGCGCACGTCCTTCTCGAACACCACGCGGCGCTGCAATTCGCTGGTGGAATTGTAGAAATGGACGATCGGGTTGGTCGCGCCTTCCAGCGCCTCGAAGGTGCGTGTGATGAGTTCAGGGCGGCACTGGACCAGCACCTGCAGGGACACATCGGCCGGCACGCCGCCTTGTTCGATGCACCAGCGGGCGAAATCGAAATCGGTCTGCGAGGCCGAGGGAAAGCCGATCTCGATTTCCCTGAAACCCATGTCGAGCAGCAACTTGAACATGCGGACCTTGCGCTCGTGCCCCATCGGGTCGATCAGCGCCTGATTGCCGTCGCGCAGGTCGACCGAACACCAGATCGGCGCCTTGTCGATGGTCTTGGACGGCCATGTCCGGTCGGCGAGGCCAACGGTCGGGTAGGGGGCGTATTTGCGGGCCGCATTGGCCATGCCGCGCTCCATTGCGCGAGCGGGGCGGGCTGGTTCCTGTACGTTCATCGTCTTCGTCTCCAAGCGGCCCGGCGAAAGCGCTTCACGCGGTTTTCGGTGCCAAGCTGCGCCTTTATTCAGATTTCATTCGCGGATTATGACTTTGCCAAGGAGCATGAATGCCTGACGGCGGTTCCCGACCGCCGGGCGCTCCTTCAGCGAACCCGGCGATCGCCGATAAGGCCGAGAAGACGGAGCGTGGAGGAAAGCGCGCGCAGCGTCTCGCCAGCAAAGCCGGTCGGACGGGAAGCAATCGATGCAGGGCGCGTATTCATGGGCATTTCCATACAGGAGGGCTCGAAGCGAGGCAAGGGGGTTACTCCTTCACGGCCCGCGCGATCAGCCTTGCCAGGCTGGGGCCAAGCAGCAGCACGATCAGGAAACGCATCGTCTGTAACGCCATGACGAAGGAAATATCGACGTTTTGCGTGGCGGCGGCGATGATGGCGATGGAATCCATGCCGCCGGGGCTGGTCGCCAGATAGGCGGTCAGCGGATCAATGCCGAGCAGATGGCTGAGGAGCCAGGCAAGACCGCCGCAAAAGGCGATCAGGATGAGGATGGAGCCGATGATCTGGGGAAGCGCGCGTGCTGCGTGGCGCAGGATGGCCTTGGTGAAATTGAGGCCGATCGACCAGCCGATGGAAGCATAACTCAGCGCCAGCAGCCATGGCGGCAACTGGAAATCGACGCCGGCAAGCAGGTGCAACGCCGTGCCGAGGATCATGGTGCCGAGAAAATGGGGTGAAGGCAGGCGAAGCACCCGGCCGCCAAGGCTGCCCGCCAGCGCAACCGCGACGGTCGCCCCGAAAGGGAGGGGCTCGAGCGGCGGAAACCAGACGATGGCCGGTAGTTCGACACCGGACGTATCGACCCACAGCCGGGCGACGAGGGCGGCGGCCACCGAAACGAAGATGACGCGCATATACTGCATGAACGCCACGAGGCGCTGGTCGGCGCCGAACGCGCCAGCCATCAGCACCATGGCTGTGGCGGCTCCCGGCGATGAACCCCATACCGCGGTCGTGCCGGGCAGGATGCGCCAGCGGCTGATCAGCCAGCCCAGCAGACTCGATGCCGCTATCGTTGCCAGGACGGTGCCGAGAAACAGCGGCCAGTCGGCATAGAAGCTGACGAAAATGTCGGGTGCGATCGAATTCGCGATCAGGCACCCGACGATTGCCTGGCCGGCGTTGAAGGCCAGGCGGGGCACGCGCACGGTAGCGCCGTTGGTGCCCGCGGTGATTGCCGCCAGCATGGGGCCGATCAGCAGGGCGGCGGGAAGGGCCGCCGCCTCCAGAGCGCCGGTGAACAGGAGCGATACGGCAAGGATGAGCAGCCATTGCCATGGCGATGCAATGCGCCCGAAACGTTCAGCCTGCGATGGGTCCATGCGCCGTCATAGACAGGATTGGCGGGAATGCGAAGCCGGGTGTGGAGACTTGAAGCCGATTCTGGACCGGCCTTGCACTGCGGAGCGCCTGCGGCCCAGTTTCAGGGGGTAGCCAGTCCGAAGCCGCCGACCGGCTGCGTCTCGATCTGGAATTCGAAGCCGGCGACAGATGGTTTTGCCTTGGCGATCGCGGCTTGTACTTCCGGCAGAGCGAGCGATGCCTTGTGGCTGGCCGCATCGGTCCACACCTCGGTTATCCAGATCGCGGTCGTGTCGGCCGGATCGCGCGCGATGATGTAGTTCAGGCAGCCCGGCAGCGCGCTCGTGACCGCCAGCAGGATTTCCAGCAGCTCTTCGCGCTTTCCCGGCGCCGAACGCATCTTTCCGATCAGGCCATACATCCATCAACTCCCATCGCAGCGTCGAAATAATCCAGCACGGCTTTCGCGAGATTGAGCGAAAAGCGGTCCACGTCAAGGCCTCAGATACGCATAGCCCTGGCCCTGCAGTTGCGCGAGCTTGACGACGCCGCCCGTCTCGGCGCTGACGAAGCCCGCAAGAAGATCGCCAAGCGTCATATCCATGCCGTGCATGGTGTTGGCGCAGGCGTGCGGCGTCAAGCCGTCGCGAACGAGGCTCGAGAAGCGGCCGGAAATGGTGGATGACGCGCTACGGCTTTTGAACGCCGCGAGCGCCGGGCCGTGGACGACAAGCGCGATTTCTACGTTGCCGCCGGTGCCCTCGTAATGGTTCTTGATATTGCCGAGGACAAAGCCGACCCTGTCAGCATCGGCGAGATGATAGACCACCTTCTGCCGTTCGGGGCCGGGCGAGGCCTTGGCCTGGCCGACGCGGACCAGCGTTGCTGCGGCGGCTGCAAACCCGTGAAACATGTCTCGGCGAAGCATGGCATCCTCCCGCTTATGGCCTTGACCGCGTTCTTAGCATAAAATCCTCGGCTGTCGTGTTTCGGGAGGGGATCAAATGATGTCGCTTGGACGAATCGCAGGCATCGGAATTGCTGTCATGCTCGCAAGCCCCGCGTTTGCGCAGGCGACGAGTTCCGCGCTCAGCCCCGACGGCAAGGACGCCTGTTTCGGGCGTGTCTATGACGCGGCACACCTGAAAACCCATCCCAACCAGAAAATTGCCCGCATCTTCTTTCTGCAGGGCAACAACCCGGTCAACCGCCCAATGGAGGAAGCGGACTTTGTCATGGGGAGCGGCTACACCTCCTACATGACGACGACGGCGCGAGGAGCCGACAGGCCCGAATGGGTAGGCGGCTGGTGCGGCATGTCCGGCAGCGACGAGGAGGCAGGGGCCATTCATTGCGGCATGGAGTGCGACCGCACCATGGCGCAGCTGAAGCTTGATGCGAAAGGAAGCCTGATCGTCAGCAGCCTAGATCGGGATATCTATCTCGACCCCGACTCGGAAGAGATGCTTGGCAAGGCAGGTTATGAAAAGCAGAGGCTGGGGAGCGACGACAACGGTTTCAGGCTCGATTCGATGCCGGTAGCCGCGTGTGCCGCCGAATTCGCCAAGATCGATCCGGTCGATGCCGCCTTGGGCGATCCGCTGCGTGTGCGCCTGAAACCCGACCAGCCTTTCTGCTTCGGGCGCGACTATTCCGCCGCGCATCTGGGCTCGCACGCCGACCAGATGACCCAGGCGATCCGCGTCTATCGCGGCAAGGCGGAACTCGCCGGCTTTGCCGCGAGCGGCAAGAAGGATCGTTGGCCAAACGGCGCGGACATCACCGTTTCGATAGCCGCACGCCAAGGAACGGGCGCTGTGAGCCAGACCTATTCGTGCGAGGCCGAGGGCGATCAGTGGCGCTGCGCGGCGAGCGACAAGAACGCGACCGCGGCCTGCGATGTCGGCCAAAAGGAAATCTACCTGCGGCGCGGCGTCAACGGCACGATGATGCTGGCCAATCCGAACAGCGGCCTTGCGCTTGTCGATCTCTGCTCGACGAGCGACGAAAAAACTGCGTCGGACGACAGATTGTTCCGGCTCGATCCGATGCCGCAATCGGCGTGCGGGCTCTAGGGTTTCAGGCGAAGGGGACGGCGACCGTTCCCTTCGGCAGCTTGGCTTCGTCTTCCGGTTCGACATGGATGATGACCCGGACCGATGGAATATCGGCCTTGAGCGCGTCCTCGATACGGTCGCAGATGACATGGCTTTCGCCGACCGTCATCTCGGCATCGACCACCATATGAAACTCGATGAAGATGGCGCGCCCGGCTATGCGTGTCTTGAGGTCGTGGACTTCCAGCGCGCCCTTGGAGTTGGCCGAGATGATATCGCGGATGTGCATATGCTCTTCGGTGTCGACGCCCCGGTCCATCAGCCCGTTCAGCGATTGCCCGGTGACATGAAAACCCTGGTACAGAATGTTCAGCGCGACGATGAGCGCGAGCAGCGGATCCAGTATATGCCACCCGGTGAAGACCGCCGCGACGAGGCCGACGATGACGCCAACGGAAGTCACCACATCGGTCATGATATGGCGGCCGTCCGCCTCCAAGGCGGGAGACTTGGCGCGGCGGCCGAAGCGGATCAGGATCGTGGCCCAGACCGCGTTGACGACAGCCGCACCGCCGTTGATGGCAAGGCCTTCCCATGGCTGTTCCATCGGTAGCGGGTTGCGGATCGACTGCCACACCTGTGCGATAATCAGCAGGGCAGCGACCACGATCAGGACGCCTTCAAGCACGGCAGAAAAATATTCCGCCTTGTGGTGACCGAAGGGGTGGTCCTGGTCGGCGGGCTTGTAGCTGACGCGGATCGCCCACACGGCCGCGGTGGCGGTGATGACGTTGACGATCGATTCCAGCGCGTCCGAGTAAAGGGCGATCGAGCCCGTCATGCGCCAGGCGACGAATTTCAGCCCCATCACCGCCAGCGCGACGATAATCGACCAGAAGGCGAGGGTCGCGACGCGCCGCTTAGCGGCGTCCCTGGTTGCGATTGCGTCGCTCATCGTGATCTCTACGCTGCCTTTTCCCGGGCCTTGCGCGGCAGGTGCACGACGACGTTCTCGATCATGCGCATGCCGGCGTCGCCGCCCAGCGTCATGATCGATTCCGGGTGGAACTGTACCGCGGCAACCGGTTCGCTTTCATGCTCGAAGGCCATGATGGTGCCGTCTTCGCTGGTCGCGGTGACCTCGAACGCAGCCGGAAGCCGTGCCGGATCGGCAAAGATCGAATGGTAGCGTCCCACGGTGATGTCGTTCGACAAGCCTGAAAAGATGATGCCCGGCTTCGATACGTGAATGCGCGACGGCTTGCCGTGCATGGGCACGGCAAGTTGGCGCAACTCGCCGCCATAGGCTTCCGCCAATGCCTGCAGGCCGAGGCACACGCCGAAGATCGGCAGGTTGCGCTGACGCGCTTTCTTGATGGTTGCGGCGCAATCGAAATCCTTCGGCGTGCCGGGGCCGGGCGAAAGCACGACGAGATCGGGCTTCAGCCGGTCGAAGGCCTCGTCTGGAACCGGGCTGCGAATGGTCGAGACATTGGCGCCGGTCTGGCGGAAATAATTGGCCAGCGTGTGGACGAAACTGTCCTCGTGATCGACCAGCAGGATGTTGACGCCTTCGCCGACGCGGGCTGCGGTGCGCTCGGTCGCTGCGGAATTGGCAGCCTTTGCGTCGCGGATAGCGGTAAGCATGGCGGATGCCTTCAACTCGGTTTCAGCTTCTTCTTCTTCCGGCACGGAATCAAACAGCAAGGTAGCGCCGGCGCGCACTTCTGCAATCCCGTCCTTGATGCGGATGGTGCGCAGCGTCAAGCCGGTGTTGAGGTCGCCGTTGAAATGCACCATGCCGACCGCGCCGCCATACCAGGCGCGCGGGCTCTTCTCGTTCTGCTCGATGAAGCGCATGGCCCACAGTTTTGGCGCGCCGGTCACCGTCACCGCCCAGGCGTGGGACAGGAACGCATCGAAAGCGTCCATGCCTTCGCGCAGTCGCCCCTCGATGTGATCTACGGTGTGGATCAGGCGCGAATACATTTCGATCTGCCGGCGGCCGATGACGCGCACGGAGCCGGGTTCGCAGACGCGGCTCTTGTCGTTGCGGTCGACGTCGGAACACATGGTCAGTTCGCTCTCGTCCTTCTTCGAGTTGAGCAGCTTGAGGATCTGCTCATGGTCGGAGATGGCGTCGTCGCCGCGCTTGATGGTGCCCGAAATCGGGCATGTTTCGACGCGGCGGCCGTTGACGCGCACGAACATTTCGGGCGACGCGCCGACCAGATACTCGCCTTCGCCCAGATTGATGAAGAAGGAATAGGGCGAGGGGTTGATCGACTTCAGCTTGCGCGCAATGTCGGAGGGGGCGCTTTCGCAACGCTCGTAAAACATCTGGCCCGGGACGACCTCGAACAGGTCGCCGCGCTTGAAGCTTGCCATCGCCTTGCGCACGATGTTGGCGTATTCGCCCGGTTCATGGTCGCCGCGCGGCGGGATGCGGTCGGATGGCTTGAACGGTTCCGAAGTCTGGTCGCGGGCCAGGCCTTCGGTGGAAAATCCATCGCCCGAATAATCGTAGCGGTTGGTCCAGGCCTTGGCCGAATAGTGGTCGACGACGAGGATTTCGTCGGGCAGGAACAGCACCAGGTCGCGCTGGCTTTGCGCGCGCTCCAGCGTGTGCTCGACCGGATCGAACTGGAAGGCGAGGTCGTAGCCGAAGGCGCCGTAGAGGCCGAGGCTGGCATCGTCGTCGCTCTTGAACAGGCCGGTGATTGCGCGCAGCACGGTGAACACCGAGGGAGCGCGGCTACGCTCTTCTTCTGTGAAGACGCGGCCCGGCTTCTCGATGTCGAGCCGGATCAGCTTCTTCGAATTCTCCGTGATCGTAATTTCAGCGAGCGGTTCCAGCGCCTTGCCGATCACTGGCAGCAATTCTTCGCCGCGCGTGTTCAGTGCCTCGATGCGCATGGCCCGACCTTTGGCCGAAATCACCAGCGGCGGGTCGATGATCGCCGTATCCCAGCGGGTGTAGCGGCCGGGATATTCGTAGTTCGAGGAAAACACCGCGCCACGCCGCGAATTCAACCCGTCGATATAGGGGTCGATCGCGCCCTCATAGGGCCGGTCATGGCGCTGGCGTGTCACGGCGACACCGCCTGCGGTAACGAAGCGCTCGGCTCCGTTTTCCAGAATCTGTACCGTCATCACCGTCTCCATCCGATCGTTGGCAGCGGACCCGGAGCGCAAAAAATAAAATGGCCGCCCGGATATTCCGTTGCGGCCACCATCCACTTTTTTCGCGCGCACGCGCTTCAAGAGGCCGCTGTCAGCAGGCCCACCACCAGATGTTCTTGGTCGAATGCGCGTTCATGGGATTCCCATAGCGGCGAATGAAAAGTTGGGCAAGCGGATTCGAGTGGGCCGCTTCAATCTTCCAGCGTGCCGGCGCGCGCGTCGCTGCTCTTTCCAGCCCCCACTAGTTTTAGCAGATCCTCACCGGTGCGGATGATGCGCCGCGAGCGCCGGGTCAGGATATAGCCGGCCTGCGGTGCGAAAACCTCGGTCCTGCCGCCGACCTCACCCGGTTTATGGACGATGGTGGCGAGGCGCGCGCCCTTTTCGACGCGGTCGCCGGGCTTGACGTCGTAGAGGATCGCGCCGGCGGCGGGCGAGGGCATCATGTCGATGTTTTCGAGCGGGGCGACGACGCCCTGGAACGGGCCGGGCGCGGGCAGGGCGGCGTCGGTGATAACGCCGCGTGCGACGAGCAGCCGGTACAGGCCCTGCGCGTCGGCTTCCGCGGACGCGCCATCGACGTCATTGATGCCGCGATATTCCACGGTGGTGACGGCAAGCGTCTCATAACGCGCCTTATCCGCCTTGATATAGGGGTTGAAAGAGGCCTCCTCGAAGGCCGCGCCGCTGGCGCCTTCCCACAAAAGTACCGCATCGACGCCCATGGCGGCGGCGCAGTCCTGCATCGCCGGCCATAGCTGGGCGGGCACGTAGAGATAGGCGACACCCTCGTCGTCACAATGCAGGTCGAGCACGATGTCTTGGCCGATGGACAGCTTCAGCAAGCGGCGTTTCAGCCGCTCGTCGATGGTTGTCGGCGCGCTTTCGGCAGGCAGTAGGGAGGTGTCGGGGCTATCGATCAGCGGAAAGTCGCGGTTGAAATTGGTGCGTGTGCCGAGATGGAAGCGGCCCTGATGGTCGCCGAAATGGTATTGGGCGCGGCCGATCGGGTTGGCCCACGGCACCAGCGTGATCGCGCCGCGGATGCGCCCTTCCGCTTCCGCCTTGGCCAGCTTCGGCATCAGCGCATCGATGGCGACCGTGCCGGGCAGTTCGCCGGCATGGAGGGCGGCCTGGAGATAGGCTGTGGGCGCGCTCTTGTCGGAGCCTGAGAAGTGGAAGACAGGAAACTCGTAGGCGACGCCTTCGCTGTCGCCCGCCAGCCGTTCAATCGATTTCTGCATGCGCTTGGCCTCCGCAAAGATGCTGACGACATGCCAATTTAGTGCAGAACTGTCGATGGAGGACCATTGGTCCAGAAAGCGCTGCGTGTGCTTGGAGTAGCTTACCGGTCGAGCACCGATCTTATCTCGACGATGTTGGATCGTACCTGCAACAGGCTGAAGCCCATTGTCGCGAGATGCGAGGGGAAGAACGCACTGGATTCACTGCCGTTCGAAATGATCCACGGCTGCACGTTGAGCGAGGCGCGCGACTGCTCCTCCATGCGCGCCCAAAGTGTCGTAACGTTGCGCTCGGCAATGACGGCGGCAAAATCGGACCGTGCGCCGATCAGTATGCCGTAATAGGCGTAGAGCTGGCCATAGGCGAACCAGAAGCGGTCATCGGCGCGCAGGTCGAACCAGCCCGCGTCCGAGGCCTCGATGCGCGCGCGCAGGATGTCGGAGGTCGAGCCGATGTCGCCCGCGATGCGGTCCAGGAACTGCATGAGGTTGTCGGCGCGCGCGTCGAAAGTCACCTGGCACTTCTCGAGGCTGGTGTTGTAGGCGCGCAGCTTGGTGATGGCCTCGCGGTAGACGCTGGGCGTCGGACGGGTCGGGCCGCGCCAGCCGATGTACCAGGCGTCCTCGTTCCAGGCGAGCGCGGTTCGTGCGTCCTGCAAGTTCTGGTCGATTTGCGAAGTGCCGCGCACGCGTCCGAGCGTATCGACCAGTTCGGTGGTGGTACGCCGCAAGACCTGGTTGATGCCCAGCTGGAACGCCGCCTTGTTGTCGAAGAACGGCGTTTTGCGCCAATCGATGCCGAAGAAGCCCATCTTCGACACGACCATGGAAGATATCCAGGAGTTCTGATTGACGTTGAAGTCGATCAATTCCGCCGAGACGCCCACTATGGCCGAAGGCTGGCAGCTTTGTGGCGTTGTCGTTGTCGTGGCAGCATTTCCCGCGACGGGGCTGCCGGCAAGGGAAGCGCTTTTCTGCTGCGAAAGTGCTGCAGGATAGTCGGGGTTGAAATTGTTCCACCACTGGGTTGCGTAGAAGAAATTGGCGTAGAGGCCGATCAGCACCAGAAGGGCCGCGCCCAGCACGGCTTTCAGGATCCAGCCGCGTTGCGTGTACCAACGGCCAACCCACAGAAATGGCCACAGGATCACCCCGATGGCGAAGCCGATGCCGCGGCCTATCCACTGGAAGATGCGGGTGACGAAGTTCACGATCGGGTCAAGCATGGCGTCACCTCCGTCAGTCTGTCAGGCCGTAGAGGCGCGCGCGAAACGCTGCCTTGTCTTTCAGATATGTGCTTTTGAGCACATCGACAACATGCGATCGCCACGTCGGGCCAAAGCCCTCATAGTCCTTGTAGAATGCCGGCTTGTTGAAGATGTAGCGCGACACGAAATCCTGCGGGACGAAATCCGAGATCAACTGGCTGGTAAGCCATGCGTCGGGATGGTCGGGCCTAGCGCGGACCACCAGAAAGCGCTGGTGGGGGGAGACATCCTCGAGCTTGAGGCGGCCCGACTGCGCGATCTGTCGCTTGGCGGCGTTGAGAAAGGGAAAGTTCCCGTCCTTGGCGATCAAATCGGCATGGCCGTGAATCCATGCCTGCAGCCACACCTTGTCGGCGTCGGAAGGGTTGCGGTCTGGTTCGGCTTCGCGGATCAGCGCGCGCACCACCATTTCGGCCCGATGCTCCAGATAACCGGAGGTCTCTATCCACGAAGCGCGGGGAAGCTCGATGCGGCCGGAACTTGCCAGGAACTTCATCACGGCGTCGGCGTCGTTGATCGACAGATAGCTGACCTGCCATGGCCGGGAGCGGCGGAAGCCGGGTGCGGCGGGATCGCTGATGACGGTGGTTACGTCGGGATCGACAAACACGTAGAGCCCGCCGAAATGGCTGGTCCAGTAGGCGTTGTGCCGGAAGATAACCTGGTCGGGGACGAGCGCGTTTTCACGAATGTCGCCGCATATTTTGGCGAGGTCGACCATGCGGTTGAGCATGGCGTCGTTACGCCAGGCGTCCGGCTCCTGGCGTAGCCGGTCGACCAGTGTGCCGAGTTCGGCCGCCTTGCCCAGCACGTCCTCGCCCGACAGCACCTTGAACTCGACCTGGCTGATCGACAGCAGGTCTTCGATGTCTTCGACCCTGGATACCGAATCCTCGATCTCGCCGTAGATCACGTCCTTGATCGTCAGCGCGTCGATTGCGCGGCTGTTCTTCGACATGAACTCGAACATCAATTGCGATGTATTTGAAAAGGCGGTGTGGACCACCGGCAATGTCACTTGCGACGGCGTCAGGATGATGAAGCGGCGATTGACCTCGTAGGGGTCGAGATAGCTGTAATCGCCGCATTCCTCGGCCACCTGTGGCGAAAAACCGGTGCGGTCGATCTCGAAGGATTTTAGCTTCGTCGGCTTCAGCCCGAACGCGCCAAGCGCCTTGTTGTAGCGCTGGATCAGATGCGGCTCCTCGATGGTGAGCAGCCTGCCGTAGATCAGCGCGTTTTCGCGGAGCAGCGGGAATTTGGAGGTCAATTGGTTCCTTCTCCCTGTTTATGGGGAGAAGGTGCCGCCTGCGCCTTTCCTTCTCCCCATGTGGGAAAAGGTGGCCGAGCGAAGCGAGGTCGGATGAGGGGTGTTGGCCGGAGCGCCAGCGCCTCATTCCTTCCAACACCCCTCATCCGTCTCGACGCCGTGCGCCGATCCACCTTCTCCCACAAGGGGAGAAGGCAAGGCGCCGGATACTCACGCATTCCACAGCCCCTTCTTCTGCAATTCCGCCATTTCGCGGGCCGCGCGTTCGCGCAGGCGGGCATCGCGCAGCAGTTTTTCGACCGCCGCGTCGTCGGATTTGTCGGAGTAGCGGAATTCCGAATCCGCGTAGCGGTTGATCTCCTGCATGACCATGTCCATCGAGAACGGCCCGCGCAGTTCCTCGATCATGGCCTTCTTGGCGTCGTAGGGCTTGTGCATGAAGGCTTCCGGCTTTTCGAACCACCCGTCCGGCAGTTCGATGTCCATGGCGCGCATTTTTATGGCGTCGGTGACGTTCTTGATCGCGCGCCCCGTAAAGCGCGGCTCTGCCTGCTTGATCAAATGAAGGTAGGTGCCGATATCGGCCAGCGTCTTAGGCGCGCCATTGTCCTTCATGAACCGCTCATAGACTTTTTCGAGCCCGTCTTCCTGCGGCTTTTCAAAGTCCCGATAGGCTTCGCTGACGGCGCGCTGGATTTCCTGCGCGGCGTAAAGCTTGTGCTCGCCCAGCGGGATTTCGTGATTCTTTCCAGCAAGAAGCACGAAGATGTCAATGTAGTCGTCGCGCGTTTGCGGGCCGTCGACCAGCCAGCGGGCGCCGGCGCGCTGGCGCAGCGCATCGTCGACATTTTCGGGGTAGTTGGAGAACATGCCGAAGCTGGAATTGCCGCGCACGACGGTTGCAGCACCCCCAAAGGCGTCCATCAACACGCCGGTGATTTCCTGCTGGCCGGCGGAGGCGCGGTCGTCGGAACGCTTGGCCGCCACCTGGTCGATATCGTCGATGGTGCCGAAGCCGATGGCACGCGGGTTCAGCACATTGTTGATGAATTGGCGGCAGTTCTGGCCCGACTTGCCCTGGTAGGACGAAATCTGGTCGACGCCGAAATTCTCGTAGACGAAAGGATAAGCGGCGATCTGGCAGTAGTCGTTGACGAGGCCGGCGATCATCTGGATCAGCGTCGTCTTGCCGGTGCCGGGCGCGCCATCGCCGATGAAGGTGAACAGGAAGCCGCCCAGTTCGACGAACGGGTTCATCTGCCTGTCGAAATCGTAGGCCATCAGCATCTTGGCCAGCTTGACCGACTGGTATTTGGCGATGTGGTTGCCGACGACCTCTTCCGGCTTCTTGAAGCTCATCGCCAACGGCTTGGATTTCTTGCCCGGCGCGACGTCGAAACCGTCGAGGGTGAAATCGTCGGCGTCGATGCGGATATGCGCGTTCTCGAACGGTCCGAGACCGTCGAAGCGGCTCTTGCGCTGGAGCAGGCCGTCGATGGCGATGCGGGCGACGGCGCGGGCGCGGACCATCAGATCGGCGTCGTCTTTCGCGCCGGTGATGGTGCGGTCGAGCCCGGCAACCAGCGACTTGACCGCATCCTGCGGTGTGTCGAACAGGAAGTCGGGCTCCGGCGTATCGTTGGGCGCTTCGCCGTCCGTGTCGATCAACTGGAACAGATAGGACGCGAAGGAGAAGGCGGCGACATAGGCGGAGGCCGACAGCAGCTTCTTGAAATGCGCGGCCTCGTCGCCTTCCAGCGGTGTTCTCGCGTTTTTCGCCTGCAGGCCTTCGAGGTCGGTTCCTTCGGCGAAAATGCCGGCGACAGCCAGTGCTACTGCCACGCCACGGCGGGCGCGGAAAAGCAGCGTGTGCTGCGGGATGGAGAGCAACGGGTCTTCGGGGTGGACCGCTTGCACGGTCTTTTGCAGTTCCACCTCGCGGGTGTGGCGCACAGAGCCGACCGAAACGGTGGAAACGAAACGGCGGTTGGTGCCGGCAAGCGCGGTGCCGGATTCTCGCGACGAATCCTCCAGCACCACGATGCGCGTGACGAAACTCTGCGCCGTGGCCCGGTGTTTTTCGATCGCCGCTTCCGGGATGGTGGTCAGGCCGGTGTCCATCGCTTGTCCCTCCTGATCTGTCGCATCTGGCGATGAAAAAACTCACACATCGCTGATCACCTGTCCGTTCGACAGGATATGCACCTTGTAGCCGCCGAAAATCTTGTCGGCCTCGCCGGCGGCGTAGAGCGCCTGATAGGCTTCATGCGGGATCAGCGCGTGGTTCTCGTAGGCGGAGACGCCTTGCCGCGTCGCTTCTAGATCGTCGGTGTCGATGAAGAATTCCTGCGTGGTTTTCTCGCTTGAAAACAGGCCCTTGCGGCCGGGCTTTTCACCCTTGGAATAAACCTCCTGGATGGTCCAGGTCAGAAGCCATGCGTTTTCCGGCTTGCGCACCTTCGACAGCACATCGGCCACGGTGGAATTGTTTTCGGTGATGCCCGCCGAATAGAACGGCCCGAGCACGACCCGGCGCAACTGCTTAGGATGCAGTTCCTGAAAATCCTTGTCGAGATTGACCGCGATCGTCATCGGCGACAGGGAATAGGCAGAGTTCTTTTCGGTGAAGTCGTCGAAGCTTCGGGCAAGCTCGGGATTGAGCAACCCGTCCACGGGCAGCGGAATGTCGACCTTGTCGTTCAGCCGGCCATTGGCCCCGACCAGTTGACGGACCATGGCTTGGGAAGAATCCTCGACCGTCACCATATAGACCAGCGGCAAATTGGCGGTGCCGTCGAAGGTCGCCCAATGGACCAGATAATAGGGCCGCCCCGTCTTGGGGTTGACCGAGACGTTTGCGGTCTGGGCCAATGTGAACGGGCTGAAGGTGTCCTCGCTTTTCACATCCTCGAGGTAAAGCCGCTCGGCCATCGACTTTTGCAGCGCGTCGGGAAAAGCCTTGTGGCGCAGGATGAAGTCGGCCATCTCCTCGCGCAATTCGTCGGGCAGCGGAATGTTGGCGAGGCGCTGGTCGGCCTGGCGGCGGTCGTTTTCCAGTTCGAGCAGGTTCTGGAACACCGGAAAGCCGCTGTCGGCGCGCGAAATGCGGAAGCTGTCCATGAAACCCAGCCGGTTGCGCCAGCAGGAGAATGATTTGTCGAGCCGCGCGATATGTTCGGCAACGATCTTCGCCACGATGCCGTGCCGATAGAGCGGCGAGCGGTCGTCGCGCATGAACACTTCAAGGCCGCTGAGGGCTGCGTTGATGGCCGCGAAGTAGCGTTCGGCGGGATCGTCGGTAGGGGTCATGGATGGGTGCTTGCCCCGCACTTGCCCGGCTTATGATGTCTGCACGTAGTCGGCGGCGTTGTGCTTCTTCAGCACATCGTCGAAGCGGCGGGCGAAGGCGTCGTCGGCCAGCTTCTTGCGGCGCTGGATGTCGGCGGTCGTCACCATGTTCTTCTCGTGCAGTTCGAGCAGGTCGCCAATGTGCTTTTGCGAGGCGGCGCCGATGCCGGCCATGGTTTCTTCCGCCGTGTTGTCGACCTGGCTGCCCAGCGTGTTGATCTTGTGGGCCACGTCCTGCTGGGCGGCCGTCTTCAGCGAATCTTCCAGCGCCTTGTAGAGCACGATGCGCTGTTCGGTATCGATGGTCAGCTTGTTGATCAGCGTCGACTGCGCGGCGATCTGGTTGTTGAGCGAGTCGACAAAGGTCTGGAACATCGACGTATAGCGCTCCAGCGTCTGGCTTTCGGCCAGCAGCTCCTGCTCCTTGGCCTGCTTTTCGTTGTATTCGGTGGCCATCTTCGAACGCTCGCCCTCAAGCTGTGTCCGGTCGGTCTGGCTGGTCGAGGAAGCGATCCGGTTTTCTATATCGAGCAGCGCCGGGTTCAGTTCCTCGATGCGCTTCTGGACAGCGGTCAGATTGGCGATGGTCGCCTTGCGGCGCTCGATCACCTGGCCGAGACTTGTTTCCGAGGTCTTGTAGCGCTGGTCGAGAACGCCCTTTTGCGCTTTCAGGATGCCGACGATGGTGTCGGATTTGGTCAGAAGTTCCTGCAGATTGCCGGCCAGCGACATATTGCGGACGCGCTCGGTGCGCATGCGCTGCTTCGATTGCGCGGAAAAGATGCCGACGAAGCTTTCCCAGCCGGTGTAGTTCTTCATGCTCTCGAATTCGGAGCCGAAGACGTTGGTGGCGTCCTCGAGGCCGATGATGAGGTCGGCGATGTTGCCTTCCATCACCTTCTGCTGCTTCAGCACATCCTGGATGCGGGCGTTCTGGATATCGAAATCGGCATCGCCGATCTTCTTGTCGGCCTGCGCGAGCGTGTCGAGCACGGTGCCCGACTGTTCGATCCTGGCGCGCATGTCCTGCACGACCTGCTGGGTCTTGGCTATTTCGGCATCGAAATTCTGCAATGTCGCCATAGAGGCCTCCCTGTTCGGCATCACGCCGGTGCTGCGAGCGACCGCGAATATATGTGCGGCATACCGGTATGGGAAGGCGAGGCAGCACGAAATCGGGAAAGCGAGAAATCCAGGCGGCAGGGCGCTGGACAAAAAATGCCCGCAAGCAGCCGTGCGCCATCGGATCGCTCCGGATGGCGGGCTGGCAAGCGCCGGGTGTTTGGCAGTTACGCTGCTGCGGGACGCGGAGCCCGTGGATCGGGGCGCAAGGGCAACTTCTTTACCGGGGCGGCAATCAGGCCTTCACGGATAGCGAGCTTGCGCGCAGCCTTGCGGGTGCGGCGAATGGCTTCTGCCTTTTCGCGGCAGCGCTTTTCCGACGGCTTCTCATAGGAACGACGGGCCTTCATTTCGCGGAAGACGCCTTCGCGCTGCAATTTCTTTTTCAGGACCCGCAGAGCCTGGTCGATGTTGTTGTCGCGTACAAGAACCTGCAATGGCTTTCCTTCTTCTGGTTGATAGTGATCGGAAACGATGAAGCGGCACCGGAATTTGCGCCGGCACCGTGGCATTCACCGAATATATAGGTGGACGAAGCGCACTCTAACAGGTTTTGAACGAATTGCACGTACCGATTGACCGAACAAATTCAACGCCTGGTGAAGCCGATGAAATCCTCCGGCACGGCGCGGCCCATTTCCTCTTCCCAATGGCGGCGGCACAGGGAAACATAGATGTCCTTGCCGATCGCCACCTGTTCGCCCTGTTTCGCGACCTTTCCGTCAGCGCCAAGCCGTACCACCATCGTCGCCTTGCGACCGCAGCGGCAGATGGTGCGTACTTCCCGCAATTCGTCGGCAATGGCAAGCAAAGCGCGCGAACCGGAAAACAGATTGCCCTGGAAGTCGGTGCGCAGGCCATAGCACATCACCGGGATGTTCAGCCGGTCCGCCACGCGGGCGAGTTGCCACGCCTGTTCCTCGTCGAGAAACTGGGCCTCGTCAACGAATACGCAATGCACGCTCGCATGCTCATGGTGGTCGGCGACGCGGGCAAACAGGTCGTCGCCGGACCGGAACAGGCCGGCCTCTGCCTCAAGCCCTATCCGGGAGGAAATGTAGCCGCTGTCGCCTCTGTTGTAGTGCCCCGCGACGAAGTGCATCGGCGTCATGCCGCGTTCGCGATAATTGTACGAAGCCTGAAGCAGCATCGTTGTCTTGCCTGCGTTCATCGTCGCATAGTGGAAATAGAGCTTGGCCATGGCCCGTTCTACTCCGAAGACCGGTTTGCCGAGAGGGCGCCCACCGGCTTTCCCCGGAAAAAATGGCTACCATGTCGTTCATCGGCCAGCGCGCGCCGTCACTCGCGATTGCGTTGGCGCTTGAAACCGCACCAAAATGGTGTTTGGCTGTAAAAACAAGGCGGATAGGGAAATCCGCTTCGCCAAAAATTGCAAATGGGAGAAGTCATCATGTCGCGTATGAATTCCTTTGTTGCCGGGCTTGGCCTGGCGGCGTTTCTTTCCACGAGCGTTGTTTTCGCCGCCGATCCGGAAAGCTGCAAGACGGTGCGCCTTTCGGATGTCGGCTGGACCGACATCCAGGCGACGACGGGCGTCGCTTCGGTCTTGCTCACCGCGCTCGGCTATGAGCCGAAGGTGATCCAGCTGTCCGTGCCGGTGACCTATGCGTCGCTGAAGAACAACGATCTCGACGTCTTCCTCGGCAACTGGATGCCGTCGATGACCAATGACATCAAGGACTACACCGCCGACGGGTCCGTCGAGACGATCGGTGTCAACCTCACCGGCGCCGGCTACGGCCTGGTCGTGCCGACCTATGTGGCCGAGGCGGGGGTCAAGACATTGACCGACCTTGGCAAGTTCAAGGACAAGTTCAACGGCAAGATCTACGGCATCGAGGCCGGCAATGACGGCAACCGCATCATCCTCGACATGATCAAGAACCCGGCCGACAATCTTGAAGGCTTCGAACTGGTCGAGTCTTCGGAAGCGGGCATGCTGACGCAGGCCGAGCAGGCGATGAAGAACAACGAGTGGATCGCGTTCCTCGGCTGGACGCCGCATCCGGTGATGGGCGCGATGAAGATCACCTATCTCGACGGCATGGGCGATTCGGGCTTTGGCGCCGCGACGGTCAGCACCAATGTGCGCAAGGGCTACACGACGGAGTGCCCGAACGCCGGCACGTTCATCAAGAACCTCAAGTTCAATCTCGACATGGAAGGCGAGATGATGGACGCGATCCTCAAGGGGAGCGATGCCGACACGGTGGCGACCGCCTGGCTGAAGAAGAACCCGGACGCGGCTACGCCATGGCTTGCCGGCGTGACGACCATCGACGGCGGCGACGCTGCCGCAGCCGTCAAGACCGCGCTCGGCAACTGAGCCGGTCGCGCCGATCTTGATGCCTAAAAGGGCGGCTTTCTGCGAGGCTGCCCTTTTTGTCTCCCCGCCAACAAGCGACGCGGTGAGCCAATCAGGAGGCGATCGACGCCAGACAGAAGATCTGGCGTAGATCGAAGGTGCGTTGCCGACCCGTCGGCATGACGGAAGGCGCAAGTATTTTATTCGACGGAAACGCTCATTTCCGAATCCGCATCCGGTTTGGGGAATAAGCGAGACGAGGGGAGCGAGATGGATCCGGTTTCGAAATTTCTGGCCAGTTACAAGATACCCATAGGCGCCTGGGGCAAGGATTTCTTCACGTTCCTTACCGACAATTTCGATACCATCTTCAGAGCCTTTTCCAGCGGGCTCAACCTTCTGCTCGACAATTTCGTCGATCTTCTTCTGGCCGTGCCGCCGGTTTTTCTGGCGCTGGTGATCGCCGGTATCGCCTGGCTGTTGCAGCGTTCGAAGCCGCTGGCGTTCTGGGTGTTCGTCGGGCTCGTCTTCATCATCAACCAGAACCTGTGGAAGCAGACGGTGGAAACCATGGTGCTGGTGGTAGCGGCCGCTGCCGCCTCGATGGCCATCGGCGTGCCGCTCGGCATCTGGGCGGCGCACAAGCCGAAGGTCTATCGCATCATGCTGCCGGTGCTCGATATGATGCAGACGCTGCCTACCTTCGTTTATCTGATCCCGGTCCTGACACTGTTCGGCCTTGGCAACGCGCCGGGTCTCGTCGTTACCATCATCTTTGTCATTCCCACGCCCGTGCGGCTTACCTATCTGGGCATGACTTCCGTGCCGACATCGATCGTGGAGGCGGGCGAAGCCTTTGGCGCCACCAAGCGCCAGCTCTTGTGGAAGGTGGAATTGCCGGCGGCATTGCCCACCATCATGGCCGGCCTCACTCAGGCGATCATGCTGTCGCTGTCGATGGTGGTGTTTGCGGCCCTGATCGGCGCAGGCGGCCTCGGCACCGAAATCAATCGTGCGCTGGGTTCGCGCCGGATCGATCTCGGGCTTGAATCCGGGCTTGCCATCGTCGTGCTTGCCATCATCCTCGACCGCATGAGCCGAATTACCACCGGAGGCAAGAAATGAACGTCGCGGTTGATTTCAAGAACGTCGATATCGTCTTCGGCACGGAGAAGCCGCGAGCGCTGGCGATGATCGACACGGGCGCGACCCGCCAGGAAATACTGGCGCAAACCGGGGCTGTGCTCGGTTGCGCCGGCTGCAATCTTACCGTCAAGGAGGGCGACATTTCGGTGCTGATGGGGCTTTCCGGGTCGGGAAAGTCGACCCTGCTTCGCGCCGTCAACATGCTCAACGTTCCCTCGCGCGGCCATGTCTTCGTCAAGCAGGGCGACAAAGCGGTCGATGTCGTCAATTGCAGTACAGCCACGCTACGCGCCATTCGCCAGAAGCAGGTGGCGATGGTGTTCCAGCAGTTCGGGTTGCTGCCATGGCGCACCGTGGAGGAAAATGTCGGCTTCGGCCTTGAACTCGCCGGCGTGCCGGAAGCGGAGCGAAAGGAGCGCGTACACAGGCAGTTGAAGCTGGTGAACCTGGAACAATGGGCCCAGAAATACGCGCATGAGCTGTCCGGCGGCATGCAGCAACGTGTCGGTCTGGCGCGCGCCTTTGCGACCGAAGCGCCCATCCTCTTGATGGACGAGCCGTTCTCCGCACTCGATCCGCTGATCCGGACCAAGCTTCAGGACGAATTGCTGCAGCTTCAGGCGGAACTCAAGAAAACCATCATCTTCGTGTCGCACGATCTGGAAGAGGCGCTCAAGATCGGCAGCCATATCTCCATCATGGAAGGCGGTCGCATCGTCCAGACCGGCACGCCCGAAGACATCATTCTAAATCCCGCCAACGATTATGTCCGCGACTTCATCGCCAATGTGAATCCGTTGTCGGTGCTGACCGCCTGGAACGTGATGCGCGACAAGCGCGAATTGGAGCAGGGCGAGGACGGCTGGGTTTGGCTCGATCGGCGTGCCACGACGCGATTCAAGATTGACGAGCAAGGGCTGGTGATCGCCGCCGAGCGCAATGGCGAGCCTGCCATATGGGTGTCGTGCGCCGACGTGGAGGGGCAGCCGGAGGAGGCGACCCAGGTGTTCTGGGCGACGCCCGGCACGTCGCTCAAGACGGTGATGCTTGCCATGCACCGCTCGCAGACCGCACCCGTGGCGCTGTTCGACGACCAGTCGCGCTTCGTCGGCTCGATCGGCATTAGGGATGTGCTTTCGGCCGTACTGAGGCGGTAATTGACAAAGTGAATCAGGATATGGCTCCAACGGCCTGATTTAGAATCGAATTATTTGTGGCCGGCAGCCGGTTTTGACCCGAAATTGTCGAAGGCGCTCCCCTGCTAAGGGAGTAGCCTAGGCTTGCACCGCAGCGACGGCGACCTTGGGCAGCGTCAGTTCGGCGCAAAGCCCGCCGCTGGCGTGATTGCTCAACCGGATGTCCCCGCCCATGCTGCGGGCGATGTTGCGCGCAATCGTCAGGCCAAGGCCGGAGCCGCCGGTTTCGCGGCTGCGCGATGTCTCCCCGCGCACGAATGGCCTGAAGACCTGCTCGAACTGCTCGGGTGCCAGGCCGTGGCCTTCGTCGCGGATGGTCAGGACGAGGGTTTCGTCCAAGCTATGCAGGCCGAGATGGACCTTCTTGCCGTAAAGGACGGCATTGTTGACGAGGTTGGTGATGCAGCGCCGCAGCGCAACCGGCCGCGCCAGGCAGACCATGCCGCGTGTGGCTTTCGAATCCGGTTCGAACGATACCGCGTCGTAGTTGTCGGCGATGGAATCGACCAGCGACCACAAATCTACCCGCTCCGGTACTTCTTCGGCGATCTCGAAGGTGGCGAAGTCGATGACCGAGCGGGCGATCTGGTCGATGTCGGAAAGGTCGTGCGCCAACGCTTCGCGCGCCTTGGACCGGCCCAGAAGTTCCAGCCGCAGACGCATCCGCGTCAACGGCGTGCGCAAATCATGCGCGAGCGCCGCGGCCAATTGTTCGCGATCCTCGACATAGTCGCGCAGCCGCGATTGCATGGCGTTCAGTGCCCTGGCGGCTGACCGGTATTCGCGGCTTCCGTTCTCGGCCAGCGGCGGGCTTCTCAAGTCGGCGGAGATGGCGCCGACCGCACGCTCCAGCGCCCGGTACGGAGCCGTCAGCCGGCGCAGCGACCAGATCGACATGATGACGACCAGCGCCGCGACGATGGCCGATAGCGGCGTGCTGTCGAGGCTGAGTATGGGCGCGACCGGCGTGACCGGCATGGTGAAGTTCAACCACTGGCCATCGGCGAATTCGATGGATGCGGTGAGCTTCTTGGCTCGGGCAAAGGTGGTCGACAGCGCCAGCAGGTCGCGCTCGACCTCGCCGATTTTGCTGTCGTCGTCCGGCTCGCCCGGCGCCGAGGCATGCCGCTCCGCAGCGTCGCGGCGAACGCGTGCGTCGACGACCCCGAATTTCGACAGGCGGCCGACCAGAATGTCCTCCAGTTCGGCCAATGCGTCGTCGGTTGCGATCGGCGACGTCACGACAGGCGTGTCCGAGACGGTCAGCGCATTGCCGCTGTTGGAAAGGCCGGCGGCAAGCGTCCGGCGGTCCTGCGGCGAGGCCTTGTTCATCAATTGCACGAAGGAGAAGGCGCGCTCGTTGAGGCGATAGAGTTCGACCACATCGTTACCCGTCCTGCGGTCGCGCTGGACCAGATAGAACGTCGTGACCTGGCTGACGAGCAGGCCGGCGATGACGACCAGCAGCACCCAGGCCGGCAGCGTCTGCGGCAGGAAGCGTTTCATTCCGCTATCGTTTCCGGCATGAACTGGTAGCCGCCGCTGCGCACCGTCTGGATGAGACTTGGCGCGCGCGGATCGTCTTCCATCTTGCGCCGCAGCCGGCTCACCAGAATATCGATCGAGCGGTCGTAGCTCGCGCCTTCCTCGCCGCCGGACAGGTCGATGAGCTGTTCGCGCGTCAAGATGCGCTGTGCGCTTCTGGCGAAGGTGTGGAGCAGGTTGAATTCCGCCCCCGTCAGTTCGACAAGCACCTCTCCTGGCGCCAGCAGCCTGCGGCGCGATACGTCCATGGTCCAGCCGGCGAAGCGGTAAATCTGCCGCTGGGGCTCCTTGCGCGCCTCGGGCGCATTGCGGCGCAGCACGGCGCGTACCCTCGCCAGCAATTCGCGCGGGTCAAACGGCTTCGGCACATAGTCGTCGGCGCCCATCTCCAGCCCGACCACGCGGTCCGTCGTCTCGGTCACGGCGGTCAACATGATGATCGGCGTGGGGTGGCGGGCGCGAAGCTCGCGGCACAGTTCCAGCCCGCTCTTGCCGGGCAGCATCACGTCGAGAACGATGAGATCGACCGGCGCACGGCGCATGGCCGCCTCCATCTCGATGCCGTCGGCGGCGACCGACGCGCGCAGGCCGCGCTTGTGGAAGAACTCCTGCAGGAGTTCGCGAATATCCCTGTCGTCATCGACGATCAATATATGCGGATCTGTTTTCACGGGCCTGCCAGCATCGGGTCGCTCGACCATCGTCTTAGAGCGCGATTGATGGCAAAACTAAGCCTTTGGCAACGTGCCAAAATTGCCGGAAACAATCCGGAAACAACATTCAACATTCCAGACAAACTGGCGAAAAAAACCGGTGCGATAACGGCATTCGTGGCGGTCAGGAGATCGACCGCGCACTCGTTCCGGGGTTTCAGGACCCAGCCATGCAAAGAATCTCGATCCGATTGGTGAGTACGTTGCTTCCCCTCCTGCTCGTTACAGCCACGGTCGGAAATTCGGATGCAAAGGGCATGGGCCAGAAAACCCTGATTACCCGGAGCGAACGTTGCAGCCGGCTTAGTCGTCAGGTCGACGAAGCCATCCAAAACCATGCCAAGGGGATGCAGGTCACCGAGGCAAAGGTGCTTCAGAGGAAAGCGCACCGGTTCTGTGCCGACAAGCATCAGGCACAGGGCATACGGACGCTTGCAAACGCTCTGAAAGTGCTGGGCGCGGCACCGGTAGACCCGAACCAGTGACCGGAAACTCGACCTGTGAACAAAGGAAAATCACCATGAACAAGTCTCTGCTCTCCGCCCTCGGCGTCGCCGTTGCCCTCGCTTTCTCGGTCCCGGCCATCAGCGCTGCAAATGCCGCCACGACGACCACCACCACCGCCACCACGACGACCGCGGTGAAGAAGCCCGTGCATAAGGTTGCTCACAAGGTCATTCACAAGAAGATGGTCAAGAAGATCGTCCACAAGAAGGTTGCTCCGAAGAAAGCCCCTGCCAAGACCACCATGTAAGTTTGCGTATCTCACTCCAAGGCCGCTCCGCGATTGCTCGCGGGGCGGCCTTTGTGTGTGGAGAAGGGGTAGGGGAATAGGGAGAAAAATATGGAGGCAACTCACAAGAAGAAAAGCTACCCTTCGTGCTGAATTTCTACCCTACTCCCTACCTGCCTTCCCTGTACCACATCGATCCCATGGCCAGCAGCAGCAGGCCGAGCCCCAGGAAGCCGCCGAACAGGGGCACGCGGCTGACAGCTTTCAGCACGCTGTCGTCGGTGGTCCTGAGGCCGATCCAGTCGTTGCCGGAAGCTTCGCCGGACGAGCGAACAGGAACGATAGAGGGCAGGGTTACGCCATTGGCCGACGCCGTTGCCAGCCGGCGCACGCTGCCGCCGGTCGCCTCGGCTGCCGGCTTGAGCTTGTCTAGTGTGGAGATCACGTCGGTGAATTCCGGCGCGTTGACCGGTCCGACATGGGCAAGAGCAGTCAGATTGCCGTTGCCGACCTGATAGAGGCCGATTTCCTTGACCTCGACGCTGCCGGTAAAGACGCCGGGTTCTGACTTTTGCAGCTTCACGCCCAGCGCCTTGCCGGACGGCGTTATGACCTGGGCGGTGCCGGGGTCGTCGCTCATTGTCTGGCGGCGTATTTCAAGCACCATGCCGCGCCCGTCCGCCGTCAGGCGTTCTTCTTCCAGTTCCGGCTCCTTCATCAGCCAATGGGCGATGCGGCGGTAAAGCTGGACATGCGGGCCGCCGCCCTCATAGCCGCGCGCCCACAGCCAACCCTGGTCGGAAAGCAGCATGCCGACACGGCCTTCGCCCTTGCGGTCGAGCACCAGCAGGGGGCGGTCGTCGGCGCCCTTCATCACCACTTCGCCTTCGGGGTTCTCGACGCCGATGGTGCGGAACCAGCGGCTCCAGTGCGGCGGTTCGGTGGCCGAGCCGTCGAGGCCCCGCGTTACCGGGTGACGCTGGCCGAGATCGGTCAGGCGCGGATAGAAAGCCTTGTCGATCACCTCGCCGGTCGGCATCGCCGGCAGCGCCGCCATCAGCGGCGTGCGGGCTATCGTCTGCTCGCCGGCATATTCGGGTCCCGCCGCGATCAGCAGCGCGCCGCCCTGTTCCACATATTCGGCGATGTAATCGTAATAGAGGATCGGCAGCACGTCGCGGTGCTGGTAGCGGTCGAAGATGATGAGGTCGAAATCCTTGATCTTCTCGACGAACAATTCGCGCGTCGGGAAGGCGATCAGCGACAGTTCGTTGATCGGGGTGCCGTCCTGCTTTTCCGGCGGCCGAAGGATGGTGAAGTGGACGAGGTCCACCGATGCATCGGACTTCAAAAGGTTGCGCCAGGTCCGTTCGCCGGCATGCGGCTCGCCGGAAACGAGCAATACGCGCAGATTCTCGCGGATGCCATCGACCAGCGCGATGGCGCGGTTGTTGGCATCGGTCAATTCGCCGTCCTGCTTGTCGATGGCAAGCTGGACGATATTGCGGCCGGCATTCGGGATCGTCACCTGAAGCGGCATCGCCTGTCCGACGAAAGCACGTTCGACCGAAACCTGCTCCCCATTGACGGAGACGCGCACATCGACCGGGCCGGATTGGCCGTCGGTGGCGATGACGCGGTAGGTCATGTCCAGCGGCTTGCCGACGAGGCCGAAGCGCGGCGCGCGCTCGAAGCGGATGCGGCGATCTTTTTCCTGGTCGTTGCCGGTAATCAGCGCATGCAGGGGGGCTGCGAATTCCGGCGCACCATTCGGCGCGTCATGCACCTCGCCGTCGGTAATCATGATCGCGCCGCCGATGCGCGAGGGCGGCACGTCGCGGAAAGCGTTGTCCAGCGCCGAGAACAGGCGCGTCTCGGTGCGGTCTTCAGCGACCCCGGCCTGGCCGGTCTCGACCACGCGCACGTCGAACTGTTTGAAGCGGGCGAGGCGATCCTTGACGCCGGCAAGGGCCGCATCGGCCTGGGCGGTGCGCTCGCCGATATCCTGGCTCTGGCTGCGGTCGACGACGACGGCGACGACGCTTTTCAGCGGCTCGCGGTCTTCATCAAGGAAAACCGGATTGACGAGGGCAGCGGCCAGCGCGACCAGCGCCAGCGCCCGCAGCCACGCGCCGCGCTGGCGAAACCACAGCCCAGCGAGCGCGAGGATGGCCAGCGGAGCCAGCAGGGTCGCGAGCCATGGCCAAGAAAGCAGGGGATCGAAGGCAAGCGACCAGTTCATGCTACTGCCCCAGCCGTTCGAGCAGGGCCGGCACGTGCACCTGGTCGGATTTGTAGTTGCCGGTCAGCATGTACATCATGATGTTGACGCCGGTGCGCAGCGCGTAGATCCGCTGCATCGGGTCGGACGGCACGGTCGGCAAAAGCGGGTCGCCGTTGGCGTCGATGGCCCATGCCCCGGCGT
The DNA here is from genome assembly GCF_054489545.1 of Mesorhizobium sp. A556. Classification (NCBI taxonomy): domain Bacteria; kingdom Pseudomonadati; phylum Pseudomonadota; class Alphaproteobacteria; order Hyphomicrobiales; family Phyllobacteriaceae; genus Mesorhizobium; species Mesorhizobium sp. A556. The sequence continues at coordinate 234,100 of NZ_JBTMXA010000005.1, forward strand.
AATCGTTGGCGGTTATCATGATCGGCGAGACGCCGTCGCCGGTGCGCACCGGGCGGTTGTCGGCATTGCTGGCATCCGGCGATGCCTCGACCCAGAGCGGGCTGCCGTCGAAGCGGCCCGGAAACTCGGCAAGGATATAAAACGACTTGGTCAGCACATGGTCCGGCGGCACCGGCTCCAGCGGCGGCACATTGAGATTGCCCAGAATGTCGCGCAACCGTTCGGTCGCGGGGCTGGTGGAATCGGCGCCGATGCCGGTGGAAAACTGGTCGCGGGTGTCGAACAGCACCGTGCCGCCCTGGCTCATATAGGCGTCGATGCGGGCGATCGCGGCCTGGCTCGGCATCGGTGCCGTCGCATCGACCGGCCAGTAGATCAGCGGATAGAAGGACAATTCGTCCTTGGCGATGTCGACGCCGGCCGGGTCGCCCGGCTCCAGCGCGGTCTTGTCGATGAGGAAGCGGTTCAGCCCCTCGATGCCGGCGCGGCTGATGGCGTCGACGCCCGGCTCGCCGGTCAGCACATAGGCGATGCGGGTCTTGGCGATTGCCTCGATGGCGACAGCGTCGCCGGGTTTCGAATCATCGGCGCGGGTCGCATCGACATGGGCGAACAGCGCGCCCATCGCGATCAGCATGACCGCCGCCGTGGTGGCGGAAGTGCGCCGGCGTCCGCCACCACGCCTGGAAAACAGCCCGCCCATCCAGAATACGGCCAGCGTATCGAGCAGCATCAGCACCAGCGCCGCCGCTACCAGCGCCCCCTTGAGGTGGAGGGATTCATCGAACGCGTAGTTCATGGTGGTGACGGGAACGGAAATTTGCGGCCGCTTCAGCGGGGTCAAAACGCTGTCGGCATGGAGCAGATTATGGGCAAAGACGCCGGCATCGGAGCCATAGAGGCCGGGCGGGTTCTCCAGGGTGACGGGCGCCTTGGCGCTTGGAACCAGCGGCCGCGCATCGGGGGTCGGCGGGACAAGCGCGCCGTCGGCGGCAATCATGCGATAGGGCGCAAGCGTTGCCGACGACGCCTCAGCATTGGCGGCGACCGCGCCCTGGTTGCGTGACAATTGCACGAGGCGGCGCAGCATTTCCACGAAGCTTCCGGAAATCGGAAGGTTCGACCATGTCGCTTCCGGCGTGGTGTGGAAAAGCACCAGCGTGCCCTTGCCTTTCTTCAGGCCGGTCACCAGCGGCGTGCCGTCGGCGAGGCTTGCCCATGTGCGCTCCGCGATGTCCGGCCCGGGCTCGGCCAGCACCTGCCGGCTGACGGTGACTTCGGTCGGGGCAGCCAGGTCGGCGAAGGGGCCGGTCTTGGGAAATTCGGCGACCGGCTGCGGCGTCGTCCATGACAGGGCACCTCCCAGCGAACGCTCGCCGGCGCGCAGGCGCACTGGCAGGAGATCGTCGTCGCTGCCGGCGGCGGCAAGGCGCGAGCCGGCGAAGCGCACCAGCGTGCCGCCATTGTCGACCCAGTCGATCAGCCTTTGCCGGACCTGGGGGGGGATGGTGCCGACATCGGCCATCACGATCATCGCGGGCTTCTGATCGAGCAATTGCGGGATGGCGTCGGCCAGGTCGGCGCTCGACGGTTCAACCAGATCGGCGAAGGGCGAGAGCGCGCGGCGGATATAGTAGAGCGGCGACAAAAGCGGTTGCGCCTGATCGGCGTCGGCCTGCCCCAAAAGCCCGACACGGCGGCGCTTGGCGCTTTCGTCCAGCACGCGCACCGCGCCGGCATGGCGTTCGCCGTCCAGCGCTACCTGCGCAAAATCGTTGCGCAGTTCGAACGGCACTTTCATCGTGCCGGTGCCCTTGGTTTCGCCTGGCCCGAAGGTCAGCGTGGCGTCGGCGATGCGGCGGCCCTTGTCGTCGAACGCGCCGGCGGTGATTTTTCGCGGCGCGGAGTCGCTTTGGGCCCGGATCGCGGTCAGGGCAAACCCGTCGACCTCGTTTTCGGCGCTGGTGAGCGCGATTGCCGCAATCCGCTCGGGCGTCACCCACACGATATTGGCGGCATTTTTTGAAAGCAGCGTCTTGAACGCATCTTCGTCGCCTTGCGCCGCCAGCCCATCGGCGAGCACGGCAATGCTGGCGCCGGGCAGGGAAGAAAGCGTCTCGGCAACGCGGGCATAGACGGCGGGGCGGTCGGTGGGGATCGGGCGCGGCTTGGCGGCGCGCAGCCGATCAAGGGCCGTCGCCGCATCGAACGGGCCGATCTCGGCGTTGGGCTTTTCGGCAGTGAAGGCGACGATGACCGGCTCGCCCTTCGCGCCGGCGTCGGAAATCAGGCGTTCGGCGGTGGCGACGCGCTTGTCCCAGTCGGGAGCGGCGGCCCAGTCATTGTCGATGACGAGGGCAAGCGCGCTGCCTTTGGAGGGCAGCGTTTCACGCGGGTTGAATACGGGTTCTGCGAGCGCCGCGATAACCAGCGCTGCCATCAGAAGGCGAAGCAGCGTCAACCACCACGGGCTTTTCTGCGGTGTTTCCTGCCGCTTCAGCACGCGCGCCAGAATTTTCAGCGGCGGGAAGATTTCCGCCTGCGGCTTAGGCGGCGTCAGCTTCAACAGCCACCAGATGACCGGCAGCGCCAACAGGCCCCACAGCACCATCGGCGTACCGAAGGAGAGCGGCAGCCAGCTCATGACAGAGGCCTTCGGAGGTTGTTGCGCTCTGGCCAACACCCCTCATCCGACCGCGCTCCGCGCGGCCACCTTCTCCCACAAGGGGAGAAAGGAATGCCTGCGCCTTTCCTCCCGCCAACCGTCGGCAGTTGAGATTGGCGGGGGCGGGAATGCGACCTTCCCTTCTCCCCTTGTGGGAGAAGGTGGCCGCGCGGAGCGCGGTCGGATGAGGGGTGTGAGGAAGAGCGCATCATGGCCGCATGCCCCCGCCGAAGCCATCGGCGCTCATGGCCATATGCACGCGGGTCAGCGCGTCGGACGCCAACCGGTCGGTGTGATTGGTGGTAAAGCTCCAGCCAAGCCGCCGGCACCAGCCGGCGAGTTCCGACCGGCGCGCGGTGTAGAGAAGGCGGTAATCGTCGCCCAGCATCTCGGCGCGGCCCGCCGTCAGCTTTTCACCCGTTTCCGGGTCGGTGAACTCGGTGCGCCCGGCGAAGGGAAAGCTTTCCTCGGCCGGGTCCGACACTTCGACAAGATGTGCGCGCACGCCGCGACGGGCCAGGCCGTCCAGCCATTGGAAGGTCTCCTCGACCGGATCGAGGAAGTCGCTGATCAGCACGATGTCGGAAAAGCGGCGGACGGCGACAAGGTCGGGCCGGGCCGGCAGATGGCCGGCATGGGCAATATGGGCGGCGACGCGTTCGGCACCGTTGCGGGCGGTGAACGGATCGGTCAGCCCCGGCCAGGCGATCCGCTCGCCGCCGCGTGACAAAAGCTCGGCCATGGCCAGCGCCAGCACCAGCGCGCGCGATTCCTTCGACACCGTGGCGGTGGTCGATTGGTAGAGCATGGAAGGCGAGGGGTCGGCCCACAGCCAGACCGTATGGGCGGCTTCCCATTCGCGGTCGCGGACATAGGTGTGGTCGTCGCGGGCGGAGCGCCGCCAGTCGATGCGCGAGGAATCGCCTTCGACATAGGGGCGGAACTGCCAGAAATTTTCGCCGATGCCGCGCTTCTTGCGGCCATGCCAGCCGGCGATCACCGTATTGACGATGCGGCGCGCCTCGACCAGCAGGTCCGGCATCAGCGAAGCCCGCAGGCGGCCGCGGGCAAGCGCGTCGCGCGCTTGTGCCGGTGCCTGGGCTTCACCGATGCGAGTCATCAAATGCCTTTCACAAGCTTTGCCACCACGTCGCGCACGCTGGTGCCTTCGGCGCGCGCGGCAAAGGTCAGCGCCATGCGGTGCTGCAGCACCGGCTCGGCCAGCGCGCGCAAATCGTCGATGGAGGGCGCGAGGCGTCCGTCATAAAGCGCACGAGCGCGGGCGCACAGCATCAAGGCCTGGCTGGCGCGCGGCCCCGGACCCCAGGCGACGAGCTTGTCCGTATCGGCGTTACCCTGATCAGGACGGGCCGAGCGCACCAGTTTGAGGATCGCCTCGACCACGCTTTCGGGAACCGGCATGCGGCGCACGAGCGTCTGGATTTCGCGGAGGCGTTCGGGGCCAAGCACGTTTTGCGCCTTGGCGTCTTCGATGCCTGTGGTCTCCAACAGGATGCGCCGCTCCGCCTCCAGTGCAGGATACAGGATATCGATCTGCATCAGAAAGCGGTCGAGCTGCGCTTCGGGCAGCGGATAGGTGCCTTCCTGTTCCAGCGGGTTCTGCGTCGCCAGCACATGGAAGGGTGCTGGCAGGTCGTGGCGCGCGCCGGCGATGGTGACGTGGTATTCCTGCATTGCCTGCAGCAGGGCCGACTGCGTACGCGGCGAAGCGCGGTTGATCTCGTCGGCCATCAGAAGCTGGGCGAAAATCGGCCCTTGAATGAAGCGGAACGAGCGGCGGCCGGTTTCGTCCTGCTCCATCACTTCGGAGCCGAGAATGTCGGAAGGCATCAAATCGGGTGTGAATTGGATGCGGCTGGTATCGAGGCCGAGCACGATGCCGAGCGTTTCCACCAGCTTGGTCTTGGCGAGACCCGGCACGCCGACCAGCAGCGCGTGCCCGCCGGCGAGAAGCGCCACCAGCGTACGCTCGACGACGCTTTCCTGGCCGAAAATGACTCGCCCGACGCCCTCGCGGATACGGGAAATGTCGGCCAGCGCCTTTTCGGCCTGTTCGATCATGTCCTTTTCGCTGATCGGGCTTTCCTTGACCATCACGCTCATGCAGCATCGATCCTTGTGTTTGGACTATCGAGCCGCACGACCTTAGCCGCGATTCGGGCTCGCGTTGCGCCTCGGCTGAACTTAAATCACTAAGTCAGGCTGACAAGCGCAACAACAGTGACTATTTCGTGACGATGATCGATAGCTTTCCCGATAGCCAGAGAACTCTTGCCGATGCCGCCGATGCGCGCGGCCTCGAGGCGCTGATTTCGCGCGCGGCCCGCGCCGGCAAGGGCTTGCCGCCGGTAGAGCGCTGGAATCCGGAGTTCTGCGGCGATATCGACATGGAAATAAGGCAGGACGGCACCTGGTTCTACATGGGCACGCCGATCGGCCGCATGCCGCTGGTACAGCTTTTTTCCACCGTGTTGCGCAAGGACGAGGACGGCAAGACCTATCTGGTGACGCCGGTGGAGCGGGTCGGCATCCGCGTTGTCGATGCGCCTTTCGTCGCCGTCGAGGTCGATGTTTGCGGCACGGGCGAGGATCAGGCGATCACCTTTCGCACCAATGTCGGCGACGTGGTCGAGGTCGGGCCGGACAATCCGCTGCGCTTTGTCGACGAGGCGGATACGGGCGGGCTGAAGCCTTACGTGCTGGTACGGGGGCGGCTGGAGGCGCTGGTGGCGCGGCCGGTGATGTACGAGCTCGTCGGCCATGGCGAGGAGATCATGGTGGAGGGCACGCTGGTATTTGCCGTGCGCTCGCGCGGGCAGATTTTTCCAATCATGCCGGCGGAAAGCCTGAAACGGCTGAGCACCTGATGGATATTTGTGCAGCCTTGCCGTTCTCAGCCGCCGATTTTCGCCTGCGCGTAGCAAGCCAGCCTGCGGCAAAGGCCGGCGACGACTATGGCGATCATCGCTTCAATCCGGGTCATCCGCGTATCACGTCAAACAGGACGCTGCGCGATGCTGCAGTGCTGATCCCGGTAATCGACCATGGTGCGCAAGCTACCGTGCTTTTGACCAAGCGCGCCGAAAAGCTGCGCAACCATTCGGGGCAGGTGGCCTTTCCCGGCGGCACCATCGACGCGACCGATCCGACGCCGGAATTCACAGCGCTGCGCGAGACGATGGAAGAAATCGGCCTGGCCGAAAACTTCATCGAGGTAATCGGGCGCATGCCGGATTACGTTGCCGGCAGCGGTTATCGCATCGTTCCGGTGCTCGGCGTCGTGCAGCCGGGCTTTACGCTGACGCTGAACCCGGACGAGGTCGACGCCGCTTTTGAGGTGCCGCTGTCCTTCCTGATGGACCCGGCCAACCACCGTCGTGACAGCCGCATGTGGAACGACCTCGAATGGTTTTTCTACGAGATGCCCTATGGCGGCCAGCGCGTGTGGGGGGTGACGGCGGGCATTATCCGCACGCTTTACGAAAGGCTTTATGCGTGAGTGTCAGCATTGCCGACAAGGCCGATTGGCTGGTCGAAAAACATCTGCAGCGCCTGCTTGCCGTGCTGAGCGCAGAGGGCGAGGAGGCGCGCATTGCCGGCGGCGCGGTGCGCAATGCGTTGATTGGCCAGCCGGTCGCCGATGTCGATATCGCCACCACGACCTTGCCGCTGGAGACCGTGCGCCGCGTCGAGGCAGCAGGGTTCAAGGCCGTGCCGACCGGCATCGATCATGGCACCGTGACCGTCATTGCCGGCGGGCGGCCGTTTGAGGTGACGACGCTGCGCGCCGACGTGGAAACCGATGGGCGGCATGCGAAAGTATCGTTCGGGCGCGACTGGAAGGCGGATGCCGAGCGGCGCGACTTTACCATCAATGCGCTCTATGCCGAGGCCGATGGCGCGGTGATCGACCTGGTCGGCGGGCTTGAGGACATCAAGGCGCGGCGGCTGCGTTTCATCGGCGATCCCGAACAGCGCATCCGCGAAGATTATCTGCGCATCCTGCGCTTCTTCCGCTTCTTCGCCTGGTATGGCGATGGCCGGCCCGACGCGGAGGGCCTGAAAGCTTGCGCGCGGCTCAAGGAAGGGCTCGACCGGCTTTCGGCCGAGCGCGTCTGGGCGGAATTGAAGAAACTGCTTGGCGCGCCAGACCCTGCGCGGGCGCTGCTGTGGATGCGCCAGTCCGGCGTTTTGACTCAGGCGCTGCCCGAAAGCGAGAAATGGGGCATCGACGCGATCCACGCGCTGGTCAATGCAGAGCGTGATCTAGATTGGAAAGCCGATCCACTCGCGCGGCTGGAAGCCATCGTGCCGCCGGACGCCGCGCGCATGAAAACGCTGGCCGGGCGGCTGAAATTTTCCACCCGCGAAGCCAATCGCCTCAAGGACTGGAGCCTGACCGCAGCCGTCGAACCGAAGACGACAGAGGCGCAACTGGCAAGAACGCTTTATCGCGGCGTGCAGCAGGGGGTCATCGACCGGCTACAACTGGCGCTGGCATCCGCGCGTGCGCGCGCCGTCGAGGACGACAACGCAATGATCGAGGCTGGCGGCTTTTCGCGGCTGCTGGCCTATGCCCAAAAATGGGAAAAGCCGGTTTTCCCGATCAAGGGCGCCGACCTTGCAGCGCTTGGCGCCGCGCAGGGGCCGGAACTTGGCGCAACGCTGACGGCGCTGGAAAACGACTGGATCGAGTCGGCCTTTACGCTCGACCGCAGCGCGCTGCTCGAACGCGCCGCCAAGGCATTGGGCTAGAGCATCGGACCGAAAAGTGGCTACCGGTTTTCGGATTATTCCGATGCTCAATCAAAGTCCTAGAGCGTCCTTTGTGCGTCCAATTGGACGCACGGCGCTCTAGTCAGGCCGCGTCGCGAACCTTGTCTATGCGCGAGCGGATGGCTTCCACCATCGTTTCGCGGATGGTCGTCTCGCCATGCGTTTCACGCATATGCTGGACGGCCCGGCGCATGACCTCGGCCTCTTCCTCGGCGCGCGTATGCCATTCGCAGCCGGGGACAAGCGAGCCGCAGTGAAATTCTTTCATCGGGATTCCTCCTTTCCTCGTTGCCGTTGAACTGTAACCATAACACAGAATAGGGCGAACCGGTTGCAAAGGGCAGCGAAATTCCGGTGCCCCTTGCGAAAGCACTATCGCGCCAGCCGCACCTGGGTCAGCGACTTTGCGATCTGTTCGAAGGAAGCGAGCAATTTTGCGGAATCGGACGCGTCGAAATAGTGTTCGGCGTCGGTGGCGCAATCTTGCAGCAGCCTCTTGGAGAAGTCCATTTCGACCATGAACGCCACCGTATAGACTTCGATGTTCTGGGCCTTGATGTGGTTGCAGATTGCCAGCGTGTCGTCGTTCGTGGCCTTCATCTGGGCGGCCCTGGCGTCTGCGTGGGCCTTGTTCTTCGGGTCGAAGCCGCTTTCATATTCGGGATAGGCGACGGCGGTGTGCCGGCCGTCCGATTTGCGGAAATTCATGAAATTCTCGCCATCGGTCATCAGAACGACGGCTTTGCGCGGGTTCTTGTTGTCGGGATCATAGGCCATCGCCTGGCTGAAGGGTTCCAATGGCGACAGGATGTTGAGACCCCAAATAAGGCCGGCGGGGATGTAGGTATAGGGCTTATAATTACCGATGTTGATAATCATGCCGGTGATAGCGGCGTCCAGCGAAGACACGTTGTTGGTCAGGGGCACGATAGGGTTGAGGCATGTCTGCTTTGTCTCGATATAGCCGGGGTAAGGAACGGAAGGGCTACCGTCGTTGAGGCGCGCCTCTCCGGTTTTGCGCGAAACCACGCATCCCCACCATTTCTTGACCGTAGCGGTTCCGCCACCGCTACATTGTTCCTTTATTTCGGTCTTCTCTGGCCCCCAACTGATACATTGTTTGCCGCATTCATATTTTTCCGGAACACCGTCGACATACCTTGTACAGGTTTTGGAGGGGGCATTTCCCGTGCATGGCTTGGAGACGACCTTTTTCATCTCGCATGTTCGCGGCGGCGGCGTGGGACCTACCGAATCGGCCGACACGGAAAGCCACGAAGCCGAGCGGTACTGCGTGCCCACATTGACGTAGTCGGCATAGGGAACCAGCCCCATGCGGACGTTCTTCGCGCCGTCTCCGGTCATGAGTTTATCCGCAAGGCTTTTGGCGGCGTCCTTGAGTGCTGCTATTTTCGTCTTGCCGCTGGTATCCTCTTCCGACATCGACCAGGTATTATCCAGCACCAGCGCGACTTCCACGCTGCCCGTCACCGCGCGCACGGCCAGCGCCGATGCCTGGACATCCAGCCTGTGGATATTGGCCAGTCCCATGAAATAGGTTGGAATATTGCCGCCGAGACCAAGGTCGACCTTGTCGTCCTTGATATCGAGCGAAGCGACCGTGACGTTCTCGATCCGGTTTATGGATGTGTTGCCGACGACCATCTCGCCGGCCAGCACCCGCAATTTGGTGTCGTCGCGTTCCGGCGAAGCGGCGACTGCAAGTGAGGCGGCGTCGGCCAGATCCTGCAGATGCTGCTTGGCCGCGACATAGCGGACATAGTCGACGGAGAAGCCGATCGCCAGCAACAGCGGCAGGGTCATGACCGCCAACAACATCACGTAGTTGCCGGAGCGATCCACCAGAAAGCGTTTCAGCATTCAATACCCCCATCGCACGAAACGTCACATGCATCGGGGCGACCCAAATAGGAAACGGGTTGCGAATTGGTAAGCGTGCGGCCGGCATCCGCCAAGAATGGCGGGAGGGTTCGCGAGTGGTAAAAAGTGTGTGAATAAAGTGCCTTATGCGCAGTCGGCTGCACAGGCACTCCATTATGGCCATTTCACCTGCGGCGGCATTGATGACAGGATCGAGCTGACGTTGCCGCCCGTCTTCAGGCCGAAGATGGTGCCGCGGTCGTAGAGCAGGTTGAATTCGACGTAGCGCCCGCGCCGGATCAACTGTTCCTCGCGGTCGCCGTCTGTCCAGTTCTCGTTGAAATTGCAGCGCACCAGATGCGGATAGACGACGAGGAAGGAACGGCCGACTTCCTGGACGAAGTTGAAATCGGCGTTCCAGCCGCCGTTTTCCGCCGGCGAATGCAGCCAGTCGAAGAAGATGCCGCCTGTTCCGCGCGGTTCGCTGCGGTGCGGCAGGTAAAAATACTCGTCGCACCAGGCTTTGTATTTGTCGTAGTCGGCAACTGCCGCGTTGCGCTCGCAGGCACACCGCATCACCTTGTGGAAGGCTTGCGTGTCCGGGTCTTCCTGATGGCGTCGCCGGTCGAGCACCGGGGTCAGGTCGGCGCCGCCGCCGAACCACTGGCGCGATGTCACCACCATGCGCGTGTTCATGTGCACGGCCGGCACGTTCGGATTCCAGGGGTGCGCGATCAGCGAGATGCCGCTCGCCCAGAAGCGCGGGTCTTCCTCGGCGCCGGGCATCTGCTTGCGGAACTCGGGCGAGAATTCGCCGTGGACGGTCGAGGTGTGGACGCCGACTTTCTCGAAGACGCGGCCATGCATCATCGACATGGTGCCGCCGCCGCCCTTGCCTTCGTCGCGCAGCCACGGCGTCTTTTCGAAGCGGCCCGGAACCCATGAGGCATGCGGACCGGCCAGGTCGTCCTCGATCTGCTCGAAGCTTGCACAGATGCGGTCGCGCAATTCCTCGAACCAGGCTTTCGCCGTTTGCTTCTTTGCTTCGATGTCGGCTGGCAGTCCTGCCGGTATTTCAGGGCGTTCCAAATCGCAGTCTCCGGTGGCGGGCATTTGGCGGGCGGGTGAATCGCCGGACAAATGACTCGTCTTTTATGGGCGCGATCCCTAATCTGTTAAGGCCGAGGGTCAAGGAGTTCTTTCATGCGCACCCCCGCACGGCCGCCGCTGGACGGGCTGAAGAAGCAACTGGATCGCAGCCGCGCCGAGAACGCGGGCAAGCCGCGCGACGGGTTTTTGCGCGAGACTTTCGTCTTGTCGCGGGCCGATGCCCGACTCAAGGCGCAGGAGTGGTTCGCGCGTTTTCCCAAGCAGGCCTACTGGACCGAGATCGAAAGCTGGTTCGAGCGGCCGGGCGACGTCATCGAGTTCACGATCAGGCGTCTGCCGGCTGCGGATTGATCTGGTGGAGAGCCTCGCCGGCCACCATTGCCACGGACAAGGCGACGTTGATGCTGCGCGGGCCGGCAACCATCGGAATGGTAAGGCTGGCGTCGGCCGCGTCGTGGACATGGTCCGGCACGCCCGCCGATTCTCGACCGAAAAGCAGAATGTCGCCGGGTTCGAAGGAAAAGCTGGTGTAGGCAAGCGTGGCTTTGGTCGATAGCAGCACCAGGCGCCGGCCCACGCGGCCGCGCCATTGTTCGAAGGCGCTCCAGTCCACATGGCGGGTGAGTGCTGCCATTTCGAGATAGTCCATGCCGGCGCGCTTCAGGTTTCGGTCCGACAGGTCGAAGCCGGCGGGTTCGATGATGTCGACGCCAAGGCCCATGCAGGCGGCAAAGCGCAGGATCGTGCCGGTGTTGCCGGCGATATCGGGCTGGTAGAGCGCGATGCCAGGACGAGCGTTCATTGGGCTGCCTTCCGAATGTGACATATCGGCCACAACTAGATGCCGCTGGCCGCGTTTCATCCGGCTTGCATCTGGCCTTTTTGCGCGAATGCGTCTATAGGGCTGGCATTGTCAACTCGAACCGAAGGAGGGGAAATGATGATTGTTATCCATACCAATCCACCCCTCGCGTGGCTGATGCGCACGCCGGCGGTTCAGGGTCGACGCTTCTTCTGAAATTTCAAGCATTGTCGCACTTGTCCCGCCGAAACCCGGTTCCGGTTTTCGAAGGATTTTTGCGATGTTTTTCCCACGGCCCACACGGCTGACGCTCCAGCCCGAATCACCGACGCCCGATTTCGGCCTGCCTGCCGGTCGAATGCCGGGAGGCAGAGCCGATTCGCAATTTATTCACGAGCCAAAACGATTTCATATGGAAGACGGACCGATGTTCGATCCCTTTAAGACACGCAATTTCGGTTGCACACAGCCTTTTAACGCCCCGTTCTGGGCACTTTTGATCGGCGAGACCCATGCCTCGGCGGTACATGCGCAACCGCGTTGGCGGCCGCATCGAGGGACTCTGCCCGACGTCGATTTTTCGCGCGTGGTTCCGCAGGCGGGGCAGGCTGGACAGGCGGCCCGTTCGGCCCCCACTCTCGCGCTTGACCAGGGCCAACGGTCGGACGATTCCGATATGCCTGGCTCCATGTGCCCGCTTGCCGCTTAGGTTAATGCCAAAGCCACCCGATGGATGAGTAGCAGACGATGTTTGACTGGTTTGAAAAAAGGCTCGATCCGTTTCCGCACCAGGAACCGGTCGAGCCGCCCAAGACGCTGATCGCTTTTTGCGTGCATTATACGCGCGGCGCGTGGCCCTATATCGCGATCACCGGCTTGCTGATCACGGCAATCGCTCTGGCGGAAGTCTGGATGTTCGGCTTTCTCGGCCACATCGTCGACTGGCTGTCGGCGCAAAACCGCGAGACCTTCCTGCAGACCGAAGGCTGGAAGCTGGCCGCCATGGCTTTCGTGGTCGTGGTGCTGCTGCCGGCCATGGCGCTGCTTCAATCGCTGGTGCACGACCAGACCCTGATGGGCAATTATCCGATGCGCATCCGCTGGGACGTGCACCGCTATCTGCTCAGGCAGTCGATGACCTTCTACCAGGACGAATTTGCCGGCCGCATCGCCACAAAACTGATGCAGACGGCGCTGGCCGTGCGCGAATGCGTTATCAAGGTGATCGACGTCCTGAACTATGTCGTGGTCTATTTTCTCGGCATGCTTTTCATCGTCGGTTCGTCCGACTGGCGGCTGGCAATGCCGCTGCTGGGGTGGCTCGTCGCTTATGCCGTGCTGCTGCGCTATTTTATCCCGCGGCTAGGCAAGGTCGCGGCCGAGCAGGCCGATGCACGCTCGACGATGACGGGCCGTGTGGTCGACAGCTACGCCAATATCCAGACCGTAAAACTGTTTTCGCATGCACAGCGCGAGGCTTCCTATGCGCGAGAAAGCATGGCGATCTTCATGGAAACGGTCTATCGGTCGATGCGGCTCGTCACCAGCCTGTACGGTGCGCTTTACCTTATCAACTCGTTGCTTTTGTTCACCGTTTCGGCGCTGTCGATCTGGCTGTGGTTGGGCGACAGGGTGTCGATCGGTGCCGTCGCCGTGGTGATCGGCCTGGTGCTGCGGCTGTGGGGCATGTCGCAATGGATCATGTGGGAAATATCGGCGCTGTTCGAAAACATCGGCACGGTACAGGACGGCATCGGCTCGATCTCGCTGCCGCGCCTGGTCGAGGATAGGCCGGGCTCGAACGACATCGCCGTCGATCGCGGCGAAATCAGCTTTGACGGAATTGGCTTCCACTACGGTAAGGGCAAGGGCATCATCGACAATCTGTCGTTGACGGTGAAGCCCGGCGAGAAGGTGGGCATCGTCGGCCGCTCCGGCGCCGGCAAGTCGACGCTGGTCAATCTGTTGCTGCGTTTCTACGATCTGGAGACAGGCCGCATCCTCATCGACGGGCAGGACATTGCGTCGGTGAAGCAGGATTCGCTGCGGGCTCAGATCGGCATGGTTACGCAGGACACCTCGCTGCTGCATCGCTCGGTGAGCGATAACATCCTCTATGGCCGCCCGGACGCCGGCGAGGCGCTGATGATCGAAGCAGCCCAACATGCCGCAGCGACGGATTTCATCTGCGGGCTGTCGGATGCCAAGGGCCGCAAGGGGTTCGACGCCCATGTCGGCGAGCGCGGCGTCAAATTGTCTGGCGGTCAGCGGCAACGTATCGCCATCGCCCGCGTCATGCTGAAGGACGCGCCGATCCTTATTCTGGACGAGGCGACCTCCGCGCTCGATTCAGAGGTGGAAGCGGCGATCCAGGAAAACCTCTACAAGCTCATGCAGGGCAAGACCGTCATCGCCATCGCGCATCGGCTTTCGACCATCGCGGCGATGGACCGGCTGGTGGTGATGGACAAGGGCGCCATCATCGAAGAAGGAACGCACGAGGAACTCGTCGCCAAGGGCGGGCTTTATGCCCAGTTGTGGCAGCGCCAGTCCGGTGGTTTCCTGCCGGATGACGACAGGCGCGACCCGGCGGCCGGGCAGGCACTGGATTTGGAAAAGCAGCCGGCGGAGTAGGACGCTACTTCAATCCGGCAGCCTTGCGCAGGGCGGCGTTCATGCGGGTTTGCCAGCCGCGACCGCCTGTTGCGAATGCTTCGATCACGTCGCGGTCGAGCCGAAGATGGACGGAGCGCTTGGTGTGCTCCGACCTCGGCCGCCCGACGCGTCGTGCCTTGGCCAGATCCAGCGGCGGATTATCCGGGTCGCTGAGCGCTGCTGCTGTAAGGGCCGCATCTTCTTCGTCCGTCAGACTTTCCAGATACTTCTTGGCAATGGCACGGGCTTGCTCGCGACTCCGCGCTGGCGGCGTTGGAGCTTCTGTTCGGATAACGCTTGATCGGCTAATTCTAGCAGGATTCGACATAGCCTCTCGCCTCTGTTTTGTTCGCCCGACGCAGGGAAATGACGCGCACGATATCTTCGGCTTCCGTATAGACGAGCACGTAAATATCACCGTGGATAACGCCGATGGCCTTCAACCGCTCCTCGCCATAGTCGAAATCGTCATCGATGATGACAATGGCGTTATCGAATTCAAACAAGAGCACAAGCTCGAAGCCGACCCCATGTCTGGTCTTGTTCGACCTTGCCTTGTTCTCGTCCCACTCGAACTGCATAGCGCGCCCACGCCGGAGTTATTGTATACACGATATTGCCTGAGATGACAAATATTTTTGTGGCCACAATAAATGGTAGTGCAGGCTGCTTCGCAGATCGGGGGGCGGCGGCATGATGCAGGCAATCTATCGCTGGTTCGAGAATCGGGTCTATCCGTTCCGGGAGCCTGCGAATCTCAGGCCGCCTTCCAGCGTCCTGGGCTTCATCTGGCACTATGTCGGCCAGGCGAAATACGCTTTCTTCGCCATGCTGGTCATCGGCGGCATCGCGCCGCTGGTGGAGGCTGGCCTGTTCTATTTCGTCGGCCGGCTGGTCGATATCCTCGACCAGCTTCCGGCGGAACGGAGCTGGCAGGCGCTGTGGGGCGCTGCCGGCTGGGAACTCGTGTTCATGGCAATGGTGGTACTGGTCGTGCGCACCGTGGTGGTGGCGCTTTCGGCGCTTCTGGACGAGCAGACCATCACGCCCGGTTTCTACAATCTGGTGCGCTGGCAGGCGCACCGGCACGTCTCGCGCCAGTCCTACTCCTTTTTCCAGAACGATTTCGCCGGCCGTATCGCCACAAAAGTCTGGCAGGCGGGGCAGGCGACCGGCGACCTGATGGAAAGCTTCATCGAGGTCGTCTGGTTCATGATCGTCTATACGGTCACGACGCTGGCGCTGGTTGCCGGGCTCGACTGGCGGCTGGCGGCGCTGGTGGTGGTATGGATCTCCGTGTTCGGCTGGCTGGCGCGCCGCATCCTGCCGCAAGTGCGCAAGAATGCGGAGGCGACCGCCGAGGCCGGCTCGATGATCACTGGCCGCATCGTCGATTCCTATTCCAACGTTCAGACGCTGAAGCTGTTTTCGGCCGATGGCGACGACCGCTATATCCGCAACGGTTTCGACATCTATCTGGGTGCATTGCGCCCGTTCACCCGCCGGCTGACCGACATACGCATCGCCTTGACGCTTTTGTCGGGAACGATGATCACCGTCATTGCCGCCTTTGCCATCTATCTGTGGGTGGAGGGTTCCATCACCGTCGGCGGCGTCGCATTTACGCTGGCGCTGGTGCTGCGCCTCAACATGCTGTTGGCGCGGCTGATGATGCAGATGAACGGCATCTTGCGGAATCTCGGCGTACTGGAGAATTCAAAGGCGCTGATTTCGCAGCCGCTCGGCCTGGTCGACGCGCCGGATGCCAAGGAACTGGTCGTCGCCGGCGGACGCATCGACGTGAAAGACCTCGAATTCCGCTACGGCAAGGGCTCCGGGGTCCTGAATGGCATCGATCTTGTCGTGCGGCCGGGCGAGAAGGTCGGGCTGGTCGGGCCATCCGGCGCCGGCAAGACCACGATGGTCAATCTGCTGCTGCGGCTCTACGACCTCGAAAGCGGATCGATCGCTATTGATGGCCAGGATGTGTCGAAGGTGACTCAAAACTCGCTACGCGCCAATATCGGCGTGGTCAGCCAGGATACCGCACTTTTCCATCGTTCGCTGCGCGACAACATCAAACTCGGCATGGAGGACGCCAGCGACGAAGAGGTGATCGCGGCGGCGAAGAAGGCGGAAGCGCACGACTTCATCCTCGGGCTTCGCGACAACAGGGACCGAACCGGCTACGGAGCCTTCGTCGGCGAGCGCGGGGTGAAACTGTCGGGCGGCCAGCGCCAGCGCATCGCCATTGCGCGCGTCTTCCTCAAGGATGCGCCGATCCTGGTGCTGGACGAGGCGACCTCGGCGCTCGATTCCGACATCGAGGCGGCAATCCAGGAAAATCTGACCCGGCTTATGCAGGGCAAGACGGTCATAGCCATTGCCCACCGGCTCTCGACCATCGCGGCGCTCGACCGGCTGGTGGTGCTGGACGCCGGCCGCATCGTCGAGCAGGGCACGCATGACGAACTGGTCGCGCTCAATGGGCTTTATGCGCGGCTGTGGAAGCGCCAGTCGGGCGGTTTCCTGTTTCACGAGGAAAGCGCGCTGGAGGAAACCCGGCCGGCTTGAGGCATTTTTAACCTTCCACAGGCTGGTTTTACCCGGTTTTGGGCCGGATAGCGCCCGTATCGGGCTTTTGCGGATTTACTCCCCGCGACAATCTGCCCTTGGGCCTTCACCCGACTGGACAAAAAGAGCCGTCACGCATAAACCGAACTGCAAATGCCGGAGGAATCCGCGAGCCCGTTTGCCGTGCGCTGCCGGGCTTGTGCGATGGAGCGGGGACAAGGCTCTACTCACCGGCACGGAAGAGGCAAAAGGATCAGGCAACGTGAGCGCTACCGAGATCGAAGATCCCAATCGTCGTGATTTTCTTTATGTCGCCACCGGCATGGCCGCTGTGGTGGGTGCGGGCGCTTTCGCCTGGCCGTTCATCGACCAGATGCAGCCCGACGCTTCGACGCTGGCGTTGTCCACGGTCGAAGTCGATGTCGCGTCGCTGACGCCCGGCATGTCGCTTACCGTCAAATGGCGCGGCAAGCCTGTCTTCGTACGCAATCGTACGCCCGAGGAGATCAAGTCGGCGCAGGACGTCAAGCTTGAGGAACTCAAGGACCCGCTGGCCCGCAACGCCAATCTGCCGGCCGACGCCAAGGCCACGGACGTGGATCGCTCCGCCGGCAAGGACAAGGAAAACTGGCTGGTCATGGTTGGCGTGTGCACCCATCTGGGCTGCATCCCGCTTGGCCAGGAAGGCGAGTTCGGCGGCTGGTTCTGCCCTTGCCACGGCTCGGTCTACGACACGTCGGGCCGCATCCGCCACGGGCCGGCGCCGGAAAACATGGCAATACCGGAATTCAAGTTCATTTCCGATACCAAAATACTTATTGGCTGAGGCAGGGGATATTTTCATGAGCGAGGGACACTCGACCTATACGCCGAAGTCAGGTCTGGGACGCTGGTTCGACGCCCGCCTGCCTTTGCCGCGCTTGGTCTATGATTCGTTCGTTGCCTATCCGGTGCCGCGCAATCTCAACTATTTCTGGGCGTTCGGCGGCATTCTTTCCATCATGCTGGTGGCGCAGATCCTGACCGGCATCGTGCTGGCCATGCATTACGTCTCAGACACGTCGCTGGCGTTCGATTCCGTCGAAAAGATCACGCGCGACGTTAATGGCGGCTGGATGCTTCGCTACCTGCACGCCAACGGCGCGTCGTTCTTCTTCGTCGCCGTCTATATTCACATCTTCCGTGGCCTGTACTACGGCTCCTACAAGGCGCCGCGCGAGCTTCTGTGGATCCTCGGCTGCATCATCTATCTCCTGATGATGGCGACCGGTTTCATGGGCTATGTGCTGCCATGGGGCCAGATGAGCTTCTGGGGCGCGACCGTCATCACCGGTTTCTTTACCGCCATCCCATTGGTTGGCGACTGGATCCAGCAATTGCTGCTGGGCGGCTTTGCCGTCGACAATCCGACGCTCAACCGCTTCTTTGCGCTGCACTATCTGTTGCCGTTCATGATTGCCGGTGTGGTGGTGCTGCACATCTGGGCGCTGCATGTTGTCGGGCAGAACAACCCGACCGGCATCGACGTCAAGTCGAAGACCGATACCGTCGCCTTCACCCCCTATGCGACCATCAAGGATGGCATGGCCATGGTGGTGTTCGCGCTGGTGATGGCCTATTTCGTCTTCTACATCCCGAACTATCTCGGCCATCCGGACAACTACATCATCGCCAACCCGCTGAAGACGCCGGCGCATATCGTTCCTGAGTGGTACTTCCTGCCGTTCTACGCGATCCTGCGCGCCATCACCTTCAACATCGGGCCGATCAATTCCAAGCTCGGCGGCGTGCTCGCCATGTTCGGCGCCATCGTCATGTTGTTCCTGGTGCCGTGGCTCGACACGTCCAAGGTGCGCTCGGCGGTTTACCGGCCCTGGTACAAGCTGTTCTTCTGGCTGTTCGTGGCCGATGCCATCTTCCTTGGCTGGCTCGGCTCGCAGCCTGCCGAAGGCAGCTTCGTGTTCATGGCGCAGATGGCGACGCTGTTCTACTTCGCCTTCTTCCTGATCGTCATGCCGGTGCTTGGCCTGATCGAGACGCCGCGCCGCCTGCCCAACTCCATCACCGAGGCCGTGCTGGAGAAGAACAAGGGCGGCAGCGGTCATCCAGCGGGTGCGGCAGCCGCACCTGAAACCAAAGGCTGAGCGACAAGAGAATCGATGAGGGGTTTGGTATGAAGAAGATTCTCACGTCGCTGGCGGCATTCGGCCTGATGCTTGCGGGCGCAGCCGCGGTCAGCACCGCCGCCGTGGCCGCGGAAGAGGCGCATAGCGCAGCCGCGCCGACGCATTTCCCGATCCATGAGCCGAAGGAGTTCAACTGGAGCTTCTCCGGCCCGTTCGGCACCTACGACAAGGCGCAGTTGCAGCGCGGCCTGCAGGTCTACAAGGAAGTCTGCTCCGCCTGTCACTCGATGGACCTGGTGGCGTTCCGCACGCTGGCGGACCTCGGTTATTCCGAGGCGCAGGTAAAGGCGTTCGCGGCCGAATACACGATCCATGACGGTCCCAACGACGATGGCGACATGTTCGATCGCCCCGGCAAGCCGTCCGACTATTTCCCGGCGCCGTTCCCGAACGAGGAGGCGGCCGCCGCGTCCAATGGCGGTGCGGCTCCGCCCGACATGTCGCTGCTGGCCAAGGCGCGCGGCGTCGAACGCGGCTTCCCGCAGTTCGTCTTCGATATTTTCACGCAGTATGCGGCGGGCGGGCCCGACTATATCCATTCGTTGATGACCGGCTATGAAGAACAGCCACCGGCCGGCATGGTCATTCCCGAGGGCACCCACTACAACCCGTACTTCGCATCGGGCATTTCCTTGAAGATGCCGAATCCTCTTTCGGACGGCCAGGTCACCTTCAGCGACGGGTCGCCCGAGACGGTGGAGCAATATTCGGAAGACGTGGCAGCTTTCCTGATGTGGGCAGCCGAGCCGCACATGGAGGACCGCAAGAAGACCGGCTTCCGCGTCATTGTCTTCCTGCTGCTCTTCGGTGGCCTGATGTACCTGACCAAGCGCAAGGTGTGGACCAGCGTGGCGCACTGAACTGGCTCACGTATAAATGTTCAAGGGCGCCGGCGGGCGCCCTTTTCTTTTGCGCAGCAAATCGTCAAGATTAAAATTCGTTGCGATATTTCGGATTCGGATGTCGCGCTTTCGGTCTCTCTCCCACGCATGTCCTTATCTCGAAACCGGTTCCCTCTTTCGGGCGGCATGCTCCAGCCGGCAACGGAATCTTGCCTCATGAAACCATCCCTCGAAGACACGCTGCTCGCCTCGATCCGGACCATTCCGGATTACCCGAAGCCGGGTGTCCTGTTTCGCGACATCACCACGTTGCTCGGCAATGCGCAGGCCTTCCGGCGCGCCATCGACGAACTGGTGCATCCCTTTGCCGGGCAGAAGGTGGACAAGATCGCCGGTATCGAGGCGCGCGGGTTCATTCTGGGGGGCGCGGTTGCGCACCAGCTTTCCGCCGGCTTCGTGCCGATCCGCAAAAAGGGCAAGCTGCCGCATGAGACGGTGCGTGTCGCCTACAGCCTGGAATACGGGCTGGACGAGATGGAGATGCACAAGGACGGCGTCGCGCCCGGCGAGAAGGTCATTCTCATCGACGACCTGATCGCCACCGGCGGGACGGCCGAAGCCGCCGTCAAACTGCTCCGGCAGATAGGCGCGGACATTATCGCCGCCTGTTTCGTCATCGACCTGCCTGACCTTGGCGGACGCCGGAAACTGGAAGCCCTGGGCGTGCCGGTGCGTACGCTGATCGATTTCGAAGGACACTGACGAAATGCTGCCCGGCAGCGCTCAGAAGCGCTGTAAGGCTTCATAGAGCGTGAATATCGCAACCGCGATCAGCAGCGCTCCCGCGCCGCGCCCGACCCAAATCGTCGTGGTCGGATTGCCGGCCAAGGCTTCCCGACCAGTGCCTACCGCCAGGGCCAGCCCGCCATAGACCACCAGCTGGACGGTGACGGTCATGGCACCCATGATGACAGCCTGCAGCCATAACGGGCCGTATTCCGGCTTCATGAACTGCGGAAAGACGGCGAGGATGAACAGCCATGCCTTCGGGTTAAGGACACAGGTCAGCAGGCCCTGAGCCGCGATGCTGCCCAGAGGCTTGCGCGCCGCCGGGCCTATCGCATGGACCTCGATGGTCGACCGCGCAAGCGTGAAGCCGATCCACGCCATATAGAGCGAGCCCACGATCATCATCACGGTCGAGATCGACGGCACCAGGCTGGACAGGCCCACCACGAAAATCGTGCCGAATATCGTGTGGCACAGACCTCCCAGCGCAATGCCGGCCGTTGCGGCCACGCCTGCCTGTCGCCCGCCGGTCAGCGCATTGGCCATCACGAAGAACATGTCCATTCCCGGCACGGCGATGATGCCGACCAGCAGGAGGAGATAAAGCCAGAGCGCGGTAGGGTCCATTGCCGTTCCTGTGAGTGGTGTGTCGTGAGGAATGCACACCACGGATGGCGCACGCCACCCGATAACAGATGCCTGCTGACATCGTGGCGTCAGGGGATGTGGCTTTGGCCGCTATTGCTGCCGGCAAGCGCGGAGGCCGCGAACGGTCGCGCCTACCGCGCCTTGACCAGCACCGCGCTCTCGAATTCGATCACCTTGTCGCCGGTGGAATCGAAGGCTTCGGCGCGGATGGTCAAGAGCCGCCAGCCGGGACGCGAGGCGAGGGCACGGTGGGCAAGCCCGGTGCGGATGAAGGTCACGGTTTCGCCCGCATAGACCGGCTTTAGCCATTTCAGGTTCCTGAAGCCGGGCGAGGGGCCAAATTCGGGCCGTGCGCCGGGTCCCGCCCAGCGCCCGCCGTCGGTGGCGGCAGGCGTTGCCAGGTTGTGCCGCATCCAGGTTGCGGCGGTGTGCCAGCCGGAAGCGCACAGGCCGCCGAGAACGGTTCCCTTGGCGGCTTCCTCGTCGAGGTGGAATATGTGCGGGTCGTATTTCCTGGCGAATGCCTTGATCTCGTCTGGCTCGAATTTATGCGAGCCAAGCGTCGTGGTGACGCCGATGCCGAAGAAGTCGTCGAGGCTCATGACAAGGCCGCCTCTCGCGTCAGAAACATGCCGGCGTTTTCAAGTTCGAAAACACCTTCGCCGCGTTGGTTGAAGAGTTCCGCGCGCATGCTGACGAAGCCCAACTGAGGCTTCGATCTGGACATACGCTTGGCCAGCACCATGCAGCGGCCGCTAAGCGTGTCGCCGGCAAGAACCGGCCTTTTCCACTTCACCTGATCGATACCGGGCGACCCCTGCGAAGTCGAATCAACGAGAATGCCGTCATACATCAGGCGCATGAACATGGCGCAGGTATGCCAGCCGGATGCCGAAAGACCGCCGAGGAGGCTGTTTCGGCCCGCCTCCTCGTCCAGATGCATCGGCTGGGGATCGAACTCCGTGGCGAAGGCGACGATTTCGGCCGCCGTGACCAGCTTGCTGCCGAGATCGATCGAGGCGCCCTCGATGAAATCTTCATAGGCCCATCTCTTGGCCGCCATGCGCGCGTATCCCGTTCAAGATTGTACGGTTTACCATGGACCGGGCAGCGGGACCGCGCAACCCGGATGTGCCGGCGCTACCGCTTGCGGCGGCGGCTCCGCACTCCGTTGCCGTTCCGGGTTATCCCCGGCGTCGTCGAGGGTCGATCGTGCGGCGCACCGAATTGAAAAGATTAGCGTTGTTTCGACGTCATCTGGCGATGAAATGCGACGAGATCAGGTGTTGAACTTCATTCATATCGTTTCCAGCACTTTCAACCATTCGCCGTCGCTTGCATAAGTAGCGGTATTCGCTTGGCTATTCGTCGCAAGCGTCTACCCCTCATCCTATCCGTGCTGACCATTTTCCGGGCGCCAGCACTATGGTTTCCCGTTCCGGGTTTTTCCTTGGTGGACCCACAATAGGCGGGAAGCAGAACCCAGCAACCCGAGGTGTTTCAATCGGGTTAGGAGTTCGTTTCATATTTCGGAGTTACCGTACATTCGGGGTTTGTACTGAAAGGGCGGGATTTGTTCAAAGTCGTTTCATGTCTTGCTTACGAGCATGACTATTCGTTCGTCGTGGTCGCCGCGATCGTATGCGTCGCCAGCGCGGTCATGACCATCCGGCTTTTCGACCGCGCCCGGCGGTTGTCCAACGAGGCGCGCCTGTCGTGGATCATGCTGTCGGCCATGGCCTGCGGCGCGGCGATCTGGACGACGCATTTCGTGGCGATGCTGGGGTACCGGCTGCCGATGGATCACGCCTTCGATCCGGTTCTGACATTCGCATCGCTGTTGTTTGCCATCGCCTTCAGCGCCGGGGGCCTTTTCCTGGCCACCAGCGCAACCAAGGGCGTGCCGGGAGAATGCGGTGGCGTCGTCATCGGACTTGGCGTCGTCGCCATGCATTTTACCGGGATGGCGGGACTGGAAGTGGCGGGCCGCATCCAGTGGGACTGGACGCTGGTGACCGTATCGGTGGTGTTTGCGGTCTGCTTTGGAATGGCGACCACCCATATTCTCGCCAGGCACAGCTTCAGGTTCAGCCGGCCACTGGCGATGGGCCTGCTCGTGCTCGCTATCTGCACCATGCATTTTACGGCCATGGGCGCTGCAACGCTGGTGCCCGACCCTTCTGTTTTCGTGGAAGCCCGCACGATATCCAGTGAGTTCCTCGCCGTGCTCGTGCTTGCCGCAATGGCGATCATTGCCGGCCTCGCGCTCTACATCATAGATTCGCGTTCGCAGCGCGAACTCATCGACGGTTTCCGGCACGCGGCGCTGCACGATGCGCTGACCGGGCTGCCCAACCGCGTCTTTCTGTCGGCCCACCTGCCCGGTATTCTGGAGCAGGACCACGCGAGCGGCATGCAGACGGCCGTGCTCGTCCTCGACCTGGATCGCTTCAAGGAAATCAACGACGTCCATGGGCACCATACCGGCGATTTCCTGTTGCAGGATCTTGCCGAGCGTTTCACGCGGCTTCTGGGCAAGGGCGAAATGATCGCCCGCGTCGGTGGCGACGAGTTCATCGCCGTCAAGCGGCAGGTCCGGACGAAGGCGGAGGTGGACCAGTTTGCGCGGCGCCTTGCCGCCTGTGTGCTCGAGCCCCTGCTCCACAACGCCAGCACCTTGACCGTCGGCGCCAGCATCGGCGTCAGCCTGTCTCCGGGCGATTCTCGCGATGCGGAAGAACTGATAGGCGCTGCCGACCTTGCCATGTACCGGGCCAAGCGCGCGCTCGGCGACAAGGTGCGCTACTACGAGCCGTCGATGGACGAAGGCCGGCGCGAGCGCAGCGCCCTTGCCATGGAACTGCGCCACGCGATCGAGCGCGACGAACTGGAACTTTATTACCAACCCCAACTCGACGTTCAGTCGGGCCTGGTGAGCGGCTACGAAGCGTTGCTTCGCTGGCACCATCGCAAGCGCGGCATCATCTCGCCCGCCGAATTCATTCCTATCGCTGAAGAAACCGGCCTGATCATTCCCATCGGGGAGTGGGTGCTGAAGACCGCTTGCGCGGAAGTGGCGGGCTGGGCGAAACCTTACAGGATCGCCGTCAATATCGCGTCGGCGCAGCTTACCCAGGCCAATTTGCCGAAAATCGTGCATGAGACGCTGCTGGCGACCGGATTGCACGCTTCAAGGCTGGAACTCGAAATCACCGAGGCCAGCATCATAGAGGATCGCGAGCGGACGCTGCATGTCATCCATCAGCTCAAGGCGCTTGGCGTGACCATCGCCATGGACGATTACGGAACGGGCTATTCGTCCCTGTCGACCTTGCAGGTGTTTCCCTTCGACAAGGTCAAGATCGACCGCTCGTTCATCGACGGACTGATCAGTGACCCGACTGCGACGGCCATCGTCAAGGCGACCATTCTGCTTGCGTCCAGCCTCAAGATGGCGGTGCTGGCGGAAGGTGTCGAACGCCAGGAGCAGGCCGATTTCCTGCTGGCCGAAGGCTGTACCGAAGTTCAGGGCTTTCTCTTCGGGCGACCGCTGCCCCTGCCGGCGATTGCCGGACTGGTGGGACGTAGCGAGGGCAAAGAGTTCGCACCGCAACCGGTGGCCGTCCGTGCCGCGTAACGGGTTGCCTTCACGGCTCCAGGCGATCATGCTGGCATGTTTGTCAGTCTAAGCGGATGACGGGCGCGCTCATTGCGCGCCCGTCATTGTGTCGACCCTGGTTCTACATTGCGGATTCGCAAAGGGTGCTGCATCGCAGCGGTGCATTGTCATGGCTGAAAGAGTCGATCGCCATGAGCCAATTTCTCCTTGTCACCCTGCACCTGTTCGCCGCCATCATGTTTGCCGGCACCGTCTTTTTCGAGATTCTGATCCTCGAAAGTGTCCGCAAACCGGTTGGGCGCGACGTGATGCGTACGGTGGAGACCGCGATCGGCAAGCGTGCCCGACGCCTGATGCCGTTTGTCATCCTGGCGCTCTATGGCGCCGGCATCGGAATGGCATGGCAGTACCGTGATGTTCTGGCGCATCCCTTCGACAGCAGCTTTGCGACGCTGCTCTCGATCAAAATTGTCCTGGCGCTTAGCGTGCTCGTCCACTTCATCACCGCCGTGACGCTCGGCGCGCGCGGCAAGCTCAAATCACGGCATGTCAAATTCATCCACGTAAGCGTGTTCTGCCATGTGGTGCTGATCGTCTTTCTGGCGAAGGCAATGTTCTACGTCTTTTGGTGAAACGGCCCCGGCTTGCCTTCTCTGGCAAATCGTTCATGATGGCGTATCTGCTTCCCCTGACGCCGGATGTACGCGCAGGGTGAGGCACCGAGGCCGGCCAGCGCGCCGGCCTTACCGTTTTCGGGCCTTTCGGCGAGAAAACGCGAAAAAATCAGGTGTTGAACCTGAACAGCAGCACGTCGCCATCCTGCACGACATATTCCTTGCCTTCGTCGCGCGCCTTTCCGGCCTCCTTTGCGGCGACTTCGCCGCCGAGCGTGGTGAAGTCGTCATAGGCGATGGTCTGGGCGCGGATGAAGCCGCGCTCGAAATCGGTGTGGATGACGCCCGCCGCCTGTGGCGCCTTGGTGCCGCGCTCGATTGTCCAGGCGCGCGTTTCCTTGGGACCGACGGTGAAATAGGTGATCAAATGGAGCAGGGCGTAGCCCTCTCGGATCAGCCTGTCGAGGCCCGGTTCTTCCAGGCCGAGATCGGCCAGGAATTCCTGCGCCTCATCGTCGGGAAGCTGCGCCACTTCGGCCTCGATGGCGGCCGAGATGATCACGGTGCCGGCGCCCTGTGCCGTCGCCATCTGCTCGACGGCGCGCGTGTGCTCGTTGCCGGTGGCGGCGTCCGCCTCCGAGACGTTGCAGACATAGAGAACGGGATGCGAGGTCAGGAGGTTCAGCTCGCGCAGGATCGCGAGGTCTTCCGGCGCGATGTCCTTCAGCATGACGCGGGCCGGCTTGCCGTCGTTCAGCAGCGCCAGGGCCTGCTCCATGACCGGCAGGACGGTCAGCGCTTCCTTGTCCTTGCTGGCGGCGCGCTTGCGGAACTGCACGATGCGCCGCTCCAGGCTTTCGAGATCGGACAGCATCAGTTCGGTCTCGACGGTCTCGGCGTCGGCGACCGGATCGATCTTGCCCTCGACATGGGTGATGTCGTCATCCTCGAAGCAGCGCAGCACGTGGACGATGGCGTCCACTTCGCGGATGTTGGCGAGGAACTGGTTGCCCAGCCCTTCGCCCTTGGAAGCGCCGCGCACCAGCCCGGCGATATCGACGAAGGAGATGCGGGTCGGGATGATTTCTTTCGACTTGCCGGTTTCAGCCAGCTTCTTCAGGCGCGGATCGGGCACCGCGACCTCGCCGGTGTTCGGCTCGATAGTGCAGAAAGGATAGTTGGCGGCCTGCGCCGCCGCCGTCCTGGTCAGCGCATTGAACAGCGTGGACTTGCCGACGTTGGGCAACCCAACGATGCCGCATTTGAAACCCATGGTCTATGGTCCTAACGGAAAGCGATAATTTGGATCAGGCTATGGGCGAAAGGGCCGACCATCGTCAACCCCTTCGACCCGCCCGGTCATTCCTTGTTGCCGAACAGTTTTTTCAGCATGGCGGCCATCGGTCCGCTTTCCGGCAGCTTGGCCGGCGGCTGCGAAGGGCGCGCCTGACGGATATGGCTTTGAGCGCCGGCGGGCTTGGCCGGTTTCGGCGCCTTCGGCGGCGGCGTGTCGTGCGTGCCGGTCGGCTGGAGCTTGTCGCGGAGCGCGAGCGTCACGCGGTTCATGTAGCCGTTGTCGTCGCCCTTGGCGAGCAGCGGGGCGTCGTCTGCGATGGCGTCGAGCAGCACCTCCAGCCATTCGCGGTCGGCCTTGGCGAAATCGCCGAGCACATGGCCCTGCACCATTTCCTTGACGCCCGGATGGCCGACGCCGATGCGCACGCGGCGGTACTCCTTGCCGATATGCTGGTCGATGGAGCGGATGCCGTTGTGGCCGCCGGGGCCGCCGCCGACCTTGACGCGCAGCTTGCCGGCGGCAAGGTCGATCTCGTCATAAAAGACCGTCACGGCGGACGGGTCGAGCTTGTAGAAGCGCAGCGCCTCGCCGACCGACTGGCCGGAAAGGTTCATGAAGGTCTGCGGCTTGATGAGGATGATCTTTTCGCCGCCGAGATTGCCCTCGGCGATCAGGCCGCGGAATTTCTTCGACCAGGGCGAAAAGGAATGGCGGCGGGCGATAGCGTCCGCCGCCATGAAGCCGGCATTGTGCCGGTTGTTGGCGTATTGCGCGCCCGGATTGCCGAGTCCTGCGAAAAGCAGCATCGTCGTCTCCGGGCGACGAGGTTATTTCGCTTCTTTTTCCGCTGCCGACTCGGCAGTGGCGGCGGCAGCGACTGCCGCATCGGCTGCTTCATCCGCTCCGGACTTCTGCGCCGACGATCCGGTAATGGTCGCGATGGTGAAGTCGCGATCCGAAATCACCGGCTTCATGTTCGCAGGCAGCTTCACGGAAGAAATGTGCAGCGATATACCGATCTCCGTTCCATCGAGGTCAACGGTGATGAAGTCGGGGATAGCGTCGGCCGGGCAATTGAACTCGACCTCGTGGCGCACCACGTTGAGCACGCCGCCGCGCTTGATACCGGGCGACTTCTCTTCGTTGATGAAGCGGACCGGCACGTTGACGTTGACGAGGGTGTTCTTGCCGACGCGCAGGAAGTCGACATGCATCGGGAAGTCCCGGACAGGATCGAGCTGGTAGTCCTTGGGCAGAACCTGAATCTTCTTGCCGTCGACATCGATCGTGGCAATCGTGGTCAGGAAGGCGCCACCGTGGATCTTGTAGTAGACGTCCTTGTAGGACAGGGCGATCGCCAGGGGAGGCTGCTTGTCGCCATAGATGACTGCTGGTACTTTACCGTCGCGACGAACTGCACGGGCGGACCCCTTACCGACCTGTTCGCGTGCTTCGGCCTTGAGCTCATAAGAAGCGGCTTGGCTCATGGCATTTCCTTTCAAGGTTATTTGGAGCGTTTTCGGGCGGCGGACCGGAGCCGGAAACGTCGAAAGCCGCCACGGTTCGGCATGACGGATCATGCACATGAAAGATCATGCACCGGGCGACATTCCCCCGCATTGCCTCCAAGGGTGTCTATGCGGGTGGCGGTTCTATAACGGAAGGCCGGTTGCGGTGCAAGCGCGGCCTGCACGGTGCATCAGGCGGTCGTTTTTGCGTCCTTCATGTTGGGTAGGAAGATCGTCAGCAGGCCGAGGAAGGGTAGGTAGGAACAGATCCGGAAGACGAAGTCGATGCCTTTCATGTCGGCCACGATGCCGAGCAGCGCCGCCGCGATGCCGCCGACCCCGAAGGCGAGACCGAAGAAGATGCCGCCGATCATGCCGACGCGACCGGGCACCAATTCCTGCGCGAACACCACGATGTTGGAGAAGGCGGACGACATGATGAGCCCGATCAGGATGGTCAGGATGACGGTCCATTCGAAATTCGCATAGGGCAGGGCCAGCGTGAACGGCAGCACGCCGACGATCGAAAACCAGATCATCGCCTTTTGCCCGTAGCGGTCGCCGAAGGGACCGCCGAGCAGGATGCCCAGCGCCGAAGCGCCCATGAATACGAACAGCAGGATCTGGGACATCTGCATCGAGACGCCGAACCGTTCGATGACGTAGAAGGTGTAGTAACTGGTCAGGCTGGCGATATAGGCGTTCTTGGTAAGCACCAGAAGGGTCAGGACAGCCAATGCCCAGCCCACTCTGCTTCTTGAGAAGGGCGAGACGAAGGCTGCGGCCTTGCTGTTCTTCATGGCCGTGCGCAAGCGTGCGTACCAGCCGCTGACACGCCACAGGACGAGGATGCCGATCAACGATCCGAAGGCGAACCAGGCGATGCTGGTCTGGCCGAAGGGAACGACGATGAAGGCGGCGAGCAGCGGCCCCGCCGCCTGGCCGGCATTGCCGCCGACCTGGAACAAGGACTGGGCGAGGCCGTGCTTGCCGCCCGACGCCAGCCGCGCGATGCGCGAGGATTCGGGGTGGAACACGGCCGAGCCGATGCCGATGAATGAAGCGCCGACCAAAAGTAGCCAATAGTGCCCGGCATAGGCAAGAACGACCAGGCCGATCAGCGACGAGGCCATGCCGTAGGGCAACGAATAGGGCATCGGCTTCTTGTCGGTCACGATGCCGACCACCGGCTGCAGCATCGACGCCGTCATCTGGAAGGTGAAGGTCAACAGGCCGATCTGCCAGAAGTCGAGGCCGTAATTGTCTTTCAGCAGCGGATAGATGGCCGACAGCAGCGACTGCATGATGTCGTTGATGCCGTGACAAAGGCTCACCGCCAGAATGACGGACAGCGCCGTCACCCGTGCCGGGGCGTGGCTGCTTGGTGTGGCGGTGGCGTCGGTCAAGGCAAACTCCCGATCATGGCAATGAGGCATGATGCAGCGCGCTTATAATCCTGTTGAGTGACGACTTCTTTCGTGGTTTGGTCCAATAGTTTCGCGTGTGGGCCATCCGATATGCTACTTTGCGACCATGAAGCACTCTAAGCTGAATTCCATGCCGGACATCGCCGCCGCCGATCTGGAGCGATGGCATCGCGAGAGGCTGGAATGGCTCGAGCGGATTCGCGGCCCCATCGTGGCCCTGCCGACCGAATATCCGAACGGCTACCATGTACCCGAGCATCGCCACAGCCGCGGCCAGCTTCTCTATGCGCCGACGGGCGTTGTCCTGGTGCAGACGCGGATTGGCCGCTGGATGGTGCCTCCCGACCATGCGATGTGGATTCCGGCAGGGACTACGCATTCGGTCGACATGCTCGGAGCCATCAGCATGCGTTCCATCTATGTGGCTCCCGGCGCCGTTGACGGCCTGCCGCTCATGGTGCGCGTGGTCGGCGTAACCGACCTGATGCGCAGCCTCATTGCGGAGGCTGTGCTGCTGCCTGTCGATCAGCCGCTGGAAGGCCGGACCGGCTTGCTGATGAGCCTCTTGCTGCATGAAATCCCGAACCTGCCGGAAATGCCGCTGGGCCTACCATTTCCCACGGATGCCAGGCTGGTTTCGCTGTGCCGGCGCTTCATCGCGGCCCCGTCGCCGCATGCGACCATCGACGAATGGGCGGACATGGCTGGCATGAGCCGCCGGTCGTTTACGCGGCTGTTCCATCGCCAGACGGGTTTGTCGCTGTCGACCTGGCGTCAGCAGGCGTGCCTGTTCGCGGCGCTGCCGCGGCTGGCGGCCGGCGAACCGATCACCCGCGTGGCGTTCGATCTCGGCTATGACAGCGTGCCGGCCTTCACCACGATGTTCAAGCGCATGCTGGGCACATCGCCGCGCAGCTATCTGCGCGGAGCGCGCGATGCGGCCTGACCGAAACGGTTCAATCGAACAGGCTGGAGACGGATTCTTCGGTTGCCGTGCGTGAAATCGCTTCGCCGAGGAGGTCGGAGATGGACACGACGCGGATATTGGCGGCGTCGAGCACGGCCTGGCTCGGCCGAATGGAATCGGTGATGACCAGTTCCTGCAATCTGGAGCCGGCGATGCGGGCGACCGCGCCGCCCGAAAGCACGCCATGGGTGATATAAGCGGTAACGCTCGAGGCGCCCTTTTCCAGCAGCGCGTCGGCGGCGTTGCACAGCGTGCCGCCCGAATCGACGATGTCGTCGAACAGCAGGCAATCCTTGCCGTCGACCGCGCCGATGACGTTCATGACTTCCGATTCGCCCGGCCGTTCGCGCCGCTTGTCGACGATGGCAAGCTGGCCGTCGATGCGCTTGGCCAGCGCGCGGGCGCGAACCACGCCGCCAACGTCGGGCGACACCACCATGACGTTGTGGATCTGCTTGTATTTCGCCTTCACGTCGCGGGCCATGACCGGCACGGAAAACAGATTGTCGGTCGGGATATCGAAGAAGCCCTGTATCTGCCCGGCATGCAGGTCGAGCGTCATGACGCGGTTGGCGCCGGCGCGGGCAATCATGTTGGCGACCAGCTTGGCCGAGATGGGCGTGCGGCCGGAAGCGCGGCGGTCCTGCCTGGCATAGCCGAAATAGGGAATCACCGCCGTGATGCGCCTTGCCGAGGAGCGCATGAAGGCATCGATCATGATGAGCATTTCCATCAGGTGATCGTTGGTCGGGAAAGACGTCGACTGGAGGATGAAGACATCCTCGCCGCGCACGTTTTCCTGGATTTCCACGAAGATTTCCTCGTCAGCGAAACGCCGGACACTGGCCTTGCCGAGAGGAATGTTGAGATAGCGGGCGACTGCTTCGGCCAGCACTCTGTTGGAATTGCCCGCGAAGAGTTTCATTCGTCGTTCCTGGAAGGGATTTTATCGGGCTTTTAGTCGCCTTGTCCGGTATTGCAAGGGTTGAGAGCCGGATTCAGCCGGCTATCTCAAAAAAACCGTTATCCCAAGGGGATTCGCGGTGGATTAGTTGGAAGACGTCTCCTGACCGGCACGGCTGGAGATCCACGCGGCAAGCTGCTCGACCGTCGAGTCGGCGACGGCCTGCATGGTTGTGGGCGGAACGGCCGGCCAGCCTTCGGCTCCCTTCACGGAAGGCGCCTTCTGCTGGCCATTGATGCGGTGCAGGCGGTTGCCGGCTGGATCATAGACGTCCCAGACATAGATGACAGTGGTGTCCGATCCTTCCGACACGACCGAGAAATAGCCCTTGAGCATGAGGGTTGGCGCTTGCCCTCCGGCGCTGCCGGCCAGCGTGATGCCGCGTTCGCGCGCGCGCAGGGCCAGCCTTTCCGTCAGCGGGGTGGCGGCCTCGACCGTCGCGCCGACGATCGGCGCGATCTGCAGCCGGGTCCTGGCGAGAGCGGCGGCGCTTTGCGCCGGCGAAACCGTCGAGGTGGGCGGCGGCGTGGCCGGAACCGAAAGATCGTTGCCTTGAACGGCTGACGTTGCCTGCGTCGCCGGTTTGATCGCCGACGGGTCGAGGACTTCATTGGCGCGGGTGCAGCCGCAAAGGACGGCTGCCATCAGCAACAACAGGGCTGTCGAATGCGGTCGCCTCATTGGCCGAAAACTCCTTGGCGCTGTCTTGCCCTTTCGCGAATTCCCCACGGGTTCACTGCACGATCAAGTCGAGATCATGGCGCGACAGCGGCTTCGGCTGTGTTTCCGTCGTCAGATAGGTGCGGCCGAGCGTCATTGCCGTTTCCGTCTCGGAGTCCATGATGATCATATGCGCGAACAGGGTCATGTTCGGGGCAATCGGCTCGGGATTGCCCTGGTAGAACATCGGCATGTCCATCCAGGACGGCGTGAAGCGGGCTCCGACCGAGTAACCGCAGGCGTTCAGCCGGTGCTTGGTCAGACCGTGCGCCTCGAGCGCGCGCGCATGCGCGTCGAAAACGTCGCCGAAAGTGTTGCCGGGCGTCATTGCCTTCTCCACCGCAAGCAAAGCGGCGCGGGCGGCGTCGAACAATTCCTGATGGCGCTTGGAGACCTTGCCGGTCAAAATCGTGCGCATCATCGGGGCATGATAGTGGTTGAAGACACCGGCCCATTCCAGCGTCAACTGGTCGTTCTTGTTGAGCTTGCGGCGGCCGGATTTGTAGCGGCAGAGCAGTGCGTCGGCGCCCGAACCGACGATGAACTCGTTGGCCGGGTAGTCGCCGCCGCCGGCAAGGATCGTGCCCTGCAACGCGGCGAGGATGGCGGCCTCGTCGCCGCCCTGCTTGATGAGCGGCAAGGCCGCGTCCAGCGCGTCGTCGGAGAGGCTAGCCGCTTTCTCCGCCTTGGCGACTTCGGCCGGACTCTTGAACAGGCGCAGCCGGTTGACGATGCCGGAAGCATCCGCGATCTGCCCGAATGTCTGCAAATGCTCATCGAGGCGACGGCCGTTGAAGGCGGTCAGCCCGTGGGTATCGTATTCCACGCCGATGCGCTTGCCGAGCAGGTCGAGATCGTTGAGCAGGTTGCGCAGGTCGATGGCCGGATTTGCGCCGTCGCGGTCGGTCCACAGGACGATGTTCTCGATGATCGAGGTCTGGCGCGCCTGGCGCAAATCTGCCGAGCGGGTGAGCAGCACCATCGAGCCGTCCGCCTTGACCACCAGGCTTTGGAAGAAACAGAAGCCGAACGTGTCGTAGCCGGTCAGCCAGTACATGCTTTCCTGCGCAAACAGCAGCACGGCGTCGAGCTTCTTGTCGGCCATTTCGATCATCAGCCGGTCGCGCCGGGCGTCGAATTCGGAGCGCTCGAAATGCAGGGCCATTATTCTTTCTCCAAAACGATGACGGAAACCTGCCGCCCGTAATCCGGCTCGCCGCGATGTGTCCCGCGCCGATAGGAGTAAAAAAGGTCTTCCTCGGCATAGGTGCAGCGGCCAAGCCCCTGCGCCTGCACGCCCGCCTTCGCCAGACGGTCGACCGTATAGAGGTTGAGGTCGAACATCGAATGGCCGGGTTTTGCCGAGGGGGTGAAATAACGGGCGTTTTCCGCATCCGCCTCGATGAAACGGGCGACGAATTCCGGTCCGACCTCGTAGTTTTTCGGGCCGATGGAGGGGCCGAGCACGGCAACGATGCTGTCGCGCCGTGCGCCAAGGCCTTCCATGGCGGCAATGGTGTTTTCCAGCACGCCGGTGAACGCGCCCTTCCAGCCGGCATGGGCGGCGCCAATGATGCGGGCTGTTGCATCAGCAAACAACACCGGTCCGCAATCGGCGGTCGAAGCGCCGACCGCGATGCCCGGCCGGTCGGTGACGATGGCGTCGGCCTTGGGGCGCGGCCCGGCAAAGGGTTCACGCGCAACGATTACGTCGGGCGAGTGGAACTGGTGGGCGGTCAGGAAGTGGCTGGGCGCGACGCCCATCCATTCGGCCACGCGGCGTCGGTTTTCCGCCACCAGCGTTTGGTCGTCGCTGGAGCCTGTGCCGATGTTGAGGCCTTGGTAGATGCCTTCGGAGACGCCGCCAACCCGCGTGAAGTAACCGTGACGAATGCCACGGCCCTTCGCCTCGTCAAGCAGGGATGAGCGGATCGGTTCCGGCTTGTTCTGATTCAGCATTGCCGCTTTGTTGTCTCCGCCGCCTGTTTCGTCAAGCGAAGTTTGGCCGGCCAGTCTGGGCTAGGCAAGCGCGCTGTCGCTCTAGTGCCGGGAAAAAATCAATGATTATAACGGGAAGGGTACGCTGGAGCCTGCCGGCAGGATTGCCAGAACCTTGAAAAGCTCGCCCATGGCTTGCGGCCCGGCGAGGCGTTCGACCTCTTGCGCCAGCTTTTCGCGACCCGCCGCATCGGCCTTCGCGCCGAGACGCCCCGCTCGCTCAAGCAGGCCCATGCCGACCAACAATGCGCCTTGCGTCGTCAGGTGCGCATCGAGCCCGTGCGTGCGTGCGATGGAGGCCAGGGCGGCGAAATCGACGTGGGAGGTCAGGTCGGCTTCGCCCGGACTGGCAAGAACGTCTTCATGCCGGTGCTGGCGCAAGGCTTGCAGTGTGTCGCCGACGCCGGGGTTCAGATAGCCGTAGTCGATGAACAGGCCCGCGCCGCCATTGTCTTCTATGCGCTGCGTAATGGTCGTCATCAGCGCCGAGCGGGCCGGTGCAAGCTCGACGATGGCGCCTTGGCTCGCATCGGCCGCGCCATCGGGCAGTAGCGACGGGTCGAGCGAGGCCGCACCCGCGAAGAAGGCCAGCTTTTCCTCGTCGTCGAGGCCGATCATGCGCTCGCGCCAGCCTTTTTGCGTGCGCACGAACTGGCGGATCGGAACCGCGTCGAACAATTCGTTGCCGACGATGAGCAGTGGCGCTTTTGGCAGGGCATCGACGGTTTCGTACCAATCGGGCGTTGCGGCCGAACCTTCCAGCGTCTTCTTCTGGATTTCGGTCAGGCGCGGGCTGGTTTCGATCATGGCAAAAGAAGCGGCCTTGGTGAAGGCGGGATCGAGCCGGGACAGCGTACGCAGCATGTCCTTCATCAGCGTGCCGCGTCCGGGCCCGATTTCGGCGAGGGTGACCGGCATCGGGCAGCCGATGGTCTGCCATGTCTGGTACAGCCATACCGCCACCAGTTCGCCGAACATCTGGCTGATTTCGGGGGCCGTGATGAAATCCCCTTCGGTGCCGAACGGTTCGCGCGTGGTGTAGTAGCCATCGCGCGGATCGAACAGGCAAAGCGCCATGTATTCGCTGACGGGGATCGGTCCCAGCGCCGAAATCAGCTCGACGATACGCTGCTTGAGACGCGTCATGCCTGCCGGGGGGCAGCCGCAGGCTTGGCGGTGGTCATGCACCAGATGCCGAACAGCACCATCGGCAGGGACAGAACCATGCCCATGGTCAGCCAGCCGGTGCCGAGCAGATAGCCGATCTGCTGGTCGGGCTCGCGGAAGAATTCCACGAAGATGCGCGACAGACCGTAGCCACAGATGAAGGCACCGCCGACGAAGCGCGGCGTCTTCAGCTTCAGGCGAGAATGGGTAAGGAAGCGCAGCACCAGAAACAGCACCAACCCTTCGAGCAAGGCTTCGTAGATCTGGCTGGGGTGGCGCGCAAAAGGCCCGCCATTGGGAAAGACCACCGCCCAGGGGGCATCGGAAAGCCTTCCCCAAAGCTCGGAGTTGATGAAGTTGGCCAGCCGCACCAGGCCAAGCCCGACCGGCACGCCGGCGGCGACGACGTCGAGCAGCGACCATGTGTGGATTTTTCGCGACCGCGCAAACAGCACCATGGCCAAGACGGTGCCCAAAAGACCGCCGTGGAACGACATGCCGCCCTGCCAGACCGCGAAGATGTCGAGCGGGTTGGCGATGTAGCGCGGCAGATCATAGAAAAGCACGTAGCCGGTGCGCCCGCCCAGCACCACGCCGATGGCCGCCCAGACGATGAAATCGTCAAGGTCCATGGGTTTCATCGGCAGGACGCCGTTCGCCCACAATTTCGGATTGGTGACGAGGCGCTTTGCGTACCACCATGCGAACAGGATGCCGACGATGTAGCCGACACCATACCAGTGGATCGCCAGCGGCCCGAGATGGACGATGACGGGGTCGATATTGGGAAAGGGCAGGGCCGCAAGCGGCAGGAGCAGATAGTCGCTCAACAGGGTTCTCCGGATTGCGATCTTGTTTCGCGCCGGAACATGCGGCAGGGATTCGGCATGGTCAAGGCGAGGAGTTCTTGCAATCCATCTCGCAGGCAACTACGTCAATCGGACCAAGCGAGGTGATGCCATGTCGAACGGACCGAACCGCATTCTTGATGAATTCGCCAAGTTGATGACCGATGCCGCCGGTGCCGCGCAAGGGGTGCGGCGCGAGGTCGAGACGGCTTTTCGCGGGCAGGCGGAGCGCATTTTGAACACGATGGATGTCGTTCAGCGCGAGGAATTCGAGGCCGCACGCGACATGGCGGCGAAGGCGCGCGACGAAAATGCGCGGCTTAGCGCCCGCATCGAGGCGCTTGAGGCACGGCTTGCAGCCGTTTCTGATGCCCCGGAGGCTTCGCCGAAGCGTCCTGCCAAAAAATAAACGTTAAACTTTTCCACAAAGCCAGACCTTGAAAAAGCGCTTTGCCGTGAATCCCTTACCGGCATTGCATGAATCTGCGTGACAGCGACTTTCCACATGCGAATGACGCGGTGTGAAAAAATAGGCTGGTCACGCGACTCCCGATCAATAGACTGAATTTGTTGCATGATTCGGAAACGAGTCAGGCAGCGGGCGATGGGGCCGGGGTTTTGTGTCGAGCAATCCTGATCGTCTGGGTTCAAGACAAGATTTGTTCGTGTGCGTTGCGCGGAGCGCGCGGTGACGTTCAAGAACGACAGGAAGCATTCATGGAACTTCTCGAACTCGAAGTCTCGCGCGACATCCATCCGGTCGACGTGATCGAGCAGGTGGCGCACAACAACGACTGGTCGTTCGAGCGCGCCGGCGACGACGAGATTTCCATATCGGTTGTCGGAAGCTGGGCCGAATATCAGGTCTCCTTTTCGTGGATGGAGGATTTCGAGGCGCTGCACCTGGCCTGCGCCTTCGACATCAAGGTTCCCGAGAGCCGTGCGCTGGAAGTGATGCGGCTATTGTCGCTGATCAACGAGCAGATGCTGTTTGGCCATTTCGACCTGTGGGAGCAGGAAGGCGCGATCATGTTCCGGCAGTCGCTGCTGCTTGCCGGCGGCGTCGAGCCGTCGAGCCAGCAGGTCGAGGTGCTGCTGTCGTCGGCGCTGGAAGCCTGCGAGTGCTATTTCCAGGCGTTCCAGTTCGTCGTCTGGTCGGGAACGTCCGCCAAGGATGCGCTGGCCGGCGTTCTGTTCGAAACACTCGGCAATGCCTGAAACACGATGAGTTCGAACAGCGCCCGCAAGCCCGAGATCGGTTTTTCGGATTTCGACAAGGTCGATATCCGCGCCGGCACGATCGTGGAAGCCGAACCGTTTCCCGAAGCCCGCAAGCCGGCGATCAAGCTGAAGATCGA
Organism: Mesorhizobium sp. A556; assembly: GCF_054489545.1. Lineage (NCBI taxonomy): Bacteria > Pseudomonadati > Pseudomonadota > Alphaproteobacteria > Hyphomicrobiales > Phyllobacteriaceae > Mesorhizobium > Mesorhizobium sp. A556. The sequence goes on from NZ_JBTMXA010000005.1 coordinate 271,536, forward strand.
TTTCGGCCCGGTTATCGGGGTGAAGAAGTCGTCGGCGCAGATCACCAAATATTATGCGCCCGAGACGCTGGTCGGCAGACAAGTGTTTGCCGTGGTGAATTTCCCCCCGCGCCAGATCGGGCCGTTCATGTCGGAAGTGCTGACGCTGGGCTTTCCCGATGATGAGGGGGCCGTCGTGCTCGGCGCCATCGAGCGTAAAGTGCCGGACGGCGGCCGGCTGTTCTAAGTTTCCAAGCACTTTGATTGAGCATCGGAATAACCCGAAAACCGGATCCACTTTTCGGTCCGATGCTCTGATTGTCGTCAGGCCGGTATCTTGATCACGGCGCGCAGACCGCCGAGCGGGCTTTCGTCCAGCGTCACGTCGCCGCCATGGCTGCGGGCAATGTCGCGGGCAATGGCCAGGCCAAGCCCGGTGCCGCTGGCATCGAGGTTTCGGGCCTCGTCCAGACGCACGAAGGGCTTGAACACCTCCTCGCGCTTGGCCAGCGGAATGCCGGGGCCGTCGTCATCGATGGTGATGGTCAGCATGCCGCGCCGATGGACGGCGTAAATCTCGACTGCCTTGGCATAGCGGAAGGCGTTGCCCACGACATTGGACAAAAGGCGCGCGAAAGCGTTTGGCCGCACCTGCACGTCGCTGTTGCCCTCCATCTTCGTTGAAAGCTTGCGGCGGCGAAGCGCTGCTTCCTCGGCCAGTTTCTGGAAACAGGCGTTGAGATCGAAATGCCCGGTGTCTTCGGCTGCTTCGCCGCGCGCGAACGCCAGATAGCCTTCCAGCATCGACTGCATGTCGTCGATATCCTGGTTCAGCGCCTCGATGTCGGCCTTCCTGCCGCCGGCCAGCGCCAGTTGAAGCTTGAAACGGGTGAGAATGGTTCTCAAATCGTGGCTTACGCCGGTCAGCATGGCTGTGCGCTGCTCGATCTGCCGCTCGATGCGCTCGCGCATCTGGATGAAGGCAAACCCGGCCCGGCGTACCTCCTCGGCGCCGCGCGGCCGGAAATCGCGCGGCATCGGCTGCCCTTTGCCGAAACTTTCGGCGGCGGCGGCCAGCGTCAGGATCGGCCTGATCTGGTTGCGCAGGAAGGGAATGGCGATCATCAGCAGCACGACTGAGGTGCCGACCATCCACAGCAGGAAGACCTGCATGTTCGAGGCATAGGCCTGGCTGCGGCGCACGAAGACGCGCAACACCTTGTTTTCCAGTTGGACGCGGACTTCGATGATGTTGGAGTTGCCGACCGTGTCGATCCAGAAGGGCCGGTTGATCTGGCGGGTTATTTCCGACGACAGCGGCTCGTCCAGGATGGAAAAGAACGGTTTTGGCCCGGGCGGCGGCAGCGGGTCCGGCGGCAGGAGATCGACTTTCAACTGCATCCGGTCCTGCGCGATGCGGATGATGTTGGCATAGTCGAGGTCGTGCGGATAGGTCTCGACCAGGTCGACGATGGCGGCGATGTCACGCACGACCGATTGCGACAAAAGCAGCGTCACGGTCTGCCAGTTGCGCTCCATGAAGACGAAGGCGACGACCGATTGCAGCAGGAACATCGGCGCGATGACGATGATCAGCGAGCGGGCATAGAGCCGCTTGGGCATGTAGAGCGAGACAAGCCGCCAGAAGCGGTGCCAGCCGCGGCGGAACGGTCTTGGAAGCCGTCGGTGATGCGTGGGCGGCGTGCTGTTTCCCGGCCGCTCCAACTCACTGGTCGCCATGGGCTACGACTCGCCTTCGGCCGTCGGGGAAAGGCCGGCCGGCTGCATTCTATTCCACACTCAGGCGATAGCCGATACCGCGAACGGTCTGCAGCCAGACAGGATTGGCGGGGTCACGCTCGATCTTGCGGCGCAGGCGGTTGATCTGGACGTCGATCGTGCGCTCGCCGACCTCCGAATCGTCGCCGACCAGTTCATGGCGCGGAATGGTTTCGCCGGCGCGCGCGGCGAATATGGCCAGGATTTCCTGTTCGCGGTCGGTCAGCTTGAGAACCTCGCCGCCGCGCTTCAATTCGCGCTTGGCGAGCTGGAACGTGTAGGGGCCGAAGACCAGTTGCTCGAGCTTGGTCGAGGAAGGCGGCCCGCCACGCCGCAGGATGTTGTTGACGCGCAGGATCAATTCGCGCGGGTCGAACGGCTTTGGCAGATAGTCGTCCGCGCCGGCGGAAAGGCCGGTTACGCGGCTGTCGGTCTCCGACAGCGCGGTCAGCATCAGGATAGGCACGTCCTTTTCCGCCCGCAGCGATTTCGTGAGTTCGACGCCGTTTTCGCCCGGCATCATCACATCCAGCACCAGGAGGTCGAAATCCAGCCCGCGCAATTTGCGCCTGGCTTCGTCCGCATTGCCGGCGACCGTGACGCGGAAGCCGTTTTCGCTCAAAAATTGCTTCAGCAGGTTGCGGATGCGGGTATCGTCGTCGATCACCAGCAGATGCGGTGCATCGTCATCGGGCGCCGCCGATCGATCCAGGGTGTCATTCGTCTCCATGGCTGCATCCTGACGTGTTTGCGGGCACAATGTCGATCTGCGCCCGGAGTTCCGGATTGACCATTCCCTTCAGGAAATGCTCGATCGAAGCGCGATCGGATTGTCCCAGTCCTTCCAGTGCTGCATGGATACGGCTTGACTGTGGTCTTGCCAAGGCCAAGGCCAGCTTGCGCCCCTTCTCGGTCGGATAGAGTTCGCGCTGGCGGCGGTCGCGCGGCCCCTGCACCTGCACGATATGGTCGGTGTCGATCAACTGCTTGAGCACGCGCGCCAGCGACTGCTTGGTGATTTTCAGGACGTCGAGCAATTCCGCGACCGTCAGGCCCGGTCGGCGATTGACGAAATGCAGCACCCGGTGATGGGCGCGGCCGAAATCGTAGTCGGCCAGGATCACGTCCGGGTCCGACGTGAAATCGCGATAGGCGAAAAAGAACAGCTCGATGAGGGCGAAGTCGATGCCGTCCTCGTTACCGATCGCGGCCTTGATCGCTGCGGAACTGGGGTGGCTGGTTTCGGGCATGGCTGTCCTGAGTTGGGTCCCATAAATATGTCAGCACTATTGACATAGTTTTAGGCGGCTGATAATTTTTGGCAAGCTTTTGGGCCGATAGCGAACGAAAAGACATAGTAAGGCGGTTTTTCCGAAACTTCCTGAGTTTGCCACACTTCGGTTATCGGCCTAATTTCATGGTTTCGGCGCTTATCGCGGACGAAAAAGAGAGTTTCAACCCTAAGAGGAAGGCGGGCAGCGCCCGCAGGAGGTTAGCATGGCATCCGTTCCCTTCGACCAGCTTGACGGCTATATCTGGATGAATGGTGAATTCGTCAAATGGGCCGACGCGAAGGTTCATGTGCTGACCCACGGTCTTCACTATGCCAGTTCCGTGTTCGAGGGCGAACGGGCTTACGGCGGCGAAATCTTCAAGCTGACGGAGCACACCGAGCGGCTGCATGAATCGGCGCGCATCCTCGGCTTCAAAATCCCTTACTCGGTCGCCGAGATCGACGACGCCTGCCGGGCGCTGCTGAAGAAGCAGGGTTTCAAGGACGGCTATGTCCGCCCGATCGCCTGGCGTGGGAGCGAGCAGATGGGCGTTGCCGCACAAAACAGCCGCATCAACCTGGCCATCGCTATCTGGCAATGGCCGAGCTATTTCGATCCGGCGCAGAAGCTGAAGGGCATCCGCCTCGACATCGCCGAATATTGCCGGCCCGATCCGCGCACCATTCCCTCGAAAGCCAAGGCTGCCGGTCTCTACATGATCTGCACCATCTCCAAGCACGCCGCCGAGGCCAAGGGCTATGCCGACGCGATGATGCTCGACTGGCGCGGCCGGGTCGCGGAAGCGACGGGCGCCAACATCTTCTTCGTCAAGGACGGCAAGATCCATACGCCGACGCCCGACTGTTTCCTCGACGGCATCACGCGCCGCACCGTCATCGGCCTGGCCAAAGACCGCGGCCTGGAAGTGATCGAACGCGCCATCCTGCCGGAGGAACTGGAAGGTTTCGAGCAGTGCTTCCTGACCGGGACGGCGGCCGAAGTGACGCCAGTTGCCGAGATCGGCCCGTACCGATTCGAGGTCGGCGAGATCGCCAAATCGTTGATGGAGGCCTATTCGGCGGCCGTACAGCCCAAGCATGCGATTGCCGCGGAATAGCTGAAACGCCAGTTTTCTGTGCAACAGGGGCGGTTTTCGAGCCGCCCCTTTTATTTCAGCATTTGTGCATTTGACTTTCGCCGAATTCGCGCCTGATGATGCGGTGGCCTTGAGGCTGGCTAGAGAGGGACTAACAATTATGGAAACACTTCTTCCGATCATTGTTCAGGTAGTTACAGGTATCATAGGCGGGCAGGCCGTCGGAGCGGCGGTCAAGCAGGCGGCGATGGGCCAGCTTCCCAAACTTCTTAGCGGCGCGATCGGCGGCGTCGGCGGCGCGGCTATTCTCGGCAGCCTGCTTGGTGGCGGCATCGATCCTGCTGCGGCTTCTGCAGCCGTGGAAGGGGTGGGCAGCGCGCTCAACCTCAACAATATCGTTGGCGGCGTTGGCGGCGGCGCGATCCTGACCGGTATCGTCGGTGCCGTCATGAATGCGATGAAGAAGTAGATTTTTAGGACGCTTTACGTTCAAACCTTGATGGGCGGCTTCGGCCGCCCATTTTGTTGAAAATGACGACGGAAGAAAAGCCATGGGCCAACTCAACGCCATCATCGTCCCGGTGACGCCCTTCCAGCAGAATTGTGCGATCCTGTTCGATTCAGACGACAAGGTCGGCGTCGTGGTCGATCCCGGCGGCGACGTGGAGAACATCCTTGCGGCGCTCAAGGAGAACGGCATCACGGCGGAGGCCATCTGGATCACGCATGGCCATATCGATCATGCGGGCGGCGCCATGGCGTTGAAGGATGCGCTCGGCGTCGACATCGTCGGTCCGCACGAGGCCGACCTGCCGCTGCTGTCCAATCTCGAAGCCCAGGCGCAGCGCTTTGGCCTGACCGGAGCGGTGCGCAATTGCGTGCCTGCCCGGTTCCTTGCCGAAGGGGATGTCGTTTCTTTCGGCCAGCATGTGTTCGAGGTGCTTCATTGTCCGGGCCATGCGCCGGGCCATGTGGTTTTCTATAACCGTGCCGCCAAATTCGCCCATGTCGGCGACGTGCTGTTTCGCGGCTCGGTCGGGCGCACCGATCTGCCGGGCGGCGACCACGCCGCGCTCATCCACTCGATCAAGGAAAAGCTGCTGCCACTCGGCGACGACATCGGCTTCCTGTGCGGCCATGGGCCGGGTGGCCGTTTTGGTGACGAACGGCGTATGAATCCTTTTCTGGTGTGAGAGTTTACACACTTTAGAGGGCGAAAAGCGCCACCATCAGGTGGAGCGGCGACCTCCTTCCCGTCATGCTTGGGCTTGTCCCAAGCATCTGCGCACGTCGCAGAATAATTATTTATTTTCAGCCATTTGAGTAGGAGCTGCAGATCCTCGGCACAAGACCGAGGATGACGGCGGTGGGCCGGCGGCGTCTTACCGGCAAGGTGCGCGCTGCCGTGGGGACACGACGGCGCTTTATCGAGATGAAGCCTGTGCCGGGACGCTGTCAGTTGGCGGTGCAGAAATGTTCCTGCCCGTCATAGCCGACGAAGGTGCCGCTGCGCGCGTCGAAGCTGCGATAGCGGTTCGAGCAATAGCGCACCCATTCGCGCGTCCACGGCTCCCCGGCATAGTCGCTCCGGTAAATGACCCGTGGGCGCACTCGCACGTAACGGCGCTGTTCGTAATAGTCGTCGCCGTAATAGCCGTCATCATAGGCAGGGCCGGGATTGGCGAGCGCGCCGCCGATCAGGGCGCCGGCTGCAAGGCCTAGCACGCCGGCCGCAACGGCGTCGCCGGAACGGTGGTTATGCCGATGCCGCCAGTCGCTGGCATTGGCCGCGGGCAGGGCCGCCAGCGTCATTGCGGCAACGGCGGCGGACAAAATCGTGGTCTTGAAAATCCTGTTCATGACGATCTCCTTCGTGTCGGCTCGGTCGCGGTCGAGGGTCGCGGGGCCGTTCTGAAGCAGATAACTACAATTCCGTGGCTGAACGGTGGCTGAACAGACCGGCGCTTGCGCCAAAACACCCGATCGCAAAGGGCATCGGCCCAAAAAGGTATCCAACTTTAAAATGGCTCGTCAGCCGATGGTGAGGTTGACCGCCTTGGGGCCTTTGCCGCGCTTGTCCGGCTCGGTGTCGAACGTCACCTTTTGTCCGTCCTCAAGTCCGGGAAGCCCCGATGCCTGCACGGCAGATATGTGGACGAATACGTCCTTTTCCCCGTCATCCGGCGTGATGAAGCCGAAGCCTTTGGCGTGATTGAAGAATTTGACGGTGCCGGTCTGCGGCATGGGAATCTCCTCTGATCCCGACAGGTCCATCTTGGGCAATCTCATGCCCTATGCGGAAATTTGTCCTTTATTTTCCGGCTATCGGCAAGCAAAATCTTTGGGCGTCCGGCATGAAACGCTCCAGAGCATCGGACCGAAAAGTGGCGACGGTTTTCGGATTGTTCCGATGCTCCATCATCGTGCTGGAGCGTCCTTTATGCGTCCAATCGGACGCACGGCGCTCCAACGAAAAAGGCGCGATGGAGGGCCATCGCGCCTTCAAATTCGTGGGATCGCAATCGGGACGATCGATTATTCCGCGCGCAGATTTACCGCCTTCGGACCCTTGCCCATGCGATCGGGCTCGACGTCGAAGGTTACCTTCTGGCCGTCGACCAGCGTGCGCAGGCCGGAGGCTTCGATTGCCGAGATGTGGACGAACACATCCTTGGCGCCGTCGTCTGGCGTGATGAATCCGAAGCCTTTTGTGGCGTTGAAGAATTTAACGGTGCCGGTCTGGGCCATTTGGGGAAACTCCTTCACCCGTTCAGTCATTGCTCCTGCCGCCGCCTGTCGCCGGTAGCAGGTTCCGGTAGTTGCATTGGCGGTCATGCATTCGCGCACGTTAAAACCCCCCGCCAAAAAACGGGGCCGTCAGAGATTCACAATATCGGGGAAAGGTCGCGCCAAACGTTCCAGTCTCCGGGTCCGCAAATGCCCGAACGCGAAATTTATGACACGGAAATGTGAGACTTGCAAGATAGCGCGCACCTGTGGCGTGCATCGGGACGAATGCCCGCAAGCTACCTCTATAGCCGGCTGGCCGAAAGGTCATCGGCCAACTGGCGCCAAAGCATGGGTGCAGGCAAACACCGAGGGGCCGGCACCCGTGCCTATTTTGCGTCCTTTGGCTTTTCCACATGCCCGCCGAAGGCGAAGCGCATGGCCGACAGCATCTTGTCGGCGAATTCGGATTCGCCGCGCGAGGCGAAACGGTCGAACAGGGCCGACGCCAGCACCGGCGCGGGTACGCCGGTGTCGATCGCGGCCTTCAGCGTCCAGCGGCCTTCGCCCGAATCCGACACCCGCCCGCCGAATTTCGTCAGGGCGGAATCTTCCTTCAGCGCGCCCGCCGTCAGGTCGAGCAGCCATGAGCCGATGACGCTGCCATGCCGCCAGACTTCGGCGACGGCAGCGAGGTCGATGTCGAACTTGTAGTATTGCGGCTCTTCCAGCGGCGTCGTTTCGGCATCGGCGGTGCGCGTTTCAGCGCCGGCATTGGCGGATTTCAGGATGTTCAGGCCTTCCGCATAAGCGGCCATGACGCCATATTCGATGCCGTTATGGACCATTTTCACGAAGTGGCCGGCACCGCTCGGGCCGCAATGCAGATAGCCGAGCGGGGCGGTGCCTGCACCGGTTCCAGCCGAGCCAGCCGCCGTGTCCGGATCAGGGGCGAGGGTGGCGAATACCGGATCCAGATGCTGTACCGCCGTTTTCGGCCCGCCGATCATCAGGCAGTAGCCGCGATCCAGACCCCAGACGCCGCCGCTGGTGCCGACATCGACATAATTGATGCCCTTGGGGTCCAGCTTTGCCGCCTGGTCGACGGCGTCGCGGTAGTTCGAGTTGCCGCCGTCGACGATGATGTCGCCCTTCTCCATCAAGGCGGCGAGGCGATCGACATTCTGCCCGGTGATGGCGGCCGGCAGCATCAGCCAGGCGCTGCGCGGCTTTTTCAGCTTCTGCACGAACTCTTCCATCGAGGCGGCGGCAACCGCGCCTTCCTTGGCGAGTGCCGCCACGGCGGCCGCATTGATGTCGTAGACGACGCATTCATGGCCGTCGCGCAGCAGCCGGCGCACCATGTTCGCGCCCATCCTGCCAAGCCCGATCATTCCGATTTGCATGGTTTTGTCCCTGTCTGTTGGTGGGAGCACGGCCGCGAGCGACCTGTGCACTCCTTTTCCGACATATGGCCACGGTTGGAAAGAACCGATTGGGATCGACTTGTGACAGTGTCGTGATCGCGCCGGTGTGGTTGCGCTGAAGGGACCGGCCCATTATTACGCTTGGCAAACGGCAAGAAATGGCAGGTTCATCATCAACAGGGCATTGAGACGACGGGACGGGGCCAAGGCAGGCGGCGGATCGGGTTCCGGCCAGCCGCCGCGCGGCAATCTGGATCAGCATGTCCGCCAGGCCCTGATGCACCATCAGGCAGGCAGGGTACAGGAGGCCGAGGCGCTCTACCGGCAGGTGCTTTCGGCCAAGGGTGATCATGCGGCGGCGCTGCATTTCCTCGGCCTTCTGCTGCATCAGGGCGGCCGGAGCCAGGAAGGTCTTCCGCTGATCGAGAGGTCAATCAGGGCGGAGCCGAAGAGTCCCGATTTCCTGAACAATTTCGGCACCGTGCTTCGCGATCTCGGCCACGGCCAGGCGGCGCTCGAGCATTTCCGCAAGGCGGTGGCGCTCAAGCCGGACCATGCGGCGGGGCGTGACAATCTCGGCTTCCTGCAAAAGGACATGGGGCAGTTTTTAGCGGCGGAAGAGACGTTTCGCGGCACGATGGGGCGCAATCCCTTTTATATGCGCGCGCGCGTCGGGTTGGCCGAGACGTTGCAGGAACTTGGCCGGCTGGGCGAGGCTATCGCCGTCTTTCGCGAGGCGCTGTCGATCCGCCCGAATGATGCCGAAGTGCTGCACGGGCTTGGCGTCGGGCTGATGGAGAAGGGCGACCTGACAGAGGCGGCGGAAATGTTGCGGCGCGCGCTGGCGGTTGCGCCAAAGCAGGCCAAGTCGTGGCTGATGTTGAGCCAGGTTAGCCGCCAGCGCGAAGCCGATGCCGAACTTGCCGCCGTCCAGGCGCTGCATGGGCAGGTCGAGACCGGCAGTTTCGACCGGATGCAGCTTTCCTTCGGGCTGGGCAAGCGCAACGACGATCTGAAGGCCTATGAGCGCGCTTTCGATTATTTCGCCGAGGCCAATACGATCCGCCGCCAGGGCATAACCTATGACGGCGACAGGACGCGCGCCGAATTTGCCGCGATGAAAAAAACCTTCGACGCCGCGTTCTTCGAAAAGCACCAGCCGAGCGCGATCAGCGACGATACGCCGATCTTTGTCGTCGGCATGCCGCGTTCAGGCACGACGCTGGTCGAGCAGATCATCGCCAGCCATCCGCAGGTGTTCGGCGCGGGCGAGTTGACCATCCTGAAGACGGCGGTGGGCAAGGGATTTCCGCTCGACATGAAGGGCGGCTTCCCGGCCGGCATCCGAGACCTGCCCGACAAGGTCTTCTCGGACGCGGGCCATGACTATCTCGACATGCTGCACAAGCGCTATCCCGGCTACAGGCACGTGACCGACAAGATGCCGGGCAACTTCCTGCTGATCGGCTTCCTTCATATGATGCTGCCCAAGGCCAGGATCGTCCATTGCGCGCGTAACCCGGTGGCGACGTGCCTGTCGATCTACAAGACGTTCTTCCGTGGCGACGGCCATCTCTACAGCTACGATCTTGGCGAACTGGCCGATTTCCACAATATCTATGCGGACATGATGGCGCATTGGCATGCCGTGCTGCCGGGCGTGGTGCACGATGTGCGCTACGAGGATTTCGTTGCCGACCAGGAAGGGCAGACGCGCGCGCTGATCGCCTATCTCGGCCTGCCGTGGAGCGATGCCTGCCTGAATTTCCACGAAAGCGATCGCGCGGTACGCACCGCGTCGGCGGCGCAAGTGCGCCAGCCGATGTATCAGGGCTCGGTCGATCTCTGGAAACGCTATGGCGACAAGCTGAAACCGTTGATCGACCGGCTGGGGTGAGGGCTGCCGTCCGCTACAGCCCCATGAACGGCTTGAAGCCGCCGAAGATCATGCGCTTGCCGTCGAACGGCATGTTTTCCATGCCGGGCTGCATGCGGGGATCGGCCATGACCTTGGCCATGACGGCGTCGCGGCTCTCACGCGATTCGTAGACGATCCAGGAAAAGGCGACGACCTCGTCGTCCTTGGCCTGCACGGAACGCGGAAACGAGGTCAGTTCGCCATAGGGAACATCGTCGCCGATGCATTCCACATAAGCCAGTGCGCCATGTTCCTTCCAGACCGTGCCGGCCAGATGGGCGAGATCCTTGTAGGCATCGAGCTTTGCCTTCGAAACGGGAACGACGAAACCATCGACATAGGCCATTGTTGTCTCCTTCGGTTGGGTTTCAGGCGGCATTCAGGGGGGCGTTCATGGCCCAGTCGACGCCGAACGGATCGCGCAGCGAACCCCAGCGGTCACCCCAGAACATGATGGCGAGCGGCGTCGTCACTTCGCAGCCGGCATCGATGGCGCGCTTCCACCAGCGGTCGATCTCGCTCTCCTTGAGATGCAGTTGCAGCGTATAGCCTTGCGGTTTCAGCGCCGGGTGGCCGTGCTCGGGGTAGCCGTCCGACAGCATCAGCGTGGAACCGTTGACATGGAGATGGACGTGCATGGTGCGTCCCTGCTCGTCGGGCGGAAACATGAAGACGGTTTCAGCGCCGAAAGCCTTGCCGTAGAATTCGGCGGCCTTCAGCGCGCCGCTCACCGAAATATAGGGCGTCATGCCGCCAAGCACTTTCGCGGGGGCTGGCTGGTCGGCTTGCCTTATCGTGTCGTTCATTGCTGTGTCCTCCAAATCTACATGACATGCCAAGGACGGACGGAGGCGGCGCGTTCCTACAACGCAGGAGATTTTTTGGTCCGGCATTGGGTCGGATGCGTCTGGTTCGAGCGCTCTATGCCGTTTTAACCATTGCGCATGCGGGGCCTACAAATTATGCAGGCCCGTATCCCACACTCATTCTCAGAGGGTTCCATGACAGAAGTCAGTCTTCTCGACCACGCGCTTGTCCGGTTGGACGAGGCCGCCGCACATCTCAATATCGACGCGGATGTGATCGAGAAACTGAAATACCCGCGAGAAACGACCAAAGTGCGGCTGATGATCCGCATGGATGACGGATCGCGTAAATCCTTCATCGCCTGGCGCTGCCGCTATGATGACACGCGCGGCCCGACCAAGGGCGGCATCCGCTTTCATCCGGACGCCACCGAAGACGAGGTCGAGACGCTGGCGTTCTGGATGACCTTCAAATGCGCGGTGATGAACCTGCCCTATGGCGGCGGCAAGGGCGCCGTACAGGTCGACCCTCGCCAGCTTTCCAAGGCTGAACTGGAGCGGCTGTCGCGTTCCTATATCCAGGCTTTCTCGCGCATCATCGGCCCGGATCGCGATATTCCCGCGCCCGACGTCTACACCAACGCGATGATCATGGGTTGGATGGAAGACGAATATTCGCAGATCGTCGGCCAGTCTTCGCCGGCCGTCATTACCGGCAAGCCGATTGCGCTCGGCGGTTCGCTCGGCCGCGGCGACGCCACGGCGCGCGGCGGCTATTACCTGGTGCGCCATCTGGCCAGCGATCTCGGCCTTGGCGACAATATGCGCGCTGCCATTCAGGGCTTCGGCAATGCGGGGCAGCATATGGCCCGCCTGCTGGTCGCGGACGGGCACAAGATCGTCGCCGTCTCGGATTCGGAGGGCGGCGTGTATTCACCCGTCGGGCTTCACATCGACCTGTTGCTGGAAGCCAAGGCGCAAGGACGCTCGGTCGTCTCGACCATCGGGCAGGGCGGCCACGAGCATCTGGCCGCCGGCACGCTGGTCGGCGTCGATTGCGATCTCCTGGTGCCCGCCGCGCTGGAAAACATGATCCATGAAGGCAATGCCGGTACGGTGAAGGCCAAGCTGATCCTCGAACTGGCCAACGGCCCGCTAACCTCGGAGGCGGACGATATCCTCGCCAAGAAGGGCGTCGTCGTGCTGCCGGACATTTTGGCGAATGCCGGAGGCGTGACCGTTTCCTATTTCGAATGGGTGCAGAACCGTCAGGGCTTCTACTGGACGCTAGAGGAAATTCACGACCGTCTGCGCACCATCATGGAGCGGGAAGGCCGCGCCGTCTGGGACCTGTCGCGCGAAAAGGGGATTTCGGCGCGCACCGCCGCCTATGTCCACGCGCTCGGCCGGCTGGCCGAGGCCATCGAGGCGCACGGCACGCAGAATTTCTTCGTAAGCTGAGCTGTTTTTCGCACCCGCCGGGATTTTCCCGCGGGTGCGTTTGCCCAAAAACCTACTTCCCCGGACGGCCGGTCTTGCCGGGGCGGCGTTTCTGCCGCGCTGCCTCGCCCGGATTCTCATAGGATCCGGCACCGACGCGCTGGCGCACGATCGGCTTGACGTCTTCCGGCTTGGCCGGCTTTACGCCTTCGACCGGCTTTTCCGTGCGGCGCACGGTCATCTCATCCAGCGAATTTTTCTTGAAGAGGCTTTTGCCTCCCTCGGGAATCCCGAAATCCGAGCCATGCGCTTCGCTGGCCGATTGCTTCTTGAACAGCGAGCGTGAAACCGCGCCGGCCGGCGTTGGCATGTCCGTGCCCGGGCCCATATTGTCGAGATCGGGCTTGGCGAACAGGGACCTGCCGGTAGCGGCGCGTTGTTTCGTGCGCGCTTCCTGCGGCGATGGCGCGTTGTCGTCTACCGCCTTGTGGATGGCGCGGCCCTTGTTGTGCTTGCCTTTTTCACGGCCCGACACCGGGCTTTCCATATCGGCGTATTTGGCCAGCGGGTCGTCGGAAATGGCCATTTCCATCTCGCGCAGTCGCTTGATCTCGTCGCGGATGCGGGCTGCCTTCTCGAAGTCGAGATTGGTGGCGGCATCACGCATCTGCTTTTCCATCGCCTCCAGATGGGCTTTCAGATTGTTGCCCATCATCGCGCCGGCGCTGTCGGTGAACTGCGAGATGTCGGCGCGGACATGGTCCTTCTCGTAAACCGAATCCAGAATGTCGGAGATGCGCGACTTGACCGATTCCGGCGTGATGCCGTTGGCGGTGTTCCATTCGACCTGCTTTTCGCGGCGGCGGTTGGTTTCCGCCATCGCCCGCTCCATCGAACCGGTGACCTTGTCGGCGTAGAGGATGACCTTGCCGTCGACGTTTCTGGCGGCGCGGCCGATGGTCTGGATCAGCGAGGTTTCGGAGCGCAAAAACCCTTCCTTGTCGGCGTCGAGAATGGCGACGAAGCCGCATTCGGGAATATCCAGCCCCTCGCGTAAAAGATTGATGCCGACCAGCACGTCAAACGCGCCTAATCTCAAGTCGCGTAAAATTTCGATGCGCTCCAGCGTGTCGATATCGGAGTGCATGTAGCGCACGCGCACGCCCTGCTCGTGCAGATATTCGGTCAGGTCCTCGGCCATGCGCTTGGTCAGCACCGTCACCAGCGTGCGATAGCCCTTGGCCGTCGTTTCACGGATTTCGCCGACCACGTCGTCGACCTGCGCCTTGGCGGGGCGCACTTCGACCGGTGGGTCGATCAGGCCGGTCGGGCGGATGACCTGCTCGGCGAAGACGCCGCCGGCCTGTTCCATCTCCCAGCCGCCGGGCGTGGCCGAAACCGCCACCGAAAGCGGGCGCATGGCATCCCACTCCTCGAAGCGCAGCGGGCGGTTGTCCATGCAGGAGGGCAAGCGGAAGCCGTATTCGGCCAGCGTCGCCTTGCGCCGAAAGTCGCCGCGATACATGCCGCCGATCTGCGGGATGGTGACGTGGCTTTCGTCGACGAAGACCAGCGCGTTGTCGGGAATGTACTCGAACAACGTCGGCGGCGGATCGCCCGGCGAACGGCCGGTGAGATAGCGCGAATAGTTCTCGATGCCGGCGCAGGAGCCGGTCGCTTCCAGCATTTCCAGGTCGAAGCGGGTGCGCTGCTCCAGCCGCTGCGCTTCCAGCAGGCGGCCAGCCTTTTCAAGCTCTTGCAGGCGCTGCTTCAGCTCTGCCTTGATCGACTTGGTGGCCTGATTCAAGGTCGGGCGCGGCGTCACATAGTGCGAATTGGCATAGATTTTCACGCTTTTCAGTTCGCCGGTTTTCTGGCCGGTCAGCGGGTCGAACTCGATGATGGACTCGATCTCGTCGCCGAACAGCGAGATACGCCAGGCGCGGTCTTCCAAGTGGGCCGGGAAGATTTCGATGGTGTCGCCGCGTACGCGGAACGAGCCGCGTACGAAGTTGATATCCTGCCGCTTGTATTGCTGGGCGACGAGGTCGGCGAGCAGCGCGCGCTGGTCGAGCCGGTCGCCGATCTGCATCTGGAAGGTCATCGCCGTATAGGTTTCGACCGAGCCGATACCGTAGATGCACGACACCGAAGCGACGATGATGACGTCGTCGCGCTCCAGCAGCGAGCGCGTCGCCGAGTGGCGCATGCGGTCGATCTGCTCGTTGATCGAGCTTTCCTTTTCGATGAACGTGTCGGTGCGCGGGACGTAGGCTTCCGGCTGGTAATAGTCGTAGTAGGAGACGAAATACTCGACCGCGTTTTCCGGGAAGAATTTCTTGAACTCGGCATAAAGCTGCGCGGCCAGCGTCTTGTTGGGCGCGAGGATCAGCGCCGGGCGCTGCGTTTCCTCGATCACCTTGGCCATGGTGAAGGTCTTGCCGGAGCCGGTGACGCCGAGCAGCACCTGGGTGCGGTCGTCATTGGCAATGCCTTCGACCAGATCCTTGATCGCGGTCGGCTGGTCGCCGGCGGGCTCGAAGTCGGACACCATCTTGATGGCGATGCCGCCTTCGGATTTCTCGGGGCGGGCAGGCCGGTGCGGTGTCCACAACACGCCGTCCTTGTGCAGCGGGTTGCCTGATTCGATCAGCGCCGACAGCGCCGCCACGGTGGCGGTGACGCCGCCGGAGGCCATGGTCTCGGCATCCTCCAGGGAAATATCGAGGCCGGCGACAGGATTGAGGCCGGCAGCGGTGCGTTCCCGCGCCGACGCCGCCCCGCCCATCGAAGTGCCGCGAGAGCTACGGGAGGGAGAGGCGGAGCGTTCAGGAACTTTTTTAGAGGGCTTTGGCGATTTGCCGGTGTCTGCCTTGGGCGCGCGGCCCTCGCTCTCCGCTTCCCGTTCTATCTGCTCAGCCCAATCGGCGATCGATCCCGACAGCGGCGTGCCCGAAAATTCCGCTTGCGGGGCTTCGGCGAAACCCTTGCGCTCCAGCGGTTCGGACGCGTCGTGGAAATCCGTCATCGTGCTGCGCCGCTTGGGCGAAGCTGCGCGGTCGTCGTTCGCCGGCGTTTTGGTATCGGGAGATTTGGCCATGGCCTGAATATGGGTGGAGTCCGCCGAAATGGAAAGTGGGCATCGGGTCCGGCGCGGCCGCCCATGGCACATCCTGACAGAAGGTTGTCAGGAGCCCGTTCGCCGTTCTCAGCCGAAGCGCAGTTTCAGGCCGACGATCACGACGATGAACAGGAACGTTACCGCGTTGGAGAGGACTACCGGCAGCGAGCCGATGGCAAGGCCGTAGACGATCCACAGGAAGACACCGGTGGCGAGTGCTGCGGTAGTGACCAGCGAGATATCGCGTGCCTGGCGTTCGCGCAGAATTTTCACGATCTGCGGCAGCCATGCGAGCGTGGTTATGACGGCTGCAATCGAGCCGACGACTTCGAAGAGGGGGTGCAAGGTGGTCGCTTTCCAATGCGCACGGTGCGCAATCCGCGCTATGCCAGATTTGTCCATTTCTGTGAAGCGGGCGGATGGCTGGACCAAGAACAAAGGCAAGAGCATTGCCTCTGGCTGCGTACGATTTGTGCTTGCGGGCGCGCCGTGGCCACGCTTCAATGGCCAGCAGCCGGATTCGGGGAAGGGCTCTTGCTTGAAGGTAGGCGTGATCTTGAATCCCGTCGCCGGGGGCGGCGGGCTGAAGCGAAACTGGCCGGAAGTGGCTGCCGCGCTCACCCGGCATTTCGGTGCGTTCGAACTGCATGAGACGCAAGGCTCGGGCGACGCCGCCCGGCTGGCTTTCGATCTTTCGGCCGAAGGATTCGACCTGGTCATTGCGGCCGGCGGCGACGGCACCGCCAGCGAAGCGGCGGACGGGTTGCTGCAGGCGTCGATTGAAGGCCGGGGCACGGCGGCATTGGCCTTGTTGCCCTGCGGCACCGGCATCGATTTCGCGCGTGGCCTTGGCCTGTCTGGCGATCTCGAAGCCTCGCTCAAGCAGATCGCCGAAGCGAAGGGCCGCCGGATCGATGCCGGCCGCATCTCCTATGTCAGCGACGACGGCGCGCTGGCCAGCCGGCATTTCATCAACATTGCCAGCCTCGGGCTTTCCGGCGCAACCGACCGCGCCGTCAACGCCGACAAGCGCAAGGGCAGGTTTTCCGCCAAGGCGCTGTTCTTCTGGCGGACCGTGTTCGAGTTCATCCGCTACCGTTTCCAGAACGTGCGCATCACCATCGATGACGGCGAGCCGGTCGAGGCGAAAATGGCGCTGGTGGCGGTCGCCAATGGCCGCTTCTTCGGCGGTGGCATGATGATCGCGCCGGATGCAGCACTCGACGACGGCCAGTTCGACATCGTCATCCTGCGCGCGGCCAGCAAGCTGAAGCTGATCCAGGATATCCGCCTGCTCTATGGCGGGCGGCATCGCAACCATCCTTCCATCACCATCCTGCGCGGGCGAAAGGTGGTTGTCGAACCGGTGGGGGATGGGGACAGCGCGCTGGTCGACATAGACGGGGAATCGCCGGGACGCATTCCGGCGACGTTCGAGATTCTGCCGGGTGCGCTGACGCTGAAGTGTTGATTCCTGTGCTTTATGTAGCCCGTTGATTTGCAGATACATTTCCCGTCATTCCCGGCCGCGTGAGCGACCGTAGGGAGTGGAGCGTGTCGGGAATCCATGCCTCGACATTAACAGGTAACGGCATGGGTTCCGGACAGCCGCGTCGTCGCTACGCTCCGACGCTGGCTTCCGGGATGACGGTGGTCGGGTATTTCACCGCCTACCCATCACGGCATCAGCGGGTCCTGCATCATCTCCAGATGCAGCGCCTTGCCGTCATAGGGATGCGCCTCGCAGACCGCCTCGTTCAGTTCGACGCCGATGCCGGGCTCCTTCGACGGGATGACGTTACCGTCCTGCCATTCGATTTTTTTTCTGAGCAGCGTAGCGTGGAAGCCGTCCCATTGCTTCAGCGATTCCAGGATGAGGAAATTCGGCAGCGTCACCGCAAGCTGGATGTTGGCGGCGCCGACGATCGGGCCGCAATAGCAGTGCGGGGCGATCTGGATGTGGTAGGCCTCGGCCATCGCCGCGATCTTCTTCGTCTCCAGTATGCCGCCGGAGCGGCCTAGGTCGGGCTGCAGAATCGCCGCCGCGCGGTTCTCGATGATGCGGGCGAACTCGAATTTGGTGGTCAGCCGTTCGCCGGTGGCGATGGGGATGCGCGTTCCGCGCGCCACTTGCGCCATCACTTCGGGCATGTCCGGCGGCACCGGTTCCTCGAACCATAGCGGATCATAGGGTTCGATCGCCGCCGCCATGCGCAGCGCGCCCGACGCCGTGAACTGGCCATGCGTGCCGAACAGGATGTCGGCTCTGGTGCCGACCGCCTCGCGGATCGCCTTCATCATGCGCGCCGACAGGTCGATGTCGGCAAGGCGCGGCTGGTGGCCGTCGAAGGCGGTGTAGGGACCGGCGGGGTCCAGCTTTACGGCGGTAAAACCCTGCTCGACGTAGCGGACCGCGCATTCGGCAGCGAGGTCGGGGTCGTTGTAGACATTCTTGCCTGAAACATCCTCGGTATGGACGCTGCCGCTGTGCGGGTAGAGATAGGTGTAGGTGCGCAGCGTCTCGTGCACCTGCCCGCCCAGCAACTTGTAGACCGGTTTGCCTGCTTCCTTGCCGATGATGTCCCAGCAGGCGATTTCCAGTGCGGAGAAGCAGCCCATACCGGAAACATCGGGGCGCTGGGTGAAGCCGGAGGAATAGCAGCGGCGGAACAGGTTTTCGATGTCGTGCGGGTCGCGGCCGACCAGATAGCGCTCGGCCATATCCTCGATCATGCGGGCGGTGACATGGGCGGAGAAGGTGGCGTTGTAGGCTTCGCCATAGCCGACGACGCCGCCATCGGTGGTGAGCCTGACGAAGATGAAATATTTGCCGCCGATGCCGGGCGGCGGATTGCCGACGACGAAGGTTTTTACGTCGGTGATTTTCATGTCTGATCCTCCAGAACCATTTCCGCGCCTTTCCAGCCCGTCATGATCGACGCGGCGTTGGTGTTGCCGGAGATATTGTCCGGAAAGATCGAGGCGTCGATGATGCGCAGGCCGGCAAGCCCGTGCACTTTCAGGCGCGGATCGACCACGGCGCGCGAAGCGTCCGGCCCCATGCGGCAGGTCGAGACCGGGTGATAGACCGTTCCCGAGCGGCGGCGGAAGTCTTGAATCAAATCGGCGTCCGAAGTGATTGAAGGGCCTGGCAGAATTTCCTCGACGATATTTTCCGCCATGGCCGGCATCGAGGCGATTTTCCGCACGAATTTTACCGCCGCCAGCATCTCGGCCACGTCATGCTCGGTGGAGTAGGCATTGGCGACGATCTTGGGATAATCGTGCGGATTATTCGTGCGGATCATGATCTCGCCGCGGCTCGACGGGCGGCAATTGGACAGGCCGATGGAAAAGCCGGGCCATGGGTCGGGGGTCAGGATCGGGCGCTCGCCGCTCTTGGGGATGACGGTGGAAAACGCCTGGAAGTAAAGCTGCATGTTCGGCCGCGCTAGCGCCGGATCGGTGCGGAAGAAGCCGCCGGCATTGTTCATCGACAGCGACAGCGGGCCGGAGCGCAGCAGAAGGTACTGCATGCCGACCGCCAGCTTGCCCCACCATGGCCGCAGTATCTGGTTCAGCGTCGCCGTGCGGCCCTTGTAGGTGTAGTTGGTGCCGACATGGTCCTGAAGGTTCGCGCCGACATTTTGGTTGGCGTGGACGACGGGAATGCCCAACCCTTGCAGCAGTTCTGCCGGGCCGATGCCGGAAAGTTGCAGCAATTGCGGCGTGTTGATCGACCCGCCCGAGACGATGATCTCGCGGCCGGCGCGGGCGCTTTTCGTTTCGCCGTTCTGCTCATATTCGACGCCGACCGCGCGAGTCCCCTCAAACAGGATTTTCGTCGCCAGCGCGTTCGTCTCGACGCGGACGTTCCCGCGCTTCATCGCCGGACGCAGGAAGGCGCGCGCAGCCGACATGCGACGGCCGTTGCGGGTCGATATCTGGTAGATGCCGACGCCTTCCTGGGAAGCGCCGTTGAAATCGGGGTTGAGCGGCAGGCCGGCCTGCTGCGCCGCCGCCAGATAGAGCTTGCTCAGCGGGTGGACCGCAGCCGTGCAGTCGGTGACGTGGAGCGGGCCGCCGCCTCCGCGCCATTGGTCGGCACCGGCCTGGTTGTCCTCGATCGCCTTGAACGCCGGCAGCACATCGTCATAGCCCCAGCCCGGATTGCCGGCCGCCGCCCAAGCATCGAAATCGTCGCGCGCGCCCCTGATCCAGACCATGGCGTTAATCGAACTCGAGCCGCCCAGCAATTTTCCGCGCGGCCAGTGATCGGCGTTACCGGCAAGGCCGGGGTCCTGCTCGGTCTTGTAGTTCCAGTTCACGGCGGGGTCGAAGAAGGTTTTTCCATAGCCGAGCGGCATCTGGACGAAGAAGCGGCGGTCTGTGCCGCCGGCCTCCAGCACGAGCACGGAAAAGCGGCCGGATGCCGACAGCCGCTCGGCCACGACCGAACCAGCCGAGCCGGAGCCGACGACGATGAAATCATAGGTCTGCATGATTGAGGGGCGCTCCCGAGTCCTGCCGCCACCCTAGCCACCGCGCCTTGGCCGCGTCGCTGCATCATCCGGCGTTCTCTGTGAAAAAAGCGACGGCTGGCAAACGCGTTGACGGCTTCCTGCCATGGCGGTACGCCGTAGTTGGAACACCGATGTCGAGGGGAAGCCGAATGGTCCGATATGCCGACGGGAGGCCGCATGGCGAACTGACGCTGAGAACGCTTGCCATGCCTTCCGACGCCAATGCGGCCGGCGACATTTTTGGCGGCTGGGTGATGGCGCAGATGGATCTGGCCTGCGGCATCCGCGCGGCGGAGCGGGCGAGGGGCCGGGTAGTGACGGCGGCGGTCAAGGAAATGGCCTTCGCCAAGGCGATGAAGATCGGCGATACGCTGTGCATCTATACGCATGTCGAGCGCGTCGGCCGCACGTCGATCACGCTGAAGGTGGAGGCGTGGGCGCAGCGCTACCTTTCCGATCTGATGGAAAAGGTCACCCATGCGGATTTCGTCATGGTGGCGCTGGACAAGGACGGCAAACCGGTGCCGGTACCGCCCGAAAACTGAGCGGACCTACGCGGCCGCCGCACCGTCGAAGCGCTGCCTGGCTTCACGTACGCGCGCCGTGTTGATGCGCGCCCATTCACCCAAAGCGCTGACGGGAACCAGCAATTCATGGCCGAGATCGGTCAGCTCATAATCGACTCGCGGCGGAATCGTCGGGAAAACCGTGCGCGTGACAAAGCCGTCGCGCTCCAGGGCGCGCAGCGTCGTCGTCAGCATTTTTTGTGAAATACCGCCGACAGCGGCGCGCAGTTCGTTGAAGCGCATCGAGCCGTCGCCAAGCTTGCCGACGACCAGAACCGTCCATTTGTCGCCGACCCGTTGCAGGATTTCGGAAACGGCGCGGCAGTCTTCGGTGTTGTGCAGGTGCCTAGGTTTCAAAAAGGTGCCTCCTTGCGCTCAAAATTCCCAGTCACCTATATAGCGCCAGTATCCAATCTATACCAGTACCCCGAATAGGAGACTTCGAATGTCCAAGCCCAAGATCGGCATCATCGTCGGTTCGACCCGTGCAAGCCGGTTCGCCGACAAGCCAACCGAATGGATCGCCAACATCGCCAAGGCGCACACCGATCTCGATTTCGAGGTGGTGGATTTGCGCGACTATCCGATGCCTTTCTTCGAAGAGGCGACCTCGCCCGCCTGGGCGCCGTCGCAGAACGAAGTAGCCCAGCGCTGGCAGAAAAAGGTCGACGAACTCGACGGCTATATCTTCATCACCGCCGAATATAATCGCGGGCCGACGGCGGTTCTCAAGAACGCGATCGACTATGCCTACAACGAATGGAACAACAAGCCGGCGGCCTTCGTCGGCTATGGCGGCGTCGGTGCCGCCCGCGCCATCGAGCAGCTTCGGCTGCACGCGGTCGAAATGCAGATGGCCCCGACCCGCGCCGGCGTCCACATCCTGATGCCCGATTTCGTCGCCGTGTTGCAGCAGGGCAAGAAGCTCGAGGAAATCGAGCATCTCAACCAGAGCGCCACCGCCATGCTGAACCAGCTTGCTTGGTGGGCCAAGGCCCTGAAGACCGCGCGCGACAACGACGCCCGCACGGCGCAGGCCGCCTGAGCGTCAGACCGACCTGTATCTGGAAAGGGCGTTCTACGGCACCTCGGATCGGTGTCAAAGTGCCGCGCCCATCGTCATCCTCGGGCTTGTCCCGAGGATCTACGCACGTTGAAGAAAAAATAGCTGCCAGTTTTCCGAGTCGGCAGATCCTCGGGACAAGCCCGAGGATGACGGTCGCTTTTCTATTGCCTACCGCCCGGCGTCGCGGTTCTCGCTGGCGATACGGGTGGCAATGAGCTTGTCGATGCGGCGGCCGTCCAGGTCGACCACTTCGAAGCGCCAGCCTTGCGCGTCGACCGTCTCGCCGGTTGCGGGCAAATGGTGCATGTGCGCTAGCACATAGCCGGCAACCGTTTCGTAGTCGCGGTGTTCCGGCAGATCGATGCCCAGCGTGTCGGCCATCTCGTCGGCCTGCATGTAGCCGGCGAGCAGCCAGGAGCCGTCCTCGCGCTTGACAGCGTTTTCCTTCTCGTCGCCGGCATCGAGATCGGCCCGGAACACGCCGGTGATGGCTTCGAGAATATCGGCGGGGGTGACGATGCCTTCGAAATGGCCGTACTCGTCATGGACGAGCGCCATCGGCACGTCGCTTTCCTTGAGCTTGGCCAGCACGTCCAGCGCATCCGCCTGGTCGTGGACGATGGGCGCGGCGCGGACATGCCTGCGCAGGTCGAAGCTGCGCCCTGCAAGGGCCGCTGCCAAGAGGTCGCGGGTCTGCACCACGCCGACCATGGCGTCGACGCCGCCGTCGGAGGCCGGCAGGCGCGAGTGCTGGGTTTCCATCAGCAGCTTGCGGGTCGCGGCTTCGTCCGTGCCAAGATCGATCCAGTCTACCTCGGTGCGCGGCGTCATCACCGCACGTACCGCGCGGTCGCCAAGCCGCATGACGCCGGCAATCATGCGCCGCTCGTCGGATTCGATGGTGCCGTGATGCTCGGCCTCTGCGACCAGCATCTTGATTTCCTCATCGGTGACTTTTTCCTCGCTTTCGCCCCTCTGGCCGAGCAACCACAAAAGCCCCCGGCCGGAAATATCGAGCAGCCACACCAGCGGGGCGGCTACCCTGGCGATCATCGCCATGGCCGGCGCGACGCGGGATGCGACCCTTTCGGGGTCGCGCAGCGCGATCTGCTTGGGTACCAGTTCACCCGCGATCAGCGAGAAATAGGTGATGACGGCGACGACGATGCCGACCCCGGTCGGGTCTGCGACGCTGTCGCTGACACCGAACGACCGCAGGAAGATGGAAAGCCTCAGGCCAAGCGTTGCGCCGGAAAACGCGCCCGACAGGACGCCGACCAGCGTGATGCCGATCTGCACCGAGGATAGGAATTTGCCGGGGTCGGAGCCAAGGTCGAGCGCGACCGCGGCGCCGTTCACGCCGCGGTCGGTCATCGCCTTGAGCCTTGCCGGCCGCGACGAGACGATGGCAAGTTCCGACATCGACAGCAGGCCGTTGACGCAGATGAGGACCACCACGATGGCGATTTCGACATAAAGCATCGGCGGTCAATAGCATTACATGTGCCCCTTCGAAAGGAGCAGCGCGACCGAAACCTAATTTGCCCGCAGCAGGCCGATCAGCGCCATGCCGTCGGTGTAATAAGGGTCGCCGCCGCCATTGCGGCCGGCTTTTGCCGGGCCGATGCCCTCGATCTCGCTCGTCGAAACCAGCATGCCTGCGTCGGACAGGTCGGCCATCAGCAGGTCGCGCTCGGCGTCGATGTCTGGGCCGATATGATGGGTAATGGCGCCGGTGTCGTGGCTGAGACCGACGCCACGGTCGAAACTGGTGGAGCCGAGCCAGAGCGGACGCCCGTCATCGCCGGCATCGGCGGTCTGCCACAGGCGCACATGGTGGCGCTGGTCGGCGCTGTTGCCGATAGGTTTTTCGAAGGCGAGGTCTTGCTGACGGCCCTCGAACAGCAACCGGCTTACCGGCGCATCCGGATAAGGACGATCGAACAGGACGCTTTCGCCGATCTCGATGGCGGTCCTCAGCGTCACCGCGTCGGCGGTGTCCCATCTGGCAACGCCAAAGGCATGGATGACTTCCGCCTTGGTGCCGACGAGACCGACATTGATCGGGTCGCCGGCGATGCCTTGCGGCGTGCGCGTCAGCATTTGCGAGGGCCGCGGACCATGCAGGAAACTGCGCAGGGTCCAGAATTCCGGCGCAACCAGATAGGCGATGGCGACATAGGCGGCGCAAAATGCCGCCGTCCAGATCATCGTACGCCGTTTCAGACTGCGTCGGCCCATGAAAACCCGATGAATTCAGGCCCGCCTAGCGGCAGGCGCGGTAGCCGCTCTTGCGGTTCTTGATGTCGAAATGGAAATGGTTGCGGTGGTCGTAATTGTAGCCGGGGCCAAGCACGGTGGTGAAATATTCGCAGCCATCGGCGCGCACGGTGTTGAGAAAGCCGCGCTGGCGGAAGGAAAACAGGCCGGGCTTGCGCACGTCGATCGTGTCGCCATTGTTCAACTCGATGCTCATGACGTCGAGCGCGTTGCCCTTGCCGTGCTCGGACAGGGTGCGTTCGCCGGCGATCTTGCGGCAGGAATAGCTCGATCCCTGGTTGATCGCCTTGACGCCCGAAAAATACCGCAGGCGCGCCGAGGGAACGAGTTCCTTCTTCGTCCATCTGGCGAAACTGGCGGCCATGTCGCAGGTCAGCGTCGCTGCCGGTTTCATGGCGACGCTGCCGATGGCGCTGACTTTCACCGGGTTGTCGATGCCGCATTGGCCGCCACCGTGGATCGACTCGACATCGGTGTAGACGACGCCCAGCCGCTTGAGGTCGTTGCGGCAGTCGATTTCGTCGGCGGCCATCGGCTCGGGGGCCATTGGCTCGGAGGGCAGTGTGGGATCGTCCATGCGTGGATAGGCGACCGTCATGTAGGGATCGGTGGGAGCCACCGTCTGCGCTTGCGGGTAGGCCGGCAGGGCCGCCGTCGTCGTGCCGACATCCACCGCCGGCTCCAGCGTCAGCACGTTGCCGGTCGTGCAGGCGGCGAGCGCCGCCAACGCCGTCAGGCCGCAAAGGCCGGCGGCCAGCATTCGCCCGCGCCGCGGTCGCGCCTTGCCTGCCATCGATCCATCTTCCTGTCCCATGATGGAACAGAGTCTACCCGCGAAGGGTAAAGGAAAAATCAGCGCTGAAATTCATGGCTGCGGCTAAATTGCGGCGGCTGGCTTACTGGCAACCAACCTACTGGCAGAAGGTGCCGCCGTTGCGGCGCGGCTCGAGGTCGAGATGGAAATGCAGGGCGTGATCGGCATCGCTGCCGGGGCCGAGCACGGTCTTGAACGGGCCGCATGCAGCCTTGCGCACTTCGTCCAGGAATTTCGCTTCTTTTTCAGGCGGCGACGGCTCGACCGCGATCTTCGTACCATCGGTCAGCGTGACGCTTGCAATATCGAGTGCGTTGCCGAAGGCATGCTCCGACATTTTCCGGCCGTTATGGCGGGGCCGGCAGACATAGGCGGATGCCTGATTTATCGATTTCAGGCCAGCGCCGAACCGGGTCTTTGCCGCTGGCGTGACCGTTTCGGCCATGAAACGCGCTGCCGCTTCCGCCATCTGGCAATTCATCTCGGCCTCCGGCGCGATAGCAATAGCCGGACCCAGCGTCCTGACCGTCAGCGGATAGGGAATTGAACAGCCGATTACCGGGTCGCTTTCGGCCTTCTTGTCCTCGAATTCCACGCCGAGCGCATTCAAGCGTTTCCGACAGGCCACTTCTTCGTCTGGCATGGGTATCAGCGGGGCGGCGGTCGAACGTGGGTCGGGCGCTATCGGCTTCTTTTCGGGTTTTTTAGCCTCATCGGTGGGTTTTTCGGGGCCGACGGCATCTGCAGGTTTGGCCGGCGGAACGGGAATTTCGCCTGTTTCGACGGGCAAGGCCTGTTTTTCATCCTCTGACGGCGCGATGGGCTTCTCGTCTGGAAGTGGTGTTTCGACCGCACGCTCGCTCATTTGAGGGATCGGCGCTTTCGGCGGCAGTTTCGGGGTTCCGGCCATCGCTGCGGTTCCGGCAAAAACACCGGCGGCGAGCAAAAGCGGCAGGGAAAGAACGCGGAACGATGTCATTTTTTCGCAACGGCGCGCCTAGGGGAATGGTTGCCGCGCGGCACCATCACGTTCGATGACGGCGTGTGTCAGGTGCGGCCGCGCAGCCTTTTTTCCCAGTTCTCGACTGATCCTGTTTCGAGGCGGCGTGTCGCGAGGTTGCGCCAGGAGGGGGCGAGTTCGGGCATCGCGGCCAGACCGGCAAGGGCGGTCAGATCGAGCGTACGGGTGTAGAGCAGGTCGATGAGGCGCGTTAACGGCCAGTGCGGCTGCGGCCGCTCCTCCAGCGTCAACGCATCGCCGGCCGAGGCTGTACCCTCACCGAGAACGCGATAGTACCAACCGGTCCTGCCAGTTTTTTGCACGCGGTACGCCATGTCGGGGCGCTCGAAACGCGCGTTCAGCCGCCAGCAGGGCTGGCGTCCCTGGCTGACCTGCAGCACGGCTTTGCCAAGCCGATAGATGTCGCCGATGCAGATGTCGCCTTCCGTCAGGCCGAAGGTCGAGATGTTTTCGCCGAAGGCGGCGGGTACCGCTTCGATGCCATCGGCTGCCCAAGCGGCATAGTGGTCGCGCGGATAGTGATGCAGGGCTTTTTCAGGGCCGCCATGGCTTTTGGTGTCGCCCTGGTGGTCGCCCAGCAATCCGACGGAGGTGACGTCCTGCGGTCCGTCCGCCCTGGCCTTGCGGATGCCGCTCGGTGCCCGTTGCGGCCCGAGCGGAGCAAGCTTCCCGATGAACAAGGCTTCTATGTCAACGCCTGTCGAGGCGGCCGGGTCGGTCGTAAAATCAAGCGCCAATCGTTTCCAGCCCTTCTTCCAGCCAGTCGGCAAGTTGCGGCAGGCCGAGCAGGTATTTCGCGGTGCGGCGGCGCGGGCGCTCGCGTGCGGCGGCAAGGGCGTCGGCCCATTCTAAGGCGGCGTAGTCGCCCCGGCCGACCCAGGCCAGCGCGATCAGTTCGGCCGCTTCGTCGACATTGAGGTCGCTGATGAGTTCGCGCAGTTCTTTTTCAGCCAGGTTTTCGGACTTTTCTTCCGCCAGGCCGCCATGATGATGCGTGTCGCGGCTGTTGCCGTCCAGTTCGACCTCGTGTTCGGCGCCGTCGGCGTAATCCTCGTTGACGGCGGCCGTCAGGCCTTTCGCCTTGAGGATGAACAGGCGCACGGTGTCAGGCCCTATCGAAAGCTCCCATTCCCGTTCGAGACGCTGCTGCACCGTCCTTCTCCGTACTGCCTGGCGGATGATAGCCTATTTGCCGGGCACGTCACGCATTCTTCGGTGAGCCGGCGGCGCGCCGATTGACAGCGCGCCGGCTTGCCGTGAAATGGCGTGTCCTCATCCAACGGAACTGGTTCGCATATGGCCGTGCTTTTGTCGCCCAAGGTTCTGCCCATCCTGATGCTCGTCGCTTCCAATGTGTTCATGACATTCGCGTGGTACGGCCACCTGAAATACAAGGCATCGCCGATCTATCTTGCGGTCGTCGTCAGCTGGATGATCGCCTTTTTCGAATACTGGCTGGCGGTGCCGGCCAACCGCATCGGCAGCAGCGTCTATTCGGCCGCCGAACTGAAGACGATGCAGGAAGTCATCACGCTTTCGGTGTTCGCCGTGTTTTCGGTGTTCTACCTGAAGGAGGCGTTGACCTGGAACCATGCGCTGGGCTTTGCCCTTATTGCCGGCGGTGCGGCGTTGATTTTCAAAGGCTAAAGCGACCACCCGCACTTATTTTTTGGGAAGATGTTTTTTGGGCGTGAAAAGCGGGCAAACATAGCTATATTGGGTTGAATCCGAGGTGAGACGGTTTCGTTGGTTTGATCCGGCGGGCCGTTTTCTTTTTGTGTGACAACCCCATCTGGAAAGAATGGGCGGCAGGAAGGTAGGCCATGAATAAGGTCCCGATGACAGGCGAGGGATTCGAATCGCTGAAGGAAGAACTGCGCTGGCGCCAGCAGGAGGAGCGGCCTCGCATCATCGAGGCGATCTCCGAGGCGCGCTCGCATGGCGATCTTTCAGAAAATGCCGAGTATCATGCCGCCAAGGAACAACAGAGCCTGAATGAAGGCCGCGTCGGCGAACTCGAGGATTTTATCGCGCGGGCCGAGGTCATCGACATTTCCAAGCTTGGCGGCGACAAGATCAAGTTCGGCGCGACCGTCGCCCTCGTTGACGAGGATACGGAAGAAAAGAAGACCTACAAGATCGTCGGCGACCAGGAAGCCGACGTGAAATTGGGCCGCATCTCCATTTCCTCGCCGATAGCGCGCGCGCTGATCGGCAAGGAAGTGGGCGACACCGTCGAGGTCAACGCGCCCGGCGGCGCGCGCGGCTACGAGGTCGTCAAGGTGCAGTTCATCTGAAACGATGGATCGCTGTCCGCACGCGGTGACGCCATGACCGTTTCGGCGGCGAGGCGTGCCGCCGTCGACATGAGCCGGATCGAGGTCGTCGCTCCCAATCTGAAGCGGCGGCTCTCGGGCGTCACCAGCACCATTATCCAACTCGTTCCGCTGCAGACGCTCAATTCGGGGATAGCCACGATCGGACCGGGGCTGCCCGACACCTTGCCGAAAATGCGCTGGTGGCAATTGCCGCTGCTGTGGAAGCGGCCGCTTTCGGGGCGCAAGCGCATCTGGCATGCGCGCCGCAACGTCGAGATGCTGGCAGGGCTGGTGCTGAAATGCGTGCTGCGCATGCCGCTCAAGCTTGTCTTTACCTCGGCCTCGCAACGCCACCACACGGGTTGGACCCGCTTTCTGATCCGGCAGATGGATGCGGTCATCGCCACCAGCCGCAAGACAGCGTCTTACCTGCTCGTGCCGAACACCGTCATCATGCACGGCATCGATACCGCGCGCTTCCATGTGCCGGCGGACAGGGCGGAGGCGGTGCGGTCCGTCGGCCTCGATCCCGCGCAACGCTATGTCGGCTGCTTTGGCCGCGTCCGGCATCAAAAGGGCACTGATCTGTTTGTCGACGTCATGATCGATCTGCTGCCGCGCTATCCGGGATGGTCGGCGGTCATAGCCGGCCGCGCCACCCAGCAGCATCAGGCCTATGAGGCGGAACTGCGCGGCCGGGTGGAAAAGGCGGGTCTGGCAGATCACATCCTGTTCGTGGGCGAGCATACCGACATCGAGCGCTGGTATCGCGCGCTTTCGCTGTTTGTCGCGCCGCAGCGCTGGGAAGGTTTCGGGCTGACCCCGCTGGAGGCGATGGCCAGCGGCGTGCCGGTGGTGGCGACCGATGTCGGGGCGTTTTCCGAACTGATCGTCGACGGCGAAACCGGCGCGGTGACGCCCGTTGGCGACAGTGCCGCGTTGAGCGAGGCGGCCGGGCGCTATCTGGCGGACACGGGTCTGCTGGCTGCCCATGGCGAAAACGGGCTCGCCCGCGTCAAAACCATGTTTCCGCTGCGCCGCGAGGCGGAGAGTATCGGCGGCGTCTATGAGGCGGTGTGGCGGAAATCCTGATCGAAGACCGGCCACTGTGGACCGGCGCGCGGGCTTTCAGGGCTTTTTGATTTCCACCAGGCCTTCATCCTTGACCTGGCGAATGGTCAGTGCGGTGCGCACCGTGTCGACATTGGCCGCCGATGTCAGGACTTCGATGACGAAGGTCTGGAAAGCGCGCAAGTCGCTGGCGACGCAATGCAGCAAAAAGTCGGATTCGCCCGAAACCATCCACGCATCGCGCACGATCGGCCAGCCGCGCGTCAGTTCGGCGAAGCTTTTCAACTCCGGGTCCGATTGGTGATGCAGTCCAACCAGGCAGAACGCGACCACGTCCATGCCCAGCGCCGGGGCATTGAGCAGCGCCCGATAGCCCCGGATGACGCCCGTTTCCTCCAGGTGCTTGACCCGCCGCAGGCAAGGCGGCGCGGAAATGCCGACGCGATGCGACAATTCCACATTGGTCATGCGCCCGTCGGCTTGCAGTTCGCGCAGGATTTTCCAGTCGATGGCGTCGAGATCGGCCTTGATCGGCATGGGGGCTTTCCGTTTTCGTGCGCAAGATTGTTTCGCGAGTTCGTCAATAAACCACTTTGCGGCGCGCGCCAGCCCTCCGATACGCGATTTTGAGAGCCGGGTCGCCAGCTTTCCGGGGACACTGCACCAAGCGTGCTTGCTGGCATGGCGGGCAGCACTTACATTACCGCTGAAACCAAAAATCGTTTTTCGCCGTCAACGGCTGCCCGGCAGAGGCCTCTTCCATGAACACCAAGCATGCGCCCGTTCTTATCATCGGTTCCGGCCCGGCCGGCTACACGGCGGCGATCTACGCCGCGCGCGCCATGCTGAAGCCGATGCTGGTCGCCGGCCTGGAGCAGGGCGGGCAGTTGATGATCACCACCGACGTGGAAAACTATCCCGGCTTCGGCGATCCGATCCAGGGGCCGTGGCTGATGGGCGAGATGCTCAAGCAGGCCGAGAACGTCGGCACCGACATCGTCAACGACATCATCACCGAGGTCGATCTGGATGCGCGGCCGTTCCGCGCCAAGGGCGATTCCGGCACGCTCTACACCGCCGACGCGCTGATCATCGCCACCGGCGCTCAGGCGAAATGGCTGGGCATCCCGACCGAGCAGACCTTCATGGGCTTTGGCGTTTCGGCCTGCGCAACCTGCGACGGCTTCTTCTATCGCGGCAAGGATGTGGCGGTCGTCGGCGGCGGCAATTCGGCCGTGGAAGAGGCGCTTTATCTGTCCAATCTGGCCAAGAGCGTCACGGTCATCCACCGGCGCAGCGATTTCCGCGCGGAGCGCATCCTGCGGGAGCGTCTGCTCAAGAAGGAAAATGTCCGCGTCATCTGGGATACGGTGGTCGACGAGATTACCGGGCGGCCGGGCAAGGCACCGATGCCGCCTTCGGTCGAGGGGCTGAAACTGCGCCATGTCGCGACCGGCCAGGAAACGCATTTGAAGGTGGACGGCGTGTTCGTGGCCATCGGCCATGCACCGGCGGTCAGCCTGTTCGAAGGCAACCTGAAGCAGAAGCCGAACGGCTATCTGTGGACGGCGCCCGATTCGACGCGTACCGACGTACCGGGGGTTTTCGCCGCGGGCGACGTGACCGACGACATCTATCGCCAGGCGGTCACCGCAGCCGGTCTGGGCTGCATGGCGGCGCTGGAAGCGGAAAAATATCTTGCGGGCATAGAGGTTCATAGAGAAGCGGCGGAGTAGCCGTTCAATAGGCTGATTTATCGCACAGACGCCAAATCATAAGAGGGGAAACCATGGCGTTGGATTGGGACAAGCTACGCGTGTTTCACGCAGCGGCGGAGGCTGGGTCGTTTACCCATGCCGCGGAAATTCTGCGCCTGTCGCAATCGGCCATTTCCCGCCAGGTCAGCGCTCTGGAGCACGACGTCGGCGTGCCGTTGTTCAATCGGCACGCGCGCGGGCTGGTGCTGACCGAACAGGGCGAATTGCTCTACCGCACGGCGCACGACGTGCTGATGCAGCTTGAAAACGTCAAGACGCAGCTTTCCGAAACCACCGACAAGCCGTCCGGCACCTTGCGCGTAACCACGACGGTCGGCCTGGGCACCGGCTGGCTGACCGAGCGTGCGAAGGAGTTCTTCGAGCTTTATCCGGAAATCAACCTGCAACTCGTGTTCACCAACGAGGAACTGGATCTTACCATGCGCCAGGCGGACTGCGCCCTGCGCCTGCGCCAGCCGCAGCAGCCGGACCTGATCCAGCGGCGTCTCTTTACCGTGCATCTGCATGTCTTCGCGACGCAGTCCTATCTCGACAAGCACGGCACGCCGAAGTCGGTCGCCGATCTGGACAAGCACAGGATCATCACCTTCGGCGAGCCCGTGCCGCATTATCTCGCCGGCCTCAATGTGCTGGAAACCATCGGCCGCGCGTCGGGCTTCAAACGGGAGCCGGTGCTGCAGATCAACGACCTCATGTCCATCCGCCGGGCTGCCAAGCGTGGCGTCGGCATCGCCATGCTGCCCGACTACATGGCCGACAAGGACACCGGGATGGTGCCGGTCCTGCCGGAGCTTGAAGGGCCGTCCTTCGATACGTTCTTCGTCTATCCCGAAGCCATGAAGAACCAGGCCAAGCTCAAGGCGTTTCGCGATTTTCTCTACGGCAAGGCGCGCAACTGGGCGTTTTGATCGCCTAGACGTGCCATAGAGCCGGCTTCCGAACCGGTCTCCTCTGAGTTGCGCTTGCGAAGCTCGCGCATCGATCACAGCCGGGCAGCGGGCATTTTTTACGAATACTAATCGATTTGGCTGGCCTTATTGCGGCAGGATGGGGGTTGTGCCACAGCCGGTCCCTTTTTGCATGTGTGCATTGCAAAATAGGTTATTGAATATTGAGCCGGGTATGAGCATATATAGGTCATCTCCTGGACGCGTTCTCCTCCCATTAGCGTCCTCGAGTGTTCCCCTCTGGAGGTTTAGCCCTAACGGGCGCTTCCATTCAACTCAGCCGGATCTCTTGATCCGGCTTTTTTGTTGCCGAAAATCTGCTCGGGTGCCAAGCCGCTGCGCTTGCAGAGGGCGTAACGGTGACGTGTAACCCCCGTAACGTTTCCCTTATCGTCGTTTTGGTTTAGCCAGATAATAGGACGCGGTGTGAGCCGTTCGGAAGGTGGGGGCACCATTCGATCGGCTCGGGCTCAGGCAGCGACCGCGTCCAGCTTTTTTTGCCGCGTGCCTAGATCGCAGTCCTTCTGGATCTAGCTCGTTGAGTGAGCATCGGAACAACCCGAAAACCGGATTCCGCTTTTCGGTCCGATGCTTTAGCGCCGGTATTTTCGGTGCGGCGGACCTGCCGTCCCTCCTCCCACGGAGACGGTCCGCAAGTAAAACGGCGCCCGATCGGTTCGGGCGCCGTTTTCGTTTTCCGCAGCACCCTGGAGCGGCGGACGCTCGGATAAACCCGCGCTCCCGCTCTATCCTTTTGTTTGAGCATCGGATTTTCCGAAAACCGGATTCCACTTTTCGGTCCGATGCTCTAGCAAGCGTCAGGCTGCCTTGCCGCTGGTGTTCATCGCTTCGTCCGCGAGGCGTCCGGTCAGTTCGGCCATATGGTCGAATGCTGCGCGATACGTCGCCACCCCCGCGGTTGCCGAGCGAAGCTCGATGATCAGGTCGCCGATGTCGGCTTGCGGCATGGTCGCCTCCACTACGTCCCAGCCCGGCCAGCCGGGCCGCGCATCGTAGCCGAGGATCTGGCCGCGCCGCTGCGGAATCAAGGCGATGATCCTGGCCGTGGCATCCGACGGGGTGACGATCTCGACCTTCATGATCGGCTCCAGCAGCACGGGCGAGCATTGCGCCATGCCTTCCTTCATGGCGAGCTTGGCCGCCATCTGGAACGCCATGTCGGAGGAATCGACGGCATGGTAGGAGCCGTCGGAAAGGTTGACGGCGATGTCCACGACCGGGAAGCCAAGCGGGCCGGACTTCATGTAGTCGCGCACGCCCGTCTCGACCGACTGGATATAGGTTTTTGGCACCGCGCCGCCGGTGATGGTGTCGGTGAACTCGAAGCCCGAGCCGCGCGGCAGCGGCTTGATCTCCACGACGACGTCGCCGAACTGGCCGTGGCCGCCCGACTGCTTCTTGTGGCGGCCGCGCTGCTGCACCGTTTTGCGGATCGTCTCGCGATAGGGCACGGCCGGCTGGTGCCCGTCGACCGCGATCTGGTTGCGCCCTTCCAGCCGCTCGCGCACGACGCGCAAATGCATTTCGCCATGCCCCGACAGCACCGTCTCGGCCGAATCCTGATTGTGGTGCAGGTTGAGCGAAGGATCCTCTTCCGCCAGCCGCTGGATGGCCGCCGACATCTTTACGTCGTCTTTGCGCTCTTTCGGGCGCAACGCAAAGGCATAGACGGGTTGCGGCGGGGCCAGTTCGATCGCCGGGGCAATGCCGGCCTTGCCGGTCGTCAGCGTCTGGCATGTCCGCGCGCCTTCCAGCTTGCCCAACGCCACCGTATCGCCGGGCTTGGCCGAGGTCAGTTTCGTCTGGTCCTTGCCCAAAATCCGGTAAATTCCCGATATTCTTGCGGTTTCGCCGTTCGGCAAGGTCAGTTCCATGCCGTCGGCGACCTGCCCGGACAGGATACGCGCTACCGAAAGCTTGCCGGCATGCGTCGTATGGATGGTCTTCATCACCTGGGCAATCGTCGCGTTGCCGTCGGGCAGGCCGAGGCGTTTTCGGGTCGCCTCCACGTCGGGCGCGTCGTGCCGGATCGCCTTCAGCAGGCGCAGCACGCCGTTGCCTTTTTCGGCCGTTCCGATCAGCACCGGCGTTACCGACCCGTCACGCAGATCGGCGGCGAGGTCGTCGAAAATCTTGTCCTTCGGAGGCTCGATCTCTTCCAGCAGTTGTTCCATCAACTGGTCGTCATGGTCGGCCAGCGTCTCCAGCATGGAAAAGCGCGCCTCCAATTCGCGCGCCTTCTCGTCGCCTGGGATTTCGGCGATCTCGCTCTCGGCATATTCGCGGTAGATGTAGGCGCGCTCCAGCGCGAGGTCGATCGAGCCAATGACGACATTGTCCTTGCGCAGCGGCACCTGCCGAAGCAGCAGCGGCGCGATGCTTGCCGGCTGCAGCATCTTCAGCGTATCGCGCACGCCGGCGACGGCCTTGTCGACCTTGTTGAGAAACAGGATGCGCGGGATGCCGAGATCGTCCAGCTTGCGCATGATGAGCTGAAGGGCCGGGATTTTCTTTTCATCGGCCTCGGCGACCACGACGGCCAGGTCGCAGGCAGCCAGCACCGGTTCGGCCTCGAACGAGAATTCGATGGAGCCCGGACAGTCGACGAAGGTCAGGCTTTCGCCCATGAATTCGGTGGTGGCAAACACGGCCTCGACGCTCATGGCATGCGCGCGGGCTTCGGGCGAATGGTCGGAAACGGTGTTGCCGGAAGAAACCGGGTTCTGGCGGGGTATGGCGCCCGTGCGGGCGAGAATGGCTTCGAGAAGGGTGGTCTTGCCGCTTGAAAAGGGACCGACGATGGCAATGCACTTCGGCCCCGAGCGTCTTCCTCCGGCGCGATTCTCCATGACTGACCTCCGCTCGGGCGTTTCCCCAAGGAGCGGCGGCCGGCCCGTTCGACCGTCGCGGGATTTCATTCCCTGCCTTCACGGCATCGTCACACGGGTTTGACAGCGGGGCAAGGAAAATAGGTGACTATCGACTGCAACCGGCAGACAAAGGGGCACGCGAATTTGCAGGAGAACCCGAGATGAAGATCGTTCCCGTCGGCAGCGTAGCGAGCAGCATCGCGTCGGACAGCTATTTTACCGGCCGGGTCAGGATCGAGCCGATCATCGAGGCGCAAGCGCCGGCAAGGCTGCGGGCCGCTTGCGTCAGCTTCGAGCCGGGCGCGCGTACGGCCTGGCATACGCATCCGCTTGGCCAGACGCTTCATGTGACGGCGGGCGCAGGGCTTGTGCAGGTCTGGGGCGAAGCGATCCGCGAGATCAGGGCCGGCGATACGGTCTGGTTTTCGCCGGGCGAAAAACATTGGCACGGTGCCGCGCCGACAACGGCCATGACGCACATCGCCATGCAGGAAGCGCAGGACGGCAGCCCGGTCGACTGGCTGGAGAAGGTCAGCGACGAACAATATGGCGGGGCGTGAGGCGGAAGGAGTGACAAGCAAATGGCACATGCCAAGCCATTATTGCGTCTGCTCAAGAAAATCGCTTGCCTAGCCTGCCTTGGTCTCGCAAGCCAACTCTGCATCGCGCATGCAAGCGCCGACCAACAAGTGCAATTCGAAAGCGAGGCTGTGAAACCGACTCCGTTTCAGCAGCGCATTGCACAACAAAACGGCGAGGTACTGAAGACGGTTCCCGGTACATCGTTGCAGGGATATCTGACGCGACCTCAAGGTAACGGGCCGTTTGCCGCGATCGTACTTCTCCACGGGTGTGCGGGTATCCTCTCGGATGACAAGCAAACCTGGCCCGAGCGACTGTCCTCCTGGGGCTACGTCGTGCTCGTTGTCGACAGTTTCAGCACGCGCGGCATTCACGATACCTGCCATGGCCTGCTTGTTGACCGCGTATACGATGCCTACGGCGCTCTGGATTTCCTGTCAAAATACGGCTTTGTCGACCCTTCGCGTGTCGCGGTTTTGGGGTTCTCGGCTGGCGGGTTTGCAACGCTCGGGGCCGTGCAATTTGGTGGCGCCGAGCGGCTGATGGGGCATAAATTCAAGACAGCGATTGCCTATTATCCGAATTGTTCGGTAGCGAGTGGCGACATGTCAGTCCCGACCTTGATCCTTGTCGGTGAACTTGACGACTGGAGTACGGTCAAGAAATGCCAGGGGATGATGGCCCAGCGCAGTGGCAAGGGAAGCTCCGTGCAGCTTAACGTCTACAAGGGTGCACGTCACGCATTTGATGCCCCGGAATTCAAGACTGGCATCGAGGCTTACGGGCACCGGGTGGAGTACAATGCCGCTGCCGCCGAGCAGTCCATAAGCGACGTACGTGCCTTTTTACACGAGGCGCTCGGCGACTAAGTCATCCTTTCCGTCGAAGGCGCTCCGGCGCCGCTTCATCTGGCAGAAAAAACCCGGCGCGAAGCCGGGCTTTTCGAATCTTTTCTTTGCGTTGCCGGCGTTACTTCAGGCTTGCCGTGAAACGCTGGATGCGGGTGCAGGCTTCTTCCAGCAGCGCCTCCGATGTGGCGTAGGAGATGCGGAAGTTGGGGCCGAGGCCGAACGCCCCGCCGAACACCACTGCCACGCCTTCGGCTTCCAGCAGTTCGGAGGCGAACGCCTCGTCCGTGTCGATGACCTTGCCGGCTTGCGTCTTCTTGCCGATCAGTTCGGCGCAGGACGGGTAAACATAGAACGCGCCTTCTGGCGAAGGGCAGGAAATGCCGCGCGCCTGGTTCAGCATCGACACGACGAGATCGCGGCGCGCCTGGAAGATCGCCTTGTTCTTGTGCACGAAATCCTGCGGCCCGTTTAGCGCTTCAACGGAAGCCCATTGCGCGATGGTGCAGGCGCCCGATGTCTGCTGGCCCTGGATCATGTCCATCGCCTTGATGAGCTGGACCGGCCCGGCGGCATAGCCGATGCGCCAGCCGGTCATGGCATAGGCTTTCGACACGCCGTTCATGGTCAGGGTGCGCTCGTAGAGTTTCGGCTCGACCTCGGCGATGGTCTTGAAGACGAAATCGCCATAGGTCAGGTGCTCATACATGTCGTCGGTCAGCGTCCAGACATGCGGATGCTTGAGCAGAGCGTCGGCCAGCGCGCGCAACTCGGCCTCGGTATAGGCCGCGCCCGAAGGGTTGGACGGCGAGTTCATCAACAGCCACTTGGTCTTTGGCGTAATCGCCTTTTCCAGCGCCTCGGCCGTCAGCTTGAAGCCGTTGTCGATGGAGGTTTCGGCAAAGACCGAGGTGCCGCCGCAGATCGCCACCATTTCAGGGTAGCTGACCCAGTAGGGGCGGGGGATGATGACCTCGTCGCCGGGGTTCAGCGTCGCCATGAAGGCGTTGAATAGGATCTGCTTGCCGCCGGTGCCGACGATAGTCTGCTCGGGCTTGTAGTCGAGATTGTTCTCGCGCTTGAATTTATTCGCAATCGCCTCGCGCAGCGGCGCGATGCCGGAGACGGGCGGATACTTGGTCTCGCCGCGGCGGATCGCTTCGATGGCCGCGTTCTTGATGTTGTCGGGCGTATCGAAATCGGGCTCGCCGGCACCCAGGCCGATCACGTCGCGGCCCGCGTTTTTCAGCTCGCGCGCCTTTTGCGTGACCGCGATGGTCGCGGAAGGCTTTACGCGGGAAAGGGCGTCGGCGAGAAAGGCCATGGCTGATGTCTCCGATGGTGAACTTCGCAGCTTCCATGCTGCGGCGCATCTATTGTCGCATGATGCGGGCGAGTGCAAGCATTGTCCGCTCGCAAGGGGCTAATCGCGCCGGAAAATGCCCGGTTTCGCGTTAACATACGCTAAAATATTGCGGGTTAGAGTTGAGGCAGCATTCCGTCAGTTCATGGAGCGGATATTCTTGCCGCGCAGCATCGGGCTTGCCCACATCATTCGGCAGGACGACGGCACATCCACCGGTGTCTGGGGCATCTATACGCTGAAAACCGCGTTCCAGCCGATCTTCGCCTTCAAGGACGGCAAGCTGCCGCTGGCCGGCTTCGAGGGCTTGATACGGCCGTTCCGCGACGGGCAGATGCAGTCGCCGGCCGCATTCTTCAGCACCTGCCCGGCTGCCGACCGGCTGCATATCGAGGCGTTGACGCGCACGCTGCACCTGCTGAACGCCGCCGCCTGCCTGCCGGAGGAAGCGTCGGTCTTCATCAATTTCGATCCGTCCGTTTTTACCGATCGCACGATAGCCGACAACGCGTTGCGCGAGATGCGGCTGGTTCTGCATGAGGCCAGTATCGATCCGCGCCGCATCGTCTGCGAGGTCACCGAGCAGCGGTCCGCCTCGCAGGAAACGCTTTTCGATTTCGTCGCAGCGCTGAAGGCCAACGGCTTTCGCATTGCCGTCGACGATTACGGGGCCGACGATTCCGACATCAACCGGATACGGCAGCTCAAGCCTGACATCGTCAAGTTCGATGCACATTGGATAACCCAGCTCATGGAGTCGGGAGCCGGCTTCGCCCTTCTGGCCACGATGGTCTCGGAGTTCGAGGAGCAGGGCATCGAGACCCTTTTCGAAGGTATCGAGGAGGGATGGCAGCTCGAACTGGCCGAAAAATCCGGTGCATCCATGGTGCAGGGTTTTGTTCTGGCGCGGCCGCAGATCGTACCCAGCAACTTCCATATATTCAGCCAAGAGAAGCCGGCGGAAAGCCCGGCCACGCTGGACCAGGGACAGCCCCCCATTGCGCCGCGCCCCCGACTGGCAGGGCAGGCCAGAGCCTTCGGCCGGAGAACGCCATCATGACGAGCGGTCGCGAGCGGCGCAGAAATGTCGGCGATGCGATTTTTGCCGACGAGATCGGCATCGAATACGGCGTGCTTGGCAAATACCGGCTGCGCAGCGCTTATCAGCCGATTTTCGCGCCGCGAGCCGACCTTCTTGTTCCGGTGGCGGTCGAGGCTCTGGTCGAGCCTCATCTGGCCGGCAAGGTCGTCCCGCCGACCACCTTCTTCGGCGAACTGGCCCCGCCTGATCGTCTCTACGCGGAAACCATGTGCCGGGCGCTGCACCTGCGCAACTACCACAATATCGACGCCGTCGGGCTGGACCTGTTTTTCAACTACAACCCGCAGATCAACGACCATGCGGGCAGGGCGCTTGCCGAAATTCGCCTGATGGCCATGCATCTCGACGATCTGGGGATCGAACCGGGCATGCTTGTCTGCGAGATCACCGAACAGGCCGCGCCCGACGACAGGCTGCTTGGTAAGCTCGTTCACGAGATGCGGCGAAACGGCATGCGCGTCGCCGTCGACGATTTTGGCGCCGGGCACTCGACCATGGCGCGAATGAGCGTCGTCGAGCCGGACATCGTCAAGCTCGATGGCGCGTGGTTTGGCCAACTGTGCCTTAGCGAGGTGTCCGAGCGGCTTTTGCGGCCGCTGGTGGCCGGCCTTCACGATCGTGGGATCAAGGTTCTGGTCGAAGGCATCGAAAACGCCCACCATCTGCGCACGGCTCTGGCAGGCGGCGTCGACATGCTGCAGGGCTTCTATCTGGGCCGGCCAGCACTGGCCGGCGCCATATTCGACGAAAAGCCGGTTGCCATCGAATCCCTGCTGGGCCTGGATGCCAAGATCCTGCCGTTCCAGCCGATCCATCAGCGGCGATGATGGTCGCACCAAGAAAAGTCACTGGATCAGGGCGCTTTTGAAGCGCAGTACATACCCTTCTCGATGGTGACGCCAATGACCGTGCTTTATGGAATGATCGACAGCGGCAATTGCTACAAGCCGCGGCTTTTGATGGCGAAACTGGGCCTGCCGTTCACTAATATCGAAGTGAGTTCCCACACCGGCGACACTCGCAAGCCCGATTACATCGCCAAGAACCCGAACGCCATGGTGCCGCTGCTGGAACTCGACGACGGCAGGCGGATCGCCGAATCCAACGCGATCCTGCTCTATCTCGCCGAGGGTACCCGTTTTCTGCCCGCTGACCGATACCAGCGCGCCATGGCCTATCAGTGGCTGTTTTTCGAGCAGTACAGCCATGAGCCGTATATCGCCGTGCGTAAAGCGCTGCTTACCTTTCCAGAACGGGCCAGGGACGCGACGCCGGAACGGCTGGCGCTGACGCTGGACCGCGGCAACAAGGCGCTTGGCGTTATGGACCGGCATCTGGCCGGCAGCCGGTTTTTTGCAGGTGACGCGCTCAGCGTCGCCGACATCGCGCTCTACGCCTACACACATAGCGCGGCAGAGGGCGGCTTCCAGATCGACGCCTATCCGGCGGTCGCATCCTGGCTGAAGCGGGTCGAGGCCGATCCTGGCCATGTCCCGATCGACTGGCTGCCCAATTAACAGCACCTGAATCGCACAGCCGGGCCGGCATGATCGGGTCGGAAAAAAAGCAAATAAAAAGGCGGGATAAATCCCGCCTTCCCATTTCGGTAGCCTGACCGGGAGCTTTTTGACCGGGCCGGCAGCAATCTGCTGCGTCGGCTTGTCGGGTTCTTCATGCTCCGGCGCGCTTATCGCGCGACCGCCAGTACATCCGTGACTTGCCGCGCGCTTCGAGCTATCGCCCGGCGCGCGCCGTTTTCAAAATCAGGCTGCCTTGCTCAGAGATCCAGCGGACGACTTGCCAGTGCGGCGGTCCTGCTCGATCTCGAAGTTGATTTTCTGGCCTTCGACCAGGGTGGAGAGGCCAGCGCGCTCGACAGCGGAGATGTGGACGAAAACGTCCGCGCCGCCATTGTCAGGCTGGATGAAGCCGAAACCCTTGGTGGAATTAAACCACTTTACCGTTCCAGTTGCCATTATCGGTAGTCCTTCGTATTTGCTATGGTGTTGACGGGGCCTCGGCCCAGCCGGTTTCGTATCGAGATTTTGGAGATAGACGTCAGCAAACGCGAAGATCGCGAGGCCCGGATCGATCGGCCGAAATATCAATAGCTCCCATATAAAGGCCATGGATGTCAAATGCAAGAGCCTGAAGAAGTCGGCGCGTAATT
This sequence comes from Mesorhizobium sp. A556, assembly GCF_054489545.1. NCBI lineage: Bacteria > Pseudomonadati > Pseudomonadota > Alphaproteobacteria > Hyphomicrobiales > Phyllobacteriaceae > Mesorhizobium > Mesorhizobium sp. A556. The sequence goes on from NZ_JBTMXA010000005.1 coordinate 312,443, forward strand.
CTCCTTGCGCCGAAACCGTTTGGCGTTCCATGCGTTTCCTCATTCGGGATGCCTTGCGAGCAGTTGCAGGAGGCCATGCCGTGGAGACAACCGTGAAGACCGTTTTGCTTGCCCTTGCTCTTTGTCTTGTTGCCGCCGACGCGCAGGCGATCTCGCGCCATGATCCGACCCGCATGAGTTGCGCCCAGGTGCAGGCGACAATCGCCAATGCGGGCGCGGTCATCCTGCGCTATCAGTCGCCCCACACGCCGGGCCTGCCGCTGTACGACCGCTATGTCAGCACCGACCGTTTCTGCGAACAGGGCGAGGTGCGCAGCCGCGCCTATGTGCCGAGCGCGGACCGGCAATCCTGTCAGGTCTTCAAATGCAAGCGGCCGGAATTCGAGCGCCGACGGCGTCTGTGGATGGACGATTGACGCTCGCATCGGCGACATTGCTTCGAAAGCGGCTGGGCTTCAAAACGCAAAAGCGGTTTGGGCTGCCGGCGGCGGGCCGACATGCACGCCTTCCAGCGTCAGCATCCTTTCCTTCGCGACCGAGCCGCCCGGCGCCGAAAAGCCGCCGATCTTGCCGCCGGCGGCGAGAATGCGGTGGCACGGGATGATCAGCGGCACCGGGTTCGAGCCAAGGGCCGCGCCCGTTTCGCGCGGCAGGCCGCCATGGCCGGCGCGCTTGGCCAATTCGCCATAGGTGGTGGTTTCGCCAAAGCCGAGTTTTCGCGCCGCGTCGTAAATTGCCAGTCGGAAATCGTCGACGCCGGCAAGATCGACCGGTGTCTCGGTAAAATCCACTTCCGCGCCGGATGCATAGGCCTTGATCGCGGCGATCAGTTCGACAATCCATTGCGGCCGGTTCCGATCCGGGGTCGGAGCCACGCCGGCATGGCGCAGCACGCGCCGCTCGACCGCCTCGCGGCTTTTATCGGCGAGGAACAGCCGGTTGACGCCGCGCCCGCTCCACGCCAGCCCGATGTAGCCGAGAACGGTTTCGAAAACGGCGTTGCCGTCGCCGGCAGGGGTTTTTGTTTCCATGGCATGCTCCTTTTGCGCGGGCGAATGGACCATAACGGGAACAATATCGCATCGGCCGGCCCGTTTATCCACCCGAAAACCGACGGAAGCGCCAAAGATTGCCCATCGAGAGGGGCTGGTGTAAGGACGTGCGCAACAGCAGTCCGAAACAAGAACCGCCAAGGCGTCGCATTGCCTGCATCGAAAACCCTTTCCTGTATCGGCCTGATCGTGGCCGCAGCCGGCCTTGGCGGCTGCACCACGACCGCGCCCAAGGCGAGTTTCACGCAAACCGCCAGCTTGGCGGGCGACGCTGCCGGCTATCCGGCACTGCCGGAAACCGTTGCCGTGCTGCCTGAAAGCGCCTTCGCCCAAGCCGCCAGCAATGCCGACCTCGCCGCCCTGCTGCCGCCGCTGCAGTCCGGCGAGCAGGTTGCTGCCGCGCCCGTGACCATGGCGTCCGCCGTGCCCGGTTTCGAGGCTGTCGGCTATGCGGCGCCTTCCAGCCCGGCGGAAGCGGGCGCGAATTCGATCGACCGGCTGATCTCGAAATATGCCGCCATCTATGAGGTGCCGGAAGCGCTTGTGCGCCGTGTCGTCAAGCGCGAGAGCACGTTCAACCCGCGCGCCTATAATCGCGGCCATTGGGGGCTGATGCAGATCAAGCACGCCACCGCCAGGGGCATGGGCTATCTGGGGCCGGCAACGGGGCTGTTCGACGCCGAGACGAATTTGAAATACGCCGTGAAATATCTGCGCGGCGCGTGGCTGGTGGCCGACGGCGACGAGAACCGCGCCGACCGGCTTTACCAGCGCGGCTATTATTACGACGCCAAGCGCAAGGGCCTGCTGGAGGAAACCGGGCTCGGCGTCGACCGCAAGCGCCACCGCGCCAAGGTCGAGCCGCAAGCCTGATGCCCCCAAGGGGCGATTATCGCGCCGCGCCGCATTGCCTGGAGCCATCGTCAACCTCCCGCGCATGGATTTGCCTCCCGACCTGGCTTTGCCAATCGAGGTTTTCAAGAAGTCCGGGAAGACGGGCGGTCGCGGGATCGCTCAGTCTAAAATTTTAATGCGATCTCGCGACCGCCCATCCGGCCTTTTCTCCGAACCGTTCGCCGGGATCGCCCGTAGCCGGGAACGCCATCCTGCCTGCAAAGACAGGATGGCATTCCGGATGACGGCCCAGCGCTGACCGCTGATTTCGACTGGCCTTGCCCCGAAAGGCAGGCCGGCCTTGATTAAGCCGCCCTCCATGCAAACGTTCCGGGTCCGTCCCCGCAGCCACGTTAGCCACGACGGCGGAAGCCGGTTCCTCCCCGCGCAACCACCGTCATGACCGGCGTTCCCGGCAGGAGGAACGCGGGGAGTATGGGCGAGGGGGAAAGGGTGTGGAAAAGATTTTTTGGGGGGATCAGATGCTAAACTCATAAAGGCGCAAAATGCGTCGCCTGGCTCGGGTCTCGCAGGAAGCGCGTTTATTCAGTGTCGTCTCACAAACACTTCTTGCAATATGCACTTGAGATTGGGAGGATCGACTCCTAATAAGTGGCGCATGCAGTATGCACTATTCAAAAAATGAAAAGTTGGGGGGGGGGGGTGATTTTGGCGAGTCCAAAAGCAGATTGGGAACAGGTTTTATCTACATTGAAGGCCGACCTAAGCCTTCCTGAGGAGGCAATTGGGCTTCTAGCATTACAGTTGAAGTTTCGGCTAGAGGATATTCAATCTGTCGCCGCAGAAGGTTGCGCAATGCTACGTTTCAGCAAAGGCAAGAGCAGCAGCGCCTGCCAACAAAGCTTCTGATCTAAATACAGCGGTGGCTTGGCTTCTTACTCGAGATCTGGAAGATTTACCGGATTCTCTTAAAGGTCGTGCCGACGAATTTAGAAGTGCGATAAGTACGGGCGAAATAAAGCAAATTTATATTTGGTACGTTCATAATCTTCCTGCTTCCCAAAATGTCGCGCAGGAGCTAAAAACAGTTGAAAAAGCCGCAAAAATTGCATTGAAACCTTATACAAACGGAGCGGAAATTAATATATTTGCCGAGGAAATTGGTACAGAGCAGATTAGCCGATTTTACACTCAGGCTGAGCGGACAGTAATAGTTACCGATAATCTTGAAACCCGTGTGCCGGATGCTGTTGAAATAATTTCGAATGATTGGAGTTCCGTTGTAACGACGGTATCTGCTACTTGGCTAAGTAAGCTTTTTGAAGAATATGGAACGGATTTATTTTCTGCAAATCTGCGCAGCTATTTGGGATCTCGCTCGAGTGATTCGAATATAAATAACGGCATCAAGAATTCTGCCATAGACGAGCCGGAGAATTTCTGGGTCTACAACAATGGAATAACTGCCTTGGTTGTTGATTATCAACTTGGAAGGCGCTCATTGAAGGGAAGAATTTTAAGTATTAAGGGGATTTCAATTGTGAATGGTGCTCAAACTACTGGTTCACTTGGTAGTTTTGGTTTTCCTCCGTCGAGTTATATTATGGTTCCAATAAGATTTGTTAAATCTTCGAAAGAAAGCATAATTTCAAAAGTTGTTCGCTTTAATAATTCTCAAAACAAGTTGCAGGCTGCGGATTTTAGGAGCACTGATCAGATTCAGGACAGGTTACGTCAGGAATTTGTTAAAGTTCCAAATGCCGAATACGAAGGGGGTCGAAGAGGTGGCGCTAGCGATGCTATTAGAAGGAGTAAATATACCCTTCCTTCGTATACGGTAGGTCAGTCTTTAGCTGCTTTTCATGGCGATCCAGTCACAGCTTATGACAAAAAATCTGAAATTTGGACGAGCGAGAATATTTATAGGAGGGTCTTTACCGACAGAACTACTGCTCGGCATATTGTTTTTTGTTTTTCTTTATTGGAAGAAATAAATTCCCGTCGTCTTGTTTTGGCGCAAAAACAAAGGAAAGATGAGGAGGGACTGACCCAAACTGAGAAGTCTCACTTGAAATTCTTGAATAAAAAGGGTGCGTCGTATCTTTTAGTTGATGTTATTGCGATATGTATGGAAACGATTCTGGGTAGACCCGTCTCAAACCGGCTGAATATTCAGTTTAAAGCAAATATCTCTCCGGAGAGAGCCGCTAAAAATTGGTCTCCAATCATTGATCTTATGTTGTCGTTGTCAAACCAATTGGATCCGGCCTTCTCAAGGAATCGTATTTCCAACGAGACTGTTCAGAAAGCGGTTCCGAATTTCGTCGGCGTTATCGAGTCTCTTAAGCAGATTCACCAGGTGACTTTTGCTGATTTTGCGAAGCAAGTTGAGATTGCTAATTAGTGCAGCGATATTGAGTGGGGGTATCGTAGTAGGGATTTTTGCATCAGCGTGGCACAGGTTTTGTCTTTTCTCTTGTGGATCGGCGCGAAGCGGCGAGACGGATGAGGGGTCTTGGAAGGAATGAAAGGTTGGCGCTCCGGCCAGCACCCCTCATCCGACCTCGCCTGCGCTACGCTTGGCGCGGCCACCTTCTCCCACAAGGGGAGAAGGGAAGGGCGGCGTTAGCCCTCTTACGCGAAATATTCCTGCAGCGGCCTTACTTCCAAACTTCCCGCCCGTAGCGCTGCAATCGCTTCAGCCACTGCTGCCGCACCCGACAGCGTCGTGTAGTACGGCACCCTTTGCATCAGGGTGGCGCGGCGGAGGGATTTGGAGTCCGACACTGCTCCCTGGCCGTCCGTGGTGTTGAACACGATCTGCACCTGGCGGTTGCGGATGGCGTCTTCGATGTGTGGGCGGCCTTCCAGTACCTTGTTGATCTTTTCGGCCTCGACGCCGTTTTCCTTGAGGAAGCGGGCGGTGCCCGAGGTCGCTAGCACCTTGAAGCCCTGATCGGCGAGGCGTTTTACCGCCGGCAATATGCCGGCCTTGTCCTCGTCGCGCACCGACACGAACAGCGTGCCCGAGCGCGGCAGGTCGATGTTGGCGCCGAGCTGGCTCTTGGCGAAGGCCATGGCGAAATCGCGGTCGAGGCCCATCACCTCGCCGGTCGATTTCATCTCCGGCCCGAGCAATATGTCTACGCCGGGGAAGCGGGCGAAGGGGAACACCGCTTCCTTGACCGCGATGTGGCCGGGATTGCGGGCGTCGGGCTTTGAGCCGTAATGGGCGAAGGCCTCGTCCAGGCTTTCGCCGGCCATGATGCGCGCGGCGATCTTCGCAATGGGGCGGCCGATGGTTTTGGCCACGAACGGCACGGTGCGCGAGGCGCGGGGGTTCACTTCCAGCACGTAGACGACGCCGTCCTTGATGGCGAACTGCACGTTCATCAGCCCGCCGACATTGAGCGCGCGGGCCATGGCCGCCGTCTGGCGTTCCAGTTCGTCGACGAGATCGGAGGGCAGCGAATGCACCGGCAGCGAGCAGGCACTGTCGCCCGAATGGATGCCGGCCTCCTCGATATGCTCCAATATGCCGGCGATGTAGGTGTCCTTGCCCCCCTGGGCCGCATCGCACAGGCAGTCGACATCGACCTCGATCGCGCCCGACAGATAGGTGTCGAACAGAAGCGGGTTCTTGCCCAGCAGCGTGTTGATCTGGCCGGTCTTGTCGTTGGGGTACTTTTGCTTGATGTCTTCCGGCACCAGGCCGGGCACGGTGTCGAGCAGGTAGGTTTGCAGCATCGCCTCGTGGTGGATGATCTGCATGGCGCGGCCGCCGAGAACGTAGGATGGGCGCACGACCAGCGGGAAGCCGAGTTCGCCGGCAACGGTGCGGGCCTGCTCGACCGACCAGGCGATGCCGTTCTTGGGCTGGGTGAGGCCGAGCTTGTGCAGGAGTTTTTGGAAGCGGTCGCGGTCTTCGGCAAGGTCGATCATGTCGGGCGAGGTGCCGAGGATCGGGATACCGGCGGCTTCGAGCGCTGCCGCAAGCTTCAGCGGGGTCTGGCCGCCGAACTGCACGATGACGCCGACAAGTTCGCCGGCCATCTGCTCGACGCGCAGGATTTCCAGCACGTCCTCGTCCGTGAGCGATTCGAAATAGAGCCGGTCGGAGGTGTCGTAGTCGGTCGAGACCGTCTCCGGGTTGCAGTTGATCATGATCGATTCATAGCCGGCCTCGCGCAGCGCGAAGGAGGCGTGGCAACAGCAATAGTCGAACTCGATGCCCTGGCCGATGCGGTTCGGCCCGCCGCCGAGGATGACGACCTTTTTCCGCGACGAGACTTGCGACTCGTCGGCCAGCGCGCCTGCGAATGGCGTCTCGTAGGTCGAATACATATAGGCGGTGGGCGAGGCGAACTCGGCAGCGCAGGTGTCGATGCGCTTGTAGACCGGATGAACGTCGAGCTTATTTCTTGCCTTTTGAATCGCTTGCGGTTCGGTCTTCGTCAGGGACGCGAGGCGGGCGTCGGAGAAGCCCATGGCCTTGACCATGCGCAGATTGGCGGCGTCGGCGGGAATGCCGTGCTCGCGGATGCGCGCTTCCATGGCGAGGATGCCGTCGATCTGTTCGAGGAACCACGGATCGATCTTGCACATGGCGTGCACGTCTTCCAGCGACGTGCCCATGCGGATCGCCTGCGCCACCATGCGCAGCCGGTCGGGCGTCGGCGTGCCGAGCGCCGCGCGGATGGCGTTGCGGTCGTCGGACTTGTCGCCGCCCTCGGGACCGATGCCGGGGATCTCGATCTCGTCGAGGCCGTTGAGGCCGGTTTCCAGTCCGCGCAGCGCCTTTTGCAGGCTTTCCTGGAAGGTGCGGCCGATGGCCATGACCTCGCCGACCGACTTCATCGCGGTGGTCAGCGTGGTTCCAGCACCAGGGAATTTTTCGAAGGCGAAACGCGGGATTTTCGTGACGACATAATCGATGGATGGTTCGAACGAGGCCGGGGTGGCGCCGCCGGTAATATCGTTTTCCAGTTCGTCCAGCGTGTAGCCGACGGCCAGCTTGGCCGCGATTTTCGCGATGGGGAAGCCGGTGGCCTTGGAGGCAAGGGCCGAGGAGCGCGAGACGCGCGGGTTCATCTCGATGACGACGAGACGGCCGTCTGCCGGGTTGACGGCGAACTGCACGTTGGAGCCGCCGGTCTCGACGCCGATCTCGCGCAGCACCTTGATCGAGGCGTTGCGCATCATCTGGTATTCCTTGTCGGTCAGCGTCAGCGCAGGCGCGACGGTGATCGAATCGCCCGTATGCACGCCCATCGGGTCGATGTTTTCGATGGAGCAGACGATGATGCAATTGTCGGCCTTGTCGCGCACGACCTCCATCTCGTACTCCTTCCAGCCGAGCACGCTCTCCTCGATGAGGACTTCGGTGGTCGGCGAGGCGTCGAGGCCGGACTGCACGATCTCGTAGAATTCGGCGCGGTTGTAGGCGATGCCGCCGCCGGTGCCGCCCATGGTGAAGGAGGGGCGGATGATGGCGGGCAGGCCGACCGCATCCAGCGCCTGGGCGGCAATGCCCATGGCGTGGCCGATATAGCGCTGCTTGCGGTCGCCCTCGCCGAGGTTCCAGCTTGTTTCCAGCGCGTCGAGGGCCGAATCCAGATCGGCGGGGTTTTTGGCCTTGAGCGCCTCGCGCTCGGCCTCATGCTTCTTGCGGTCGGCGTCCTTGACGGCGGAGGCGTTGGCCAGCATCGATTTCGGCGTTTCCAGGCCGATCTTGGCCATGGCCTCGCGAAACAGCGAGCGGTCCTCGGCCTTGTCGATGGCGTGCGCGTCCGCGCCGATCATCTCGACGCCGTAGCGTTCCAGCACGCCCATGCGGCGCAGCGACAAAGCGGTGTTGAGCGCGGTCTGGCCGCCCATGGTGGGAAGCAGCGCGTCCGGGCGCTCGCGGGCGATGATCTTGGCCACGACTTCGGGCGTGATCGGCTCGATATAGGTGGCATCGGCCAGTTCCGGGTCGGTCATGATGGTGGCCGGGTTGGAATTGACCAGGATGACGCGGTAGCCTTCCTCGCGCAGCGCCTTGCAGGCCTGGGTGCCGGAATAGTCGAACTCGCAGGCCTGTCCAATGACGATGGGGCCGGCCCCGATGATCAGGATCGACTTGATGTCAGTGCGTTTTGGCATGGAATATCCGTTCGGCAGCGTTCGCGCAAAAACCGGACGGGCATTTCTCCGTTTCGCGTGCTACGCGTCGCGGAGGCCGGCCGGCTTGCGCTCAACGATTGTGGTGTCAGGCTAAGTCCGCCTTATAGGGACAGTCGCGCGGTTGTGTAACCCCCAAAAACGCCGAACGACACCTATTCAACGCGAACGCACAGCGTAAAGCCGGCGAACTGTCAGCGCGGGGTCGAACTGTCGTCGATCGAGGGCAGGGCCGCATCGCCGAAAGCGGCCGAAATCACGCTGTCGAGCAGGCCGGGAAAACGGCTTTCGAGGTCTTCGCGCCGCAAGGTGGTGAACTTGCTGGTGCCGACCGCCTTGGTCCTGGTGATGCCGGCCTCGCGCAGCTTGGCGAGGTGATAGCTGAGATTGGTCTTCGAGGTCAGGTCGAGGAACATCGAGCAGTTCATCGGCGTCTCGCGCCGCGCCAGTTCGCGCACGATCGCAAGCCGTGTCGGGTCGCCCAGGGCGACAAGCACGCCGGCAAGCGCGATCTGATCGGCAGGAGGGTGAGGCAGGTACATGCCTTCGAATTAAGCATAGTTGGAGCGTTTTTCAAACGAACGCGCTCTTCAGTCGTGTCTCAGTTTGAAATCTGAAACCGCGTCGCCGTTTGGCTAACCAGGTCCGGCTTCCTATATACATAGTGTAAGCATAGGAGATTTCATGAGAGTAAAATACACAACCGTCGCAACTATGGCTCAAGACATTGGTGTCCCTCCGCACGCGTTCGGAGCTGCGTTGCGGAGCGCCAAATTTCCCCCGCGTAAAGTGAAGCAGGATTGGGAAGTGAAGATTGGTAGCGAAGAGCATTCGGCAATGCGGACTGTACTCGTTTCGCTACTGCGCCAGGGGCGCGGCTTATCCGACGAAGCCAGGGGCCAGAATCGCGCCGCTGCGTGATCGACAATCCGTCCGGATTATGCGGGAGGACGCCGTCGACGTGATTGTCGACGGCAAAGGCTCTGCCGCAAAGGTGCTACAGCATGCCCCGAAACCGGGTCTCACTTTCGGGAGACATGCTCTAGCCGCTAGGTCAGCGATCTTGTGGCCGACGGACGGTCTTTGCGAGAAGATGGACGCCATTGCACCGAAACCCGATCAGCGCGGACCTTACAAAAAGTCCGCCGTCGAAAATTAAAGTTGAGACACACCCCCGCTTTTTGTCATGTTTTGAACGCGCCCGCCGCTGCCCGGCCCGGTGCTGACACAGCGCTGTCAGCAGGCGTCTGTTATTTTTCCCTGGCAGCATTGAATCGGCGCCGGTTCATATCCAATTGTTCAAATATCTTTGAACTAAGGATACTCCCATGGACAAGCGACTTATCTGGCTGGCGGTCGGAGCGTTTACGATTTCGACCGAAGGCTTCGTCATTTCCAGCCTGCTTCCCGACATTGCCGCGGACGCCCACATCTCGGTTCCGCTGGCCGGTGTCCTCATCACCGCCTTCGCGCTCGCTTATGCGATCGGCGCGCCCATCCTCACCACCCTTACCGGCGACTGGGACCGGCGGCGCGTCATCCTGACGACGTTGGCGCTGTTCGTGCTCGGCAATATCGGGGCGGCGGTCAGTTCGTCGTTCGAACTGCTGCTTGCCTCGCGTATCGTCATGGCGCTGGCGGCCGGCCTGTTTGCGGCAACCGCGCAGGCAACGGCCGTGGCGCTGGTCGATCCGCACCATCGTGCAAGGGCGATTGCCGTCGTCGTCGGCGGCACCACGGTTGCGGTGGCGGTCGGCGCGCCGCTGGGCGCGCTGCTGGCGGCCTTCACCGGCTGGCGCGGCACGTTCTTTGCCATCGCCGGCATGAGCGCGCTGGTCTTCGCGATCCTGTGGTTCGGCCTGCCGCGCGGCCTCTCCGGCACGCGCCTGCCGCTCAAGCGGCGGTTGGCGGCAGCAACGGTTCCCGGCGTGCGGCCGATCCTTTTGACGACGCTGTTTGCGTTGACGGGTGCTTTCGCCGTTTTCTCCTACATTGCGCCGCTGGCCATCGAAGGGGCGGGGCTGGACCCGATCGCGCTGCCTGGCATGCTGCTGGCGTTCGGCGTCGGCGCGATGATCGGCAATTTCGCCGGCGGGCAGGCGGCGGATCGTTTTGGGGCAACGCGCACGGTGGCCTGGTCGCTGGGGCTCAGCGCCTTCTTCCTGGCCTTGACCTCGGCCATACCGGCGCTGCTGCCGCATGAAATGGCCGGTCCTGCGCTGATCGCCGTGATGGTGCCGTGGGGCATCGTCGGCTGGGCGTTTCCGCCGGCGCAGGCAAGCCGCATCGTCAAACTCGCGCCGGACGCGGCCCCGATCGTGCTGTCGTTGAACGGGTCGGCGCTCTATTTCGGCGTAGCCCTTGGCGCGGGCGTCGGCGGCCTCGTATTGCAAGTCGGCGCGCCGGTCGATCTTGGCGTGGCGGCGGCGTTGTTTCCGCTGGCGGGGCTGGGCGTCATGCTGGCTGAGGTGCGCGCCACAAGAGTTGCGGCGGTGGCTGCGGAATAGAACCCAAGAGGCGGGCAGCCAATGCCCGCCCCTTGTGCAAGCGTCGATCGCGCCCTCAGGGCAGGGGGTCGGCGCATCCGTAGAGGATGGCTTCGCACATGCGGCGGTAGCGCTCCGGCAGCTTTTCGGGAGCAATCGGCGGTCGCGCCTGGTTGACCCCGCGTGCGCCGTCCGCCAGCGTTTGCGCCAGATCCTCGATCGTCGTCTGTTGCTTCAGCCGCAGCAGGCCGCTGGCCTGCAACTCGACCAGGATTTCGGCCAGTTGCCGCTGGAATGCGGTGGCCCATTCCATCATGATGTCGCCGCCGCGACGGAAGGCCTGTTCGTTGATCTCCAGCGCATGCGGGGAGGCGGCCAGCCTGCGGCGGGTGTCGCCATAGCGGGCGTCCATGATTACGCTTAGAACTTCGACGGCGCTGCCGCCGCGCTCCAGCACGATGCGCCCGGCGGCCATGCCCTTGCCGATCGCCCGCTCGTTGCCGACGCGAAGCGTGTGGCGGAAGGCTTCCTCCTTGTTGGAAAAATGGTGATAGAGCGCGCGCCGGGTGAAGCCGCAAGCGCGCGCAAGGCCGCTCATCGTTGCCTGCTCGTAGCCGACATCGAGAAATGCCTGGATTATCCGTTCGGCGAGGTCGTCGTTTGGCGCCATATTTCACCACTTTCGAATTTATACATATTGCACAGATGTGTGTAATATGAGAAGGTTCTTTATCGCGGGCGGCATGATCCGTTGTTTGAAACGTGACCGGACTTGCGATCAACCCTGTAGAGGACATTCCCATGAAAATACTTGCAGCGACAACAATGGCGGCAACATTGCTGTGCTTTGCCAGTGTTCCGGCCGCCTGGGCCAATAGCGACGATGCGGCCTGGATCAGTCGCTGCGTTTCAGACAATAGCGACCAGAACCAGTCCGACGCGACCATCGCCACCTATTGTGCCTGCATGAACAACAAGATGTCTTCGAACGAGACGCGTTCGATCACCACTTGGGAAAAGAGCCATCCCAAGGCGCAGGAAGCCTGCTCCAAGGAAGCCCATTGGGTCGGAAACTAGGCCAAGCGGGGGGCGGGTCGAGACCGGGTCGGTTCCATTTCCAAATCGTGCGGCCCGATCGATTGGTCCTAGACGAACGAGCCGGTCTTGACTTCGCCCCCTCGCACATAGGTCGCCATGATGACCCCGGTGTCAGAGGTCTGCGAACGTGTCTGCCGGAAGGAAGCCGGCATCGCTCCGTCGTCGAACAGGCGTTTGCCCTTGCCCAGCAGTACGGGAAAGATCAGCAAGGAAAACTGGTCGATCAGGTCTGCGGCAAACAGGGCGCGCGCAAGCTGGCCCGATCCCTGGATCAAAAGGTCAGGTCCATCCTGTTTTTTAAGGTCGCGCAGCGCCGGGACAATATCGGGGCCTAGCGGCACGCTGTTTTGCCATGCAAGCGTTTCGGGTGAGGAGGTCGCCACATATTTGGTCGCGGCGTTGAACGGATCGGCGATCGGGTGATCCTTGATGTCGGGCCAGTGGCCGGCAAAAATGTCATAGGTCTTGCGACCGAGCAGCAGGTCGTAGGGGGCGGAAAGAACCTCCATGATGAAGGCGCCGGTGGTATCGTCCGCGTAGGGCACGACCCAGCCGCCGAAGCTGAAGCCGCCGGACGGATCTTCCACCGGCCCGCCGGGCGCCTGCATGACGCCGTCGAGGCTGACGAATGTGGAAGCTTTGATCTTGCGCATGGTCTGTCCTCCGTGTGGGGTTATGCCCCAAGGACGCGCCAGACTACGCGCAGCCGACATTCCGTTCAGAATAACGCGAGCAAGCGATCAGCCGAAGCCGACGACGGTATCGTAGAGCAGCTTGAAATTGAGGGCGAGGATGATGGCGGTGACGAGCCATGCCAGCCACGCCACACCGCGCGGAATGGCGAAGTTGCCCATCTTTTCCTTGTCCGAGACGAACATCACCAGCGGGACGACCGCGAAGGGAAGCTGCATCGAAAGGATGACCTGGCTGAAGATCAGCAGTTCGGCGGTTCCCTTTTCGCCATAGAGCGCGGTGACGACGACGACCGGGATGATGGCGAGGCCGCGCGTCAAGAGGCGGCGCGCCCATCGCGGAATGCGCAGCCGCAGAAAACCTTCCATGACGATCTGGCCGGCAAGCGTTGCCGTTACCGTCGAGTTGAGGCCGGAGGCGAGCAGGGCTACGGCGAACAGGATGGAGGCGATGCCGAGGCCGAGCAGCGGCGACAGCAACTGGAACGCCTGGCCGATTTCGGCGACGTCCTCGTGGCCGGTGCCGTGGAAGGCGACGGCCGAGACGATCAGGATCGAGGCGTTGACGAACAGCGCCAGCATCAGGGCGATGGTGGAGTCCAGCGTCGCCCATTTGATGGCGTCGCGCTTGCCGTGGTCGGTGCGCTCATAGGCGCGGGTCTGCACGATCGAGGAATGCAGATAGAGGTTATGCGGCATCACGGTCGCGCCGATGATGCCGATGGCGATGTAGAGCATGGCCGGGTTGGTGGCGATTTCGGTCGAAGGCACGAACATCGAATGCAGGATCGAGCCGACCGGGGGCGCGGCAACGAAGATCTGCACCGCGAAACAGCCGAAGATGATGACGAGCAGCGCCACGACGAAGGCCTCGAGGTAGCGGAAGCCCTTGTTCATCAAGAGCAGAACCAGGAAGGCGTCGAGCGCGGTGAGCAGGGCGCCGCCGATGAGCGGAATACCGAACAGGAGTTGCAAGGCGATGGCCGTGCCGATGACTTCCGCCAGGTCGCAGGCGATGATGGCGAGTTCGCAGGCGACCCACAGCACATAGGCGACGGGCTTGGGATAGTAGGCGCGGCAGGCCTGGGCGAGATCGCGGCCGGTGGCGATGCCGAGCCGGGCTGCCAGCGCCTGCAGGAGGATCGCCATCAGGTTCGACAGCATGACGACGAACAGGAGCGTGTAGCCGAACTGCGCGCCGCCGGCGAGGTCGGTCGCCCAGTTGCCGGGGTCCATATAGCCGACCGAAACCATGTAGCCGGGACCCATGAAGGCGAACAGGCGGCGCATCCAACTGCCCGTGCCGGGTACGGCCACGGTGGCGTTGACTTCGGACAGGCTCGGCATCTCGCCTTCCTGGCGGCGGAAGAAATGCCAGTCGGAGCGCTGTCGTGCGGTGAGTTCGGCGTCGGACATGGGATTCCTGCAGGAATGGCTGTTGTGTTGTCGCCTATTTATGCAAAGGCTCAACATTATGCAATAGGCTATATTTCATTGTGTGTGCTTTGAGAGAGCGGGTTGGGCGGGTGCGGCGTAGGCCCGGTGGGACACCCAAAACGGGGATGGCCAATAAACAGTCTCGAAAAATCGAAGCCCGTGCTATAAATGTTATGCGCCGTTGCAATTCCAGCAGCGCATAGGATTGCTGCACCCATTCCGGCACGCCGATCATTCGAACCCTGACCGGAGAGGCACAATGGCACAGAAGAGCCGACCGATTTTCCGTGGCGAACCGCTGCCGGATGCCGAGGTTCATTCCGAAGGTTTCCGCCAGACCCGCGAGGCGCAGCGTAGCGCGCTGGTCGAGGATTATGTCGAACTGATCGCCGACCTGATCGAGGACGGCAACGAGGCGCGCCAGGTGGATATCGCGGCGCGTCTTGGCGTCGCGCAGCCGACGGTGGCAAAGATGCTGACGCGGCTTTGCGCCGAGGGGCTGGTTTCGCGAAAGCCGTATCGCGGCGTCTTCCTGACCGAAGCCGGGCGCAAGATGGCCGAGGAAAGCCGCATCCGGCACCAGACCGTCGAGGCGTTCCTGCGTTCCATCGGGGTTAGCGCGGAGACGGCGCGCATCGACGCCGAGGGAATCGAGCATCACGTCAGCGCCGAGACGCTAGCAGCGTTTCGAAAGGCCATGGCGGCAAACTGAGTGGATGCGGGCCTTCCATGGAACGGACGACGATGCGCGGCGTTGATGGTCCACGTCCGCGGCTGGCGCGGGCAGGTGGAGAACCGACATGGGCGTCCAACAGGCACCGACCGCAAAAGGCAAGGCGTCATCCAAGGGATTGATGGATGCGGCAGCCAAGAACGAACGCAAGACCGAGGCGGCAACCGGCAAGCCGCTGAAAAAGGGCGAAAAGCGCTTCGAGGAGCGTTCCAAGAGTTCTGACGGCAAGAGCGCCGGCACCAAGCAAAAAGATTGATCCCGTTTTTCCGCACGGAAAGCCGGGCTTTGCCAATCCGGGCGGCTGTCACGGCGATGGCGGCTGCCCGTTTTCGGTTCCGGATAACGACGCTTGGTCATGTTCAGGACGAAAAATGCTGTGACTCGGTCACGGCCTTCAGATAATCGTTGGTGAGTTGGACTGCCGCACCATGCGGGACGGTCGGCTGCGAAGCGCATAAGAGGAATTGCCATGCTCTGGAAGGGTCGTCGTCAGAGTGACAATATCGAGGACCAGCGCGGCCAGAGCGGCGGCGGGCTGCCGGGCGGCTTCGGACGCGGCGGACGCGGCCAGTTCCGCATTCCCATCGGCGGGCTCATGGGCGGCGGCGGCCTCAAGGGTATCGTCATCCTGGTCGTTTTGTATTTTATCTTGAAGGCGATCGGCATCGATCCGTCGATGCTGCTCGGCGGCGGCACGCCTGGCGACAATGGCGGCCAGACTACGCAGCAGAGCGCGGACGATACGGGCGCACCGGCAAACAATGACGAGATGAAGCAGTTCGTGGCGACCGTGCTGGCCGAGACCGAAGACGTATGGACCGGCATTTTCAAGGCTAATGGCCTGACCTATGAAGACCCCAAGTTGGTGATGTTTTCGGGGCAGATCAAGTCGGCATGCGGCTTCGCCTCGTCGGCCTCGGGACCATTCTACTGCCCCGGCGATCACAAGGTCTATCTCGACACCGCCTTCTTCCAGCAACTGGCGCAGCAGTTCGGCGCGTCCGGCGATTTCGCGCAAGCCTATGTCGTCGCGCATGAAGTCGGCCACCATGTGCAGAACCTCACCGGCATCCTGCCCAAGTTCAACCAGATGCGGCAGGGCATGAGCGAGGCCGAAGCCAACCACATGTCGATGCAGGTGGAATTGCAGGCTGACTGCTTTGCCGGCGTGTGGGGCCACTTCACCGCGCAGAAGGGCATTTTGGAGCAGGGCGATATCGAGGAGGCGCTGAACGCCGCCCAGCAGATCGGCGACGACACGCTGCAAAAGAAGACGCAAGGCTATGTCGTGCCGGAAAGCTTCAACCACGGCACCTCGGCGCAACGCCAGAAATGGTTTTCCGCCGGCTTCAAGAGCGGCAAGCTGTCTGACTGTGACACGTTCAACAACCCGATCTGATGCATGTCGCCCGAAAGTGGGAACCGGTTTCGGCACAACGACATGCATCAAACCAAGGGCGTGAAGCGCACCGCATGAATTCAGGTGCGACGCGCTGTAGAGCATCGGGCCGGCGAGGTTAACCCCGGCGGCGCGGCAGTCGGATCGTTAATGGGATCGATAAAATCCCGTAACGTCGTTGAGCGATGTTGAAATAAATAACTGCTAGCCTCGTTGGATAAATTGCTGCGGGGGTAGCTATTATGCCTATGTCGACCGACTTTCTGCGGGACCAGCGTGGAAATTTCGCGCTCATTACCGCCTTCCTCGCCGTCCCGTTGTTGATGACGGTCGGCATGTCGGTCGATTATTCGACCATCTTGCGCACGCGCTCCAATTTGCAGAATACGCTGGACGCCGCGGTGCTGGCGGTTGCGCGTGAAGGCAAGGACGTCAGCGATGCCCGTGCCCGCGAGATCGCCGAGCTTTTCGTGGCGCAAAATTTTGCGGGCGAAGTCAGCGATCTTAAAGTAACGCATGTCGGAACCTCTTTCAGCGTGGACGGCCGGACCAAGGCCGATATCGCCTTCGGCCATTTGCTCGGCTATGACGGCTGGACGGTCGCTGCGGCTTCTTCGGCCGATATTGCCTATTCCACCTACGAGGTCGGGCTGGTTCTCGACACCACCGGATCGATGGCCGGCGGCAAGCTGACTGCGATGAAGGATGCTGTGACCGGGCTGATCGACGATATGTCCAGCCAGGTGCAGGACAAGGACAAGCTCAAATTCGCGCTCGTCCCGTTTTCGTCCTTCGTCAATGTCGGGCCTGGGTTAGGCCCTTCCTTCGACACGGACGGCAAGCAGGTCCAGAGCACCGGCGCGGCGTGGCTTGACCTCAAGGGCGCCAACCCCATCAGCCAATCCGAACTTTCGGTGGGCGCCAGCCGCTTCCAGCTTTACAAGAATCTCGCCCGGAAATGGTCCGGCTGCGTCGAAACGCGTGAAGCGGGCGGCCAGGGCTATGACGTTTCAGACGCCGCAGCCGATCCGAACAAGCCGGAAAGCCTGTTCGTGCCGGCTTTCGCCATCGATGAGCCCGACAGTTGGGGCTACCTCAACAGCTATATCAGTTCTCCGGCCAAGGTTCGCGACAATTCGGTTGCGCAAAAGCGGGCGCGCTGGGCGAAATACGGTGTGACTTCCAACGTCACGACCGGGGCGCCGCGGCTGGATGGGTGGCTTCCGGCACTGGGCGGCGGGCACCCGACGCCGATCCAGATCAACACGCGCCATATGTCGGGCTACGGCGAAACCGGCCCCGGTTTCGGCTGCGTGAGCCAGCCCATCGTGCCGCTGTCCAACGATTATGCGATGCTGAAATCGCGGGTGAATTCCTTTGCGGCGGAAGGCAACACCAACATCATGGAAGGCGTGGCCTGGGGCATGCGGGTGCTTTCGCCGGGCGAGCCGTTCGCGCAGGGCCTGGACCCGAAAAAGGGCCATGTTGAAAAAATCCTGATCGTGCTGACCGATGGCAGCAACACCTTCACCACGTCCAGCACCGATCTGAACTCGACCTATTCCAGCTTCGGCTATCTTGCCGATGGGCGCATCGATGCCGGGGGCAGCTACTCGATCAACAAGAGTATGAACGACAAGACGCAGGCCGCCTGCACGAATGCCAAGGCGCAGGGGATGGAAGTCTATACGATCCGGCTGGAGGAACCGGACGTTGCCACCGGCACCATGCTGCTGGAATGCGCCAGCAAGCCGGAAAATTACTTCGACGTGCCGTCGCGCTCGCAACTCGATACGGCGTTCGAGAAGATCAAGGATCGCATCGCGACGGTGCGCATTTCATCGTGACGCCGCACTCCGATCGCTGCCCCTCCGATCGCTGAATGTCGATTGGTCCTGCAGCGCGTCGCACCTGAATGGATTCATGCGGCGCGCTTCAAGCCCTTGTCTTGATGCATGTCGTCGCCCCGAAACGGGTTCCCGCTTTCGGGCGACCTACATTAGCTTCCGTCGAGCGGTCCACATTGTGGACATCGATTGATCACCAAATAACCCAACCAAGGACGGCGTCAGGTCTCATTGCCCCTGTGGGGTACGGGGCGCGGGACCAACTTGAAAGGGATACCCATGCGCAAAGCTTTTCTTCTTGCAGCGAGCATCACTCTCATCGGCGCTTTCGCGGCGAATGCACAGGATTCATCGACCTCGCAATCACCGTCTCAACCCCCGGCGCAGCCACCGGCTGCCTCATCTGAGGCCGCGCCCCAAATTCAGCGCGTCAACGTGATCGATGTCAGTGAATTGCCTCAGGATACCCAGAAGCAGGTCGAGCAAATCGTGGCGCAGTCCACCGACGAGAGCCTGAAGCAGATGCAGAGCAGCATCGAGGCCACACCTCAGGCGAAGGCCGCGCTGGAAGCCAAGGGGGCGACATCGGCCCAGGTCGTGGCCACCAATTTGGGTACGGACGGAACGCTGACGCTGATTACCAAGAAAACCAGCTGACGGGCGCTGCCCCGAAAGGGCAGATCGCCTTCGGGACAATAGCTCCTTTGATAACAGACGCGCGCCACGGGATGGCGCGCTTCGACACGGCGCTCATCGACAGGTGCCGTGCCGCAGGTCGCGCTAGATCGCCGGCTCTTTTGCCGTCTCGCGGATGAGATCGACGAAGCGGCGGAAGAGATAGTGCGAATCCTGCGGGCCGGGTGAAGCTTCCGGGTGGTGCTGGACGGAGAACACCGGGCGTCCGGTCAATGCCAGGCCGCAATTGGAGCCGTCGAACAGCGAGACGTGCGTTTCCTCGACGCCTTCCGGCAGGCTGTTGCCATCGACGGCGAAGCCGTGGTTCATCGAGACGATCTCGACCTTGCCGGTGGTGTGGTCCTTGACCGGGTGGTTGGCGCCGTGGTGGCCCTGATGCATCTTTTCCGTCTTGCCGCCGAGCGCGATAGCCAGCATCTGGTGGCCGAGGCAGATGCCGAACACGGGGATGTCGGTTTTCAGCAGGTCCTGGATGACGGGAACCGCATATTCGCCGGTGGCGGCCGGATCACCCGGTCCGTTGGACAGGAAGATGCCGTCGGGCTTCATGGCGAGGATTTCGTCCGCGCCGGTCTTGGCCGGTACCACCGTCACCTTGGCGCCGAGACCGGCCAGCAGGCGAAGGATGTTGCGCTTGATGCCGTAGTCGATGGCAACGACATGCATGGTCGGCGCATTCTGCTCGCCAAAACCCTCGTTCCAGACCCAGGGGGTTTCGCGCCACACAGACGACTGGCCGGAGGTGACCTCCTTGGCGAGATCAAGCCCGACAAGGCCCGACCACGCGGCGGCGCGGCGCTTCAGGTCGTCCACGTCGAACCGACCCTCGGGGTTGTGCGCGATGACGGCGTTGGGCATGCCTTTTTCGCGGATCAGCGCCGTCAGCGCGCGCGTGTCGATGTCGCAAAGGGCGACGATGCCGCGCTTCTTCAGCCAATGGTCGAGATGGTCGCTGGCGCGGTAGTTCGACGGATCGGTGACGTCGGCCTTGAACACCGCGCCGACCGCGCCGGCGCGCGCGACCGGGTTCAAGTCTTCGATGTCCTCGTCATTGGTGCCGATATTGCCGATATGCGGGAAGGTGAAGGTGACGATCTGGCCGGCATAGGAGGGGTCGGTGAGGATTTCCTCATAGCCGGTCATCGCCGTGTTGAAGCACACTTCCGCGACCGCCGTGCCTACAGCCCCAAGCCCGCGTCCCTCGATCACCGTGCCGTCGGCAAGGACGAGCAGGGCAGTCGGGATTTCGGTGCTCCAGGGGGCGGTCGTGGCCATGCGGCTCTCCATCAACGGGCTGTGTTCGCTTTGTAACCAATCTGGTTGCAGTTCGCGCAACAAAAAGGCGCAGAGCGGCAGCGCCCCGCGTCATCGATGTAACCAGTGTGGTTGCAAGGTCTTCCCATAGGGGAAGGCGGGCGCAGGGTCAATCGTCGTGAAAGCGCGCCCGCCGCCGGGGCCGGTTCGTCGATACCGGGCCTATTGCTGGATGTCGGGCTCGACGACCTTGGCGAGGTTGCGCAGCGATTCCTGCCAGCCGAGATAGCAGGCTTCGGGCGGAATGAGGTCCGGAATGCCGGCCTGCTCGATGTTCAACTCGGTGCCGACCGAGACCTTCTTGAAGGTCACCGTCACCTGCATCTCGCCGGGCAGGTTGGGGTCGTCGAACTTGTCGGTGTAGCGCAGGCGTTGGCCCGGTACGAGTTCGACATATTCACCGCCGAACGAGTGGCTTTGGCCGGTCGTGAAGTTGCGGAAGGACATCTTGTGCGTGCCGCCGACTTTGGCCTCCAAATGATGGACGGTGCACAGGAAGCCGTTCGGCGGCAGCCATTTGGCAAGCGCATCGGCTTCGATGAAGGCGCGGTAGAGTTTGTCCGGCGTGGTCGTCAGGACGCGGTGAAGGCGGACGGTGCTGGGCATGTCGTTCATCCTTATGGCTGACAGTTGCGTGGGCTTTTATCGTTGCGTACTTGATGGACGGTTGCGGTTTCGCGGGCGAGGCCTCGCAAACCCCGATCCATGCCGCAAGGACGCATGAAGGTCGTCCGACCCGACAATGGAGCGCGATTTTCTGCATAAAACCGCGATCCGCCCCAAGGTTCCAGTCCCGCCGCTTGAGATTTTGGCCGGAATGCCGTTTATCCGAACCGCAAGCACGCACCACATGTCAAAGGAAACCGGCCATGCGCGAAAAGATCGCCGAAGAAGTCAAGACCGCGATGAAGGCGAGGGATGCTGAACGCCTGCCGACGCTGCGGCTCATCCAGTCGGCGATCAAGGATCGCGACATCGCCAATCGGGGCGTCGGCAAGGACCCGGCCAGCGACGACGACATCCTGCAGATCCTGGCCAAGATGGTGAAGCAGCGCGAGGAATCGGCCAAGGCGTTCGAGGATGGCGGGCGGCCCGAGCTTGCCGCCAAGGAGCGCGCGGAAATCGAAATCCTGCGCGATTTCCAGCCGACGCAGATGGACGATGCCGGCGTAGAGGCAGCCGCGCGCGAGGCGATCGCGACGACGGGTGCGGCGTCGCCAAAGGACATGGGCAAGGTCATGGCCGCGCTGAAGGAAAAATACACCGGACAGATGGATTTTTCCAAGGCGAGCGCGCTCGTGAAAGGATTGCTGGGGTAGGGGCACCGGACAGGAACTGTAACGGGGCACATAAGCGTGTTCCGGACAGGGGCATAGCCTGACTCGCACTACCACATAAGTCTGACTCGAGGCTCTTCTCGACGTCAAATTTGGCTCCTCACGACCACCATGAAGAGGCCCCAAATCAGAAGCCATTCAGGACGTCAGGGTTGAAGGCCGTCTTCTCGGTTATGTAGGTGATGGAATGGGGCCGCTGGCGGCCGTTGGCATTCGGCGCGATGATCGTTATGGTCGAGAACGTTCTGAAACATCCGCGCATTGTGCTGTCGCCCGGCATGATCAGCGTCTACGGCAGTATCCAGTGGGAAGGGGATGTCGTGCATCTCATCGCCCATTGGCTGACCGACCCGTCGGCCGGTCTCGCCAGCGTCGGAGACCGCGATGCGGCGCTCCTGTTGCCGCACTGCCGCGGTCATGAGTTCCACCAAGCAGCCCCAGAGCCGCCCCGCGCGGCATGCAGAAGCCGTGGAGTAGTGTGGATTGAAGCGTTCGCAGAGACCAGATCTGTGAAGACGCGGGATTTCCGGTTGAAAATTTTCACGATACCTCATGAACTCTTGGAGAATGTGGCCTCCCGAAGCGGACGAGATCTTGCAAGAAGTTGAAGGATCGAATTGCCCGGAATCCTTCCGAATGCGATGGTTTTCCCCACCGGTGACTTTAAGCGGGAGGACAGTCATGGTCTGAGGCTTTCGTGTGAATTTGGCAGACAGGCCTGCGTTTAGGTCGCGAATATCGTGACGGCGATCATATTTGTCGGAGCTGATCATCACCGTCAGCATGATGATCAGGAACACCTGCGCTCAATGCGCGCGGAACAGGCAAGTCCGACGCCATAGCGCTTCGGCCAAGTCTATTCGGGTTGACATTTTCTTCTTGTTCGTCCGCCAGGCTAGACGTGCATTTCGCTTCTCATCGTCCTCTCGATCGATTCGGCCATGCGTTCCGGAACACCTGCCTGCTCGGCATGGGTCCGCCAAGAGGCCAATTTCTCCTGCATCTCTTGCACGATAATGCGGATTTTGCTCTTCTTCAGGTTGCAGAACACGCCGAACGCGACCAGATCCTCTGCCCCGAACAGGTCACGCTTCCCGTTGAGCGTCATCTGGTGCTGGCTCGTCCAAGGGCCTTGGGGATTATAGGCGTAGCTGACGTCGAAGGCCGGCGAGAGGCGCCATTCGCCCTTCTGGTTCATGAGGAACGCGATGTTCTTCACGTGGTCGTCCTGATTGCGCACCATGATGTTGAAAACGGCACGACGGAATTGCTGCTCGATGTCGTAGGCGGGCAGACCTAGCAGTCGGATGGTCTCGACCGCCTGCTCATAGGAGTAGGCGCCGGCCGAGTTGAAGTCGAAGTGGCGCAGGGCGGCCAGCGACTGCATGTGCAACTTCTGGCCCTTGGCGGTGCGATCAAATCGACGAGTCATGAAGTGTGCCCGACCGCCTTCCCGATGAAGGCGGCAATCCGTCATGTCGATACCGACGTCCTTGGCCATCAGGTAGAAGGAGTATTCGACTTGGCCGAAGCCCTGCGGATCAGCTAGCTCCTTGTCCTTGTTGTTGGCGATGCCGTCGAACTTCACCAGCCAATAGGTGAAGCCTTCTTCGGCCTTGACTTGGCCCGACCGGAACTCTCCGGTCTGCTCGTTCCATGCGAGAATGGCCTTGGCCCGCGCGCCGCCGGCGGACGTGCCGACGCGCAGGATCTCCTCCAGCGTCTCGCTGTCGCCGTTGTCGCCGGCCAGAACCCCGCCGAGTTCTACTCGTGAATTGAGCACCTGGTTCGCGAGATCGACTAGGTCATTGATCTGCAGCCGGCGCGATCTGTTGGCGGCGTTCAAGATGGTCGGATGGAACTCAAGCGCACCCATGCCACGGGTCCCGATGTAGCAGAGGCGCTCCACAGGATTGAAGCTGTTCGCGGTTCGCCCACG
Organism: Mesorhizobium sp. A556; assembly: GCF_054489545.1. Taxonomy (NCBI): domain Bacteria; kingdom Pseudomonadati; phylum Pseudomonadota; class Alphaproteobacteria; order Hyphomicrobiales; family Phyllobacteriaceae; genus Mesorhizobium; species Mesorhizobium sp. A556. The sequence goes on from NZ_JBTMXA010000005.1 coordinate 335,490, forward strand.
AGCAACCAGCCAGGCGTCTATTAATGCGTTGCCAAACTTATCGGGCAGGGAGTCGGCGAGCATGCCGGGCAGTCCCTTGAAAGCGTCCTTTACCAGACCGGGGAATTCATACGGGTCGCGGCGCAACGGCATGGCGATCGGGGACAGCTCAATGCCGCTTCTCACAAAATCCGGCATGTACTGGAAGACCGCGATCTGCCGATCGTCGATCCAGCTGACGGCACCGATGTCCCGACCCCACAGCCGAACGGTTGCGTCCGTCACTCGTCGGTCTCCTCGCCCCATGCCCAAGTGGACGCCTTTTGTGGTGAACCTTCCTCAGGGCGAGCGCGTTGGCGCTCATTTCCCTGCAGACGAACACGATCCACCGGACGTACGCTCGGATCAGGCAGTAGGGCATCGAATTCCGTGGCGAGCCCGAGCGCGGCAAGCACTCGAATGAAGGTGTCGAGCGACACTGTTTCTCCTGCCTCGAGGCGACGAACCGTATTTCTCGAACTTCCGGCAAGCTCACCGAGCTGACGTTGAGTTAGGTTTCGGGAAAGACGTATCCCCGCGACGCGCTCACCGATCCTGTTCAACGTGTGTCGGATCGCCTGATTCGGCTCCACGATAGTGCCTCATATATGGTGCAGTATGACCGGAATCGATTGCTAGTGACCAATATATGAGGCACCACTCTGGAGTCAATAGCAAGCGCTTGCAGATAGTGCCTCATATATTGGTCACTATGTCCAAAAATGACATATAGTGCCTCACATAAGAGGCACTATCGCCCAGCGAGCAGGGCATTCGTCAAGCCGGCACCGAGTTTCTGGCCGGTTGCAGCGAGCGACGATGGATAATGACCTGATGAAGGGATGACGCGCGAGCTGGCTGCGACGGTTGCGCTGATCTAGGTCAGCTATTGGTTTGACTTGGTCAGGCTTGAATGTACGCAGAACGGTCGCTTTCCGGGCCGACGGTAATGCGCGGGTGAGTTCAACCGGTCATCGCAACACCTTCTGCAGCCTATCGGCCGGGGTCTCGAAGTCCAAGGTTTTTCGGGGTCGCTGATTGAGCCTCAGAGCGACGTCGTCGAGTTGATCCTGCGAGACGAGAGATAGGTTGGTGGTTCTGGGGAAGTACTGTCTGAGCAGGCCGTTGGTGTTCTCGTTGCTGCCGCGCTGCCAGGGACTGCGGGGGTCGCAGAAGTAGACCTGTAGATCGGTTGCGATGGTGAAGCTCCTGTGACGAGCCATCTCCTTGCCCTGGTCCCATGTCAACGAGCGCCGCAGCTCTTCTG
>NZ_JBTMXA010000050.1:0-1561 GCF_054489545.1 Mesorhizobium sp. A556
GACCCACTTGACCATCTTGAAACCGAGTTCGTTCTCGCAGCGCAGGCGCAAAGGCGCGCCATGCAGGATGCTGACCGGCTTGCCGTTCATCTCATAGGCAAGAATCGTCAGGTCGTGGCACATGTTCTCTACTGAATGGACGTCGTAGTAGCGGCCACCGTCGGCTCCGTCAGCGAGCGAGTAGAACACGGCGTAGCGGGCCTCCGGTGTCGGCTTCACCAGATCGAGAATATCACGCATGGGGACGCCGCCCCATTCGGCGACACCGGACCAGCCCTGTATGCAGAAATGCGTCGTGATCTGCTCCTGCTTTGGCATTGCCTTGAGATCGGCCAGCGAGAACTCCCGTGGCGCCTTGACAAGGCCACCGACCCGAAGCCGATAGCTGGCGAAGCCCTCTGCTACGAGATCATCGAATTCTTCCGAGTTCGGCATCGTGCCGTTTAGCCAGAAATACGGCGAGATATCCTTCTTCGTAAGCTGCGAGCGAGGGTCCCAGCCTTCGGCCAATCCCATGAGCCAACCGATCATGAATGCGCCCGAGCGTTGCACGAGACGGGCATACCGGATGGTAAAGGGCGAGGCGACGAGCCAGCTTAGCGTCAGGATCGCCATTGCCGCCAGAAAGAACGGAAACCCTGTCCACGAGGCGTCGTCGACGCCGGCGAACATGTGATTGGTATTCTGCCGGATGCCGGTGACGAACACCATGGCGCCATGCGCCAGAATGAAGCCGACGAACCAGGCGAACGAGATGAAATGGACCGACCGCATAGCCTGCCGATTGAACAGCCTACCAAACCATCCCAGCGCATTGGAGATCGCCGGGCTCTGCATAAGACCGGTGAAGATCGAGACGGGTGCCGCCACGAAGACGGTGATGAAGTAGCTGAACTGCTGAAGACCATTATAGCGGGTCCAGCCTTCATCAACCGGGAAGTTCAACGAGGCATATTGAATTGCCGTCGAGAGCGCGGCCGGGAACACCTCCCAGGTCATAGGCACCAGCCTGCGCCATTGATCGGTGGAAAACAGCAAGACGTAGAAAGCGATGCCGTTGATCAGCCACAAGAGATTGATCGAGAAATGCCACCAGCGCGACAGGCCGAGCGTATGACGCAGGCCCGGAATGCCGAGCCATGTAGGTAGCGTCACGGAATCATCCTTGGCGGTCCAGATACGGTCCCTCGGCACCGGCACCTGGAATCGGAACCAATCGGTTCCCGGCGTGCAGTCTCGTCCCCAATAGAGCCGCGGATGGTCGGCCAGTATCTGCAGGCCGGACCGCATGATGAAGAGCATGAAGAACATGTTCAGGAAATGCTGGAGCTGCAACCACCAGGGGAAACCGGAATCAACCGACGGTGCCGATTGCGCGATGCCTGGGTGGTTCTGGATGAAGGCCGCTATCTCGGGAAGTTCGCGCAGGCTTTGCGCGAGCGCGATCAGGCAGAGCAGCGCTGCGACGCCGATCGGGAGAGCCCATAGCGTATTGATCCACTTTCGCCCGATCCGTATGCGCGGGAAAATTCCCTGCTGTGGCGGCATCCAGTGATTGAGA
>NZ_JBTMXA010000051.1:0-1469 GCF_054489545.1 Mesorhizobium sp. A556
TTCTGCGGTTGGGCTGCATGCATTCCGGTGGACGAAACCTCGATATCGAAACCATCGCCCGACGCCATCATCGGCCCCGCTTTCACGGCGAAGGTTCCGATGTCCATACCCGGCCAGTTGTGCAAGCCGTAAATTTCGTCGCAACGGAACTTTTGAAACAGCCCTTCCCGGATCATGCGCGCCGCACCGCCGTCTTCACCCCCCATCTCCTCGGCGGGCTGGAAGATGAAGACAACGCGGCCTACAAAATTCCGGGTCTCGGCAAGGTAGCGGGCGGCACCAAGAAGCATAGTGGTATGCCCGTCATGGCCGCAGGCATGCATGACGCCCCTGTTCACCGAGCGATGCGTGAAATCATTGCGTTCTTCAATCGCAAGCGCATCCATATCCGCCCGCAGCCCGATGGAGCGCTCGCCTTTCCGATTTCCGCAAAGGACACCCACGACGCCCGTTCCACCTACACCTTCGGTCACGTCGATCCCGTAGGAACGAAGTTTTTCGGCAATGAATTTAGCGGTTTCATACTCCTGAAAGGAGAGTTCGGGGTTGGCATGAAGATGATGCCGCCACTGGGTCATTTCGTCGTGAAATTCGGCGATCCTGTTTATGATGGGCATTGTTATTCGTTCCCATTTCGAATGGCGTGATGGGCAAGCCGCAAATGCTCGCCCAGCGTTGAAATTGCACCGGTTTCGTCACCAGTTCGGCAGGCCTGAAGCAATTTTCGATGTTCGGCAGCCGATTTTTCGGGGCGGGCAACGATGGAACTCGCGATCACCTCCGCGAGAGCCGATGCTTTGTTGAGTTGTTCGATGGTCCTCAACAGCGTCTGCCGCTTTGATGGACGGTACAGAGCATGATGAAAATCCCAGTTCAGTTCCGAAAGCTTAGACGGTTCCTGTTCCGCCTCGGCCGCATCGAGCACCATCTCCGCTTTGGCAAAATCAAGCTTGGTGTGGTGTCGAAAGGCGGATTTGAGCGCGAGCGGTTCCAGCAGAAGCCGCATCTCGAATAAATCGCCGACAATTCCTTGATCAAGTTTTGCGACCCTTGCTCCCTTGTAGCCGGTTGTCTCGACCAACCCGTCCTCGGCAAGCGACTGAAGGGCGTGCCGTAGCGGTGTGCGGCTGATACCTAGCTGTTCCGACAATGCCTCCTGCCGCAGCGGTTGACCGGGGCGAAAGGTCCCATTCAAGATGAGCGCCCTGATTTTGTCTGCAATCGATTCTGCTTGCGTCTTTTGTGTATCCGAAACCATAATTGTATCCAATACTGATTTCAAGGCGCGTTGTCAACATCGGGATCGTCAGCGGCGGCGTACACCATGTTTCATCAATGAAGCGCACGGTGTTCTCGATCTTGGTATGGCCAAGTAGGATCTGTACAGCGCGCATTGCCAGTCGCCTTGTAGATCATTGATGCTTTCGTTCGTCGCAGCGAGGGGGTGCCATACTCCGCTCGTCGCAGAC
>NZ_JBTMXA010000052.1:0-1458 GCF_054489545.1 Mesorhizobium sp. A556
GAAATCAAATTCGATGACGGCGCGATCGAGGTCGACGCGGCTGTCATTGGCAAAGGGCTTGGGATTGATGCCTCGGCTGTCCAGGATCTTGTTCGTAACGGCAAAATCACCAGCAGACATGAGCGCGGTGAGGGAGAAGACACTGGCCGCGCACGGCTCACATTTTTCATGGACAACCGGCGTTTTCATATCATCGTCAACGATGATGGCCAGACCATCCGAAGATCCTCTATTGATTTTGGTGCCCGGGCTCTTCCCGCTAGCCTTCGCAAGGCGGGCGGATGACCGAGAAAGCAAAAAACCTGCTTCTGATCGAATCTTCCCAGCAGCTTCCGGAAGTGACTATGTTGAAGCGGTTTCCGCTGCCGCGGAACTTCGGTGTCAGCAAGGAGTCCCGAATAGGCAAAGGGAAACACTGGTCGGCACCTTCCAACGCCGTGCGCGCCAAGACATTCGAGATCTACCGTTACGACCCCGATTCCGGTGACAATCCTGTTCTAGACATATTCGACGTCGATCTCGATGATTGCGGCCCAATGGTTCTGGATGCCCTCATCTGGATCAAGAACAAGATGGATCCCACTCTGACGTTTCGTCGCTCATGCCGCGAGGGCGTGTGCGGCTCCTGCGCAATGAACATCGACGGTACGAATTGGCTGGCCTGTACACGATACATAGCCGAGACCGAGAAGCCGGCAACGATCTATCCCTTGAGCAATATGCGCATCATCAAGGATCTGGTGCCTGACCTCACGCATGTGTTTGCCCAATACGGTCTTATCGAACCGTGGCTTCATCCCAAAACGCCGGCGCCGGAACATGAAAGGCTACAGTCGCCGGAGGAAAGAGCACGACTTGACGGTTACTATGAGTGCATCCTTTGCTTTTGCTGCACCTCGGGATGTCCCAGTCATTGGTGGAATGGGGATCGATTTCTCGGCCCTGCCGCACTGTTGCATGCCTATCGCTGGCTCGTTGACAGCCGCGACGAAGCCACTGGCGAGCGGCTCGACGATCTGGAGGATCCTTTCCGGCTTTATCGCTGTCATACGATTCTAAACTGCACCCGTACCTGTCCCAAAGGGCTGAACCCCGGCAAGGCGATCGCCGAGATCAAGAAAATGATTGTCGAGCGGGCGGGATGATGGAAACGCAACGCCCGATGCGGCCGCTTTCGCCGAATATTCAAATCTATCGACCACAGCTTACATCGGTGCTGTCGATCCTCAACCGTATCACGGGCGTGGCCCTCAGCGCCTTTTCAGTAGTTTTGGTGGTCTGGTTATGCGCGGCAGCAGACGGCCCGCGCTCATTCGCGATCATGCAGAGTGTCATAAGTTCCTGGGTCGGCCAGGTAGTCATGGTAGCGGCTGTATTTTCGTTCTTCATGCATCTCTTCGGCGGTATCCGGCATCTGTTCTGGGATGCGGGATACGGTTTCCAGCTTCGAACGATCTA
>NZ_JBTMXA010000053.1:0-1451 GCF_054489545.1 Mesorhizobium sp. A556
GCTCGACCTTCTGTTCTGCGGTAAACCACACCCGTGACGTGACCATGCGACACCTCCTCATCTTCTCAGATTAAAGGTGTTGCGACGATCGGTTGAACCCACCAGCGGAAATCGGTCATCTTCGTGTAGTCATCGGGGTCGAGTTCTATATCCACCGACTTCGTGGGAATCCGACTACAAGTGAATAGTCTACGTGCAGACCCGTGGTGTCCGACCACGCGATATCCGATAGATCGAGATGGTGCGCTCTTAATTCAGGCCGGACAGTGGTGTAGTCGAATACTATGAGGTCTTCGAGCGACCGATGGTCGTTATGCTCAAACCCCGGCCGATGCGCGGAGGTCGGGGGAACGGCTACTCGCTTGCCTTCCGTCTCCATCACGACGACAAATGAACCGTCCTGCTCCGTATAGTTCTTATCCGAAGTCTGATGTTCGGTCACAATAGCCACGTACCAATCCCGGTATTTTGCCATAAGTGCAGTCCCCCGAACTGCACTTGGAATACGGCGTCGCCAGTGCTGAAAAGGGCCGGCCGGACATACCTCTGCATGGCGTCAGGTGTGGATCTAAACGGCAGAAACAACCCGTTCTCGAGCACACTCAGCTTCGCTTCAGCAGTCTTCCACGTTGGAATAGCATCCAGGTATTTCGTCAGATAGCACCTAAAACGCAAGCGGCCGCCGCCCTTTGCAGTCGTTCGTACGTCTAGCCATATCGTCATGATGAAATCCATGACAACCTCTTGAAGCGCCTTGGTGGTCCGCTTCACATGATATAAGCGCAAAAGCTGACGGGCTGGTTTCGGCCCCGTTCCGGTCAGAGCAGCCCAGCAGGATTGCGCCGACCGCCGTTCGTTCACGACGGCCCTGTGCGCCCTCAAGAGTGGACTTCGTTGGTGCCGATGCCATGAGTGGCGTGCCGGGGGACTGCTGGCCGGGCTCGGAATCATAGCCTTTCCAAGAGTGGGTCCGGTCGTCGCGGCCCGCAACTACTGCAGTAGGAGGAGCGCCTGTGCTGCTTGTAGGGAGGATCATTGGCGCGCTTACCGATTGGGGCGTAGCCGACCGGTGCAACCTACGCCCATAATTCGCGGCATGCTGACACAGCCGCCGTTGGCGAAAAAGACAGCCATCACCTCGTTTGAATTCGTGCGGCGCCGAAGCACGAATCCTGTCGGAGCATTGATTCAAAAGCGCTTTGTTCTGGCCACAAAATCGAAGGAAACTTTTTGACAACAATTAGTTAGCAAAATCGCGTGTTGTTGGACGCCGCTGCGGAAGTTTTCTAGGGCTCGGGTCATTATAGGAGCAACAAGGAGCCCTAGAAATGGAAGACAAGCAGAAGCATCGGGCCGCTAAGCCGGCGATACAGCCAGATGGCAAGCGTCGCGCCAAGGCTCGCAAGCGACTGCGCCATGATCGACCCAGTGAAAATTGATGGCTGGAAAAA
>NZ_JBTMXA010000054.1:0-1448 GCF_054489545.1 Mesorhizobium sp. A556
GATAATGTTGCCTTATCGTTCGTTATGCCCTAGCCTGCGCCAATGGCCCGAAACGTCGATCAAACCCCCGAAAATCATGCCCGGCAGCGCTCTGCTGCGGCCCACAGCCCGGCGGCCGGCATCGATCCTGGCGCCGCCCAGCCAGCGGCCGACGACTGTCTCGACAGCGAGCTGCCCGACATCGTCGAGGTCGTGCGCGCCATGGGCCAGGCGCCGCACACACCGCAAAACGACGAAGCCCTCCGCGATGGCCCCCAGCCCGTGGGGCGTTCGCAGTCCTTCGAAAAGTCCGCCGGACCTTCCGATACGGCCGAAGGCGCACCGGATGCTCACCGTTCGTCACTCGAAAAGCGTTCGCAGGCTCACCGTTGGCTTTCCGTCGGCAATACCGACCACTCCACTGCTCCGCAGCCGGCGCCCGGTTCGCAACCGACGTCTGGTTCAGAACCAACGCGCGATTTGGGGCCGATGTCTGAGCCGGAGCCGTCGTCTGGCCCGGGGCCGACGTTCGGCTCGCAGCCAACGTTTGGCCTGCCGGCGCATCTGGAAACCCTGGCCGATCGCGCCCGCTCCTATGTCGAGGCGGCGAGCTCCGTCAATACGCGGCGCGCCTATGCCGCCGACTGGAAGCATTTTTGCGCCTGGTGCCGGCGGCAGAATCTCGAGGTGTTGCCGCCCGATCCGCAGACTGTCGGGCTTTACATTACCGCACAGGCCTCCGGCGGCGCCGCGGGAACAGGGGATAAAAATAAAAAAACGGTGTCGACGATCGAGCGGCGGCTGTCGGCGCTGAGCTGGAATTATGCGCAGCGCGGCCAGAAGCTGGATCGCAAGGACCGCCATATCGCCACCGTCATGGCCGGCATTCGCAACAGCCACGCCGCCCCGCCCCGGCAGAAGGAAGCGATCCTGCCCGAAGACCTCATCGCCATGCTCGAAACCCTCGACCGGGGGACTTTGCGCGGCCTCAGGGACCGCGCCATGCTTCTGCTCGGCTTTGCCGGCGGTCTACGCCGCTCCGAAATCGTCGCCCTGGATTGTTTGCGCGATCAGACCGAGGACGGCGGCGGTTGGGTCGAAGTTTTGGACAAAGGCATTCTGGTCACCTTGCGGGGCAAAACCGGATGGCGCGAGGTCGAGGTCGGCCGTGGCTCCGCCGACGCCACCTGCCCGGTGGTGGCGCTGGACACTTGGCTGAAATTCGCAAAAATCGGCCACGGCCCGGTGTTTCGTCGCGTCACCGGCCAGGGCAGAAAAGTCGGCCCCGACCGGCTCAACGCACAGGAAGTCGCGCGCCTGGTCAAGCGGGCAGCGCTTGCCGCCGGCGTGCGCGGCGACCTGTCCGAAGGCGAGCGGGCGCAAAAATTCTCCGGGCATTCTCTGCGGGCTGGCCTCGCCTCCTCGGCCGAAGTCGACGAGCGCTATGTGCAAAAGCAACTCGGCCACGC
>NZ_JBTMXA010000055.1:0-1283 GCF_054489545.1 Mesorhizobium sp. A556
AGGCGTGTCCGCGCTCACGCTCCCATTGCGGTGTGGCGGGCAATTCCTCGTAGGCGCCGAAAACCACAACGCTTTGCCATTTCCGAGCGCTCTCCATCTCGTCAACCTGGACGCAGACCTGATCATTCTGCCGCATCCATTCAACCTTCTGGCCCATCAGCGAAAAGCTATAAAGATGATTGTCGGAAAACGCGTAATGGAACGGGACAACATAAGGTTGGTTTTCTCGGGCGCAGGCCAGGCGCCCAAGCCGATTGCCCGATAGAACGAGAATACTTTCTTGTCGTGTCATGTCGATTACGTTCATCGCTAGCTCCTGTGTTTCCGGTTGCAGTGCTCAGAGCGCGATCTGGAACGGTGTGAGGACGCCTGCTTTTGGAACCTTTCCATCAACGATAGCCGACGCACATGACGTAATCGCGCAAAAGCGTCTCTTCCTGTTCTACTTCCAACATGAGAGCTTCGAGCGCATCGCGTGCATTGAGTACGCCGATGGGTACAGACCCTGCGTTGGTGATGGGAACGTTCTTCAGCCGGCGCTCTTTCATGAGCGACCAGATGTCGTGCAACCAGTCAGTCGGCCGACAAATAGTGGGATCCTGGGTCATCACCGACGAAATAGCGAGGTGACATGAGGAGCCCTCGCACCGGCCGATCTGACGAACGATATCCGTTTTCGTAACCACCCCTTTCAAAAGGCCGTCCGAAGCGCAGACGACGACAAGGTCCGACGACCCGCTCAGCAGCCGCGCCGCCTCGAGCAACGGTGCATCATATCCGACGGTGACGAGCCGCTTGTGAGCAGCGGGTAGGACCCTATCGATGAGCATAATCTCTTCCTTTCGCGTCCTCTCAATAGGCCAAGCAGACACGCAGCACCGCCGCGATACCCGTCGTCGCCAGCGCGAAGCAGCCGAAGCGCATTGCGATCAAGACTGGAAATCTGGCCGCGGAGTGGACGTAGTCCTCGACTATAACCTGAAGTCCGAGCGCCATGTGATAAAACAAGGCTACCAGCAGCAGAACCATGCCTACTATCGAGATCGGCATTCTGAGCCAGGCCACGAAGCTGGCATAATCGCGCCCAGACAGAGTGACGAGAGACACCAAGAACCATAGTGTCAGCGGAACCAGCGCGATGGCCGTCGTGCGTTCAGCCCACCAATGCCCGACACCTTTTCTGGCCGAACCAAGTCCGATGGCTCGGTTCATTGGGGAGCGGGTATCGGTCTTGCGCATCGTCTTATCCCGCCACGAGGGCGCTCAGGAACCACGTTGCTCCC
>NZ_JBTMXA010000056.1:0-1213 GCF_054489545.1 Mesorhizobium sp. A556
GCTACGGCCGGTGTGGCCGGCGAAGCTGGTCCGGGTTGCGCAGCCGGCCACAGGATAGCTTCCGGTGCGGGCGGTTTATAGCCCAGCGATGAATGTGGTCGCACTGTATTGTAATGCTGCCGCCATCCTTCGATGACGATCTGGGCCTCCTTCAGCGTATAGAAGATTTCTCCATCGAGCAGTTCGTCGCGAAGCTTCGAGTTGAAGCTCTCGCAATACCCGTTTTCCCAAGGACTGCCGGGCATGATGTAGGCGGTCTTGGCACCGACGGTGGCAATCCATTCACGCAATGCCTTGGCGATGAACTCCGGGCCATTGTCGGATCGAATGTGGCCGGGGATGCCGCGCAGGATGAACAGGTCGGACAGAACATCGATCACGTCGACGGCCTTTAGCCGCCGGCTCACCTTGATGGAGATGCATTCTCTTGTGAACTCGTCGATCACGTTGAGCATGCGGATTTTCCTTCCATTGTGGGTCCGGTCCTCGACAAAGTCGTAGGACCAGACATGGTTGGGATACTCCGGTCGCAACCGGATGCAGGAACCGTCGTTCAGCCAAAGACGGCCTCGTTTGGGTTGCTTTTGCGGAACTTTCAGCCCCTCGCGCCGCCAGATCCGCTCGACCCGTTTGACGTTCACCACCCAGCCCGCACGGTGCAGCATCGCTGTGATGCGGCGATACCCGTAGCGGCCATATTGGATGGCGAGCGCGATGATGTCGGCGGTTAAGGCCGCTTCATCATCCGGTGTAGTCGGAACCTTGCGCTGTGTGGAACGATGCTGCCCCAGAACTCGGCATGCCCGTCGTTCGGGAACGCCAAGCTCAGCGACAACATGATCCACGCAGGCGCGGCGACGCGCGGGGCTTAGAAGTTTCCCCGTGCAGCTTCCGCCAGGATCATCTTGTCCAGAGTCAGGTCGGAAACGGCGCGCCGAAGACGCGTGTTCTCCGTCTCAAGCTCCTTCAGCCGCTTGACCTGGTCGCCCTTGAGGCCGCCGTATTCAGACCGCCAACGATAATATGTTACTTCCGTCACACCTATCGATCGGACCGCTTCCGCGACCGATCTGCCCTGCGAAGTCAGAACGTCAACCTGCCGCAGCTTCGTGACGATCTCTTCCGCACTGTGTCTCTTTCTGGCCATTTCTTAAGTCCTCCATCGGCTCAAAAGCCATACATAAGGGAGGACCACTTTTCAGGGGGCAGACCA
>NZ_JBTMXA010000057.1:0-1199 GCF_054489545.1 Mesorhizobium sp. A556
AGACCCCCGCTCGGGCTACGCCCTCCCGGCGGTCTCATACGCACGCAAACCGTGGCCTGGTTTTACTCCGCCCATTGGCCTGATTTTGCTCCGCCGTTGACACGGTCAAGGTGAGATCAAAATCCAGGCCGGCGAGTTCTTCGAGCTCCTCCGCGAGGAGTTCCGACGACCATGTGGAATCCAGCGCGAGCTTGTTGTCGGCAATTCGAAGGGCACGCTTTTGCGCTTCCGAAAGATCTCTAATCCTGATGACCGGGATTGCATCGAGCCCCAGCAAATTGGCAGCCATCAGCCTGCCGTGGCCAGCGATGATCTCCTCGTGCTCATCGATCAGGATCGGGTTTACGAAACCAATCTGCCGGATGCTCTCAGCAATTTTCTTGATCTGCCGCTTTGGATGGATCCGGGCATTGCGCAGGTATGGGCGCAACGCAGCCGGCGGCATGATTTCGATCTGAAGGGAACGCATAGACCACACTCCAAGCACTTCGCCTGACATGCTTCTAGCATACTTCGATCAATACACAATACATCCTATATAAAAAAGGAATGTACATAAGTACAAAGAACATATCGTGATTTTATTGCAATTAATCGCGGATTATTTATTACAGATACAGGCGTAGTTGCTGTTAATGATGCAGGCAATTCTTTTCCGATTTTCGTTGGCGATACGTTTTCGTCCTTTCGGAACGGAGACCATAAAATTATTCGCCTGAAGTTAGCGAGCTGGGTAGCCAATGACGCCGTCGCCAATATCGAATTCGACGTTCGATCAATATTCGTAATTAGGATACTGGTGTCATTCGCTACATTCCTCGCAGCTTACGACGGTCCAGGGTCGGATTTGCCGAGGTGACCGCCCACATTCCGAGCTCGTTCAACGAATAGCCTGCACCGCCCTAGATATTTCGCTGCTTGCCGAAAACAATTCCCTGCTTTCCAAATAGGGAATTGCTCCGCCTCACCTTCTGATAATCCAGCCTTTTCTTCCCCGGTCACACCTCAAATCTGGATAGAATGCGCTGAAGTCCCTGTTTATCGACCCAAAACAGGGAATCTCGACGAGAGACGGGTTCGCTCGAGACTGCCTCCACCACCAGCGGAATTTCCCAAACTCTTGACCACATTGGCTGCCTGGTAAAGCGTTGTGAATTCCGTGGCTTACACCCCGAATACGCTGACACACGCTTAACTGA
>NZ_JBTMXA010000058.1:0-1153 GCF_054489545.1 Mesorhizobium sp. A556
GCTTCCCACCCAGAAGCGGACGGGGAAGCGTTACAAACGATAGTTTGGCGGAGGGGCGCACCCGAGGTATCGAGTCTGTCTATGGCCAAGGCCGGTACCTAAAGCTTCTGGGTCGTGTCGCTCCGGTAGAGCGACACGTTACGCTCCGGTGCACGGACCTTTGGCCCTTTCGCCACTTTGCGCCAGCCTTTCCATGCTTGCTCGTCGCGCCAACATTCGAAGATGTTGCTGCGCGTCGGGTCGAGCGAGTCCGCGGTGATCGCCATATCGATGCACCCGTCGTGCTCCCTCGCCTGTCCGACCATACCGGCGAAGGCCGCGACGGCGGCGTCGCGCTCCTCGACGGTTTTCCAGTGCGAGTGCCCTGCGATGATGATCATGATGCTTCTCCTTCCTGAATGGTGACGAATAGCGCTGGCTGAGGCCGCATTCCGGCGACCAGGCCGCCCTGCTATCCCTTCACGTATCCCATGCCCTCGACGAACTTTCCGTCGCGGACGCGCATGATGTTGACGCCTCGCACCCGATCGGCCTCGCGTTCGCTCCAGCGGAGCTGCCAACGGATGATGCCGCGATCCCCGCTGGTCCAGATGTCTTCCGGTTCGAACACGAGGTCGGCGTTGGACGCGATTCCCTTCCAGAACGTTAGGCACGCTTCGCGTCCTTCGTAGCGCGCCCCATCCGGGGCGGGCGTCGTGTTCTCAAGAACACAGCCTTCCCCGATCAGGTCGTCGAGGTCGTGCGGGCGATGCGCCTCAAACGCGTTGTTGAAGCGCTCCATGAGTTTGCGGGTAACGTTGCTTTCGTCGGTCATGTTCTATCCCGTTGAGTTTGGTTGGTCGCGTCGGTGCTCGATCGCCACTATCTTGCTCATACTCAATCCTCTGGCCTCACGGGTTTTATCCTTGTGGCAGAATTGCCGATCCTTGCTCCAAGGACGAAGGGAGCTTCGTCAATCCGACACAAGTTCTCAAATTCTAGAACCGGAGCCGCAGACTTTCGCATGTGGATGATATCTTCGATGTCATATTTCAACGTGATGCTCTTTGATTGGGCGTCGTATTTGAGGCGCGTTGCCGCCGAAGCTCATTGACCAAGTGAAGGACAGCGTTCCCGGCGCAGCTGCCCAAAACCTGCCTGTCCGCTTCCCACC
>NZ_JBTMXA010000059.1:0-1100 GCF_054489545.1 Mesorhizobium sp. A556
GGACCTTGTTGCAGGGATCGGGCTTTGACGTTTAGAGAAGCGGTCCCCACCGGACAGGACTGCCCGAATGCCACACAAGTTCAATGACCTGCGTCGCCATGTGTTCCCAAAACAGCGCTACCGGGTTACGAACTGGGCGGAATACAATGAGGCCCTTCGCCGTCGTGGGGATCTGACTATCTGGTTCGAGGATGGCGTTGCCGATTTGTGGTCGGCGCCGCGCCGCATGACGCGGGGCGGTCAGGCGCGCTATTCGGACCTGGCGATCGAGATTTGCCTGAGCCTGCGGTTCGTGTTCGGCCTGCCACTGCGGCAGACGCAAGGGATCGTGCGCAGTCTTGCGCGGTTGACTGGCGCCCCTATTCTGGCGCCTTGTTTCTCGACTTTGTCGCGCCGAGGCGTGGGCTTGAAGACAGGCGTCAAGAGCCGCCCGCCGACCGATGAGCCTGTGCATTTGGTGGTGGATAGCACAGGGCTGAAAGTCTTTGGCGCGGGCGAATGGCTCGAAGAAAAACACAAAACCAAACGGAAACGCCGCTCCTGGCGCAAGCTTCACCTTGGGCTCGACCTTCTCAGCGGCGAGATTCTCTGTGCCGATCTGACGGAGGAAAGCATCGGCGATACCACGGTGCTTCCGGAACTTCTGGCCCAGATCGACGCGTCCGCCGTCCGGCTCATTGCCGACGGCGCCTATGATGGAGCGCCCGTCAGCGATCTTGTCGAAGCGCGGTTTGGCGACCAGGTAGAAGTCATCATCCCGCCACCGAAGAATGCCGTCCCGAGCGCCGACGCGGCACAGAACCCGACGTCGCGGGACCGCCATATCGACGCGATCGCAACCCAAGGCAGGATGGGCTGGCAGATATCCAGCGGTTACAATCAGCGCTCCCGGATCGAGGCCCAGATGTCCCGATGGAAGACCGTCATCGGGCCAAAACTGAAGGCCAGAACCCTCGCCAACCAACGAACCGAGGCCGTAATCGGCGTCAGCATCTTGAACCGAATGACCAAGCTCGGCCGTGCCGAGTTTGAACGCGGGGCATGAACAAGGTCACCGGTAGGGCGCTCTTCGATCAAATTCCGATCCCTGCAACAAGGTC
>NZ_JBTMXA010000006.1:0-257018 GCF_054489545.1 Mesorhizobium sp. A556
CGACGATCTCCAGCGTCGCCGTGTCGATGACCTCGATCGTGTCGTCGTCGCTGGCGCACAGATAGACGAACTTGCCATCATGCGAGATGGTGATGCCGCGCGGACGCTGGCCGACCTCGACGGTCTTCACCACCTTCATCGTCGCCGTATCGACGACGGTTATCGTATTGTCCTTCTCGTTGGAGACATAGGCCGTATAGGCCGCCGCCGGACTGGCCATCAGGCCGCTTGCCAGAATGGCGAATGCGTAAGTTCGTCTATGCACCAAAATTCCTCCCGGTTTGCTTTAGTTAAGGACGCAGTTCGTTTCCGCTTTTCGCACCCGCAATGCCTTCGTCGCGCGGCGGCAGGTCGATGAGGGACAGCGTCGATTGCGGCGCGCAGGCCCGCAGGTAGAAGATGAAAACCTCGCTGGGCTCAGGCTTGGTTGTCTCGGACAAAGCAATGCTTGCCGGGAGGACCACCAGCGATGCCGACAGGGCCAGGATCCTCAGATGGCGCATGAACCGCTCCGTCGTCGCGATGGCTACGCGGTAGCCATCTTAACGCATTCAAGGAGGTGCCCAGCCTCTCGTAGCGCGCCTCCAGGGGTGTCCGGATCATCGCGGTTTAGGGACCGCTCTCCAGACACCACTGATGGTAACGCGTGTACCTGCTCGCAGGTGAAGGCAGCCTATCGGGCTTCGTCTCAAGCGCCTATGGGACTTGCTCCCAATGTCGTTGCCAGAAGTTCCCGATACGCTTCCATTTCCACGCGGGCGCGGCGGCAAGATTGCCAGCGTCAAGGCGCTCGTGCCACAAAGGGTCGGCGATGCGACGCTGCATCGTCAATGGTCAAAGTCGGGGCCGTCAACGGTCAAAACCCGACGCAAAAGCCGAGCCAGGAACAAGTCGATGGTCGACGGTATTTCTCACCAGCCATTCACGGCGCCGACGGTGCACGCACCTTGGCGGTCCTGGCTGGTTTCGCGCTGGCGCGCGGTATCGTTGCGGGGGCAGATCGTGGCGACGATCACGCTGGTCGGCCTGCTGGCAAGCGCCGCCGCCATGGTCATCGTCGTCTACAACGCAAAGAAATCGTCCGAGGTCGAGGTTGCCGCAGCCATGGCGGCCGCGGAACAGCTTGTTCGCGAACTGGTTGCGCAGCCACAGTTCCAGGCTGCGGCGCAGCTCGAACAACTGCCCGCCAGAATCGGACAGTTGCGCCACGTCCGCGTCCTTGCGATCCCAGCGGCCGACAGAGGCCGGGCGGCACTCATGCCGCTCCCCTCGATCGACGCGCAGGACGACGTTCCAAGCTGGTTTGCGTCCATCGTGAATGTCGAGGACGTGCGCCGGGAGATGCAGATCGTATCGGAAGGCCGTCATATAGGTTCCATCGTCATTGTCGGCTATGCCGCCGACGAGATCGCGGAGGTATGGCGGGAGACGAGGGACCTCTTCCTGGTCGCGCTGATGCTTGGCATCACCGTTCTCGTGTTGCTGCACTTCGCTTTCGGCGGCTTGTTGCGCCCGCTGGAGGGCGTGGCGGCGGGCCTGCGCGAACTGGAGCGGGGAGAGTTCCGCCATCGCCTTTCCCGCCCGAACATCCGGGCGCTCGCAGAAATCACCGACCGCTTCAACGCACTCGCCCTTCGGCTGGACCTGGCGCGGTCGGAGAACCGGAACCTGAACCGCCGCCTGTTGACCGCCCAGGACGACGAGCGCCGCCGCCTCGCCTCCGAACTGCATGACGAGCTTGGTCCCTGCCTCTTCGGCATCAGGGCCGACGTCACTTCCCTGGAAGCGCTGGCGCGGCGTCTCCCCGCCGAAATCGGCAAGGGCGTATGCGAGCGCATCGCCACGATCGATGAGATCACCGACAAGATCCAGCACATGAACCGCCGGCTCCTCGACAGGCTACGCCCGATCGCGCTGGACCACCTGCCGCTTGGCGAGGTCCTTGGCGGCTTGATATCGGAGTTCCAGCGGCACGGGCCGTCGCCGAAAATCACGCTGGCGATCGATATGCCGGCTTCGCGGTACGACGATGCCGTCAACATCACAGTCTACCGCTGCGTCCAGGAAGGGGTGACCAACGCATTGCGCCACGCCCAGGCGCAAAGGCTGGACGTGGATCTGCGAGAGGGCAAACCCCAAGCCGGCAGCAGCAGGGACAGTGGTGCGGTGCTTTATCTGTCGGTCACGGATGACGGCATCGGCACGTCGTCAAGCGATGCACCCGGCCTCGGCCTGACCGGCATGGAAGAGCGGGTGCGCGCGCTGGGCGGCAGCATCGAGATAGCCCCGAACCCGTCCGGCCGTGGCACCTGTCTCAGGGTAAAAATACCGCTCGACACCACCGGGCATGAAGGCTTCGGCAAGCTGGAGGTTTTGCAGCGGTGACGACGGTTCTCCTCATTGATGACCACCCCATCGTGTTGCAGGGATGCAGGCGTGTCTTGCAGGACGTCGGCATCCAGGATGTGCTGGAGGCGGACACGATAACCGCCGGCTACCGCCTGTTCATGCGCAACAAGCCTGATATCGTTGTCGTCGACCTGGCGTTGAAGAGCGGGGGGCTTGGCGGCCTCGAACTGATCCGGCGCATGCGGCTTTACGACAAGCGCACGCCCATCCTCGCATTCAGCATGCACAGCGACCCGCTTGTCGTCAGCCGCGTGCTTAAGGCGGGTGCGACCGGATATGTGCTGAAAGATTCCGGCCCACGTGATTTTCTCGATGCATTCGAAGCCGTCCGTCGAAACAAGCCCTATCTGGGGCATGAGATGGCGATGCAGGTCGCCATGCTGGCGAGTACGGGAAACCACAATCCGATGGCCGAGGTCACGTCGCGCGAGTTGCAGACGCTTGCGCTGCTTGCCGAGGGCAAGCCCTATGCGCAGATCGCCACCGATCTCGGTGTCAGCTACAAGACGGTCGTGAACACCAGCGCGCAACTCAAGTCGAAGCTCGGGGCCCGCAACCTTCCCGAACTCATCAAGCTGGCTGTCCAGTACGTCTCATCGTCCGAATATCCGAGATGAGTTCCGGTGCGGAACAGGGTGCAGGCAGCAAGGCAACGCTCCCGAGGGCGTTGATGGGCGGTTAAATCGCGCCGCTCCGGCGCTCCTGCTTGATGCCGCCGCTATTTCGTTCCACATCGGTCACGATGAAGGACGAGACACGGGACAAGCGTCGAGATTTGCTGTGGGCCATGCCCGCATCGCTGCTGTTTCACGCGCTCCTTATCGCGCTGCTGGTCAACGGCCTGCCGAGATCTCCTCAACAGCCTGAACAGGAGCAGGCGGTCAATGTCGCGCTTGTGCCTCCACCCGACCAGCCGAAGCCGAAACCTGCTCCCGTGCCGCCGCCAGAGGAGGCCAAGGCCGAAAAGCCACCAGAACCAAAGGCTGAGCAGCCGCCTGCGCCGGAAAAGCAACCGTCCAAGCCTGCGTCAATCGAGGTCCTGAAGCCGGTTTTCCAGTTCGGCGACAAGGATACCGGCCCGAGGAAATCCCTGGACGGGGGCAGCACACAGGATGGCTCGCCGTCACCGGCCAAGGACAATGCGCCAAAGCCGCCCGCCCCTGCGCAGGAAGCCAAGAAGCCGACGACCGAGGCGAAGGATGACGCCGCTTCAGAGGGCGCGGAGAAGCAGGCAATGGCGACGCCAGCAATGCCGGCCGCACCCAGCGGCGATAGCGAGATCGCGCTTCCCGCGTCGGTCGAAGCACCCCAGCCCAGGCCCACGAACGTGCCGAAGCGAAACTCGGCAAAGGTCTCGACGTCCGGTAGCGGCAACGCCCCGAAGCCAAGGTCCAAAGACGTGGCTGCCGCCACGTCGCAGCGCTATTCGGGCCTTCCGGGTGTCCGCAGGCTCTACTCGCAAGGCGCCACCGGCAATGCGCTGGCCATGACCTCGATGGCCGGCATGCCGCGCGGCAAGCGGGCCGCCACACTTT
Organism: Mesorhizobium sp. A556; assembly: GCF_054489545.1. NCBI lineage: Bacteria > Pseudomonadati > Pseudomonadota > Alphaproteobacteria > Hyphomicrobiales > Phyllobacteriaceae > Mesorhizobium > Mesorhizobium sp. A556. Next base: position 3,945 of record NZ_JBTMXA010000006.1, read on the forward strand.
GCGCCAGCGAATTGCAGCAGCAACTGCAGGGCGCCTCTTATTTTCCCGACCTTGTGCCGATGGTTCCACTGAAGGCGGGCAACGTCCTTGACGTCCCGGAGACCGCCTTCCACGCGGAAGCCGCATGGTACGGCCTGAGCTTCCGATGCGAGGTCGACACCGATGCGACGAAGGTCCTGTCCTTCGCCTTCCGTGTCGGAACCACGATCCCGCCCGACGAATGGGCACGCCTTGGCCTGCCCGTTCGCAACTAACGCGTGTCAGAAAAGTGGAAGCCGGGCCTACCTAGCGGCACCCGACGAACTTTTGGCAGGGTCCGTTTTCGCGATTCATGATACGGGGTGCATCGGTATTCCCGAACCGCTGCTCGAAGCTTGAAACCTCACTCCGTCTGGCCATACGGCTTGCCGATCAGCCGGAAGCTTCAGGTCCAGGTCCTACCCGCCGATGCCGAAGGCTTTCCCCGACATGCAAGATGTGCCGGCGCATGAGGGAACTGGCTTCGTCAAACCGACCCGCTTCGCATAGATTGACCATTTCAGCATGCTCTTGTTGAGCACGGGCCATCGCGCCCTCAAGCGAGAGTTGAATACGGGTGTGGCGATCGCATTCCTGCAGCAGGTTCATGACGAGTGACAGGGATCGAGGCCGGTTCGCGTGCCTGTAGAGCACCATATGGAATTCGGCGTTCAACTCGCCCCAGCGGTTTACGTGACGGGCCGTCCCTGCCGTGGTGAACGCGGCTATGATCTCGCGTAATTCCACGAAATCGGCTTCCGTCAGATGCGGTGCCGAACGCTCAAGCAGGATCGGCTCGATCAGGGCGCGCAATTCGAACAATTCCTCGACCTCGGCCAAAGACAGTTCGAAGACGATGGCGCCCTTGTGCGGCACGATCTTTACAAGACCTTCCGCCTCGAGCTGCATCAAGGCTTCACGGACGGGAATTCGGCTTATTCCAAACTCCGCCGCCAGGGCATCCTGGCGCAGGGCCGTTCCCGCAGGATACGCACCCCCGAGGATACGTTGGCGAAGTTGCTCTGCAGCCGCCGCCGACATTGTCTTGTGCTTGAGATCTTTGCCGACAAAGTCCCGGTGCATGGGCATAGGTGTCAAAAGCCGATATCCAATGTAGGGACCATGCTACTGCGGCATGCGCCCCGTACTTATATCCTTAGTCCATATTATATAAGTTCCACGATGCCTATGGCATGCCCCCTCAAAAATGATCGAGGGCGCCTTGCCGTCTATCTCGATGATCCGGAGCCTCGCTTGCTGCGGCCGACGACGACGGCCCGCCCGCGAACGCGTACCAGTTCGTCGCGCTCCGGGTGATTTGGGAATTGACGAGCGTACCAATTGCTTGGTTCATGAACGAACTCCGTTCCGAATTTCTTTCTGCATATTTTACACAGCTAATATGTCAATTTTTCCAAAGGGTGTTCTCGTGCGCAATTTTCAGGTTCCTGGACGATCCCTCGCCGTTTCACGCGACGGAATGGTCGCGACATCCCATCCCGCTGCAACCTTGGCAGGGCTGGATATATTGAAAGCCGGCGGCAATGCCATCGATGCGGCGATCGCGGCTTGTGCGGTCCAGGGTGTCGTGGAACCCGGTTCGACAGGCATTGGCGGCGATTGCTTCACCCTATTCGCGCGCGAAGGCCAGTCGAACGTTTTGGGCTACAACGGTTCCGGCCGCGCTCCAGCCAAGGCAGAGGCGGATTGGTATCGCCGGCACGCAATCACGCAAATCGAGCGGCAGACGCCCCACGCGGTGACGGTTCCCGGCTCGGTCGAAGCCTGGGCGCGCCTGTCGGCCGACCATGGCCGCCTTTCGTTGGCGCAATTGCTGAGACCGGCTGTGTCTCTTGCCCGCAACGGCTATGCCATCACGCCGCGCGTCGCCTTTGACTGGGCCAATCAGGCTGCTGCGCTGATGAATGACCCGCACGCGGCGCGAATATTCCTGCCCGGGGGACGTCCGCTCCAGGTTGGAGAGGTGCATCGCCAGTTGGAATTGGCCGATACGCTCGAGGCGATCGGTGAACACGGGCCGAACGAATTCTACAAAGGGCGGATCATGAAGGACATGATCGAGCGCCTCCAGGAACTCGGCGGCCTGCATACGCGTGAAGACTTCGCCGAAGCTGCCGGTGAGTATGTCAAGCCGATCTCGACGAACTATCGCGGGTTCGACGTGCATGAGTGCCCCCCGAATGGCCAAGGCGTGGCGGCCCTGATCGTGCTGAACATTCTTTCAGGTTACGATCTGCCCAACGATCCGCTCTCGCCAGAACGCTTACATCTCGAGATTGAAGCGGGCAGGCTTGCCTACTCCATGCGCGATGCCCTGGTTGCCGATCCGGCGAGCAGCGATGTTCCGACGGACTGGATGCTTTCCAAGCCGATCACCGATGCGCTTCGGGCGCACATAGACCCGGACAAGGCACTGACCGGCATTCCCGCCGCGCCGCTGCCGCCGCACAAGGATACGGTCTACATCGCCGTCGTCGATCGTGACCGTAACGCCGTCAGCTTCATCAACTCGCTGTTCGAGGTCTTTGGCAGCACCATCGTGACGCCGCGATCAGGCGTGCTGCTGAACAGCCGGGGCGAAGGTTTCGTCACCGAGGCAGGGCACCCCAACTGCATCGCAGGCCGCAAGCGGCCTCTCAACACGATCATTCCCGGGATGGTTACAAAAGGCGGCCGGGCCGTCATGCCATTCGGTGTCATGGGTGGCCAGTATCAGGCCATGGGCCATGCTGCATTTCTCACGCGTGTCATCGACGACGGCCTCGACTTGCAGACGGCGATCGACTTGCCGCGCGTCGCGCCCGTGCCGGGCACGGATCATGTCGAGTCGGAACTGACGTGTAGCCCGTCCGTCATAGAAGATCTTGTACGCCGCGGATTCGAGATGCAGCCAACCGCCCGGCCGATCGGTGGCGCGCAGGCCATCTGGATCGACTGGGAAAATGGCACCCTGCTTGGGGGCTCGGACCCACGCAAGGACGGTTGCGCCCTCGGCTATTAAAGGGGCGAAAAACGTCGAAAAGGGAAAGGCCGCTCCAGGCAGGCCTTTCCCCAACCGCGATATCAGGCGGCGTATTTCTGCACTGCGCCGGGCAACTTGCTCCACTGCGCATACCAGGTGTCGAAGAGCTTGAGTTGCGCTTCGGTAAAGCCGCGCTGGCTGCCCGAAAGGGCATCCGTCTCGTTGAAGTGAAGCGTATATTCCGGGTATCCCTTCAGGACCATCATATGCTTGTAGTAGAGGACCAGATCCGTGCCCTCGTCGAAGTAGGACAGCACGGCCAGCGCCTGCTCCAGTTCGCATGCGCGCTGCCTGGCATCCGGATCGCCCTTGGCGGCCGCGTGCGAAAGCGCGCACAGATGCAGCACTTCACGCGGAAGCACGTTGCCGATGCCGGTGATCGCGCCGGTGGCTCCACAATTGACGATGCCGTGGAACACGGTGGTGTCGACACCGACCATCAGCGCCACCCCGTCGTCCTGGCTGGTGATGTGCTCGGCCGCGTAAGTCAGCGAGTCCACGCCCCCGAACTCCTTGAAGCCAACGAGGTTTTGATGTTCGGCGCGTAGGCTGAAGAACAGGTCGGCGCGTGTTTCAAAGCCATAATGGGGGCTGTTGTAGATCACCGCCGGAAGATCGGGCGCCGCCGCCAGGATTGCCTTGAAATGGTTGCGCTGCGCGGTGGGCGACGAGCCACGCGAGAGGACGCGCGGGATTACCATGAGGCCTCTGGCGCCGACCTTTTGCGCATGGGCGGCATGGGCTGCGGCCGAGGCGGAATTGACGGCCCCGGTGCCGACAATGACCGGCACGCCGGCTTCGGCCAGGCGCTGCACGCCTTCCATGCGCTGCGCGTCGGTCAAGAGGGGCCAGTCGCCCATCGAGCCGCAATAGATGACAGCGGACATGCCGGCTGCGATCAACTCCTTGCCCTTGCGCACCAGCGCGTCGAAATCAGGCCTGCGGTCGGCCGTGCACGGCGTCATCAGCGCCGGGATGCAGCCAGAAAAAATGGCGGAATTCATGTTGTTCTCCTTCGGGTGCCTGTCTTGGCGAGTGCCTGTCTTGCCGTTGGCGCAGTCGAGGCACGACGATAGAGGCTCTGCCTGCGCTGATGTATACAATATACGAAACGTCGGATTTGTCGACTGCTATATGAACCGCATATGCGTTGCCGCCGCCATCGTTCGACGGCGAGCCGACGACGGCTGAAGAAAACAAGCGTGCCGACGCATTCGCAGCGTGGCTGCGCGTATGGAAGGAAGCGGTGGCGGTGGGTTCACAGGTGTACCCGCGAGCGGGAGGGCTGTGTCAGATCGTGACGTGCGCGTTGGTCCGCGTACCGTTGTTATGCAAGCCTGGATCTGGCGCATGATCTGCCCGGCATGGTCGCTCGCCAGTCTGTCTGCCTGCTCGACATCCCGAGCGACGATGGCGGTAGCCTCGACATGGTGGATACAAGCGGCTAGCTGGTGAGCCCAGGAAGAGATCGCGCTTATCGATATGAGGTAGATATGACCATCAGGCCCGATGACACGGACCATGTCACCGTTGGCGTCGACGATGTATTCGACATCGCCTTGCAGGTGTTGCTGGGAGCGGGCCTGTCGCCCGAGCAGGCCGAACCCGTAGCGCGCGTGATCACCGCCGGCGAACGGGACGAGTGCTTTTCCCACGGTCTTTACCGGCTGCCTGGATGCGTCGAAACGATCAACAGCCTGAAATTCAGGCCTGACGCGGTTCCCGCTATCGTGGAAACATCGGCGGCCGTCGTTCATGCGGATGCTGCTTTCGGCTACTCTCTGCTGGCTTTCGACCGGGCGCTTTCCCTTGTCGAGGCAAAGGCCAAGTCCGTTGGCGTGTGCATCCTCGCCATCAACAACTGCTTTCATTTTTCGGCGCTTTGGCCGGAAATCGAGGCGATCACCGAGCGGGGATTGGCGGCAATCGCCATGACGCCCAGCCATAGCTGGGTAGCGCCGGCCGGCGGGACCCGACCGGTGCTCGGCACCAATCCGATTGCCTTCGGCTGGCCGCGCGGCAAGCACACGCCTTATGTCTTCGACTTTGCCACCAGCGCGATTGCCCGCGGCGACATTGCCCTGCACAAGCTTGACGACAAGCCGATCCCGGCGGGATGGGGGATCGACGCGGACGGAAATCCGACCACCAACGCCGCTGCCGCATTGTCTGGCGCCATGCTTACCTTTGGCGGACACAAGGGCTCCGCCCTGTCGACCATGATCGAGCTGCTAGCCGGCCCCTTGATAGGCGACATGACCAGCATGCAATCGATGGAGTTCGATGGCGGCGCAAAGGCCGCGCCCTGCCATGGCGAACTGATCATCGCTTTCGATCCCAAACTGCTGGGCGGCGGTGCCGGTACCGACAACCACGCCAGCGCCGAAGCCCTCTTTGCGGCATTTGTCGATCAAGGCGCTCGGCTGCCTTCGCAGCGGCGCTACGAGGCCAGGGAGCGCAGCCTGAAAGACGGCGTCCGTGTCCCCAGGAAACTGTACCTCAAAATCCAATCTCTCCTGCAGGCTGCTTCCTGATTCCCAGGAAAACCTAGCCGAGCGTCAGCCCGGCGTCGGCGGCGGCCTTGCGCAGGAAAGGCAACCCGACCTCGATGACATCGTCGGGGTTTTCCGCCACCGGCCGCCAGACCGCCAATCCGCCGGCGATGTCGACGTCGACATGGTTCATGCTTTCCAGCGTGATCGGGCCACGATAGCCGATATCGGCCATGGCCTTCATGCACGCCTGCCAGTTCACCATGCCGCGCCCCGGCACGCCCCGGTTGGATTCCGACACATGCACATAGCCGAGGAAGGGTGCAGCCGCCTCGAAGCCCGCGGCAAAACTCTCTTCCTCGATATGCATGTGATAGGTGTCGAGGTGGATGAAGATATTGTCGGCGCCGACCTGCCTTATGATTTTCGCCGCGTCGCTGCCCCGGTTGATGAGGTGCGTCTCGTAGCGGTTGCACGGCTCGATGCCCAGTTTCAGTCCATGCGCCTTTGCAGCCTTGGCCGCGCGCTCGAGGAACCGGCACATGCCGTCGATCTCTCTTTGCGTCGGCGCCCGCCCGGTGGTCTTGCCGATGGTGCCGTAGGTGACGCCGCCGAGGCCGAAGCTGCCGACTTCCGCGCAGACGCGGAACGCCGGCTCCAGAAAATCAAGCCCCTCCTGCGGCTGCTCGACGATGTCGAGACTGGCGGGCAGGCCAAGCGACGGGACAAGCTCGACACCGTAGCGGCTGGCGAAAGCGCTTGTACGCGCGGTGTCGATTTCTTCCGGCCGCAGCAGCGGGATTTCGAGCAGGCCGACCCCAAGCTCCTTCAGGCGCTCCATCTGCGGCTCGATGCGGGCCAGGTCCCAGACCGGCGCGATGGCGAAGGTGTGCAGTCCGAAAGTGTTGGTCAAATCAGCCTCGTTGTTCATGTGCGGCAGCGGTGCCGACATCGCCGCCGCCGACGATGCGGCTGACGACTTCGGTCATATTGGTATTAGCGGTCACGAGATCGGCCTCAGCGCGGCCATGGCGCAGGACGACGATGCGATCGGTGACCGACAGCACGTCGTTGAGCCGGTGCGAGATGAGAATGACGGCGATGCCTTCCGACTTGAGCCGGCGAATCAGATCGAGCACGCTCTGCACCTCGCGCACGGCGAGCGCCGCCGTCGGCTCGTCCATGATGACGAGCTTCGGGTTGAAAGTCAGCGCGCGGGCAATGGCCACGGTCTGCTGCTGGCCACCGGAAAAGGATCCGACGGATCGATTGATCGACGGCAGATGCGCGCCGAGCCGCTCGATCATCTTCGCCGCTTCCCGGTCCATCCGGGCCTTGTCGACAAAGCCGGGAAACAGGCCAAACAGCGTCTTCGTCGGCTCCCGGCCAAGGAAGATATTGCTGGCCACGTCCTGCTGCTTGGCCAGCGACAGGTCCTGGTAGATCATCTCGATGCCGAGTTCGCGACGCTCGCCCGGATCGAGCGGAAGGATATTTTTCCCATCGAAATCGATCGATCCCGCATCGGCGCGATAAATGCCGGTGATGGCTTTCATCAGGGTGGATTTGCCAGCACCATTGTCGCCGACGAGGCCGACCACCTCGCCTTTTTCGACGGCCAGGTCGACACCGTGCAGCACGTCGACCGAGCCGAAACTCTTGCGGATGCCGGAGAGTTGGAGGAGCGTCATACGCGGCTCTCCTTGCGTACCTGATACTGGTCGATGAAGACGGCAAGGATCAGAACGGCGCCGATCGCCATCTGCTGGTAGTAGGACTGAACGGCCAGAAGCGTCAGCCCGTTTTGCAACACGCCCATGATCAGCGCGCCGATCATGGTGCCGAGGATGGAGCCACGCCCGCCGAACAAATTGGTGCCGCCGATGATGGCGGCGGTGATGGCGGTCAGTTCGTAGTTCAGGCCGGCGGTCGGGTCGCCCGAATTGATGCGGGCCATGAACAGCATTCCGGCCAGGCCGGCAAGCGCGCCCGACAGCGTGTAGAGGACACGCCGATGCCAGTCGACGCGAATGCCGGCGGCGCGGGCAGCACCCTCGGAATCGCCAAGGGCCAGCGTGTGGCGACCGAACTTGGAGTAGGCCAGCACGCAATGCGCGACGATTGCCGTGACCAGGAAGATGATGACCGGCATCGGGATGCCGAGCGGGCGGCCCTGGCCTACATAGACCATCATGGAAGGCAGGCCGTAGATGACACGGCCGTCGGAAATGACGAGCGCGAGGCCGCGGGCCAGGCCCAGCATGCCCAGCGTTACGATGAAAGCCGGCACGAATGCGCGGGTCACCAGCTGGCCGTTGATATAGCCGGCAATGCCGCCGGCAACGACGCATGCGGCAAGGCCAAGCAGGGATGGCGCGCCGAGATTGACGGCGACATAGGCGCCAGCCACGCCCGAAAGCCCCATCACTGAACCCAGCGAGAGGTCGAGACCGCCGGCTCCGATAACGAAGGTGGCGGCGATCGCCAGCACGCCGATGGTCGACGTGGCGAGCAGGATGTTGAGGAAGTTGCTGAGCGACAGGAAGAACGGCGACAGCAACGCCATGGCCGCACAAAGCACGATCAGAACGACGAAGGATTCCAGCCTTATATGCAGCCGTTCGACGGAATTGCGTTGAGCATTGGCCCAAAAGCCGGGCTTTGACGTTTCACTCGTCATTGTCGGTGCCGTCTCCAATTGCGCCTACGAAATGGTCGATCCTGCTCGCTGATGAGAAAGGCTGGCGCAGAAGACCGCGCCAGCCAGGCCTTGAGAGGCTTATTTCACATATTGCAGCATCGGCTCCGTGCCGGCCTCAAGCAGTTCCTTGGTCAGCACCAGCGTCGGAACGGCGACGTCGGCCGGAACCTCTTCACCCGCCAGCGACTTCTTGACGTTCTCGACCGCCTGCTTGCCTACCAGATAGGGAAGCTGGGCGACCGAAGCGTTCAGCCTGCCATCCTTGATCGACTTGACTGCGTCGGAGTTTCCGTCGACGCCGATGATCGTCACCTGCTCGCCTTTGCCGGCGGCATAAGCGGCCTCGACCGCGCCAAGCGCCATGCCGTCATTGGCGGCGAAGATGGCGACAAGATCAGGGTTGCGGGTCAGGATGTCGTTGGTGATCGAGGCCGCCTTGCCGCGATCCCAATCGCCGGGCAGCGATGCGACGACTTCGAGGCCGGGGGCCAGTTCCTTCAGCTTGGCATCGAAACCCTCAACCCGCTTCTGGCCGGTGACATTGCCCGACAGACCCTCGATGACCAGAACCGGGCCCTTGGCATCCTTGCCGAGCTTTGAAGCCAGATACTCCGCCGCCTGGCCGCCCGCCGCTATGTTGTCGGAACCGATGCGGAAGGTGATCTTTATGCCTTCCTTGTCGAGAACCGCAGGGTCGAGATTGCCATCGAGGTCGACGACCTTGATGCCGGCATCCTGCGCCGCCTTGAGACAGGGCAGCAGGTTGGTGGAATTGATGGCAGCGGTGATCATGGCCACCGGCTTGCGTTCCAGCATCGTGTTGCACAGATTGAGCTGCGGCTCCGCCGCCTGATCGCTTTCGGCTGCCTGGAGGAAGTATTTGACGCCGGCTTCCTTGGCGCCATCCTCGACGCCCTTGCTCATCGCCCCCCAGAACGGGTTGGCCAACGTCTTCATCAACACGCCATATTCACCGTCTTCGGCGTGGGCCATCGGTGCGACGGCAAAGGCAAGGGCAATGCCCAAACCCAGGGTCAATTTGTTCATCTTCAGCGAAAATCGTGTCATCGTTTCCTCCATTAATCTAGTGTGTTCAGCGCCTTGGGTTCCAGCCAGATCCGGCACCTGCCTTTTTGCTTTCGACAATTGGGTTATTGTCCGACCGCTCTCCCCAAATGCGACCCGCCACCTGGCACCCCGACGGATTCACGCATCAAGACCTTGCACGGTTCCAGCCGCGCCCTGGGCGGGCCCTCCTCGCCGTCTATCCTGCGAAACAGCGCGCTCATCGCATGGATGGCGATCTGCCTGACCGGCTGCACGACGGTCGCAATGGCCGGCCATGTCACCTGCATCCACTCGGCGTCATCGAAACCCACCAGGGAAATGTCGTTGGGGCAGTGCCAGCCAAGCCGGCGGAATTCCGAAAGCGCCACCAGCGTGCCTTTCAGAAAAAGCGAATAGACGGCTGTTGGGCGCTCGCCTTTGCCAAAATAGTCCCGCAACGAGGCGCGCAGCGGCTCGACGTCGCTTTCCGAGAGGATCACGTCGATACGGATGCCGGGCGCCAGTTCCAGCGCCCTGGCACGGAAACCATCCAGACGCGCCCGCACCGTCGCCGCCTGCTCGCCAAGGCCGATGACGAGGACGTGGCGGTGCCCTTTGTCAATGAGTTCGCGCGCCACTTCGGCGCTGGCAGCGGCACTGTCGGCGGACACCGTGTCAAAACCGCCGTCGGCCAGAACGCGATCGATCAGCACGCCGGTCATGCCGTTCGCCTTCATGAATTCGGCGGCGCTTCCCCGTTCGTTGCGTACCGGCGCCAACACGACGCCGGAAACCTTCCAGTCGTGCATGCGGGCGATGATTTCCCTTTCGCGCGTCTCGGATTCACGGCTCGATGCCGCCACCAGCGCATAGCCACGCTGCTCCGCAAGCCTTTCCAACTGGGTGATGATCGAGCCGAAGAATTCGCTTTCGAATTCCGGCACCACCGCACCGATGATGCGGCGCTTGGCGCGCCTGAGGTCCGAGGCCAGCGGGTCGACACGGTAGCCGAGCGCCTCCACGGCATCGGACACGCGCTTGGCGTTTTCCGGTTTTACCGTGGCAACGCCGTGCATGACCTTGGAAACGGTTGCAGCCGACACGCCGGCGCGACTTGCCACGTCGTGGATGGACGCACGCCGTTGCTGAGCTTGCCGCACTGCCATGGACCTCCTCCCAGAGGGGCTTGGACGATGCCAAGCTGATATCTCTATCGATAAATCGATTTTTTGTGATTGTAAATCGTTTCATCCTGCGCCACCCTTTTTAGAATTTCAAAAGTTGGCGAGGCGGATGCTCGCCGGGGAGAAAATGCCATGGCCGACAAAGCCTTGCCGCTTGTCATCAGCGCACCCGAGCCGCGCACGCTCGATCTCATCTTCGAACCGGCCGCGCTGGCGCTGTTGCGGTCGAAATACCGCATCGTGGAGACATCGGCCGAAGGCGTGGCGGATCTGCCCACCGACGTGCTTTCCGAGGCGCGCTACATCGTCGGCCAGCCACCGATAAATCCGGAAACGCTGGAGCGGATGCGGTCCTTGCGCTGCATCTTCAATGTCGAAACCAACCTGATCAACAACATGCCTTACGAGACGCTGTTTGCGCGCGGCATCCATGTCGTTACCACCGGGCTGGTGTTCGCGGAGCCGGTGGCCGAGTTGGGGCTTGCCATGGCGCTCAATCTCGCCCGGGGTATCATCGACGCCGATCTCGCTTTCCGGCAGGGGCACGAATTATGGGGCGGCGACGGCAACAAGACCGCGCGACTTCTCTCCGGCGCGGATGTAGGCATCGTCGGGTTTGGGGATCTCGGCCGCGCGCTCAACCGCCTGCTATCGGGCTTTCGCACGCGCACCAAAGTGTTCGACCCATGGCTGCCGCCGTCGATCCTGATCGAAAACGACGTTCACCCGGCCACGCTCGACGATGTATTGACGACAAGCGACTTCGTCTTCGTCGTCGCTTCCGTAACGAGCGAAAACAAGGGGTTCCTCGGAGCCGACGCCTTTGCCAGAATGCGCAAGGGCGCCGCGTTCATCCTGTTGTCTCGCGCCGATGTCGTGGATTTTCCAGCCCTGATGGACGCCGTGAAGAGTGGCCACATCGTTGCCGCCAGCGACGTCTTTCCGCAGGAACCGCTAGTAAAAGACCATCCCGTACGCACGCTTCCGGGCTTCATTCGCTCGGCCCATCGCGCGGGTGCCTTGGACATCGCCTTCAAGCGCATGGGCGACATGGTTCTCGAGGACATGGACCTTGTCGACCGTGGCCTGCCGCCGCTGCGCGGCAAGCGCGCCGAACGCGAGACCGTCTCGCGCATGCGCTCAAAGCCCGTCGACAAGAATTAGGCGGGCGCACCAAGCAACCCCTCGGCCGCAGCGTTCAGGGGTAGGACCAGCCGTCGTGCTCGACCCTGAAAATGCGCAGCGGCGCGCCCCTTCTGGTCGTATCGGCGCGCAAAAAATAGACGACGCGCTGCTTCCGGCCAAAATTGGTGAAGTCGACATTGATGGTGATCATGCCGCGCAGCATCGGCCGGTCGGGGTCAGGGGTCGGTTCCCCTATCGAGCCATCGAAATCCTGCGCGCCATAGAGCGGGTGCGCGTCGACATTGCCGGAGGCAAGCCAGGCGACGATATCGTCGGTGAAGTAGTTGCGCGCCACCGACGGATCGAACGGGCTTGGCGTCCCGCCGCTTTCGGACAGAAACTGACGCTCGTAGATTTCACGCACCAGATCCTGCGCCTGGGCAACCGGATCGATATCGGGGTTTGCTGCGTAGGGCTCATGCGCCGCAGGTGCCGGCTTGGCCTGGGCGCGTGGGGCGGCGACCGCGTCGTCCGGCGTGATGAAGCGCTGCGCCACCCAGCCGGCCTTGCTCATCGACCTGTTGCGCATCAGGCACCAGCGCGGCGGCAGGGCCTTGATCTGCGCTTCACTCATCGCCGTATAATGGGCGGCCGTATAGAACGGCACGCAGGTGATCTGCTGCATGCCGCGTTCATTGTGGGCGAAGGCCTCGATCACCGGAAAATTGGTGCCCGGCCCCATGCGCGCATTGAGCTTGTCGTTGGACGACACGCCCGTCACGCGCCAGGCGTCCGGGCCGTGGCCGTCGATTTCAGCCCTCGCCGACGAGGCCAAGATGGCCAGAGCGAAGGCGGCGAACGCCGTCTTGATAGCGTGTCTGGTCGGTGTCATGCTCACTTCACCTCCACGATGGCGCGGCCCAAGACCTTGCGGCCGCTGACGTCGAGGTAACGTACCTCATAGGTGCCGGCCTCGCCCGGCATCTTCGTCTGTAGGAAGGTTGGGAAACAGCGTGCCGGTCATGGCGGCGCTGAAGCGCTTGAATACGTAGGTCGTTTCCACCCGTCGTTACGCGCAGGACGTCATTCAGATAGCCGCCCTTGAGTGTCTTGACCTTCAGCGTACCCCGCCAGAGGCCCTCGGGCTTGAGGAACTCGGCGATGCCCGTTTCATTCATGCAAGGCTCTTCAGGCGCGCCAGGAGATCGTCCTCGATCGGTAGCCCGTCGCGCGCAAGCCTGACCTTGTTGGCCTCCCGCCGAGAGTTTGGAAGCCTGGCGCCCTCTTGCGCGGTAATCGATTGTTTCAGCGCTTCGACGGTCCCTGCGAACCCCCCGCCCGAGAACGTGTCCGGGTTGATCGCAATGAAGAACTGTCCGTTGTCGATGGGGCGCCCGTCATCATCCGTAAACGAGCCCTGATCCGAGCCAAGCTTTCCCCCACCCAGAGCGGCACAGAGGATTTCGACGAGCAGGCCGATGCTGAAACCCTTGACCCCGCCTGCCGGCGCCATCGAGCCCGCCAGGCCCGCTTCGGCATCGGTGGTCGGGGTCCCGTTCGCATCCAAGGCCCAGCCGAGAGGAATAGCTTCACCGGCTTCCGCCGCGCGCTTGACGGCAGTCCACGCCACGGCCGTTGCCGACTGATCGACGAGAAACGCGATCTCACCGTTTGGCGCGGGCACGGCGTAGGAGATAGGATTGGTGCCGATGATCGGCGTGCGGCCACCGACCGGTGCGACTGTCGGGACCGCATTGGTGGCACCGATACCCAGCAATCCGGCGCGGGCCAGTACCCCTGTGTGATAGCCGAGCGTGGCGGCATTATAGGAATTGTAGATGCCCATGGCCGCGATGCCATGTGTCTTTGCGGCAGGGATGAGCTTTTCAAAGCCGGCCTCGATCGCCGGATGGGCAAAACCATGCCTGGCATCGACGCGGAAGCTGGTGCTGGTAACGGCCTCGACACCCGGAACCGCGCTGCCGTTTACCTTGCCGCTGCGTAGATGCTGGCAGTAGAATTGCAGCCAGTAAAACCCGTGGCCCTCCAGTCCCGACAACTCCGTATCGAGGATGGCGTCGGTGAAGTATCCGGCATTGGCGGGTGACAGGCCGCTCCCGGTAAGGGCGGACCAGATGAGGTCACGCGCCTGAGCGACTTCCAAATTATGCATGCGGTAGGTCCTTAAGCAAACTGGTCGTCTGCCAAAGATAGCCACCGCGTCGTTTGGGGCCTCTTGTGTAGCGACAAGAGGGGTCGGTTTATTCACACATCAGGCAGGGAGCCGCCGCTTCGACAATACCGCATGGCGCATGACATTCCCTATTCGCCGGAGGCCCTCTGCGCGTCTTCTGTGCCATCGCTCGCTGAAAAGCCTATGATAGCGAAACCAGACCTGGCGTTTCGGCGTCTTTTACCTTCCTGCGTTTCTGGAATGGCCCGTGCGGGATTTCGGGTGGCGCGAAGCTGTCGGCATGGGCACGGCCCCAGCGGCTGTACCAGTCGGACAGTTCGGGGAACTCCTCGTCGCAGACGAGAAACCCCTCCGGCAGGTAAGGGTAAGCTTCGTTGCCGTCGAGAAACTCATTATCCTTCTGCCGGAACATGAAGTGGTAGGGCATGAAGTCGCTGGGATGGCTGAGGCCGGCCGCGCCCGCGATCTCGCCCAGCGCCTTCATCGTATTGCGGTGGAAGCGGGCGACGCGCTCGCTCTTGTCGCCGACATTAATGGCGCGCTGGCGCATCGGGTCCTGCGTGGCGATGCCCACCGGGCAGCGATTGGTGTGGCAGGCCTGCGCCTGGATGCAGCCGATCGCGAACATGAAGCCGCGCGCGGCGTTGCACCAGTCCGCGCCAAGCGCCAGCGTGCGGGCGATGTCGAAGGCGCTGACGATCTTGCCCGCCGCGCCGATCTTCACCTGGTCGCGCAGCCCCGCGCCGCGCAGGGTGTTGTGCACGAAGGTGAGACCCTCGAGCATCGGCATTCCGACGCGGTTTACAAACTCGACCGGCGCGGCGCCGGTCCCGCCTTCCGCGCCGTCGACCACGATAAAGTCGGGAACGATGCCGGTCTTCAACATCGCCTTGACCATGCTCATGAACTCGCGGCGGTGGCCGATACACAGCTTGAAACCGACCGGCTTGCCGCCCGACAGTTCACGCAGGCGGCCGACGAACTCCATGAGGCCGACCGGCGTGGAGAACGTGCCGTGCGCGGCTGGCGACAGGCAGTCCATCCCCATCGGGATTCCGCGCGCCTGCGCGATCTCAGCTGAAATCTTCGAGGCCGGCAGCATGCCGCCATGGCCGGGCTTTGCCCCCTGGCTCAGCTTGATCTCGATCATCTTGATCTGCGGGTCCGACGACAGTTGCTCGAACCGCTCCGGCGAGAAACTGCCATCGTCGTTGCGGCAACCGAAATAGCCGGATGCGACCTGATAGATCAGGTCACCGCCACCCTTGCGGTGATACTGGCTGATGCTGCCCTCGCCGGTGTCGTGGGCGAACCCGCCCATTCTCGCACCGGAATTGAGGGCCAGGATGGCGTTGGCCGACAGCGAGCCAAAGCTCATGGCCGAGATGTTGTAGAGGCTGGCGCTATAGGGTTGCCTGCAAGCCGAGCCACCGACACGGACCCGGAAGTCGGTTTCGCCAATGGTGACCGGCAAGGCCGAATGGGTCAACCATGCATAGCCCGAACTGTAGACGTTTTCGATTGTACCGAAGGGCCGCTTGTCCTCCGCGCCCTTGGCGCGCTGATAGACCAGCCCGCGATCCTCACGACTGAACGGAACCTCGTCGTGGTCGCTTTCGATGATATACTGGCGGATTTCCGGCCTAAAACTCTCCAGCAGGAAGCGCAAATGCCCCACGACCGGATAGTTGCGCAGGATGGAATGCTTGTGTTGGCGCAAGTCGCGGACACCAAGCAGGAAAAGCCAACCTGCGCTCAGCACGAGCAGAAGCATCCATTTGCTGTAGAATGCAGCGCCGACGACCGAGCCGACCAGAACCAGCCCTATGATGACGAAAGCAGCGTAGCGTTGATAGGACAGTAAGGCGCTCATCGCACAGGCTGCTCCGGAAAATGCGGGCAGGCTCGAAAAAACATGTCTGGCAATTGTTGGTCCTCTTGGCAGCTTGCGCTGCATCCATAGCCCATCCCTCCATTAGACGGAACGGGTGTTGCCGCAATGCGTTGATCGCTGTGTCCAAACGAAGAGACCCGGTCATGACGCCCGGCAGCCGTGGGGCTGCTGTGGTTCTGGATGAACTCATCGCTGCCAGCGCGCACTCCACCCGAAGCTGAGCAGCCAGCCGGAAAAGCTTTCCATGTAGAGGTAAAGCACCGGCGTGACGAACAGGGTCAGCGCCTGCGAAACGACCAAACCGCCGACCACTGCAACGCCGAGCGGCTGGCGCAGTTCGGCGCTCGCCCCGGTGCCGAGCGCGATCGGGATGGTGCCCATCAACGCTGCAGCGTCGTCATCATGATCGGCCTGGCGCGCATCAGGCAGGCTTGATGAATGGCTTCGACCGGCGTCCTGCCTTCGCGCCGCAACTGGATCGCGACATCGATCATCATGATGCCGTTCTTCTTGACGATGCCGATCAGCATCAGGATGCCGATGATGGCGATGACCGACAGGTCCATGCCCGCCAGCCTGAGCGCCACCAACGCACCCATCACCGCCGAGGGCAGGCCGGTCAGGATCGTCAGCGGATGGATGAAGCTTTCGTACAAGATGCCGAGCACGATATAGATGGTCAGGATCGCGCCGCCGATCAGCAGGCCCTGATTGGCCAGCGAATCCTCGAACGTCTTGGCCGTGCCGGCAAAGGTGGTCGAGATCGTTTTCGGCAGACCGATCTCGACCTTGAGGGCATTGATGCGGGTGACGCTGTCGCCGAGCGCCACGCCCTGCGGCAGATTGTAGGAGATCGTGACCGCCGGAAGCTGGCCGAGCTGGTTCACGGTCAATGCGCCGGCGGTCCGGTCGACATGGGCGAAAGCGCCGAGCGGCACGAGGCTTCCGCTCGTGGTCTTGATCTGGATGGCCAGCATCCGTTCCGGCGACCACTCGATCTTCGGATCGAGTTCCACGATCACCTCGTAGCTGTCGGCCGAACCGAAGATGGTCGAAACCTGCTGCGTGCCGAAGCCGTCATAGAGGCTGGCGCGCAGCGTATCGGTGTCGATGCCGAGCGTCGCCGCCTTGTCGCGGTCCACCACCAGCGACGCCTGTAGCGCGTTGTTCTGCAAGTCGTTGGTGACGTCGGTGAAGGCGGTGTGATCGGCCGCCATCGCATCGGACAGCTTTTGCGCCCAGATGTCGGTCTGGCCGGTATCGAGCCCCTGCACGACAAGCTGGTAGGCGCTGGCCGAGGAGCGCGAGCCGAGGCGCAAATTCTGCACCGGCTGCATGTAGGTGGCGATGCCGGGCACGTCGGCAAGCTGACGCCGCAGGTTCGCCAGTACCGTCTCGATGTCCGGCCGCTTGTCCTTCGCCTTCAACTCGACGAAAAGCTGGCCCTGGTTGAGCGCCCGCGAACCGCTACCGACGGAATAGGCGACATGGGCGACGTAGGGCGACTTGGAAAAGACGGTCGCGACCTCGCCTTGCAGCTTGGTCATCGCATCGAAGGAAATATCCTGGCGCGCCAGCGTGGTCACCGAAAGCTGGCCGATATCTTCCTGCGGGAAGAAGCCCTTCGGCGAGATTTCCAACAGCCAGACCGACATGCCGGCGGTCACCGCGAAGACGAGGAAGATCAGGAAAGTGTGACGCAGGCAAAACGACAGCGTCACATCATAGTTTCGCATGAAGATGCCGTGCTTGTGCGCCTCGTCATGCTTTCTCGCTTCCTCCTTGGAAGGTACGCTCAAGAGCCGCGCGCACAGCATCGGCGTCAGCGTCAGCGACACGAACATCGACGCCAGAATGGCGACCGTTACCACCACCGCGAATTCGTTGAAGATGCGGCCGATGACGCCGCCCATCAGAAGCACCGGGATGAACACCGCGACCAGCGAGATCGAGATCGAGATGATGGTGAAGCCGATTTCGCGCGAGCCTTTCAGCGCCGCGTCGAACGCCGACAGCCCATCCTCCTCCATGTGGCGAAAGATATTTTCCAGCATGACGATGGCGTCGTCGACGACAAGGCCGACCGCCAGCGTCAGCCCCATCAGCGAAATATTGTCGATGGAAAAGCCGAACAGATACATGACGCCGAGCGTCGCGATCAGCGAGATCGGCACCGCGACGGCGGGAATGATCGTTGCGGTGACGCGGCGCAGGAACAGGAAGATCACCAGGATCACCAGCACGATGGTGAGCAGCAGCGTGAACTGCACGTCGTTGACGGCGGCGCGGATCGAGGTCGAGCGGTCGTTGAGCAGCTTGATCGAGGCCGCCGCCGGCATCTGGTCCTGGAAGGCGGGCAGCATCGCCTTGACGCGGTCGACCACGTCGACGGTATTGGCGTCGGGCTGGCGCTGCACGGCAAGCAGCACGGCGCGCGTGCCGTCATAGCGGCTGGCGGTCGTGGTGGTCTCGACCGAATCGATGACGCGCGTCACCTCGCCCAGCCGTATCGGATGGCCGTTCCTGGTGGCGATGATGAGGTTGGAGAACCCGGCCGCGTTGCTAAGCTGCGTATCGGCGGTGATCGTCAGTTGCTGCGTGTCGTTCTGGAGTACACCGAGCGGCGTGTTCGAATTGGCCGAGGCGATGGCCGTCTGCAACTCGTCGATGGAGATGCCGCGCGCGGCGAGCGCCGTCGGGTCGATCTGGATGCGGACGGCGTATTTCTGCTGCCCGAAGATCGAGACCTGCGCCACGCCGTCGATGGTCGACAGCGACGGCGAAATGACATTTTCGGCAAAGGCGTCGAGATCGGTGAGCGGGATGGTGTCGCTGACCAGCGACAGGATCAGGATCGGCGCGTCGGCGGGGTTCACCTTGCGATAGCTTGGCGGGGCGGTCATCTGCGGCGGCAATTGCCGCAGCGTGCGCGCGATGGCCGCTTGCACGTCGGCGGCAGCCGCGTCGATGTCGCGGTTGAGCACGAACTGGATGGCGATGGAGGTCGAGCCGAGCGAGTTGGTCGTCGACATGGAATCGATGCCGGCAATCGTCGAGAATTGCTTGATCAGCGGGGTGGCCACCGCTGTCGCCATGGTTTCCGGCGAAGCGCCGGGCAGCGACGCCGAAACATTGACCACCGGAAATTCGGCGCTCGGCAAGGCCGCTACCGGCAGGAACTTGTAGGCGAACAGGCCGCCCAGCACCAATGCCAGCGACATCAACAGCGTGGCGACAGGCCTGCGGATGCAGAATTCGGAGATCATGGGCGCTGCCCGCCCGCCTTGTCGCCCTTGGCCGTTTTGGAAGCGGCTTTCGCGCTGCCGGCAGCCGGCGGTGTGTCGTCGTGCACCATCGCACCCGCCTTGAGACGCGCCTGCCCATCGGTGACGACGCGCTCACCGCTTTTCAATCCGCTGGCGATGGCGCTGTTGTCGCCCTCGGTCAGCGTGACCGTGACCGGGCGCTGCTCGACCGTATTGTCCGGCTTGATGACATAGACGAACGGTCCCTTCTGGCTCGGCTGCACGGCGACTGTGGGCACCGAAACCATTTGCGGCATGACCCCGGCATCGAGGATGACATTCACATATTGGCCGGGCCACAGCGAAAGATCGGGGTTCGGCACGCTGGCCCTTGTCGCTATGGTGCCGGATGCGGTGTCGACGCTGGAATCGACGAAATCCAGCGTTCCCTTGCCGATCGGCTTCGGGTCGTCGTCGCTGTGCAGCGTGACCGAGGCGGTCTGCGGCGAAGCGAGCGCCTTGTGCAGCAGCGCAAGATCGGTCTCGGGAAGACTGAAATCGGCCTGCAACGGGTCCATCTGGGTGATGGTGACCAAAGGCGTCACTGTCGCGTTGCCGCTCGATGTCGTGACGAGATCGCCCACCGTCACGCTGACCGCGCCGAGCCTTCCGCTTATCGGCGCCGTGATCGTTGTGAAGCCCAGTTGCACCATGTCGGCATCGAGCTGGGCCTGGTCGGCGTCGAGCGTCGCCTCGGCCGATTTCTGCGCGGCCAGCGCCTGATCGTAGGCTTGCTCGGTTCCCGCCTGCTTGGTGGCAAGGTCCCTGGCGCGTCCGAGGTCAGCTTGCGCACTCACCAGCATGGCCTGGTCCTTGCCGATCGTCGCCTTGTCGCGCTCCACCTGCGCCCTCAAGGCGCGGTCGTCGAGCGTGAAAAGGAGGTCGCCGGCCTTGACCGTCTGGCCGTCCTTGACCGCGATCCTGTCGATCTGGCTGGATATCCGCGCACTGATGGCGACCACGGCCGGCGAAGCGACGAAGCCGATGGCATAGCGCCGGATCGGGAAATCAGCGGTCGACGCGGTGGCGGAAACCACGGCTGCGCCCTTCGCCCGGCCACCGGTGGAACCGGAACTGTCGGCGGCTCGCGGCGCGGGCGCGGACACCATCTGCCGGATTTTTTCCACGGTCGATGGTGAAAAATAAAGTCCGCCCGCGACGAGACATAGGGCTGCAACGACAGAGATCGTGATTTGCCTGCGCATCGCCAAGTGGCCTCACCAACGACGTCGTGATCCGATGTCGGATAATGCGGTAATCCGCGAGCCAACCCGCAAATCCCCTCGAAGAGATAGGCTTCGTGCTCGGCTAAACAGGGGCCAAACCCCGCATTACGAAGATTAATAAGCGAGACGCCAACAGAACCCGCGCGGGGTTCCAGGGCCGATGACGCCTTCCTTCTCGTCCGCATGGGTGCGGCTGCGCTTTTCCGGGTTGGCGCGAGCCAGCGCTTCGTTACGATCCCTGCAACACGGGTCGACCGGCTCGACCCGCCGGCCTGCGCGCGCTGGAGGCGCGCGGCGTGCGCGTCATCGACGGCCAGGAGCCCGTGAACATGGCAAGGGTCATCAAGACCGTCGACGAAGTCGTGGCGATATGCGAGGCCGTCCAGGTCTGCGAGGAAGGCATGCGCCGCATGGACATGGCGCGGGAACCCGGCATCACCGAGATGGCGCTTTGGGCGCACCTGCACCAGGCGAACATCGAGCTTGGTGGCGAATGGATCGAAACGCGCCTGCTCAATTCAGGCCCCAGGACCAACCTGGTACCAGGAGGCAAGCGCGCGCGTCATCGAGAATGGCGACATGATCGCCTTCGATTCGGATTTGATCGGGCCGCATGGCTATTCGGCGGACATTTCGCGCAGTTGGATCGCCGGCGATCGCAAGCCCACGGACGACCAGCGCCGCCTCTATGAGGCAGCCCACAGGCAGGTGCATAGCAATATCGAACTGTTCCGGCCCGGCGCGACCTTCTTCGAGATCGCCGACCGCGCAAATGTGTTGCCGTCGCGCTATGTCGAGCGGCAAAATGGCTGCATCGCGCACGGCATCGGCCTATGAGGAACAGCTGCTTTAAGACTGTGTATCCGGGCGTTGCCGGGCCGCAAGCCGGGAGGGCCTTAATCGTCGCCTTGGGAGGCGAGATTTATCATGTCCTGGAACACTTTGCTGGCACGGCTCCGGTGGCGCTCTCGTTGCACGATGAGACTGAACGCCCGTGACGGGAGTTCGAACGGCACCACCACCAGCCGCCCTGCGCTCACCCCCGCTTGCGCGACGGTCTCGGAAACGGCCGCCGCGTACTGGCCTGTCGCCACAGCGGTGCAAATGCCCTCATTCGAAGGCAGTTCCATCGCGACATGCAGTTCCGTCGGCCGCAGGCCATGCGCATGAATGGCTGCCTCGAAGCTGGAGCGCGTGCCAGAACCTCTCTCGCGCAGCACCCATTGTTGCTGACCCAATTCCTGGGGCGACGGCGGCCCGTCTTTCGCCCAGGGGTGGTCGCTACCGACCACTATGACGAGGCGGTCGCGCGCGACCAACCTGACCGACACACCCGGCTCCGTGATGACGCCTTCGATGAAGCCGAGATCGGCAATTCCGGCATTTACGGCGCGCACGCACTGGGCCGTGTTGCCGGCTTCCAGGCGCAAGTCTATTTTGGGATAGGCCTTGCGGAACTGGACCAGATGCTTCGGCAGCCAGTAGCTGGCAATTGTCTGGCTGGCGAAAATGGAAAGCGTGCCATGCGGCGCGCCGCCGAGATCGGCCAGCGTGGCTTCGGCCGAGCGGACCGTGGCAAGTATCGCTTTCGCCTCGCTGGCGAATATCCTGCCCTCGCCCGTCAATTCGATACGCCGCCCGACGCGGTGAAAAAGCTTCACATTGTGCCGGGATTCGAGTGCCGCAATCGCGCCGCTGACGGTGGACTGGGTGAGATTGAGGGCTTCCGCCGCCCGGGTCACATGCTCGCGCTCGGCCACCGCCAGAAAAATCCTGAGCTGGTCAAATGTCACGAAATGCGTTTCCCTGGGACGACTTTGCAGGCCTTATGGCGTATCCTCATTACAGCACAAACGTCACCATAAAAAAGCTGACGCCGGCAATAAACACCGATCCCATGGCTGCGAGCAACAAAGGCGGCAAGCCATGCTTTTTCAGCTTGGATATGTTGGTTCCAAGCCCCAGCGCGGCCATGGCGGCCGTCAGCAGGACCGGAGTGGAGGCAACGATTGGCGCGCGAACGATCTCCGGCGCAAGGCCGAAGCTGTTGAGCGCCGCCAATATCAGGAAGCCGATCACGAAGAAAGGCACGAGCGGCGTGCGGCCACGCGTGGCCTCGGCGTGCCCCGACGGACGGGCGAGGAAGCAAGACAGGCCGATGATCAGCGGCGCCAGCATCATGACGCGCGCCAGCTTGGTCACGACCGCGATTTCGCCGGCCTCGGCCCCGCCCTGGAATGCCGCGCCAACGACCTGCGCGACCTCATGCACGGACAGGCCGATCCACAGGCCGTATTGTTGCGTCGAGAGCCCGGCGAGCAGGCCGACGAAGGGAAACAGGAACATCGCGATGGTGCCGAACAGCGTGATGCAGGCGACGGCGTAGGACACATCTTCATCATCGGCGCCCGTCACCGCATTTGCCGCGGCGATTGCCGACGCACCACAGATGGACGTGCCCGCAGCCAGCAGTTGGGTCAGGTCGCGGTCGACGCCCAGCAGCCGGCCCATCCAGACCGTGAACAGGAATGTAGAGAGCAATCCGAATGCGGCAAAGCCTATTCCCGTGACGCCGATCTCGGCGAGTTGCGCAAAAGAGATCTGAAGTCCCAGCAAGGCAACCGCCAGGCGCAACAGCCGCTTGCCCGAGAGCGAAATGCCGGCTGCCGCCGATGTGTTGACGCCGACCACGTTGGCAAACAGCATTCCCACGAAGATCGCCGAGATCATCGGGCTCAATTGCGACACGGACGGAATGTGCCTCAATCCATAGGCCGATGCGGTGATGACACCGACCAGCACCAGACCCGGCATGTACTGGGCGATCGAATTTTTAAGGCGTAGCTCGGATATGGCGGCAGCGGCAGTCATTTACGTACTCTTGCAACTTCAAAGCGAAATCTGCGCCCTTCTAGCAAAATCTGTTCCAAATTATCCAACTGGAATAGAAGATCATTCTAATCGGCATTACCGAACGATTGCTCGCCTCGTCGCCGTTGTGGCAGGCGGATGTGTCCGATAGCGCGCCGCTTCCGGCGGGTCGCCTTGAATAGACCGACACCAGTCTCTATAAACACCATCATGTGCATGGAGACTTTCATCAGGGTTTCGAGGCTTGCCGGAGAAGGGCGCGTCCCTTCCCGGAGCAGGCTCTTCAACATCTGATCCGCACGTAACCCTGCTCCGGGACATTTCATAAGATTGCGGTTGATTCCTGCGAAACTGACAGTGCCGCATCGATGGAACGTGACATGAGAATTTCCCATTCAAGGCGCAGCCCTTAGGCCGTCACCCGAACCCCTCAGCAAAATGGATGCCAAGAACCTGATGCAGACGCCCTATTACCTGATCGACAAGGCCAAGCTCCTACGCAATCTCGAGCGAATTGCCTATTTGCGTGAGAAATCCGGCGCCAAGGCCCTGCTCGCCCTGAAATGCTTCGCCACGTGGTCGGCCTTCGATTTCATGCGGCCCTACATGGACGGCACCACCTCCTCCTCCCTCAACGAGGTCAGGCTGGGGCGAACCCGGTTCGGCGGAGAAACCCATGCCTACAGCGTGGCATGGGCGGACCATGAGATCGACGAGGCTGTCACGCATGCCGACAAGATCATCTTCAATTCCATTGGCCAGCTCGAACGCTTCAGCGCGCGCGTGGGCGGAATTGCCTGCGGGCTGCGGCTCAACCCCGGGATCAGTTCGTCGAGCTTCGACCTGGCCGACCCGGCGCGCCCCTTCAGCCGGCTAGGCGAGCGGGAGACAGGCAGGATCGAGGCCGTCCTGAACCGCATCAACGGCTTCATGATCCACAACAATTGCGAGAATGGCGATTTCGGCCTGTTTTCCAGAATGCTGGACCAGGTGGAAGCAGCCTTTGGAGATCTCCTCCACCATGCCGACTGGGTGAGCCTCGGCGGCGGCATCCATTTCACGGGCGAAGACTATCCGATCGATGCGCTTTGCCAGCGTCTGCGTGCCTTTTCCGAGCGTTTCAGGGTGCAGGTCTATCTTGAGCCGGGCGAGGCGGCCATCACCGGCTGCGCCACGCTCGAGACCACCGTGCTCGACACGCTGTTCAATGGAAAGCACCTCGCGATCGTCGATTCCTCGATAGAGGCCCACATGCTCGACCTGCTGATCTACCGCGAACAGGCAAAGATCGAGCCCGATGCCGGACCGCATGAGTACATGGTGTGCGGCAAGTCGTGCCTGGCCGGCGACGTGTTCGGCACCTTCCGCTTCGAGGAGCCTCTGAAGGTCGGCGACAGGATCTCGGTCCAGGACGCCGCCGGCTACACGATGGTGAAGAAGAACTGGTTCAACGGCGTGCATATGCCCGCCATCGCGATCCGCGAACTCGATGGAACGGTCAGGACGGTTCGCGAGTTCGGCTATGCGGACTACGAAGCAAGCCTTTCCTGAAGGCCCCAGAGAATAGCTGAAAGAAGGAATATTTCCCCCGAAATGAAGAAGCATGTCCTCATCATCGGCGCCGGCGGCGTGGCGCAAGTGGCCGCTCACAAATGCGCGCAGAACAACGACCTGCTCGGCGACATCCACATCGCCTCGCGCACGCTGGCCAAATGCGAGGCGATCGTCGCTTCCGTCCATGAGAAGAACGCGCTGAAGGGCGATGGCCGGATTGTACCGCACCGGCTCGACGCCATGGACGTTGAGGCAACGAAGGCGCTGATCGAACGGACCGGCGCGCGCATCGTCATCAATGTCGGTTCGCCATTCCTGAACATGTCTGTTCTTTCGGCCTGCATAGACACCGGGGCCGCCTATATCGACACCGCCATCCACGAGGACCCGCTGAAGATATGCGAGGCTCCGCCCTGGTACGCCAACTACGAGTGGAAGCGTCGGGAAGAATGCGAGCAAGCGGGCGTAACCGCGATCCTCGGCGCGGGGTTCGATCCAGGCGTGGTCAACGCCTATGCGCGGCTCGCCAGGGACGAGTATTTCGATCGGATCGATTCCATCGACATCATCGACATCAATGCGGGGAGCCACGGCCGCTACTTCGCCACCAACTTCGACCCGGAGATCAATTTCCGCGAGTTCACGGGGCAGGTCTGGTCCTGGCAGGACAGTGAATGGACGTCCAACAAGATGTTCGAAATTGGCCGCGAATGGGATCTGCCGGTCGTCGGCAAGCAGAAGGCCTACCTGACCGGCCACGACGAGGTTCATTCGCTATCGCAGCGCCTCGGCGTGCCCAACGTGCGCTTCTGGATGGGGTTCGGCGACCACTACATCAACGTCTTCACGGTGCTGAACAACCTCGGACTGCTCTCCGAGCAGCCGATCAAGACCGGGGAAGGCCTGGAAGTCGTGCCGCTGAAGGTGGTGAAGGCGTTGCTGCCCGACCCCTCGTCGCTGGCGCCCGACTACACCGGCAAGACCTGCATTGGCGATCTCGTCAAGGGCATGAAGGACGGCAAGGAACGGGAGATCTTCATCTACAACGTCGCCGACCACAAGGAGGCATACGACGAGGTGGGCAGCCAGGGCATCTCCTATACGGCGGGGGTACCAGCCGTCGCCGCCGCCATGCTGATCGCGACCGGCGAGTGGGACGTGAAGAAGATGGCGAATGTCGAAGACCTGCCAGCGCGACCCTTCCTGGAAACGCTCGGCCGCATCGGCCTTCCAAGCCATGTCCGGGAACGCGACGCGAAGCCGGAACGTCTGTTCGCGTGAATTCATGCCCCGCTCCGAAAACCCTTTCGGAGCGGGCGCGATCGGCAGGGCACTGGCCTTCGAGCATCCGGTCTCCGTTCGGCGCCCCAGCCGCGATCAATCAATTTGCGTGTGCGGCGCCTCCGGCCGGGGGCGCTTTGAGCGGGCCGGCCGCCCTTAGACAGGTATGAGCCAGGTTTTGGACGAGGTTGTCCTCGTGGCCTGCCTGTGGGGCCTCGCTCAAAGGCCCGAGCAACGTTTCGATAATCGCGCCCACGATGCACATCGACGTGATGCGAGCATCCTGTGGCAGGAATTCCCCGGCCTCGATGCCTTCGTTGATCACGTCTTCGATGATGGCGCGGTAAGGTTCGCGAAACCTGAGCCGTTCGGCGTCAATTTCCGGGCCGACGGATTCGACCAGCAAAGCCCATGCCAGCTTGCGACCCGCCAAGGCGCGCCGGGCGAAGGTTTCCACCATTCTTGCCAGGCGCTCGGGCGTCGTCCCCTTCGTTTCGGCGGCTTGGCTGAAAGCTTCGATCTCATGGCGGGAAGCCTGCTGATAGACTTCCGCGAAGAGGACCGTTTTTGACGGGAAATGCCTGTAGACGCTGCCCGTCGAAATTCCCGCCTCCGTTGCGATGTCCGGTATGCCGGTTCCGCCATAGCCGGACCTGGCGACCAGACGGCGCGCTGCCGCAACGATCTGATCGCGCGCGGTGTCGATGCGGGTCTGCATCTTGGGTGTTCGACGATAGGCCATTAAGTATTGAACTCCAGTTCATTCCTTTGTATGATGCTGCCTACAGCAAATTGCCTTCCGTGTCTCGCACGCCCCGAAAGGAGGTCCGGATGGAACACGAGCGACGAGTTATGATCTTAGGCTGGGCACGCGCGCTGCGCGAGTGGGCGGCGGCTGGATCGTCCGATGGGGACCCGGAAGAGTGGCGACGAGACCCACTCTCGCATCCGGCGCTCAGGGAAATGTCGATGACACAGCTCGCAGATCTACCGTTCGAGCCGTGTCGCATCAGCGAGGAAGAGGAGCAGGTCCGGTGACGTCACCGTTCACCTATCGCCTCTGAGATACAGCCAAAGCGTCGTCGGCGCGAGGATCGCGGTCAGCACCACCGGCGCGATCAGAGCCAGCGCGACCTGCTCGAAAGTCGCGGTGCCGCCCAAAAGCCCGCGCAACGCGGTGGTCATCAGCGACACCGGATTGACCGCAACGAAAGCGCGCAGCCAATCGGGCATGGTGCCGGGGTCGACCATGATGTTGGAGGCGAACACCAGCGGAAACAGGAACATGAAGCCGAACGTCATCACCGTGGTCGGCGTGCGGATCAACAGCCCAAGCACGATGAACACCCAGCCCATGCCGAAACCGATGGCGACCAGCATGACGAAGGCGGCAAGCACGCCTGCTATGCCGGTCTCCGGCCGGTAGCCGAGGATCAGGCCGATGGTGAGGATGATGGAGGCGGCAATCAGATGGCGCAGGATATCGCCCACCATCAGGCCCGCAAACGGCGAAAGCGACCAGATCGGCAGCGACCGGAACCGGTCGAACAGTCCTTTTCCGAGATCGGTCGACAGGCCCATGCCCGAATAGACGGCGTTGAACACCACGGTCTGAACGAGAATGCCGGGCAGGAAAAACTGCAGATATTCGCCCGGCGACCCGGCAAGCGCGCCGCCGAAGACGAAGGTGAAGAGCAGCGTGAACATGATCGGCGTCATGACGAGATCGAAGAGTTGCTCCGGCACATGCTTGAATTTCAATACGGCGCGCCAGCCGAAGACGAGCGCGTTGGAAAGCGCCGATGGCCGCGGGGGCCGCGCCACCCGTTCAAGCCGCATCAGGGAAGTGGTCTCGTTCATCCCCTCTCCTCCCCCTGGCTTTCGCCCCCGCCTTGGCTTTCGCCCTTGCCCGGCTTGCCCGTCAAGGCGAAGAAAACCTCGTCCAGGCTCGGCTGGCCCATGGAAAAATCAGACAGGTCGATGCCGCCGGCGACAAGGGCGGCGACCGCCTCATTGGCCGCCTTCGCCGTTCCCGCCAGAATGGAAAGTTCCGCCCCCTCGGTGCTGCGCTGAACGGTATGCGCCAGCCGCTGCTCGAGGATGGCCGCCGCCTCTTCGATCCGCGCTGGATCGGCAAGCGCCACATGCAGGAAGCCGGAGCCGGTGGCCGCTTTCAGTTCGCGGCTGGTGCCCTCGGCAATCTTGCGGCCATGGTCGATGACGGCGATGCGCGCCGCAAGCTGGTCGGCCTCTTCCAGATATTGCGTGGTCAGCAGGATCGTCACGCCCGAAGCGGCAAGCTCCCGGATCATGCCCCAGACATCCTTTCTCGCCTGCGGATCGAGGCCGGTGGTGGGCTCGTCGAGAAACAGCACGCCCGGCGTGACGACTAGCGACGCGGCGATATCGAGCCGCCGCCGCATGCCGCCCGAATAGGCCTTCACCTGCTTGGCCGCCGCATCGGACAGGCCGAAAACCGCCAGCAGATCATCGGCCCGGCCTTTGGCGGCACGGCCGCGAAAACCCCAAAGCCGGGCGAGCAGGATGAGATTTTCCCGGCCGGTCAGATCCTCGTCCAGCGAAGCGAACTGCCCGGTCATGGCGATGGCCGCGCGCACCTCGTGCGGGGCCTGCACCAGGTCGTGCCCCATGACGGTGGCCGATCCGGCGTCGGGACGCGAAAGCGTGGCCAGCATCCGCATCAGCGTGGTCTTGCCGGCGCCGTTCGGCCCGAGGATGGCGAAGATCATGCCGCGCGGCACTTCCAGGTCGATGCCGTCGACCGCGCGCAGTTTGCCGAACGTCTTCACCAGGCCCCGTGCCGAAATGGCGGCGGGGGAACGATCGGGAAAGGCGAACACTTTCCCTGCGAGAGCAACAGCGTCGTTCATGGCATCATCCGGCGGTCGCGACGAGGTTTTTGCTCGCTCGCCAAGCAGCGGCGAGCCGACGCATATATCATTTTTGCGACCCGCCGACAGCTTCCGGAAATGTCTCTCCTGACAGCTCACGACACGCAAATTGCAAGATCACGCGTCAGCCGGCTTGCCGCCTCCGGACAGCTGCCCGCCTGGTCGGCTATGTCAGCCGAACCGACATGCCGCCATCGACGATCATCGGACTTCCCGTCATGAAGCTCGACCTATCGGACAGAAGGAAAAGTGCTGCCTGCGCGATCTCCCTGGCGCTTGCCATCCGCTTCATCGGATGCAGGTTGGCGATGAATTCCATGACGCCCGGGTTCCCTTCTCCTCCGGCCGGCGTGACCGTGCCTCCGGGCAGCAGCGCGTTGACGCGAATGCCTTCGGCGGCGTGGTCGGATGCCAGCGACTGCGCCAGTCCGATCAACCCGGCCTTGGATGCCGCATAGGCCGCCATTCCGGGCATGCCGCCATTGCTGAAGCCGACGAAAGACGAGGTGAAGACGATCGAGCCGCCTCCCTGCTTCCTCATGGCCGGTATCTGCGCACTGGCGGCCAGGAAAGCGGCCGTCAGGTTGACCGAGATGACATCGTTCCAGTTGCCGATCCCCATATCGGGAACCGGACCCATTTCTCCCACGATGCCGGCATTGTTGAACGCGCCGTCCAGCCCGCCGAACTCCCTTGTGGCGAGATCGACAAGGGCGTCGGCATAGGCTTCGTCCTTCACGTCGCCGGCCAGACAGACGGCCCTGCCATTGCCGCGGTTGATCGTTCCCACCAGGGTTTCGAGTTCGGCCGGCCGGCGCGCGCCGAGGACCACATTGGCCCCTTCTTCCGCAAACAGCAAAGCAGCCGCCGCGCCGATGCCACTGCTGGCTCCGGTGACGATGATCGACTTGTTTTCCAGTTCCATGACGTGTTTCCTGACCGTTACGCCATGGATCTAGCGACGGGGCCGGGAGGACAGCCACCCGATTCCTGCTTTTATCGCCTTGCTTTCGTTCGCGGATACATGCCTTCGCGGCCCGCCACTCGCCTCTGCCTTACCGAATGATGTCCTCGATGCGGATGGGAAAGCGGTGCGCTCTCACCCCGGTGGCGTGCCAGATGGCGTTGGCGATCGCGCCGACGGTCCCGGTGATGCCGATCTCGCCCACG
Source organism: Mesorhizobium sp. A556 (assembly GCF_054489545.1). Classification (NCBI taxonomy): domain Bacteria; kingdom Pseudomonadati; phylum Pseudomonadota; class Alphaproteobacteria; order Hyphomicrobiales; family Phyllobacteriaceae; genus Mesorhizobium; species Mesorhizobium sp. A556. The sequence continues at coordinate 33,962 of NZ_JBTMXA010000006.1, forward strand.
CCCTTCACGCCCAACACATTGACGTAAGGATCGTCCTCGTCGATGAGCAGCGCTTCAAGTTCGGGAATGTCGGCATGGACGGGGACATGATAGCCCGCCAGATCGGCATTCATCGGCCGGCCCGTACGGCGGTCGTGGTGCGCTTCTTCATGCAGCGCGAAGGACAGGCCCCAGATCATACCGCCATATAGCTGGCTGCGCGCCAGCTTGGGGTTGATGATCCGCCCGGCCGCGAACGCACCGACAAGCCGCGTGACCCGTGTCTGGCCAAGGTCGGGATCGACCTTGACCTCGGCGAAGACCGCGCCATGCGAAAACATCGCGCGCGCTTCCGCGTCGGCTGGATCGCGACCGCCCGTGCCGCGCCCCTCGAGAGAGGCGATGCCTGCGCGTGCGAGGATATCGGCATAGCTTTCGCTCCGGCCCTTGTCGCCGCCATGGTAGAGCCGCCCGTCGCGTGCCTCGACCCCGGCGTTGCCGGCTCCGTACAGGGGCGAGGCCGGGTCCTTGGTGGCAATCTCCGCCAGTTTGGCGATGACGTCTCCCCCGGCATTGTGAAGCGCGCTTCCGGCCGTGGCGGTATGGCCCGAGCCACCCGCGACCCCGCCATCGGGAAGATCCGACGAGCCGGACCGGAATTCTATCCTGTCGATATCCAGACCCAGCCCGTCGGCGGCAATCTGGGCGAGCACGGTCCATGCGCCCTGCCCCATGTCGGCGCCGGAGGTTTCGACCAGTGCTGTGCCGTCGCTGCGCAAGGTGGCGCGCGCCTCGGCCTGGAACATCGGCGCGGGGAACTGGGCGGTGCCCATGCCCCAGCCGACAAGGCGGCCGGCTTCGTCGCGCATCTGTCGCGGCAATAGGGGGCGCCCTGCCCAGCCGAACCGTTCGGCGCCTTGCGCATAGCACGCGCGCAACGCCTTGGCCGAAAATGGCCGTCCCGTCGCCGGGTTGGTCTCGGCATAGTTGCGCAGGCGAAACTCCAGCGGGTCGAGCCCGCAGGCCAGCGCCGCCTCGTCCATGGCGCATTCGAGCGCCGCCGAGCCGGAGGCTTCGCCGGGCGCCCGCATCGGCCCCGGTGTTCCGGTATCGACCCGGACCGCCGAATGCCGGGTCGAGATCGCGGGGCTAGCATAGAGATTGTGCGAGGCGTTGGCGGCGGATTCGACAAAGTCGTCGAAACTGCTGGTCATCGCCATCGCGCTGTGCTCCAGCGCCGTCAGCCGACCCTCGGCATCCGTGCCGAGCCGAAGCGTCTGGCGCGTCGCGCCGCGATGGCCGACCGGTCCGAACATCTGGTCGCGCGACAGAGCCAGCTTGACCGGCCGGCCAAGCATCCGCGCCGCGAGGATGCAGAGCACCTGCGGGCCGGCCAGGATCGCCTTCGATCCAAAGCCGCCGCCAAGAAACGGACTGCGCAACAGCACGTTCTCGGCCGGAATGCCGAAATACGCGGCGAATGCCCCCCGCGCCATGACGATCGCCTGGTTCGGCGTGTCGATGGTCAGCCGGTCGCCGTCCCATTCGGCAACGATGGAATGCGGCTCCATCGCGTTGTGGTACTGCGTCGGGGTCTCGTACTCCGTAACAGTCTGGTGGGTAGCCGCGCCGAGCCCGGCGGCCAGGTCGCCAAGATCGAAACTGGGCGGAGCGCCAATTCCCACCGCAGGCGGGTCATAATGTTCTCCGTCATCGAAGCCCATCCGCGCCGGCTCCGCCTCATAGGTCGGGGCCAGCAGGCGCGCGCCCTCGGTGGCGGCCTCCAGCGTGTTGGCAATAACAACGGCGATGGGCTGCTTGGCGTAGCGCACGCGGTCGTTCTGCAAGACTTCGATGCGGAAGCTGAACAGGCCTTGCTTTGCGTCCGGGTCGAGCGCCAGCGGAGGTCGGTTGGCGGGCGTGATGACCTCGACGACGTCTGGATGGGCCTTTGCCGCAGACACGTCGAGCGAGGCAACGCGGCCGCGTGCAATGGTGCTGGTCGCGACAACCGCATACAGCATGCCTACGGGATGATTGTCGGCCGCATAGGTCGCCGCCCCCGTGACCTTGAGAATGCCGTCACGCCGGTTCAGCGGCTGGCCGCTGGACGAACCAAGACGGACATGCGGGGCGGGAAAGGGAATGGTATCAGGCATGGGCGTGGGCTCCGGTGTCGGAACTGAAGGCGGATGCGGGCAGGGCTGGCATACGATCCGGCGTGCCAGTCGCCGCCAGCAGCAGGACGCGTTTCACCACCCGTTTCGCAAGCTCGATTTTGTAGGCGTTGTCGCCCGAAGGCACCGCGTCGGCGAGTGCCGCTTCTGCCGCCTGGGCGAAAATCTCGGGCGTCGGTGCTGCCCCTTCAAGCAGCGCCTCGGCATTGCGGGCGCGCCAGGGCTTGGCGGCGACACCGCCCAGGGCAAGCCGGGCGGCTCGGATCGTGCCGCCCTCGATCTGCAGGGCGGCGGCTGCGGACACCAGCGCGAAGGCAAAGGACGTGCGTTCCCGCAGCTTCAGATAGCGGGCATGGCTGCGGAAACCGGCAGCCTCCGGCGGCAGGCGCAGCGCGACGATCAATTCGCCGGCCTCCAGCACGCTGATGCGCTCCGGCGTCGAGCCGGGAAGCGGGTGGAACTGTTCCAGCGGCACCTCGCGAAGCCCGTACCGCCCTTCGATCTCGACCACCGCATCGAGAGCGACCAGCGGCACGCAGAAATCGGACGGGTGCGTGGCAATGCAGGCGTCGGACCAGCCAAGAACGGCATGGGTGCGGTTTTCGCCGTGGCGCGCATCGCAGCCGGAGCCAGGCTCGCGCCGGTTGCAGGCGCTGGCGGTGTCCTGAAAATAGGCGCAGCGCGTGCGCTGCATCAGATTACCGCCGACGGTCGCCATGTTGCGCAATTGCGGCGAGGCTCCCGAAAGCAGCGCCTCGGCCACGACGGGATATGCCGTAGCGAAGGCCGGATCGCGGGCCAGGTCGGAATTGCGCACCATCGCGCCGATGCGCAGGCCGCCATCGGCAAGCCACTCGATCCGGTCAAGCCCCGGCAGCCGGGTGACATCGACGAGGCGGCCGGGGCGCTGCACGCCGATCTTCATCAGGTCGAGCAGATTGGTGCCGGCGCCGAGATAGGCGGCTCCGGGTTCGGAGGCCGCAGCTATGGCCTCAGCCACCGAGGCCGGCCTGATATAGTCGAACAGGTTCATGCGACGCTCCGTTGTTTTTCGCTGGACAGATGCGCATCGAGCACGGCCTCGACGATTCCCGCATAGGCACCGCAGCGGCACAGATTGCCGCTCATGCCTTCACGAATGCGCTCCGGGTCGTTGCCGGCCTCGCCCTCGCGGATAAGACCCACCGCGCTCATGATCTGGCCAGGCGTGCAGTATCCGCACTGGAAACCGTCATGGGCGATGAACGCGGCCTGGACCGGATCGAGCCGGCCATCGACGGCCAGCCCTTCGATGGTCAGTACATCCGCGCCGTCAAAGCTGACGGCCAGTGCAAGGCACGCATTGATCCGCCGCCCGTCGACCAGCACCGTGCAGGCACCGCATTGGCCGCGGTCGCAGCCTTTCTTGGTTCCGATCAGGTCGAGCCGTTCGCGCAGCAGGTCGAGTAGCGTCACCCTTGGATCTTCGAGCATGACGTGCTTGTGCACGCCATTGACAGTAAGGCTGATGGACAGAGTCATGGTTGCTCCGATCGGCTATGTCTCAGATATGTATCGACGCAATGGGGCCGGCTGTGCGAGGCAGGCGGGGTGCCCTTTGAAGGGCAGAGAGCCACACCGCGAGATGGAGGGTCGCATCGGTCTTCCAAATGCTTTATACGGAGGGTCCCTCCGTTTTGCAAGATTAAAATGGGGATTGCAGGAAAGATGGGACAGCAGCCGCAAAAGGCAAATCGAAAACCGCGCGCGGATTCGCTGCGGAACCGGGAACGGCTGCTTGGCGCGGCGCGTGAGGTGTTCAGCGCCGGCGGCGCGGATGCCAGCCTCGAGGCTGTCGCACGCACGGCCGGGGTCGGCATCGGTACGCTCTATCGCCATTTCCCGACGCGCGAGGCGCTGTTTCAGGCCGTTTACCAGCGCGAAGTCGATCAGCTTGTCGATCTCGCCGTGACGCTCGCCGCCGAGAAAACGCCGCTGGAAGCGCTGCGCCACTGGCTCCACGCCAGTATCGGCATGGTTGCCACCAAGAAGGGCATGCTGGCCGCGCTGGCGCCGGCCGCAGGCAGTTCGACCGAGCTTTACGCCGATTCCCTTGCGCGGCTGGTCCGCTCCGCGAGCGACCTGATGGCGGCAGCCGTCGCCGCCGGCCAGATCCGCGACGACATCGTGCCGGAGGACGTGATGCGAGCGGTGATCGGCATGTGCTACACGCGAGAGCAGCCCGGCTGGCAACACACCGTCATCCGCCTCGTGGACGTCTTTGTCGACGGCCTGCGATCAAGGCACGACAAGGCGTAGACCGGGCAGCCTCATGATCGACTGGAGCCGCGAACCTGCGCAACTACCGTCTTCAGCTCTTCGAGGCTGATTACCCGTCGGAATAGCCTGTTGCCCACGATAAAGCCCGGCGTTCCAGGCAATTTCAGTGCCCTTGCATGTGCCCGGTTGCGCGCAAGCAAGGCGTCGATCGGGCCAAGGTGGATGTCCAGCATGTCGCGGACCTTGCCGACATCGACGCCTTGAGCGCGCATCGCATCGTCGATACGCTTCGCCGACAGACCGCCCTCCAGCGCCATGAGTGCCGCATGGGTCTTGGCGTAGACGCCCATATGAACCGACGCCAGCGTCATGCGCGACGCGTATTCGGCGAGATCGCCGTTGATCGGCCAATCCTTCATGACCAGGCGAATGCCGCCATCCTCCGCGACCAGCCGCTTTAGATGCGGATGCAGCGCCTTGCAGGATGGGCACATATAATCGAAGAACTCGGCGATGCTGACATCGCCATTAGGGTTTCCAAGCACGGGAAGTGCCGGGTCGAACAGGATCTCTTGCAAGCTGGGTGGGCGCGCAGCTTGCGCCGTGGCGGGTGCGGTAAGGGCAAAAACACCCGCCAGGAAAATACGGCGGCTGATCATGTCGAGGCTTTCTCGAACGGCATGATCAGCGTGGCGCTAAAACCGTGCGGCTGGCGGTTTCGAAAGCGCATCTCGCCGCCGATCCGCGCCATGGCGATCTCGGCGATGGCCAGTCCCAGCCCGCTTCCGGTGGATGACTTGTTGCGGCCACGGAAGAATTTTTCCGTTACGCGCGACAGTTCCGCCTCCGGCACGCCGGGGCCGTCATCCTCGATGCACACCGTCAACTTTGCATCCGACTGCACGATGCGGCAGGTAACGACGCCGCCTTCCGGTGAATGGTTGATGGCGTTTTCCAGCAGGTTGCGTACGGCCAGCGTTAGGAAATGCGGCTCGGCCGTCATCTTCTCATCGTCTCCCCCTACCACCTCAACCTTCACGGATCGCAGAGAGTTCAATTCCGCAACGGCGGCGTCGACCAGCGCTTTCACGTCGACCGGCACGAGAACGGGTTCGGCGTCGCTCGCCTCGAGCGAGGTGAGGTCGAGCAACTGCTTGACCAACCGGGCGGTCCGGTCGACGCCGGCGGAAATCTGGCGCAAGGCGTTGGCGTGAACCTGGCGGTCGCTGCTGCCCAGCGCGATCTGCGCCTGCGTCTTCAGGCCGGCGAGCGGGGTCTTCAATTCGTGCGCGGCAAAGGCGGTAAAACTGCGCTCGCGCTCGCGCGCCTCCTCGACCCGCTTGAATAGACCGTTGAGCGCATTGACGGCGGGCGCGATCTCCTTCGGCAGGCCCGTCGCGGGCAATTCGCGCAGATCGTTGGCCGCGCGCTTCGAGAGCGTATCCGCCATCATGTTGAGCGGCGAGAGGCCGCGCCTGACGCTGAGCCAGATCATGCCGGCGAGGATCGGCAAGATGAGAACGCCCGGCAGCACCAGCCCCTTGACGACATCGCCGACGAGGCGGTCACGAATGCGAACGCTGTCGCCGACCATGACCCGGACGCCAAGCCCGGCATTTTCGACCGTATAGACGCGCCAGGTTTCGCCATCGATGTTGGTCTCGGAAAAGCCTTCGCCGGCCGAACTGAGCTTCCCCTCGGGTGCATTCTCCGAGCGGCCGACAAGCTGGCCGTTGAGCGACCAGATCTGGCAGGAAAGCTGGCGCTCATAGGGATGCTCGACAAAGCCGGGCACAGTAGAGGCGCCGCCCTCGCCCTGCGTCATCGCCAGTTCGATGCGCTGGTCGGTCAGCAGCGAATTCACCATGCGGGCGGCTTCCGTCAGGCGCGCGTCGAGCACATGCTCAACCTCCGAGCGGGTGCCCTGGTAAATCCAGATCGCGGCCAGCAGCCAGACGAGCCCGGTCGTGCCTATCAGGATGGTGATCAGCCGGCTTCGGATGGAAGTCATGCACCTCCCTCCGACAACCGGTAGCCGAAGCCGCGTACCGTCTTGATGAAGTCGGACCCCAGCTTGTTGCGCAAATGGTGGATGTGCACCTCGACGGCGTTGCTCTCCACCTCCTCCTGCCAGCCATAAAGCGTGTCTTCGAGCGCGGCTTTGGAGACGGTCGCACTTGGCCGCTCCATCAGCGCTTGCAGCACCGCGAATTCGCGCCGCGTCAGCTTGACGGGAACATCGCCTTTCACGGCGGTCTTGTCGGCAGGGTCGAGCACGACGCCACGCCATTCCAGCGAGGCCGTGGCGCGACCCGTGCCACGGCGCACCGCCGCCCGAAGCCGGGCCGCCAGTTCATCGAGATCGAACGGCTTGCCGACATAGTCGTCGGCCCCGGCGTCCAGGCCGGCGATGCGGTCGGGAATTTGGTCGCGCGCCGTCAGCAGTAGCACCGGCGTCAAGTCCTTCTTGCCGCGCAGCGATGCCAGCACATCCAGCCCCGAACCGTCCGGCAGCATCAGGTCGAGCACGATGGCGTCGTAGCGTTGAGCGGCGATGGCGGCGGACGCGTCGGCGCAGCTTGAAACCGGATCGATGGTGAAACCTGCCAGCCCCAGGCCAACGGTCAGCCCGTCCAGCAACATCGGATCGTCTTCGACTACAAGGATACGCATTGTCCGCCTTCGCCGCCTTTTCGCGCCAATCTACAGCCGAGGCTTAAGGCTGCCTTAAGCTGATGCAGGGAGATCGCCCCGGCCGGCAAGCGCCCCTCGACGCGCGCCGCCCCGACCCAAAATGGGCACCAAGGACAGGTATGAGAGCTTTACTTGCAATTCTGGTATTTGTTGGATGTTGCACCGCCGCACTGGCCGAGCCGCTTCCCGCAAACGAAGCCTTCCGGTTGCAGGTGTCCGGCGCGCCGGACGGAACAGTCCAGCTCGACTGGACTATCGCCGATGGGTACTACCTCTACCGGGACCATATCAAGGCAAAGGGTGCAAACGGCCAGGATGTGAAGGTCGAAACACCGACCGGCACGCAGCAGGACGATCCCAATTTCGGGCCGATGGAAGTCTATTACGGCCGCGCGGCAGCCTCCGTGGTGGCGCAGAATGCGGGCACGGTCGAACTCGTCTATCAGGGCTGCCAGGTGGACGGCATCTGCTACCGGCCGGAAACGCGCATCATCGATGCCGCGACGCTAGCGGTGAGCGACCCCTATGCCGATGGCGGCGCGCCAATGCTGCAATGGGCCGTCGAAGACGCTGCCGCACCGCCGCCGGCACCAACGGAAAATGATGAATCTTCCTCGACCCCGCCTGCATTCAATATCGCGCAGGAGCAGGGTCTGGTGCCGTCGCTGCTGGAGCGTGGCGGCGCAACCTTGGTGATCGCCTCGTTCCTGCTGTTCGGGCTGGCGCTGGCCTTCACGCCTTGCGTGTTTCCGATGTATCCGATCCTCGCGGCCACTTTGGCGCGCGAGGGCGACCGGCTGACGCCACGACGCGGCTTCCTGCTCTCAGCCATCTATGTGGTGTTTCTGGCTATCGCCTTCGCCCTTCTAGGCGCGGTTGCCGGATGGTCGGGCCAGAACCTGCAGATGGCGCTGCAATCGCCCATCACCGCCGGCGTCGTCGCCGTCATCTTCGCCGTGCTTGCCCTGTCGATGTTCGGCCTGTTCGAGCTGCAATTGCCAAGCGCATGGACCAACGCCATCGTCGCCCGGACGGGCGGCGGCGGTGGCTCGAAGCGCTCAGCTGCCGTACTCGGCTTCTCTTCCGCGCTCATCGTCGGCCCCTGCGTCACCGCGCCCTTGGCCGGTGCGCTGCTCTATATCGGCCAAAGCGCCAATGTCGCACTGGGTGCTGCTGCGCTGTTTGCGCTCGGCATCGGCAAGGGCATTCCGCTGATCGTGCTTGCCACCATGGGCGGCGGCGCATTGCCGCGTGCCGGCGCCTGGATGGAGAACGCCAAGCGCTTGTTCGGTTTCGGGTTCCTGGGTTCGGCCATCTGGATGGCAACACCGCTGATGCCGGCCGGGCTCGACCTTGCGCTGTGGGCAGCCTTGTTGATCGGCGTCGCCAGCTTCTTCTTCAGCGCCGAATGGGCAGGCGCACGTGTCACGGCCCGCGCGCTTGGTGCGACCAGCCTGATCTACGGCGTCATCCTGATGGTCGGCGCGGCTTCGGGCGGCACCAATCCGCTCAAACCGCTAGCGGCCTTCACCGGCGGGTCGACCGCAGCCGGTAGCGCACTCGTATTCTCCGATACCAACTCGACGCGTGACCTGCAGGGGAAGCTCGATAATTCAAAGGGCACCAAGCCGACGCTGGTCTATTTCACGGCGGACTGGTGCGTCACCTGCCGCAGCATCGAGCGCTCGGTACTGACCGACACCACGGTGCGCGCGGGCCTCGGCGATTTCACCCTGATCAAGGCCGATCTTTCCTACCTGACCAAGCAGAACGCCGAACTGATGCAAGAACTCGATGTAGCCGGTCCGCCGACGATGGTCTTCTTCGACCGCGCCAGCCGCGAGGCGGCCGGAACCCGCCTTATCGGCGACGTGACAGTCCAAAACCTGACGCGCTCGGCCGCCATCACGGGCGATATCTGATGGGTGCCGTGTCGATAGGCCCGCTGGTTCTGGCCGCCGACCGTTTCGCGGTCGTGCTCGCGATCTTCCTGTTTTCCATCGTCACCGGCATATTGGCGCGCCGGGTCGATCCCGCCTTCCATCGCTGGTCGTGGTGGGTGGTGATCGGCGGCATCGTGGCGGCGCGCCTTGGCCATGTCGCCCTCCATTGGCAAAGTTTTATCCAGGAGCCGTGGCGCATCTTGGTCTTCTGGCAGGGCGGGTTCTTCTGGCCTGCGGGTGCCGGCGCTGTCGCGCTGACGCTAGTGCTGGTCCTGACCGACGCGCGCCAGCGCCTGTGGGCGCTGCTGCCGCTGGCCCTGTCGCTGGTCGTCTGGAACGTCACGTGGCAATTGACGGGCGGTACAAGTGCCCTGCCGCTTCCCGCCGGCACCTACCAGTCCTTGACGGGCGCGCCGGTCTCGCTGGAAAGCAGCTCCGGCAAGCCGATGGTGGTCAACCTGTGGGCTAGCTGGTGCCCGCCCTGCCGCCGTGAAATGCCAATGATGGCCGATGTTGCGGCAACGACGACCAGTGCCGCATTCTTCTTCGCCAACCAGGGCGAAGGACGCGGCCGGGTAGCCGGTTATCTCGCCGCGCAAAAACTCGACCTGCCAGCGGCAATCCTCGACCCGTTTTCCGAACTGTCCCGTCACTACGGCGCCATCGGCCTGCCGATGACCCTTTTCATCGGTGCCGACGGGGTTCTGAAACACGCCCATCACGGCGAAATATCCCGCGAAATCCTTCAATCCAACATAACCCGCTTGAACAGCGGCCATTCAGGAGACACGCTTGCCAACCCTTGAAACCCACCCCAATCGCCGCGCCCTTCTGGCGCGCATCCTCCTGGTGGCGGCAGCCCCGCTTCTGATGACGGCGTGTTCGACAACGTCTCCGGTCAGTACCGCCAAGCTGAAGGCGGCGCTGGCGCCCGACCCCGGCTATGTCAGCATGTATGGCGCCATCGACGACAACGGCACGCTCATTCCGGCCATTGACGTGTCCAAGATGAAGAAGAGCAATCTGCGGCAGGTCGTCGACTATTCGACGCGAGAGCCGGTTGGCACCATCGTCGTCGATCCGCATGCGCGCTACCTCTACCTGGTGATGGAGGGCGGCAAGGCGATGCGCTACGGCGTCGGCGTCGCCAAGTCCGGTCTCGAATATGAAGGCGACGCCGACATATTGCGCAAGGCATCGTGGCCGCGCTGGACGCCGACGCCCAACATGATCAAGCGCGATCCCAAGCGGTACGAAAAACTGGCCGGCGGCATGGAGGGCGGACTGAAGAACCCGCTCGGCGCCCGCGCCCTCTATCTCTTCAAGAACGGCCAGGACACGCTCTACCGCATCCACGGCACCAACGAGCCATGGTCGATCGGCAAGTCGGTGTCGTCGGGCTGCATCCGCCTGCTCAACCAGGACATCGTCGACCTGCACAAGCGCGTGCCGAAGGGTTCGCGCGTGGTGGTGCTTAGTCCCGAGCAATCCGGAAAGGGAGAAGTCTGACATGCTGAACCGACGCCAGCTATTGACCGCATCCGCCGCCGGCGCAGCAGCCCTTGCGCTGCCCGCCGCCTTCGCCAATGCGCAGAACTATCCATCCGTGGAAGAAGTGCTGTTCGATGCGGAAATTCCCGCGCTCGGCAATCCGAAGGGCGATGTCACCATCGTCGAATATTTCGACTACCAGTGCCCTTACTGCAAGCGGGGCCATGCCGACCTGATGAAGGTGGTCAAGAAGGACGGCAACGTGCGGCTGGTGATGAAGGATTGGCCGATCTTCGGCGCGCCTTCGGTCCACGCCGCAAGCCTCGTCCTGGCGCAAACCGGCGGCGATTATGAAAAAGCCATGGATGCCCTGGTGGCGACCAAGGCACGGCTGACCGACAAGCAGATAGACGCAGCGCTGAAGGGCGCGGGCTTCGATCCGACCGCCATGCAGGCGGCGTTCAAGAAGGACCAGACCCGCATCGACGGAATTCTGGCGCGCAACATGGACCAGGCCAACGCCTTCGGCTTTGGCGGCACGCCTTCCTTCATCGTCGGCACCAAGCTGTTCCACGGCGTCATGGACGAAAAGGCGCTGACGGAAGCGATTGCCGGGGCTCGCGCCGGGTAAGCCCACTTCTACCAGTTGCGCGCGTTCAGCTCCGCGCGCGACTGGCTTTAATTGAATCGGGCAATGGGCAGGAAATTGACCGCCGTGCCGGTGAAACGCTTGTGGTCGACCGCTGTGCGGTCCGGGGTGAAGCCTTCGACATAGGCCTGAAGCGGTGCGGTGCGAATGAAGTTGGCGGACAAGCGCGGTGCATAGGCCGACGCGATAGCGCCGGTCACGCCGCGATCGACCTCAAGCGGCCAATAGCTCGCCTGCAACTGCGGTGCCGGCACGACGATCGGCGCAGCGGCAAGCTGTTGGCCCCGCTGCTCGACACGACCCGTCTTCGGGCTGGTCTTGATGCGATCGGCCGAAGTCGGCACCGGCACTGAAGCGGGCGCTGAAACCAGATGGCCGGACAGGCGGTCCAGTTCGTCGCCGGCCAGTTCATCGTCGGATTGGTTCATCGCCAGCAACGCACCGACCGCATCGGGAGATTTGAGCGCTTCCGGTGCACCGACCGAGGTTGCCCGATAGTCGGGTCGCTTCGTCGGCAGCGGAATGTTGATGGCCACCCTGTCCAATGCGGCAGGAGCCGGCGCTGCATCCGCCTGGTCGAACGGCACGACGGTCGGGACCGGACCGGCAAGCGCCATTTCAACCGGGGCCGGCGAAGGCTCGGCAATGCCGAACGGCATGTTTTGAGGGGTCGGCGCAGGTGTCGCGGCTGTCGCCTCGGCAGTCCGGCGCGGCGCGAATTCCGGCAGCGGAACGGAGTGCCCGGTCAGCGCGGCAACGATGGTTTCGGGCGCTTCCGGCTTAGTCTCGGGCGCCTGTTCCACCATCGCAGGGATTTCAGTGCGCTGCGCCTTGTCCGGCGAAACGATGGCGATGCCCGGCTGAAGCGTCGGCTCCACCACCTTCGGCGCAGGGGCCGCCTTGACCGTCTTGCTCAGCACGGGCGCAGCGCTGGCGACATCGGCGACATCATCCGCCTCGTCTTCGCCGCCACCGCCAAACAGCGCCGCCAGCAGACCGCGCTTTTTGCCCTGATTACCGCCGACGCTTGCCAGCGCGATGGCGGGAGCACCGCTCGCCTGTCTTGAATTGTAGGCGACAAGCGCCTGATTGTAGCCCGGCAGCGGCTTGCCGTCGCTGGGCACATGCAGCGTCTTGCCGTTGGGGAACAGACCGGCCAGTTCCTTGCGGCTCATACCCGGCCAATGGCGCACATTGCCGACATCGAGATGGATGAAAGGCGAACCGGACCTCGGGTAGTAGCCGACCCCGCCGGCCTGCATCTTCAAGCCGATGTCGCGCAACTTCTTCAGCGGCACGTCGGGCAGGAAAAAGTCCATCGCCTTGCCCACCATGTGCTGGCTCGTCTTGGCGACACCCTTCGAGCGGCTGCGCAGCATCGCGTTCGTCGCAGGCGCGCGGTAGCCGCTGACCACCTTGATGTAGCCTCTCGAACCGCTGGCGCGATAGGCCTGCCAGACCAGGTCGATCAGGCGCGGGTCCATCCTGATCGGCTCGTTGCGACGCCAATCGCGCAGGATGACATTGATCTTCTTCAGGCCCGCCTGATCGTAGCGCCCATTGCGCTTGAAAACGATCTCGGCCTTCTCGCCCGTATGCAGGTGATGGATCTTCAGGGCGCGCGTTTCCGCGGCCGCACTGGTAACGCCCAGGCATAGAAGCGCAACCAGGATGGCCGGAAATAGTGTCCAGCCATGGAAGCGGCTTTGCGCGTTTTGTTCGCTCTCAAACAAGTTTACACCTTGCTCAGGTTGCCGGTGTTCTGGCGTTTATCGGGGACCCGGCGATCACCCCGCCCGCACCATGAGGATGAATAGCATCTTGGTTAAGAAGTTATTTCCATGCCGATTATGCGGCTCGGCCGAGCGGGCTGTTTTCTTCACGAAGGCAAAAAACTCTCGGTGCGTTACCTGGGCAAGGCTGGAGTTCAGCGCACAAATCCGGTCAACCTTAAGGCTGCCTTAAGCCAGGCGCCATAAGCCGCGCACCAATCTCGAATACGCCGTAGGATCGCTTGCCTTAGGCAAGATCACTTGGCCACGGCATCCCGCAAAGCATCGTTGATCCGATCCTGCCAGCCCGGGCCGTCCTCCTGGAAATGATCCAGCACAGCTCTATCGATCCGGATTGAGACAAGCTCTCTCACATTTGGGACAGCCGGGGATTCGCGCGCCTGTGGGACCGGCTTTTTGATCGGCTTGAAGACTGCTTCAGCAGCAGTGATTGGATTTGTCGGTCGACGTGTCGGATTTACCATGATGATCCTGAGAGAAAATGCCCCGTGTTTGATAGGCGAGATTGGGCGAGAACACCACAATGACGTCGCTCGAAAACCAACATCCCTGGTGGTCAGCGTGTAACGGCTGCACTTCTTACCAATTCTACAGGGGCGTACCGGCCTTCCGCGCCGGATGGCCCTCAAAGATGCCTGCGACCTTGTCGGCGATGGCCTTGCCGAGATCCAGATTGTTCTGGACGGTAAAATGGATGCCGTCGCAGCCATCGGTGGTGATGAAATCACCGGCATTCAGGAAATCCACGTTCATAGACTCTGCCATGTCCCTGTACTGCTTGCCAAGCACTGCCGACTTTTCATACCCGCTGCCGAACAAGCGCTGGAAATAGGGTTGCTGCGTCGGCGTCAGCAGTGGGGGAGCAACCACAAGGCACTTCGGAGCCGGATAGGGTGTACCGATGCCGCTTGTGAGCACCTGTTCGACCAGTCTGGCCATCCCACAGGTGATGTCATGGAGCGTTCGATTGTAAAATGACTTGATGTCGTTCGTCCCCAGCAGAAGGATAACCAGATCGAGCGGCAGGTGGCTGGCGATCGAAGCCGGCAAACAGGCGCTGCCATTCAGCCGAGGGTCGTCGGGATCGTCAACGCTCGTGGTACGTGCGCTGACGCCCTCCTCGATGACATCATAAGCGCCACCGAGATGGGACGCCATCACACCCGTCCAGCGCTGTTCATACGGATAGCGAGAGGCCGGCGATCCCTCCATCACCGGAACCCAGCCCCAGGTGAGTGAATCGCCGAAACACAAGATCGCTTTCTTCTGAGCCATCGCGTCTTCTCCAAAAAGTAAGTTCTTTTAGGACCTGGCATTGCATCCATGCCGCTTGATCGCAGCAAGCGAGTCAACCCCCGGTTGGTCACGTTCGGGACCACGCTTTCATCCTTTTTGATCGCACCGTTCGCGGGGCACGGTATGGCGACGCAACGCTTGGGCAGCAAGGGTTGCCGCCTCCGGTGCCGGCTGGATCAGCCAGCCCGATGGCCGATCGCGGGCCGGCGCAGGGGTGTGCATTGCCGTTCGGTGCATTACCTCGAACAGGTCGACCCATGGAGCGGTTATGGAATGAATACAGCCGGAAGTGGCCGTAACGGCCATATCGATGCGCTGAAGGGAGCAGGTATCCTGCTCGTGGTCTTTGGCCATCTGATCGAAAGACCGTCCGGGCAGTCAGCCTTGCTCCAGACGCTCTATACCGACATCTACGCCTTCCATATGCCCCTGTTCGTCTTCCTGTCCGGCATCTTCGCGCGCGAGACATTGAAAAGCCGCGACTACCAGAACATCGCATGGACGCTGTTCTTCCCGCTGGTGGTCTTCCAGATCATTTATCTCGGCGCGGGCCAACTCACCGGCTGGTACAGCTATTCGCCGCTGACGCCCTACTGGCTGCTGTGGTTTATCGCCAGCTTGATTGGCTGGCGCATCCTGCTGCCGCTGTTCGCCTCTCCCATTGGGCTGTCGGTGGCGCTTCTGGGCGCCATCTTCGTCGGTTACGACGATGCGGTCGGCTATGCTCTGAGCGCGGCTCGCACCATCTATTTCCTGCCTTTCTTCGTGCTCGGTCATCTCTACGGCGCGCAATTGGTGGCGTTGGCCGGGCGTTACCGCCTCGCCTTTTCCTGCCTGTTCGGGCTTTCCATGCTGATGGTGACGGTATGGTGGCTGAACGGTTTGGACGGCTCGGTGCTGACGGGAAGCCGTGACTACGACAGTGCGCCGCCCTTTCCGGCCTATCCGGGGCTTGGCAGGCTACTGGTGCTGTCGTTGAGCCTGGCCGCGGTGCTGGGCTTTTGCGCCCTGGTGCCAAGCCGTTCGACGGTGCTCGCTTGGTTCGGCGAGCGTTCGCTGTCGATCTATCTCCTGCACGGGCTGATCGTCATGGTTCTGGTCAGCGCCGGCGTCGTGGACCTGATCCCCTATCCGCTTCTTTTGCCCGCCGTGGTCGGTGCCTCAATCCTCGTAGCTACGACATCCGCGACACTCGACACGTACATGCGGCGCCTGTTCAGCCCCCCGTCGAGTACCTTCGGCCCCATCCCCGGCGGGAGCAGATCTCGCTGACCGTTTGCGTCGCTGCAGGTACGCGCAAGGCGGGCCTTCAACAATCAAGGGCGGCGCGTGTATTCATACCGGACGAACAGCCAGCTTTTCCCCGTGCCGTTGGCCATCATCACGTGCTGTTCCTTCAGCATGTGGTCGACGTCGGAACTGGAGATCGCCATGTCGGAAACCATGAAGCGCCCTTCGACTTCAGGGCCGAAACCGACAAATCCCTGCGGTTCGAACTGGACATCAATCTTGCCGTCTATCGCAGGGCCGAAGCTGCGCGCAGGCATGATGCTGACGGGAAAGCGGGTATCCATGGAGACATATTTCCAGCGGCCCTCGACCCTGTCGAAATTGAGATAGTCGATCCGGGTAAAATCGGGCGTAGTGCCGCCTGGCGCCGGCTTCATGATTTCCTGCAGGATCGGCCCGATCATGGTGCGTTCGGCAACCAGCCCGCGAGCGACGATCGGCTGGGCTCCTGGTGCTGTCCAAAGGCTCGCGACGACATCCCACGTGCCGGTCTGCTTTGCGAGCATCTGTTCCAAAGGGCCTGGTTCCGACATGCGCTGGGCGGCTGTAGGCTCTTCGGCCAATGGGCGGTCGATGCCTACGAACGCTGCGGCAAAGAGAGCCAATAGGGCGATGGTGGTTTTGGGCATGGTGTTTCTCCTGCCTGACCCGCCCGCCTTCACAATCTGGGCGATCAAGGTTGGCGGTCAACCCGGTTTTGTCAGGAGCGTTTTTCTCACCCGCGTCGGCACGCCGGTTCAGGGCTTTGCGCGGATCGAGTGCACCGGGCTCCTCGCCGGCGTGCCGAAGAACTCACGTCGGGCATCGTCGCCGACCAGCCGCAGGCGAGCCAGATGGCGCAGCAGGCGCCGTGGCCGCCGCAGCGCCTCGCGGCTGAGAAAATACTTTTTCACCAGGCTGGGCGCCTTGCTATGCGAACCGCGATGGGCGACGCGATAGACAGCGCCGCGAAACGGCAGCGGGCGAAGCGGCGCGCCGCGCCCGGCAAGAATGTCGGCGATGCGGACATGGCTGCCGAGCATCGACTTGATCCAGTCGAGCGAGGCGTCCTCGAACCGCATCGGCAGGCCGTAGAGGTCGCGACGCACGATCAGCGAAGTGCCGCACAGATGGTTGAACCCGTCATAGCCCAGCAGCAGCCTGCCGCCGTCGTCCCAGATATAGCCGCGCTCGATGGTCCAGCCGTTGGCATCGGGGTTTTGCGCCACATGACCGGCGATGCGGGCGCTGACGAAATCGTCGTCGTCGACGATCATGAAGAAACGGCTGTCGCGGGCGGCGAGCATGCCGGCGAGCACGCGGCGGCCCTTGTCGGCACGGAAAGCCTCATACACGGCCTCGACGTCGGCCCTGTCTATCTCATGCAGGTCGTTGGGCGGAAAGGTGACGCGCACGACGCCGAAACGCGCAGGCAGGTCCGGCAGGTCGGCGCCCTCGTTCGCCACGATAATGCCGCGCCAGTCGTCATGCGTCTGGCCCGAGATCGAGGCGACGGTCTGGGCGAGGTTCTCCTTGAGCAGGCCCCAGTCGCGCGCATTGTCCTGGTGGCGGACAGGAATGATGAAGGTCAGCAGGCTCATCCGATCCTCCGTCATCATGCCGCCGCCTTCACATCGGCCCGCTGACGCGCCCAGGAAATGCCGTCGTCGAGCGACGCGGCCAGATGGGACAGGTCGGTTCCGCCGGAGAACGCGGCCATGAAGCGCCGCACCTTGCCGTAGCTGTTGTCGAGCACGGCGTGCGGCCGGCCGATGAGCAGCGAGCAGATATGGACATGCAGGCGGTCGGTGACGATGGCCTGTCCGCGTGAGATCTGGCGGATGCCGCGTCGGAAGCGGTTATGCGCGGCCGCGTCGAGCTTGGCCAGCCGCCGTTCCGCCGGTTTTAGCGCAAGCAGCGCCGATGCCGCACCGAGTGCCTTGGCAGCCCGCACGCGGCCAGCCGATTCGGAGATCCAGTCCTCGACCGGCAGGTCGGGCCAGGCCGACAGATCGGCATCGCCC
Organism: Mesorhizobium sp. A556; assembly: GCF_054489545.1. Taxonomy (NCBI): domain Bacteria; kingdom Pseudomonadati; phylum Pseudomonadota; class Alphaproteobacteria; order Hyphomicrobiales; family Phyllobacteriaceae; genus Mesorhizobium; species Mesorhizobium sp. A556. The sequence goes on from NZ_JBTMXA010000006.1 coordinate 51,536, forward strand.
GCCTTCTCGCGGTCGGCCCGCAGCATCGCCAGCACCGGAAATTCGGCAGGCGTAGGCGCGACCGGTCCGATCGCGAACGCCATGTCGGGGCAGAGATCGACCGCGCAGTCGAAATGTTTTTCGGCGAAAGCCTTCGATTCCTCGTCGCGCACCAGAAGCGTGAAATTTCGATGCCGCCCGATGGCGCGCGCACTTTCCTCGATCCGCCGAGCGGATTGGTAATGGATCGATTGCGGAAACTGGATGACGGCGCGATCCGGGAACCGTTCCAGCACGCGCTCGCGAAAATCCTGGTGCGCGCCCCAGATATCGCCGAAATTGCCGCCGCCATGAATGAAGATCGGCCCCGCCGGCATCGCCCGTTCGAGGTCTTCGGCGGAAAAGTCGTCCATGCGCGACACATAGGCCGGCCGCTTGCCGTAGTGGGCCTTGAGGTAGGCCATCTCGCCCAGCCAGATGGCGGAATCGCCGCAATTGCGGATGTCCGGAAAGTCGAGGATGGCCACCGGCTCGTCCGACGAAATATGGGTTTTCAGGCAGCCGTGGATAGTGGCCTGCAATCTTGCGATCAGCGCCAAGCGGGATTCCAATGCCATTTTTCTCTCCATTGTTCGAGCGATCCTCAGGCCGGCCGCAGCTTTGCGAGCATTTTTCCAAGTATGGTCTGGACGTCCGTCTCCGGCCCTTGCGGTCGTCCCATCGCTTCCCAAAGAAGAAAGGACGCGGCGCAGTAGAGGAAGCCGCCGAGCGCCACCAGCGTCGCCAGTTGCAGCGCCAGCATCGGCTTGTCGGCGGTGTGGGCGAGATAAGTGGAGGCGACAGCGACACCGGCGGCCATCACGGCGGCGCTCGCCAGCGCGCGCAGGTTGGCCGCGAGCTGCTTGCGCACCGTGACGCCGATGAGACGCCGCACCAGCACCATATTGACGAAGGCGCTGCACAGCCCCGTGAACACCCGGCCGATGACGACGCCCGGAAGGCCGGCAAGCATCAGGCCGGCGATCATGATCGGCACGCGGACAAGCAGCATCTGCGTGTCGCGCATGAACAGGAGCCGCGTTTCGCCCTTGGCCATGCCGAGCGGCTGCACCAGCGAACCCAGGGTCTGCAGCGCGAACACCGAGGCCAACGCCTGGATGATGAAGATGATCGGCGCCCATTTTTCGCCGAGCGCCAGCCGCACCAGCGGATCGGCGATGACGGCCACGCCGATGCCGGCCGGCAGCGCCACGGCGGTGAGCAGCGCCTGCGCCCGCTGGTAGGCCGCGGCAAGCCGCGCGGGATCGTGCTGGATGCTGGCGAAGCCGGGATAGATCGTCTGCGTGAGCGGCATCGTCGCCTCGCGCGTCGGCATCATGGCGAGATTGGAGCCGACCGAATAATAGCCCAAGGCCGTGCCGCCGAGCATCTTGCCGACCAGCAGATAGTCGAAGCGCCAGTTCAGCGTGTTGACGATCTGGCCGGCCGTCAGCCAGGCGGAGAAGGAGAAGAACTCTCGCATGTGGCGGAAGGTGATTCTCGGCCGGAACGGCAGCACGAGGTAGGAAACGACGACGTTGGTGGCCTGCGAGACCAACGTGCCGACCACCAGCGCCCAGTAGCTGTGATAGATGACGGCGATCGCAACGGCGGCGATGAAGCCGGTGAGCTTCTGCGACACGGCGAGCACGAATTCCTGCCAGAAGACCAGGTCGCGCTGGAGCATGATGCGGCGCGGATTGGTGAGCCCGCTCATCAGCACGCCAAGGCCGAGCGCCAGCATGATGCCGACCAGCCTTGGTTCGTCGAACAGGCGCGCGACAGGCCAGGCGACTGCGGCGAACAACAGGGCAAGCAGCAATCCCCGCGTGGCGTTGAGCGTCCAGGCGGCGCTGAAATGCGATTCGGTGGGCGCCTCGTGGCGGATGAGCGCCTCCGCCAATGAAAGTTCCGTCACGGTGGAAACGATCACAAGGATGGTCATGCCCAGCGCCACCACGCCGAAGTCGGACGGCGTCAGGTTCCACGCCAGCACGAAGGTGCTGAGTGCCGCCAGCGCGTTGACGATGGCGCGCGCAAGGGTGAGCCACAGGCTTCCCTTGATCAGCCGTGTGGTGACGCTCGCCATGGCCTAGCCCACCCGTGTCCGGGCGGCTTGCGCATCGCGCCCGGCGGGCTTGCGCAAGGGCTCGATGCCGTGGCCGGCGTTGAACAGGAAAAGCAACGTCCTCGACCGGCTGATGACCTGCAACCCGATCACGGCACAGATCACGGCGAGGCAGGGCAGCACGAAGAACGTGACCGCAAACAGGTCGCTGCCGTAATCGCCGAAGAAGCGGCGGAAGACGATGGCGGCGAAGTGAAACAGGATCGCGTGGCTGCAGAACAGGAAGAAGGCGTAAGGCTCGAACCAGACAAACCCGGCGGCCAGGCGCGAGCGGCGGATCAGGCCGGTCAGCAGCCAGAACCCCGCCGCCATGGTGATGCGCAGCAGGGTGTCCAGCGTCAGCCGGAGCGTGTCGTCCATTTCCCCGAACAGCACGTTCGCCAGCCTGAGCGCCAGGTACAGGCCAACCATAACGATCAGGCCGGGGACGAGCCGACGCGCCATGGCGTCGACGGAGGACTCGGCCGTGCGGGAAATGCGCAGCCACATGCCGAGCGCGAAGAACAGCATGAGTTGCGGCCGTTGCAGCACATAAAGGTCCTCGCCGAACAGCGTATAGGCGAACAGCAGCAGGATCGTAGCGATGGGAACCCGTTTCAGCGCGACAAAGAGGAGCGGGGAAAACAAGCAGCAGACGAAAAGGTCGCGAAGAAACCACAAAGGCACGTCAAGCGGCCATTGGGTGAGCGCAAACAGCGCGTCGGCCATGCCCGGCACGGTGAAGTCCGGCATGTCCTGCCACTTGCCGCGCAACAGCCCATAAACCGTAAGCAAGGCCAGCATGAGGAGATTCCAGGCCGCCAGCGGCACTACCAGCGTCTTCAATTTCGACAGGAAAAGGGAGCCTGTCCCGATCTTGGCAAGGCTCGAGACGATGAAATAGCCGGAGACGACGCTGAGCAGCGAAACCGAACTCAGCCCCACCATGCGCGAAAGGGCGAAGTAAACGAGATCGAAGAAGCCGGCGTCGCGATCATAGACGTTGTCCGCGATGCCGGGCGGTATATGGACGAAGGTCATGAAGAAGATGCAAAGGCCGCGCGCGATCCTTATACGCTCGGACATCGTCTTGCGGACCGGGTCCAGCGACGCGGCCGGCACCTCGAAGAAGCTGCGGATGGACACGGTCGTCTCCTCGATCGGTTTCATTCCAGCCCGCCTCTCACCGCATGCCCCTCGACCATGGCGATGACGAAAAGGGCCTGCCATTGAAAGCGTGGACCGATCTGCTGGGCATGGCCCGGCGCGGCACGGGGAAAAAGCGCCCGCGCCTGCGCCTCGACATCAAGGACACCGCCGTCTACGCGATCGGCGACGTCCATGGCTGTCTCGATGAACTGCTGGCGCTCGAACGCGCAATCGTCCGCGACGCCGAGGAACTGCCCGGCGCAAAACTCATCGTCATGGTCGGCGACTATGTCGATCGCGGCCCTGCTTCCGCCCAGGTGCTCGACCATCTGCTGGCGCCGCCGCCGCCCGGCTTCGAGCGGATCTGCCTCACCGGCAACCACGAGATGGTCATGCTCGACTATCTGGAAGGGCGTATCGGCCGTGCCGGATGGCTGGCCATGGGCGGGCGGCAGACGCTGCTTTCCTACGGCATCGACCCCGAACACCTGCGCGACATCTACCGCGCCGACCGCCGCATCGACGACGTCATCCGGGCAGCGATCCCCGCCGCGCACCTCGCCTTCCTGCGCTCCCTGCCGATCATGGTCGAAACGCCCGGCTTCCTGTTCGTGCATGCCGGCATTCGCCCGGACCTGCCGCTCGAACGGCAGTCCGACCGGGACCTGGTGTTCATCCGCGAGGATTTCTACAAGGCCGCGCACCTGCTTTCGCGCTACGTCGTGCATGGCCACACGCCGGTCGATGAAGCGAGGCGCGAAGGCATGCGGGTCGACATCGACACCGGCGCGTTCTTCAGCGGCCGGCTGACGGCGCTGCGCATCTGGCAAAACAAGGGCCGCTACCTGACGAACTGACCGCGCCATTATGCCGGCTCCTTCCTGCCGGCTCGCTGGCCGGTCGTCTGGGTCGGCTCGACATAATAGGAGGAATAGCGATCCAGATACTGTTCGGCGCTGCCGAACAGGCCGTAGCGCGGCAGTTGCTTGACGTCGGTCTTGTTGAGGACGAGGCCGAGCACCTTGGCGGCGATCCGCGGTTCGGCCTGCAAGGCCGAGCGTACCAGCGCGCGCGGCGTGGAGCCCCACTCGGCCACCAGCACGAACCCGTCGGCCAGCGGCGCGAACGCCTTGGCGTCGACGACCGGCCCCAGCGGCGGCAGGTCGACGACGATATAGTCGAAGGATTGCCGCGCCGACTCGATCAGTTCGCGCATGCCCGGCCCCGAGATGAGTTCGCCACTGTGCGGAAACCGCCCGCGGATCACCGTCGGCAGGATGGCAAGCTTGGTCTTCCTGTCGACCAGGAGCGTGTTTTGCCAGCGTTGCTCGCCGCCGACGACCGCCTCGATCAGCCCCTTCTCCGGAACCAGCGGCAGGCTCCGGCTCAGGCCGGGATTCCTGAGATCGGCGTCGATCAACAGCGTTCTGGCGCCGTTCGCCGCCAGCAGGCCGGCGAAATTGGCGGCCACGGTGGTCTTGCCTTCGTGCGGCAGTACGGAGACGAAGCCGATGACCTTGCAAGGGCTGCGCTGCAAGACCACGTCGCTGGCCAGTTTCACGTTGCGCAACGTTTCGGCGAAGGAAGAGGCCGGCGCATTGATGGCGACGCGCAGGATGCGCGGGATGGTGGTTTCCCGAGGCGCTTGCGTCCGGTCCGTCGCGCCGGCGCCGTTCGCCTTGGCCCGGAAGGACGGACCGACGATCGGCAGGTAGCCGAGGAACTTGACGTCGAGCGCGTTCTGCACGTCTTCGGCGGTGCGGAAGAAGCGCTCGCGGAATTCGCGCAGCGCACTGGCGCCGGCGCCGGCGAACAGGCCGAGCACCAGGGACAGGCCAAGCACCATCGACTTGCGCGGGCTGGACGCCGTGGTCGGGTCGCCCGCCTGCGAGATCACGCGCGCCTCGGCGATGGGAAACGAGCGCTGCTGCGAAGCTTCCGCATACCGTCCCAGGAACGACTGATAGAGCGTGGCGAGCGCCTGCGCCTTCTGCTCCAGAGCGCGCAATTCCACACCCGAATGGCCCGACTTTGAACTCTGGGCGGACAATTCGCCGACATTGGTGCGCAGCGATGCCTCGCGCGACTTCGCTACCTCATATTCGTTGCGATAACTTTCGGTAAGCCGCTTCAACTCACCGTATATCTGCTGGGTGACGTCGGCCTCCTCGCGGCGCAACGCCACCGCCTGCGGATGGTCTTCACCGAAGCGGGTAGAGATATCCTGCTCGCGCTTGGCCATGCCGAGATAGCGGGTCCTAAGGTCTGTCAGCAACGCCGTATTGGTGCCGCTGCTGCCCTTCTCGATCGGCACCGTGGCGTTCTTGACGGCGTTCTCCGGTCCGCTGTCGACGATCGACTTGAACTGGGTGTAGCGCGCCAGCGCGTTGGCGGTGTCGGCCTGCGCCAGGATGAGCTGGCTGTTGAGGTCGGAAAGCTGCTGGTCCGATACCAGTTCGCCGCGCGCCGCCGTCAGCCCGTTCGCCGCGCGATAGGTCTCGACCTCCTGCGCGGCATCCTGCGAACGCTGGCGCAAATCGTCCAGCCGCCCCTGCAGCCACACGGTGGCGCGCTGGGTGGCGTCGAAATTGGCGTCGAGATGGTCCGACAGATAGGCATCGGCATAGGCTCGCGTAATCGCTCCCGCCAGCTTCGGATCGTTGTTCGAGAAGGACACCGAGATGACGTAGCTGCGGCCGACCCGCTCGGCGGCGAGGTTCTGCTGCAACAGCGCCATCGCCTTGCCGATCCTTGCGTTCTCGACCGAGCCGGCGGAAGTCGGCCGGCTGGAGAAGACGCGCAGCACGCTTTTGACCGTCGACTTGGCCCAGGCAAGGGGAGAAACCGGCGGATTGAGGAAGGCCTCGTTGTCCTGGAGATGTTGCGCCTCCACCACGACCCGCGCCAGCCGTGCGGATTTCAGGATCTCGACTTCGCTCAGCACCATCGATTCCGCCTGCGACACTGGCGCCGGCGTCGGCTTGTCCTCGGCGAATTTCGTCAGGCTGTCGTCGAGCAGGATGTCGGTCGAGGCGGTGTAGACCGACGGCGTGAACAGGAGATAGACGATCCCCAGCGCCAGGCCCGCCACGGCAAACAGGCCCGCCACCCGCATCTGCCGCCTTGCCGCGGCCAGCAGCCGGTCGAGGTCGATGAAGCCATCCGTTTCATCCGAAGGCATGGGTACTGGCTTGCTCAAGAAAAAACGTCCATGGTTCATGACTTTGCCGATTTGCTCGTCCGTCGAAAATGACAGCCACGGCCGCGAGGGTCTGACCCTGGGCCATGGCCATGGCGACGTTCCGCTTCGATTAGGCCGCTTCGATCAGGCCGCTTCGTTGCGGCGCGTTTGCCCTGCGATGATCGTCTCGATCGGTTCCAGCACCAGATCCCTGATGTCGGCACGGGCCAGCGCGAAGGCGACGTTGGCCTGGATGAACCCTTCCTTCGAGCCGCAGTCGAACATGCGGCCGTCGAAAGGACTGGCGAAGAAGTCCTGCTGCTGCGACAGCCGCAGCATCGCGTCCGTCAGCTGGATCTCGCCGCCGGCACCGCGCTCCTGATTGCCGAGGAGCCCGAAGATCTCCGGCTGCAGCACGTAGCGGCCGTTGATGTAGAAATTGGAGGGTGCCGCTGCCGGTTCCGGCTTTTCGACCATGCTGGTAATGGCGAACCCTTTGCCGACGACCGGCCCTTTGCCGACGATGCCGTAGCGGCCGGTATCGAGGGGATCGCACTGTTCGACGGCCACGACGTTGCCGCCGGTCCGCCCGTAAAGGTCCATGACGCCCGAAAGGCAGCCGCGCTCGCCGAAGGAAACCATGTCCGGCAGAAGCAGCGCGAACGGCTCGTCGCCGATCACGTCGCGGGCGCACCAGACGGCATGGCCGAGGCCGTGCGGCGCCTGCTGGCGGGTAAACGAGATGGCGCCCGCCTGCGGCTGCATGCGGTCGAGGCAAGCCAGTTGTTCCGTCTTGCCCGAGCGGGTGAGCGTGTCGAGCAGTTCCGGCTGGATATCGAAATAGTCCTCGATGATGTGCTTGTTGCGGCCGGTGACGAAGACGATGTGCTCGATGCCCGCCTCCAGCGCCTCGTCGACGGCATATTGCACGACGGGACGGTCGACGATGGTCAGCATTTCCTTCGGCATCGCCTTGGTGGCGGGCAGGAAGCGCGTTCCGAGGCCGGCGACGGGTATCACTGCTTTTCTGACTTTTTTCATTACATCCCTGTTCGGTTGGCGCCCCCGCCAAACTCAAAATGGTTCAGCGGGCCTGCGCCGCCCTGGATAACCCCGACAGCCGCCGCAGCCTGGCCGCGATCGGCATCCGGAGATGGCGCAGCGCCGCCGGATCCCGGAGCGCGACGCCCGCCGCCTTCAGCGGCGCGCGCTGCTTGAGGTGACGGACCAGCGAGAGGAAGGAAGCCCCCCGGCAGAGGCTTCGGGTGCGGCGCGCCTGTGCCGCCAGCGCCGGCGCATCGAGGTCGTATCGGCGCAGGAACGCCGCGTCGGCTTGAAGCATCGCTTCGACATGGTGCAGGTCGAGCACGCGCGAGATCGAGCCGGCGCGGACATGGTAGCGGTAGCCGGCGCTCGGCTCGACCGCGCAGCGCCCGCCACGCGCCAGCGCCGAGGCAAGGAAGATGTAGTCCTCGCCGATGCGCAGCGTCTCGTCGTAGCGCAGGCCGGCATCGCGCAAGAAACGCCGCTCGAACACCGGCTTCATGTAGCCGTAGGAGAACGCGCTTTCAAACAGAAGGCTGGTGCCGATCAGGTCCGCCAACGACAGACCGGCGAGCGCCCGAAGATGGTCCGGCGCGAACATCGGCTCGCCGGTGCTCATGCCTTCACGCACGATTTCGAGATTGTCGACGGCGATCTCGGCGCCCGCTGCCTCCGCCCGCCGCATCATGCGCGCCAGCCGGTCGGGATGGATGGTGTCGTCGGAATCGAGCACCGCCACCCAGCGGCCGCTCGCGACATCCAGCCCGGCGTTGCGGGCGCCGCCCGGTCCGCAGTTCTGGTCCAGTTCGACCACGCGCACGAGGTCGCGCGGAAAACGGGTGGCGACCTCAACCGTGCGGTCGCTCGAGCAATCGTCGACGACGACGACCTCCACCGAGACGCCGCGCTGCGCCAGCGCGCTTTCGATGGCGCGACGAATAGAGCCTTCGGCGTTGAAGGCGGCAATGAGGAAGGTGACGTCAGGCTGCATGGCGCTTGCTTTCCATCCGGGCATCGATCGGGCCTTCCAGCGGAGCACCTTCGCCATATTGCTGGATTTCACGGCCGCCCAGCAGACCGACGACCGCGCCGGCATGGAAAACGCCGCGCAAGGCATGGTGGTTGCGGCGGGGAGCGAAAGGAGCGGTAGCCGCCGCCGCGCCGAGGCAGTAGCCGGCCTTGACCACGGCAAGCACGACCTGGCGCGCGCGAGCCGTCCGCGACAGCCCCTCGCCGGCCAGCCGGCCATGCGTCTGGCCGCTGCGGAAACGGCGCTTCGCCAGCCAGGCGAAGCTGGCGCGCGAAGCCGGCACCGGCTCGCGCGCCACCGCACCAGGCGCATAGGCGATGCGCCCGCCGGCCCGATGGAGCCGCGTAAAATAGTCCGTGTCTTCGCCGCCGCTGCGGCCCAGCAGCAGGCTGAAGCGCCGCCCCGCGACCACGGGGGAAGACAGGCGCAGCAGCGTGTTGCCCGAGTAGCCGGTGCGGATCTCGCCCTCGACCCGGACGGGACGGGTCGAATGGAAATCGCCTTCGCGCATCCAGCGCGGCGCGCCCTCGCCATAGATTGCGAGCACCGGCCCCAAAACAACGTCGGCGCCCGAGGCGTTGGTCACCGACAAAAGCTCGGTCAGCCAGTCGCTCGACACCACCTCCTGATCGTCGTCCATGAAGATCAGGAAATCGCCGTTGGCCGCTTCCAGGCAGGCGTTGCGGGCAAGCGAGATGTTGGACGCCGGGCAATGGACGTAGCGGATTTCAAAAGGCAGGCTGGCGGCCATGACATAGACCAGAGCGCGTGCGCTCGGCACGGCGTCGTTGTCGGCCACGACGATCCGCAGCACCGCCCCGGCGGGAACGTGCAGGCCGGCGAGCGAACGTAGCGTCTGCTCCAGTCGTGGCCGGCGGAACGTGCAGATGCCGATATCGATGCGCACGCGATTGTTCATGACGCTGCCGCCTTCCGTTTCCAGGACAGGGCAAGTTGCATCCAGAAGCCGGCCGACCAGGCCAGATGCATGACCATTGCCGAGAAGCCGGCGAGCGGGCCGTAGGGATTGCGCTCGGCCAGCGCCAGCCAGACGCCGTAGCCCATGCACACCGCCACCCACAGCCCGGCCGGGATCAGGGCCGAAAGGCTGATGAAGGCGAGCAGAGCGCCCGCCACGACCGGCAGCACCATCAGCGGCACCATCTGCCTCACCTTCGGAATGGCGCGATGCTTGAGGATGTTCCTGGCGCGGCCGCGGCCGTAGCCGAGATACTGCCGAAACAGGCTGCCGACGGAAGCGCGCGGATAGTAGGTCATGACCGTCCTGTCGGTCATCCAGATGCGATAGCCGGCCGCGCGCAGCCGGAAGTCGAGTTCGGCATCCTCGTTGTGGCTGAAGGCTTCGTCGTAGCCGCCGACCGCGCGGAACGCCGCCACGCTCATCAGCGCATGATGGCCATGATCGGTCCAGTGGCCCGTGGCGCCCTCGCGGTGCGGCGAGCCGCCATTGCCGAGCTTCGAGTTCTGCGCCGAAGCGGTCGCCCGCTGGAAGATGGTGAGGCCTTGCGTGACCATGGAGACGACCACCGAATCGGCGCCGGTGGCGTCGGCTTCCTCGATCAGCCGGTCGCAATAGTCGTGCGGATAGCCGCCATGCGCGTCGATGCGGATGAAGCGTGCGAACGCATCTCCATATGCGGCAACGGCAAGATTGACGGCGGCGGCCTGCAGCCCGCGGGGATTGTGAAGCAGAATGACGCGCGGTTCGGCCGCCGCGATTTGCTCGACGATGCGCCGGGTGCCGTCCTTGCTGCCGCCGTCCGCGACGACGATGACCATGTCCAGCCGCTCCGCCGGGCCGATCAGGCGCGCGAGCAGGTCGCCGATATGGCTGGCCTCGTTCAGGCACGGGATCACCACCATGCAGCGGCCGCCCGGCACAGCTTTCGATGGCTCGCCGTCAAGGTGCGCTTGCCGGGTCATGCCGCTTCCTCCAGCAGGATATCGCCGCCCGCCCTCGATCCCGCCACGGCTTTCAGGCCCTCGACCAGCGCGCGGCAGTCGCCGATGCCGGCGACCCAGTCGCGGCTGTCATGCGCCACGACCCGCTGCCGCAGCGCGTCATATCCTTGCCGGCTGATGGCGGACAGCGCGGCTTCGAGCCCGTCCGTGGAATCATCGTCAAGCAGCAGCCCAAGCTTGCGTTGCGCAAGGAAGCGCGCCGTCTCCGTGCCTTTCATCGCAATCGGAACGACGCCATGGCGGCAGCCTTCGTAGAGACGATTGGGCAGCAGCCACGCGGCGTTCAGCCCTTCCTCGAAGAAGTCGATCGCCCAGCAGAAATGCACCGCGCCGTAGATGGCGGCGAGATCGTCCGGATTGCGGTAGGGGCCGGCGAAACAAATATGCGGCTCGGCCGCCACGAAGCGGTCGAAATCGGTGAACTCGCGGTAGGCGGGGCGGCCACGCAGCACGACCTCGAAACGGCCGCCCGCCCGCCGCGTGAAGGCGGCCAGGAGATCGAGCGACTTGGCGCAGCGCAGCGCGCCGAACCAGCCGATCCGCCACGGCTCGCCGGCATCCGGAGGCGCGGCCTTCGGGCCGGGCGCCTGCGGCGTGCCCAGTTCCAGTACCTTGTTCGGCAGCAGCGCGGTCGGCGCGGCCGACTGCCCGAAACGGACGAAATAATCGCGCACGAAGGCCGGCGAACTGGTGATCAGAAGCGCCGCGTCGCGGCCGAACAGCCGCTCGGCCCCGCGCATCGCCTTGCCCACCGGGCCGGGGTCGAGCAGCAGGCGGTGAATGTCCAGGCACTCGTAGACGAGCGGAATGTCGGCACCGAAAACCGCCCGCGCCCGGTTGGCGAGCGCCAGCATTTCCAGGTTGCGCCCTATGATGACGTCGGGCCTGGCGACATGCCGGAGCTTGCCCGCCAGCGCCATGGCCGCCGCCGCTACCGAGGCCAGCCGCTGCGTGAACCTGCCGTCCTGCGTGCGGCCGAGTTCGATGGGGGCTGCCCCTTCCATTCTCTCCGGCGCCGCGTCACGGCGAAAGCCGGCCAGCGTCACCGTGGCGCCGCCCGCTTCCAGCATCGTCACGCGCCGGTGCACGGCCGGATCGGACAGGTTGTGCACCAGATAAAGGATGCGCAGCATCGCCAGTCCCTCTTATTGCGATTGCGTCTTGCAAACGACGGATTCGGGGAACTGGCACTTGTCGCCTTCGGCGGTGAAGGCAACGCGGTCCACTTGCGCGGTGACCGGTTGGCCGGGATCGGCGAACGCGCCCATCCACGATTGCAGCGTGTCGCTCCCCCACAGGCTCAGATAGATCTTGGCGGGATGGGTAGGCAGCTTGGCGGGGTCCGTGACCTCGCCGACGAGCTTGCCGTCGACATACCAGGCGATGCTGTCCTTGCGCCAGACGAAGGCATAGTCGTGGAAATCCTTGTCGGCGCCGCCCGCCACCTCCACCAGTTTGGCGGGGCCGAGGCTCTTGCCGTCGACGAAGCGGTTGATCTGCACCGTCGCCGGATCCTTGCCGAGCACCTCGAAATCGATCTCGTCATGCGGCTGCTTGTGGACAGGGCCGATATAGGAGAAGAAACCGGTGTTGAGGCCGGAGCCCGCCGCCGCCTTCATGCGTACCTCGAAGGTGCCATGGCCGAATCGCTGATTGGTCTGCACTTCGCCGCAGACGTAGTCCCGGTCCTTGGTTTTCTGCCTGGCGAACCCGAGGGTGAGCGTGCCGCCCTCGACGCCGACCTGCCCCTTTGACCAGGTGCAGTTCTGATGATCGCCATTCGCCCAGCCGTCCGAGACGTACCAGCGCCCGGCGTCGAGCCTGTCGAAATTCTCGACGAAGGACTTGCCGTTGGCGGGCTGTGCATGGGCGGCGGGAGGGCCGCAGAGCGCCGCCGCCGCAAGGCCCGCAGCCAGCCATGTGCAGCCGCGAGTGGGAAACCTCAGATACATCGTCATCCTACCGCCTTTCAGTGCGGCGCCGTCCTCCCAGCGGCGCTCCGTTCAAGCAAACGTTGCGCTGCACATAAGGCCGTCAGGGGATGAGAATGTGACGCGCGGCCGTTTTGGCGGTCAGCCTGCCGGTCACTTTTTATGATCGGCGTTAAGCGGACGGCCGCACCGAGGCGGCGGCGGCGGCGGCGACCTCTTCCGTTTGCTGGGGAAACAGCGCGACGCGCTCGCGCAACCCGTTCACGAAAGCGGCCTGTTGCCCCAACGCGTCGAGCCGCCTCGTATAGTCGATCATGGTCTGGGTGAGCTGGTCGACGGATGATGCCATTTCCGGGCCTGCCTCATCCTGCTCCAGCGCCTGCTGCGAGAAGGCCGCGCGCACTGTCACGCTTTCATACCGGCCGCGCAGGCCGTCGCGCTCATGCTCGATCTCGGTCACCAGATCGTCCAGGAAAGCGCGCAAACGCCCGGCGCGCGCAGCATCCGTATCGCGGTCGCGCCGCGGATTTCTGGTTCGGAAAGGGTTCGCTGCGCGCACGCTGAACAGGGCCATTTCGACAGTCTCCTTTGTTCCCACCCAGCGCCCCATAACTTGCAAAGATGGCAAAGCGACGGAGGACAGGACCCCGTGCCGCGTCTTCGCCGTAAAGGCCGTGATCCGGTGCGGCGACAAATTTCAGCCCGAAACTGCTGGTCTTGAAGGGCCAGCCCGCACCGGCGGGGTCGAAGGCGGCCCCTCGCCGGGCGCGTGAACGACGAAAGGACGACGATGAAGTGCAGCGTGATCATCCCCTACTACCAGCGCGAACCCGGCATCCTGCAACGCGCCCTGAAATCGGTGTTCGCGCAGTCGCATGCGGATTTCGACATCATCGTCATCGATGATTCCTCGCCGCTGCCGGTCGAGACCGAGGTCGAGGCCTTTTCGCTCGAACAGCGGGCACGGATCGCTGTCATCAAGCAGGCCAATGCCGGCCCCGGCGGCGCGCGCAACACCGGCCTCGACCACGTTCCGGCCGACAGCGCCTGCGTCGCCTTCCTGGATTCCGACGACGAATGGACGCCCGGTCACCTCAAAACGGCAACGGAGGCGCTCACCCGGTTCGACGCCGATTGCTACTGGGCCTCCATTCAGGGCGGCGCAGAATTCTACTATCATTTCGGCGTCGCGGACCTCGCCGGCAGCACCGCCGGCAGCCGCCTTTGCGACGATCCGCCGCTCGTCGAGATCCCGGACCTTGCCGGCGTCATGCTCAAGGACTGGAGCTTTCTGCACCTGTCCTGCATGGTGATCGGCGAAAGCTTGTTCCGCACCGCCCGCTTCGAGGCGGAACTGCGGCTGGCGGCGGAGGACGTGCTGTTCTTCTATGACTGCATCCGCGGCGCGCGCCGCGTGGTGCTCGGCGAGAACGTGGGCGCCGTGCGCGGCGAGGGTCTCAACATCTTTCACGGCGTCGCCAGCGATTCGCCGCAGTTCCTGCAACAGCAGTTCAATACCTGGGTGGCGCTCGACCGGCTGGAGAGCCGCTCCGTCCATCGGCCCGAGGACCGCGCCTCGATCCATTCCTACAAGCAGACCGCCCGGCAACAGGCGCTGTGGGGCCAGGCCCGGCTGGTGCGCGGCCGCAAGACGCCGCAATTCGGCCTCCTGGCGCAATGGGCCTGGCGCGACCCGCAAATCCTGCGCAGCGCCGTCGAACTCGCCGTCGCCAAGATGGCCAGATAGGACAGGACCATGCAGCCTTTCCACTGGGAATCCGAGCACGGCAATTTCGGCGACGACCTGAACCTGTGGCTGTGGGATTTCCTGCTGCCCGGCTTTCGCGAGGCGCATCCGGACATGCTGCTGGTCGGCGTCGGCACGGTGCTCAACCGGACGCTGCTGCCGCCGCGACAAAGGAAGCTGATCGTCGGCAGCGGCTTCGGCTATGGCGCGGCGCCCGACTTTTCCGACAAGGCGGAATGGGACGTGCGCAGCGTGCGCGGGCCGCTCACGGCGGCCAAGCTCGGGCTGGACGAAGCGCTCGGCATCGTCGACCCGGCGGTGATGGTGGCCGACATGCCCGAGTTCCGGGCGGTGCCGAAGGTCCACGACGCCATCTTCGTGCCGCACTGGGAATCGACCGTCGGCGGCATCTGGCCGGCCGTCTGCCAGGCGGCCGGCCTTGCCTATGTCGACCCGTGCGGCGACGCGAAGACGGTGATCGGCGCCATTGCGGGCGCGCGGCTCGTGGTGGCCGAATCCATGCACGCCGCCATCCTCGCCGACGCGCTGCGGGTGCCCTTTGTCGCCGTCACCACGTCTCGCAACGTCAACGGCTTCAAATGGCAGGACTGGGCGTCGTCGCTCGGACTGACCTACCGGCCGCGCCGCGTGCCGGTCTCCTCGCGGGCCGAGGCGATCACCAAGGGAGCCCGCTTCTGGGGCGTCGATTTCGAGCGCAAGGCGGTTGTGGATCACACAAGGCCCGACAGGCTGGACCCGAACGAAACCGAGGTGCTGACGCGCGCCGAACCACCCCGGTCGGCGCTGCGCGACGCGCTCAAGCATGCGCTGGCGGCGCCCTCGGTGATCGCCCTTCGCCAGGCCAGCAAGGCAAGGCCGCAACTCAGTGCCGATGCCAGGCTGACTGAGCGCAAGGACCGGTTCCGCGACGTGCTCGCCGGCATACGGCGCGACTATTTCTGAACGGCGCGCCCGGCCAGGAGATAGCGCCGCGGTGCGGCCTTCTCGCCGGCTGGACCGATCCTTCCGCTCAGCGCCTCGAACTTGTCGGCGGCGACGCCGCCGACAATCGCCGGAAGTGCTGCGGGGCAGGCGAGCGCGTGAAGCGCCGCCCTCGTCAGGCCACGCTCGGCCTTGATGTCGAGGAAGCGGCGCAACTCGTAGCGCGCGCGCATGTGGTGTTCGTGGCGATGCAGGGCCGCGCTGGCGGCATCGTCCGTCTCCGGCAAGGCAAGGATGGCGCGGTCGGCTTCGTACAGGCGCTTCAGGTCGGACGTCCGGTGGCGGCCGCTCAGCGAATCCGCGCGCACGACGGCACCATAGCCGCAGCCATGCACCACCTTGTAGCGGGCGCCCTTCAGCAAGGCCCGCGCATAGAGGTCGTAATCCTCGCCCAGCCGCAAGCCTTCGTCGTAGCGCAGTTGGTGCGCATCGAGGAATGCGCGCCGCATCACCGGCTTCAGGAAACCGATCTCGCCGCGCGACGCGCCGCGCCGCGAAATGTTGCCGTCGACGAAGCCCGGCAAGTCGAGGAAGCGCGGCTCGGCCGCGAAGTCCGGCACGGCGAACTCCGTTTCAATCGCGTCACGCGAATCGACGAAGACGATGTTGTCGGCGACGAAGTCCCAGTCGTCGCCGCCGAGAAGCTTGCCGAACCGGCCTTCAAGGAAGAAATCGTCGGCATCGAGAATGGCGATCAGCGGCGCGGTGGAATGCGCGATCGCATGGTTGCGCGCGAAGGACGGGCCGCGATTGACGTCGAGCCGCAGGATACGCAGCCGCCCGCTTCCGTCGTCCGCGCCGAGAGCCGCCTCGGCCGTCCGATCGCTCGATCCGTCGTCGACCGCGACCACCTCGGCGACGTGCTCGTCACGCAGGGCCGAACTTACCGCCTGTGCGACGGTCCGGTCCGCGTTTCTGGCTGCGATGATGACGCAGACTGTGGCGGTTGATGACATCCGCACCCTCTCGATCAGCTTGGCCCGCCCGCATGGCGGACCGGTCGCAGAACCGAAAGGCGATTTGATGACGGTCAAAAAAAGCTGTTGCTGCCTGGCGCGAATTAACGCACGGGCTGCTGGTCTTTCTTCGCCGGAGCTGGCGGGGGCTGCTTGCGCGCGGACTCCTTGTGCGCGGGTTCTGGGGCCTTGCCGGGGGCGGGCGATCGCCGGATCATCACCAGAACCGCCACGAAATAGCCGACCTGGATGACGACCGCGCAGATGGCGGTATTGATCAGGGTGGTCCACAGCGACTGCGTGATGACGTAGGTGACGACGGCGAATACCACCAAAGCGCCGATGAAGCCGCGAAGGAACAGGACAAAGGACATGTCAGCCGGACAGGCCGGGCCAGCGCCGCGTGCGATCAAATTTCACGTCCAAGACTACCTCCCGCCCAAGCAGCAACGGTTGCTGCGCATCCGGTGTATTAGGCATTGGCTGTTTTCTGGACCGGAGGCGCGAATTCAATCGCGTCTGTATAGCAGAATATATAAAATATTCGCACGGCAGGCAATACGCAAGCTGGGCGGACTCCTCTCACATCGCCGATTCTTGGCGGGATTCCCCATCACCGTTGTGCGACGGCGACATCTTCCCGAGGATTTAGTCGAAAAGAATACGCTATAATATATACCTATATATATCGGCGATAGTGTGGTTACTTTTTAAATGTGGCGCGATATCTTCAAACAAAATGCAGTTTCCAGGAAAATAAATTGATATAGATTTTCTATTTTCATTTTTTTATGATGGAATTAGTAAAAATTCCCGGAGAAATCCGCTTATGTGACTGCCCGTCACAAATTATGATCGAAAATTGATCCGCCTGACCTATTTTCATCGAACCAACGTCATATCTCCCGCCCTATCAATGAGCATGTTGCGTCGCAGCATTTGCATCTGACGATCAACATCGCGGAGCGGCAATAATGTCACAGACCGGACTGGCGCAGAGGGCTTCCGAAGCGGAATCGGACATGGAGGGGGAGCCGCCGATAGGCGGTGCCTTCAAGCGCTCTTTCGACATAACAGCGGCGCTTGCCGGAATCGTCGTCCTCGGCCCGCTTTTCCTGATGCTGGTCCTTCTGGTCAAACTCTCCGATGGTGGCAGGGTGATTTACGGACATCCGCGAATCGGCAGCAACGGCAAGGTCTTCCGCTGCCTCAAGTTCCGCACCATGGTCGAGAACGGGGACGAAGTGCTGACCGCGCATTTCGCCAGGAACCCGCAGGAACGCGAGGAATGGAACGCGACGCGCAAATTGCAGAACGATCCCCGCGTCACGCGGGTCGGCACGGTCCTGCGCAAGCTCAGCCTCGATGAACTGCCCCAGATCTTCAACATCCTGCGCGGCGAGATGAGTTTCGTCGGACCGCGGCCGGTCGTCGACGACGAACTCGTCATGTACGGCACAGCCGCAAGCTTCTACCTGAAATCGCGCCCCGGCCTGACGGGACTGTGGCAGGTCAGCGGCCGCAACGACGTCTCCTACGGGACACGCGTCGCCTTCGACAGGCACTATGTCGAGAACTGGTCGTTCGCCTTCGACCTGAAGATCCTGATCTGGACCGTACCGGCGGTGTTTTCGTCGCGCGGCAGCTACTGAAGGTGGCCGCGTCCTCACCCCACGATCCTCGATCCGCAAACGAAGGAAGCCAGTGATTTGACCCGGATATCGCAAACGGCCCGCGTCTTGCTCGCCATCGGCATCCTGCTGGCGACAGTGTCGCTACAGACCTTGTCCGCCGCAGCCGAGGAATACCGGCTGGGCACGATGGACAAACTGCGCGTACGGGTCGCGGAATGGCAAAGCGCCGAAGGCGGTTTCCGCGACTGGTCGGCCGTCAGCGGCGACTATGGCGTCGGGCCGGCAGGCACCATATCCATCCCGTTCGTCGGCGAATTGCCCGTAACGGGAAAGACCACGGCACAGGTCGCCGCCGCCATCGGCGATGGCCTTCAGCAGAAACTCGGCCTGCCCGACCGGCCGGAGGCTTCCGTGGAACTGGCGGAATTCCGTCCGATCTTCGTTTCCGGCGACGTGCAGACGCCCGGCCGCTATCCCTACGATCCGCAACTGACCGTGCTGAAGGCCCTCAGCATCGCCGGCGGGCTGCACCGGTCGGAAAGTGGCCAGGGCGGAGTGCGCGACTTCATCATGGCGCAGGGCAACTACGAGGTGATGGCCTCGCAGCGCGACGGCCTTCTGGCAAGGCGGGCCAGGCTGGACGCCGAAGCCGCCGACAAGCAGCAGATCGATTTCCCGCCGGAACTCGCCAAGGCAGCGGCCGGAAAGAAGCTGATGGCCGACGAAACCAACCTGATGCAGGCGAGGCAGAAGCGGCTGCGCCTGCAACTCGAAAGCCTCGACAACCTCAAGGCCCTGCTGCAGGCCGAGATCGATTCGCTGCAGAAGAAGATCGCCACGCAGTCGAGGCAGACTGATCTGGCGCGTGAGGAACTGAAAGGCATCGATAAACTTGCCGGCAAGGGCCTCGTGGTCAACCAGCGCGTGCTCACCCTCGAGCAGACGATCGCCGAACTGGAAAGCAAGCTGCTCGACATGGATACGGCCATACTGCGCGCCAAGCAGGACATCGCCAAGGCGACGCAGGACGCCATCGGCCTGCAGAACGACCGGGACACCGAGATCGCCCAGGATCGCCAGCAGACGGAAGCCGACCTCGACGCGATGAACCTGAGAATGGGCATGTATTCCGGCCTGATGACGGAAGCCCTGGAACGGGCACCCGATGCCGCGCGCAACGCCAATGGCCGCAATCCGCCGCAGATGAGCTTTTCCATCGTGCGCACGGCCGACGACGGCAAGGAGGGCGAGATCGCGGCCGACGAGAACACGCCGGTCCTGCCGGGAGACGTCGTCAAGGTGGAGATCAAGCCGACATCCGCGGATTCCAACTGAGCGGGCCGGGAAAAACGGGCCGAAGCGGGTATCACCGATGAAGATTGCCAAGGCCCGACTCGTGAATCCCGACCACAATCTCTGCTATGGGCTTGTTGCGGTAGCGATCTCGATTTTCGTGTTCGCCTACTCGCTCCGCTTCGGTCAGGTCTCGATCCTCGTCTATTACGGCCTGTGGCTGCCGCTGGTTCTGGTCGACTATCGCAAGACGCTCGGCAATTGGGCCGACCTCGCCTGGATCGCACCCTTTGCCGCGCTGGCCTGCCTGTCGGTGTTCTGGTCGGCGGCACCCGGCGTCACCGCGCGCGCTTCCGTGCAGTTCGCCTCCCACGTCGCCTGCGCCCTGATCGCCGCCCGCACCGTCAGCGTCAGGACGCTGACGCTCGGCGCGCTCACGGGCACCCTGTTCGTCCTGCTGTTTTCGCTGGCCTTCGGACAATACTATCTCGATCCGCTCGACGGCAGTTTCAGCTTCGTCGGCGCTTTTCCGTCCAAGAACCAGCTTGGCCTGTTTTCCTCGCTGGGCGTCTATTTCGCCTTCGCCGCGCTCGTCCTCATCGCAGAACGCGACCCCTGGCGGCTGCTGGCGCTGGCCGTCGGCGGCCTGTCCGTCTGGATGCTCATCAAGTCGCAATCTGCGACATCTGTCATCGCGCTCGTCCTGGTGCTGGCCATCCAGATCTGGCTGAGGCTGGCGCTGCTGTTTTCGCCCCGCGTGCGGAAGGTGAGCATGGTCGTCGGCGTCGCGCTTGCCATCGGCGTCGTTTTCATCGGCCTGAACCTCGGTGGCCTCGATCTCCTGCTGGCCGCATTCGGCAAGGACTCCACCCTCACCGGGCGCACCTATCTGTGGTCGCAGGGCTGGGCCGCGGCCACGCAGGCACCGTTCTTCGGCGTCGGCTACCAGGCCTACTGGGTGCAGGGCTTTTCCGAGGCCGAGCGTCTGTGGGAGGAATTCTACATCGGCTCGCGCAGCGGCTTCCATTTCCACAACACCTTCATCGAAGTAGCAGTGGAACTGGGCCTGGTGGGTGTCGTCCTGCTCCTTGCGGTGCTGCTGCACACATTCGTGGGACATTTGCGCAGGGTCGTCGGCGACGCCCGCAACGAGGCGTCCTTCGTCCTGTTCGGTCTCGTCGCGATGCTTCTGGTGCGCGCTTTCGTCGAGGTCGACGTCATCAACCCCTATGTGGTCGGCTCGTTTCTGCTGTTTTATGCGGCCGGCCGGCTGGCGGCGCCGCGTGCCGTGCATTGGCACGCCAGCGCCGGCAGGTCACCGCAACCCGGCCACGCCGCATGAAGAAACTCCACGGGATCCAGTATCTGCGCGCCGCCGCAGCACTGGGCGTTGTCGTCTTCCACGCGGCCGAACGATCCGGCACGCACTTTGCCATCGGCGCGGCCGGCGTGGATGTATTCTTCGTCATCAGCGGCTTCATCATGTGGGTCGTCGCCAGCGAGCGGGCGCCCTCGCCCGCCGTCTTCCTGCGTGACCGCATCGAACGCATTGCGCCGCTCTACTGGATCGCCACCGGCGTGATGGTGGTGGGCGCGCTGGTAAGCCTGTTTCCCAATTTGCGCCTCACGGCATGGTACGTGATGTCCTCGCTCTTCTTCATCGCCAGCCGCTCGCCCAGCACCGGCGACATCTGGCCGGTTCTGGTGCAGGGCTGGACGCTGAACTACGAGATGTTCTTCTACGTGCTTTTCGCCGCGACCCTGTTCATGCCGGGAAGGCGGCGCTTCGCGGCAATGGCGGCGCTGCTCCTCGCGCTCGTCGCGGCTGGCTGGATGTTGCGGCCTGAAACGCCGGTTCTCAAGACCTGGACCGACCCGCTGCTGCTGGAGTTCCTCATCGGCATGGCCATCGGCAAGGCCTGGCAGAAAGGCGCGATCCCGGCACCGCGAACGGGCGTCGCGCTGATGGCCGTCTCCATTGCGGGCTTCGCCTTTGTGGGCGTCACCTATGCCGGTTTCACCCCGTTCGTCCTTGGACCGCTGGCCGCGGCTCTCGTGCTTGGTGTCCTCGCATTTGAGAAACACGCGCCGATGCCCCGCCTGTCGCTGGCCTCCTATCTCGGCGACAGTTCCTATTCGATCTATCTGTGGCACACGATGGCGATTTCGGTGGTGGCCAAGGCAGGTTCCGCCTTTTCCGTGCCAGGCCCGATTGTCTGCGGCGTCGCCATCGTGTCGGGTATCGCCATCGGCGCGGTCGCTCACGAAACGCTGGAAAAGCCGATCGCCGCGTTCCTGAAGCGCAGGCGGTGGCAACGCTCCATGCGTTCCGCGGCCTGATGCGCATGGCCTTGTTTTGATGTGTCCGAGAGAAGTCGAGAGGACCGGCCGCTCGCTCACGCAGGTTACGGAGTGGACATGAAATCTGAAGTTGCGGCGTGTTGAGACCCGGTCCGCGCCCGGCTATCCTCACGGCATGACGATGCTGGAGGACATGGTCCGCCCACTTGTGTTGACGGGCAGGCTTCTCGTTCGTTTCTGGCCGCAGCTTCTGCTGATCGGTGCGGTCGGGTTCATGGCGCATGATTTTCTGCTGGATGCCGCTGTCGGCGTCGGCATGCAATACCCGCTTGGCGGCATGGTTGTGCTGTCGCTGGTGGTACTGGCGAAACTCCTCGTCGTGGTGACGATGTTTGCCGCGCTTCGGCCGGGCCTGCCGGCCTTGACGGCGTTGCGGCAGGGCGCGACCGAGGCCTCCGCGCAAGCCCCGCCGCCTGGCAATACCGACACCATGCTGGGGGTCACGGCGGCGGTGATCCTGCCGTTTTTCGCTTACTACGCCGCGTGGGGCTTTCTTGGCGACACCGTACGCGAATATTCGCGACTGGCGCTGGAGCGGGTGCCGTTCGGCGAAAGCCTCCAGATATTCGACCTGCTGCAATCGCGCGGTCTCATTGCCGCGATCATCGTCTGCTGGGCCATCCGCTGGGTTGCCAAACGCATGAACGAACGCTCGCGCACGCCCTGGTGGCGGCTGTTGATCGTGGCGGCAGACGCAAGCTGGATCTTCATCGGCCTCTATGCGCTCGGCGTGTGGAAAGACGATTTCATTGCCTGGCTTGGCGCAGGCTCACTGCTTGATAAGCCTGACGCGAGCGCATTGTCGCTATCGATGGCGGCCCATGCCTCCGAGGGTTTCGTGCCGGTCGAGTTCCAGCCGCAGGGTGGCTTTGAGCAGGCCAAAAACCTTTTCTTCTACGCGCTGTTGCCGATGGTCTGGCTGGTGATGGCGGCGATCATCAACGGCTACGATCTGGCTTCTACCTCCGCTCGCCCGAAGGCCGCATCCGCCGGCGCATCGACATGGCAAAATTGGTTGCATGATTTCACTGCGCATTTTTTCGGCGGCTACCGAACGCGCTATCGGCCTGTCTGGTTCTGCCTCAAGCTGACCCTTGGCACCGGGATTGCGACGTTGCTCACCTGCATCGTCGCCTATCGCGCGCTCAACTGGGCGACTGCCTGGCTCTGGTACGGCGCGACGCGCATGCTCGGACCCTACGACCTCGACACCTGGCAGTTGATCGGCAGTGTCTCGAACATCTTCATCGGCAACCCCAGCGACCTCGATGGCGGCATCCTGTTCGACGCCGTGCGCATCGCCCTTCTGGCGGCGGTACTCGAATATGCCGTGGCATCCCAGACCCTGCGAGGCAGGCAGCAACGGGCCGCCGCTACCTGAACAGCAGATATTCCGGCAAGGATTTGGTAAGGGCCACGGAAAGTGCGAGGCCCTGCGCGCCCTCCGGAACGACGAAACTCTCGGCCATCATCAGCGTGTCGCCATTGCCGGTGCTCTCGAAGGCACCGCAGCGCGGCTTTTCCGCGGCTTCGGGTTTCATCTTGCGCACCACCGGCTCGGTCAGGAACAGAGGTCGCCAGCGGCGGCCCTGCATATCGGTAAGGACGACCGTGCAGGAAGCGCCCCCGCGCAGGCGCTCCGGGTCGCCGACAACCGCCTCGAACTCGGCGACGACGACGGCCGTTCCGGGCAGGTTGCCGGGCAATCGGGTCATGTCGGTCAGCCGCCAGTCTGCCCCGCCATACGGTTGGGAGGCTCCTTTCTCGACGGCGATGGGGTCGCGCATGTCCCGGCGCAGCCATTCCTGAAACCGGCTTCCTGAATGCACCAGGATGGCGGCCGGCAGCATGACCGCCAGAGCCGCGAGGCTCAGCCAATAGCGGCGGCGTTCGCCCAAAAACACCGGTGTCGCCGTCATTTCGCCTCCAGCGTCCAGGGCCGGACCGGGTTGCCGCGACCGAGCTTGATGGAAGGCAGAATAGCGTCCGGCCGCAGATCGGTCAGTTCGATCGAGGCTTGCTCGTCAAGCGGCGTCATGGCGGATCTGGAGACCAGCAGCCGCGCGCCCGCGAGTTGGGTTTCCGGCACTTCGAATGCCATCAGGATCGGTCTTGGAATGCCCGGTTCGAGTTGTTCCGTTCCCAACGAGCCGGGAATTGTGGGGAGGCGTTGGCTCACCTGGTAGCGCAGGCCGCCGGGGCCGAGCCATTCGGCGGAGGTCAGAGCCAGGCTTTCATGCTTCGCTTCCGCGGCCCCCTCGACGATCACCCAAACGCCTGACGTGATGTAGGTACGGGTGCTGCCGAAATCCGTCACGGTCAGCTTTCGCGCCAGATGGGTATTGGTGATTCCGATGGCGAAAGCCGTCGTATCAATCCGTTCGCCCTGCCTGCCCGCGATCGGAACAGGCGAGGTGATCTCGCTGTAGAGGGGCGTGGTGCGCTGCATGCCATAAAGCAGCGCCGCAGCGACCATCACGGCTGCGTAGCCTTTGATGGGCACGCTCATTGTGTCACCTCGGCAGGAGGTTGGGCAACAGGAAGTTCGACGGCGGCGATCGGATCGCGATCGAACCAGCCGGAAGCGCCATAGAGATTGTCGCGGCGCTTGTAGACCTGGCCGCCGACCAGCAGCCGAAGTTCGCGTGGCGGCAGGGCGGAGGCTGGCCATTCCCACACGGCGACCAGTCGTTCGGGCATGTCGGGGTGGATGCCGCCGGCGATCCAATTGTCCCGCGCCAGATAGACCGTCGGCTCCTGCAAGCCTCGCACCGGCGGATCGATGACGAGCAATTTGGAGAAGACGTTGCTGGTTGCGGCCGAGCGGTTGTCGAGATCGAACGCGACCGTCACGAACGTCTTCGGCTCGAGCGGCTTCGTGCCAGTCGGCGGCATTTCATCTATCTTCGCCTCCCGGATCGTAACAGCCCATCGACCGGTGTCGATGGGCTTTCCGGCAGCGATGACGGGAACGGCCTCCGGGCGGGCCGATTCATAGACGGCCATCCCGAACGACACGGCAGTCGCCACCGCCCCGCCAATGCCGGTGACGATGATGGCGATCAGGCGCTGCCGCAGCGTCGATCGTTGCTGGACCTCCATGGTTCCTCCGCGTATTCGACGCCGCCATGATAGCGCGGGTTCAACTCGAACGTGCAGAAGCCGTGGTCACATTGTGTCACGTCGCGAAACACTGCCGCCGATCAGTCGCCTGCTGCGGCAGAACCTTCAATCGTCTTCGACGAAGACTTCCTCGCGCTTTTTCTTGATGCTGGGGAGAAATACGATGACCAGAACGACAGCCGAAATGCCGAGCAGGATCGCGC
This sequence comes from Mesorhizobium sp. A556, assembly GCF_054489545.1. Lineage (NCBI taxonomy): Bacteria > Pseudomonadati > Pseudomonadota > Alphaproteobacteria > Hyphomicrobiales > Phyllobacteriaceae > Mesorhizobium > Mesorhizobium sp. A556. Next base: position 76,298 of record NZ_JBTMXA010000006.1, read on the forward strand.
TGATCGGCCGGTTGAGGAACGTCATCGGGTCGCCGCGCGACAGAATCATGGCGCGGCGCAGATTTTCCTCCAGCAGCGGCCCGAGCACGAAACCGAGCAGCAAGGGCGCCGGCTCGCAGCGCAACTTCAGCAGCACGTAGCCGACCAGGCCGAACAAGGCGACGGCATAGAGGTCGTAGACATTGGAGTTCACGCTGTAGACGCCGATGGAGCAGAACGCCATGATGATCGGGAACAGCACGTAATAGGGGATGGTGAGCAGCTTCACCCACAGGCCGATCAGCGGCAGGTTGAGCACGATCAGCATCAGATTGCCGATCCACATCGAGGCGATGATGCCCCAGAACAGCGCCGGCTGCTCGGTTGCCACATTCGGGCCGGGCACGATGCCCTGGATGATCATCGCGCCGATCATCAACGCCATGACCGGATTGGCCGGAATGCCCAGCGTCAGCATCGGGATGAAAGAGGTCTGCGCGCCGGCATTGTTGGCCGATTCCGGCCCCGCCACGCCCTCGATGGCGCCTTGGCCAAACTCTTCCGGGTTTTTCGAAGCCCGCTTTTCGACGGTGTAGGAGGCAAAGGAAGCCAGCAGGGCGCCGCCGCCCGGCAGGATGCCGAGCGCCGAACCGATGACGGTGCCGCGTACGATGGGGGCTGCCATGCGCTTGAAATCGTCCCTTGTCGGCATCAGGCCGCTGACCTTGGCCATCAGCACGTCACGGCCTTTCTCGTTCTCCAGATTGCGCAGGATTTCGGCGATGCCGAACACGCCGACCGCGACCGCGACGAAATTCAGCCCGTCGGCATATTCGCGAATACCGAGGGTGAAACGCGGCGTTCCGGTATAGATGTCCGTGCCGACAAGGCCGAGCAGCAACCCGAGCACCACCATGCCCAGCGCCTTGACGATGGAGCCATGCGCAAGTGCGATCGAGGAGACCAGGCCGACGACCATCAGCGAGAAATACTCGGCCGCGCCGAATTTTAGCGCGATAGCCGTCAGCGGCGGGGCAAACAGCGCGACAAGGAAGGTCGAGACGGTGCCGGCGAAGAATGAGCCGATGGCGGCGGTTGCCAGCGCCACGCCGGCGCGCCCCTTGCGCGCCATCTGGTAGCCGTCGATCGCGGTGACGGCCGAAGAGGATTCGCCCGGCATGTTGATGAGGATCGCGGTGGTGGAACCGCCATATTGTGCGCCGTAATAGATGCCCGACAACATGATGAGGGCCGAAACCGGATCGCCGATCTGGAAGGTGATCGGCAACAGCATGGCAATGGTGGCCGTCGCGCCGATGCCGGGAAGCACGCCGATCAGCGTGCCCAGCAGGACGCCGATCAGGCAGAACAGCAGGTTCCACAGGGTGGATGCGGTGGCGAAGCCAAGCGCGAGATTGTCGATCAGATCCATTTATCTACCTCAGAACCGGACCCAGGGACCGAACCGCCGGAAGGGCAGGCCGAGCGCATAGCTGAAGACGGCCACGGCAAAAACCGTCAGCCCGGCGGCCAGCAAAATGGCGGTCAGGGGCTTCATCTTCTGGCTGGCGAAACCGGCGATAAGCCCGGTGAGGAAGATCGAGGGCACGAAACCCAGGCCGCGCACCGTCAGGCCGAAAAAGATCGGTGCCGGCAAAATGAAGAAAATACCGCGCCAGGCAAGATGCCCGATCGGCTCGCTTTCGACACGAATGGCGTCAACGAGAATGACCCCGCCAAGCACGATCAGGATGACGGCGAGCACCAGCGGAAAGTAACCCGGTCCCATGCGGAATGCGGTGCCGAGTTCGACGGTGAGCGACTGCTGGGCAAAGAACAGCCCAAGGACGATGAAAAAGGCGGCGCACAGGCCGTTGACCCTATCGATCGAGAAGGACTTCATGGCAATTCCTTCAGGTAGGCGCGGTTGCGGCGCTTAAAGGACTGGAGCGGTGACGGCGCATGCACAGGGCAGGCCTGCGCCACCGCTCTCCTTATGTCGATCTAGTCTGCGTACTGGCCGGCCGCATCGATGATCGGCTTCCAGCGGGCGATTTCGCTCTCGACCTTGGCCTTGAGGGCTGCCGGCGTGGCGTCTTCCTGCGGGGAAGGCGCGGTGCCGAGTTCGGCAAAGCGTGCCGCGACGTTTTCATCCTTCAACGCCAGTTGAAGCGACTTGGACAGGCGGTCGACGATTTCGGCCGGGGTGCCCTTCGGTGCGTAGACGCCATGCCAGATCCCGACCTCCATGCCCTCAATGCCGGCCTCAGTGGTCGTCGGCAGGTCGGGCAGCACGTCGAGCCGGTTCGGCGAGGTGACGGCATAGGCCTTGATCGTGCCCGCCTTGATCTGCTTGGTGGTGTTGGTGGTCTGGTCGCACAGGATGTCGACCTGGCCGCCGAGCAGATCGGTCATCGCCGGTCCCGTGCCCTTGTAGGGAACGGTGACCAGCGGCGTCTGGATGGCGCTCATGAACAGCATGCCGCACAGATGCGAGGCAGCGCCGATACCGGCATTGGCGACGGTGACGGTGTCCTTGTTGGCCTTGGCATATTCGACCAGGCTCTTCGCATCGGTCGGCTCAAAATCCTTGCGCGCGACGATGGTCATCGGCACTTCGGTAACCAGGCCGACATATTCGAAGGCGTTCAGCGTGTCATAAGCGAGCTTGCGGTAGAGCGTGGCGCTGGTGGCCATGCCGATATGGTGCAGCAGCAGCGTATAGCCATCCGGTTCGGCGCTGGCGACGCGCCCGGCGCCGAGCGTGCCGCCGGCACCGCCGACATTTTCGACCAGCACCTGCTGGCCAAGGTCCTTCGACATGGCTTCGGCCACCAGACGCGTCACCGTGTCGGTCGGCCCGCCAGCCGAGAACGGCACGACGATGGTAATCGAGCGCTCTGGATAGGTCTGCGCACCAGCGGCAAACGGGGTGAGCGAAAGGGCTGCGGCAGCGCCGAGCACCGCGAAAAGCTTGTTCATCAAAATCCTCCCAGGATATGGATCGGCCATCTGATGCGAAGGGTCCTCCCGCACCGGTGATGGGCGGGAACAATAGACAAAGCCTCATTGCTCCATCGCAACCGTCAATGGCGGCTACGGAAAGGATTTCTGCATTTTGGCCGGCCAGATGGGTGGAAAAGGGTACATCTGCGACTTGGCGCGGGTATGATCCCACACACGGCGGCTAAAGGTCGCCCGGATCGCGCTTGTCCAGGCCGAAGCGCTGCATCTTCTCGTAAAGCGTCTTGCGCGAGATGCCGAGGGATTCATAGACGGCCTTGAGGCTGCCGCCCTGCGCCAAAAGAGCGGCGGAAATCACGCTCTTCTCGAAATCCGCAACCCGGTCGGCAAGCCGCGGCGAACTGTCGGCGGGCGACGCCTCTTCATCAAGCCCCAAGCCGAGGCCAAGCACATAACGATCGGCCGCGTTGCGCAATTCGCGCACGTTTCCGGGCCAGGTTCGATTGGCGATATGGGCAATCACCTGCGGCGGCACGTCGACTTCGTCCCGGCGATGGCGTGCGGCGGCCTCACGCACAAGCTGGAGGAAAAGCAGCGGCACATCCTCGCGCCTGGCGCCTAGCGAAGGCAGTCGCAGGGTCACGACGTTGAGCCGGTAAAGCAGGTCGGCCCGGAAGCGGCCGGCCGCGACTTCGGCCTCAAGGTCGGCCTTGCTGGTAGCCACGAAGCGCACGTCAAGCGCGATAAGTTCGTTGGATCCCAGCCGGGTGATATTGCGATCCTGAATGACGCGAAGCAGCTTGGCTTGAAGATCGATCGGCATCGAGCCGATCTCGTCGAGCAGGATGGTGCCGCCGCGTGCATGCTCGAACTTGCCGAAGCGGGCGCGGATGGCGCCGGCAAAAGCGCCCGCCTCATGGCCGAACAATTCGCTTTCGATCAGATTTGCCGGCAGCGCGGCGCAGTCGATGGCGACAAAGGGCTTGCTGGCGCGCGCGCTGATATCATGAAGCGCACGTGCCGCGACCTCCTTGCCGGCGCCGGTGTCGCCGACGATGAGAACATCGGCGTCGGTGGGGGCCACCGCACGCAGGCGGTAGCGCAGATCGATCATGGTCTGGGTGCGGCCGGGCAGGCGAACCTCGAGATCGTCGCGCTTGCCGGCCACCGCACGCAGCAGGCGATTTTCCAGCACCAGGCCCCGCCGGTCGAGGGCTCGCGCCGCGACCGCCGCAAGGGTCTGCGTGGTGAAGGGCTTTTCGATGAAATCATAAGCCCCTTCGCGCATCGCCGTGACCGCGAGTTGCACGTCGCCATGGCCGGTCGTGAGAATGACGGGAATATCGGCGTCGATCTCGCGAATACGCCCCATCAGCGTCATGCCGTCCATGCCCGGCATGCGGATATCCGTGACCACGATGCCGTTGAAGCCGGGGGTGATGAGGTCGAGCGCACGCTCGGCGCTGGCCAGATCGCGCACCTTGAACCCGGACAAATCCAGCGCTTGCGCGGTGGAGCGGCGAAGCTCGTCTTCGTCCTCGACCAGCAAGACCAGCGCAGGGTTCATTCGGCAGCCTCGTGGGTGACGGCCTCGGCGGCCTTGAGCTCGATGCGGAAAAGCGCGCCGCCATCGGCATGGTTCTCGACGCCAAGGCTTCCGCCGAAATCCTTGATGATGTTGTACGAGATCGACAGGCCGAGCCCAAGCCCCTTGCCGACGCCCTTGGTGGAGAAGAACGGATCGAAGATACGCGCGGCGATCGCATCCGCTACGCCGGGACCGTGGTCGCGGATGGTGATTGCGACCATGCCGCGTTTGCGCCGGGCGACAAGCTCGATCACCCGATCAGGCAGACCTTCCACCGCATCGGCCGCATTGGAAATGATATTGACCAGAACCTGCTGAAGCCGAACGCTGCCCGCCTGCACCTGCGGAGGCCGGTTGCCGAGATCGATGGTCACCGTCGCATCGGCGGCCTTCAACCGCCAGGCGACGATCTCCAACGTATCGGTCACAACCTCCGCCAACGAAACCGGGCCAAGCCGTTCATTGGGCTTTCGCGCGAAATTGCGCAGGTGACGGCTGATCGCCGCCATGCGGTCGGTCAGCGCGGAGATGCGGGAAACATTGTCGCGCGCCTCCGCGATGCGTTCGCGGTCGATCAGGATCGCGGCGTTGTCCGCATAGGTCTTGACCGCCGCCAGCGGCTGGTTGAACTCGTGTGAAAGTGCGGCCGACATCTGGCCTAGTGCTGCCAGCTTGCCTGCCTGGACAAGGTCGGCCTGCGTCTTGCGCAGTTGCTGCTCCGTGGTGCGCCGTTCGGCAACCTCGAGTTCAAGCCGGCTGTTGACCGAGGCCAGATCGGCGGTGCGTTCCTCGACCCGGTGTTCAAGTTCTTCACGCGCATTGCGATGGATCTCCATGCGCTCGGCCAGCCGGGCGCGCCGCTGGAAGATAATGGTTCCGCCAAGCGTGGCGAGGCCAAGCAGGAGGAGCCCGGCGATAACGCTGGTGAGCGCCTGGGTATGCGCCGAACCGGTGTCGAGCAGGACGCTGACGGTCCAGCCGGCTTCCGCCATCGGCTCTTCCAGCACCAGATATTCCTGGTCGACGCCGGCACTGGCGATCTTCATCAAATGGTGCGGTCCATCGGAGGCGGTACGTCGGACCGGCAGATCGCGCAACGTCGCATTGGCATAGCGGCGCGACGCCTCGGTTCTGGCCAGACGCTCGCGGTTAAGGGGAAGGATGCTGGAATAGAGCCATTCGGGACGGTCGGTCATGAAGATGATGCCTTCCGGGTCCGAGACGATGATTTCGTACTCGTCGCCCTTCCAGGAGGCTTCGATGGGCTCGATATCGACCTTGAAGACCACGACCCCGCGGATCTGGCTGCCGACGCGGACCGGGGCGGAATAGTAATAGCCGCGCTTGAGCGAGGTGGTGCCCAGCGCGAAGAAGCGCCCTTGCCTGCCTTGAACGGCATCTTGAAAATAGGGACGGTAGCTGAAATTCTCACCGACGAAACTCAGCGGCGCGTCGTAATTGCTGGCAGCGATGGTCTCGCCATCCGTCAGCAGCACATAGATGTCGGACGATTTCAAAAGCGCGTTGATCTCTTTCAGATAGAGATTGGCATCAGCGCGCAGCACGGCATTGCCCGGGTTGTCGACGAGCGCTTTTATGTCGTCATGGTCGGCGATGAGGGCTGGCAGCGGCTCGAAACGGCTCATATGGCCGCGCAGCGCGGCAACAGCCAGCCGCAGGGTGGTTTCCCCGCGCGCCGCCGTCTGGTCGAGATAAGCGCGCGTGGCGAACGCGCCGCCGAAAACGGCGATGATGGCGGCAACGGCGATCACCGCCAGGACGAACGCGGTTGCAACCGCTTTCGAAAATGATCTCGTCACCATGTACCCAGTATTCCCGGTCGGGTCGCGCCCGCAGATCTGCTCCTATATCGCACATGCCACAGACACAACCAACGGCATCGTCGGTTGACGGAACGCGTCCATGATGTCCGAGACGATAAGGCCGCCGCACATTTCCCCGCCGCTCCCGAAATGTTTCGGACGACCGGCAGTTCTACGTGAGCCGGCGCCGCTGGCTTAGCTTTGCGACCAAATCGCCGACAAGCCGCAAATGGCCTGGCGTCGTTTCCAAACGATCTGTCAAATCAGGGGTTCCCGAAGCAAGCTGCGTACGGACGACCTCAAGCAGCAAGGGATTTTCAGCCGCGGCGATGAGCACCGCCACGGCGAAGGGATCACAGCCGGAAACGAATGCGTTCGCTTCGCCGGGCAGGACCGGCTGGGCGTGACGGGCCGTCGGGTCCGCGTAAAACGCCAGCATCGACCTGATCAAATTGTCCTTGGTCGCGAAGTGATGGAGCAAGCCGCCCTTGCTGAAACCCGCTTCGCGGGCAACCAGGCTCAAGGCGACCTTTCCAAACCCTTTTCGCAGCGCGACCGCCATCGCCGCATGGAAGATGCGTTCCTTCGGGTTCACGTCATCCGCAGCGACCGCTTCTACCTTCGCAAGCACGTGCGCCTCACTCCGCCGGTAGATGAGCCGCTTCGCTCACTTTTCCACCTGCATTGGCTTCAGCCTTGCCACGCCCGAACAGCTTCATGACGAAGACGAAGAAGACCGGCACGAAGAAGACGGCAAGCACTGTCGCCGAAATCATCCCGCCCAGCACCCCGATGCCAATGGCGTTCTGGCTGGCTGCACTTGCCCCGGTAGCGATTGCCAACGGCGTGACGCCGAGGCTGAAGGCCAGCGACGTCATGATGATCGGCCGAAAGCGAAGCTTTGATGCCTCGACTGTCGCATCGAGCAGGGACATGCCTTCCTTGCGCAGATCCTTGGCGAACTCGATGATCAGGATCGCGTTCTTGGCCGACAGGCCGATGATTGCGATCAACCCGACCTTGAAATAGACGTCGTTCGACATGCCCATGACCGTCACGGCGAGAACCGAGCCGATGACGCCCAGCGGCACGACGAGAATGACCGACAGCGGGATCGACCAGCTTTCGTAAAGGGCGGCCAGAAGCAGGAACACGAATACGATGCTGAGCCCGATCAGCGCCGGTGCCTGCGAGCCGGACTGGATTTCCTGGAGCGATTGTCCGGTCCACTCATAGCCGAAGCCGGCCGGCAATTCGCCGGCAAGACGCTCCATCTCCTCGATCGCAGCACCAGACGAATAGCCGGGCGCCGCCTGGCCGCCGATACGGACCGACGGATAGCCATTATAGCCGACGATCTGTGCGGCCCCCTTGAGCCATTCGACGGTTGCGAAGGACGACAGCGGCACCATACCGCCATGGGCATTGCGCACGTTGAGGTTCAAGAGGTCGTCGGTCTTCATGCGGCGCTCCGCATCGGACTGCACGGTCACGCGCTGCATTTTACCGGCGTTCGGGAAGTCGTTGACATAGGCCGAGCCGAGATTGGCCGAGATGGTCGAGTTGATGTCGGCAAAGGAGACGCCGAACGTATTCGCCTTCTCGCGGTCGATGAGCAGATTGACCTGTGCCGCATCGGGCATGCCTTCGACCCGCACACCGGTGACGATCTCGCTTTGTGCGGCGGCGGCCATGAGTTGGTCGCGTGCGGCGGCGAGCGCTACCTGCCCCTGTCCTGCCCTGTCCTGCAGGCGGAAAGTAAAGCCATTCGACGTGCCGAGCCCCTGGATGGGCGGGGGCGAGAGCGCGAACGAAATCGCGTCCTTGATCTGGAACAGCGCGCCGTTGGCACGGCCGGAGATGGCCGCGGCCGAGTTCTGTTCGTCGCGCTCGCTCCAGTCTTTCAGCGTCACGAAGGCCAGGCCGGCATTCTGGCCGGCACCCGAAAAGCTGAAGCCGCTGACCACGACCATGCGGTCGACCGCTTCCTCTGCCGTGAAAATCGTTTCGACCTGCTCCACGATTTCCGCTGTGCGGCTGCTGCTGGATTCCGGTGGACCCTGGATGTCGACCAGCACAAAGCCCTGGTCTTCGTTGGGCAGGAACGAACTCGGAAGCTGGACGAAAGACCAGCCGAGACCGACCAGAAGAGCCAGATAGATGACCATGAAGCGGCCGGTCCGGTTGACGATCCAGCCGACAGACGAGGTGTAGCGTGCGGTTGTCCGATTTACCCCGCGGTTGAACCAGCCGAAGAAACCCTTCTTCTCGGCATGATGGCCCTTGGCGATGGGCTTCAGGAAGCTGGCGCAAAGTGCGGGCGTCAGCGAAAGCGCAAGGAAGCCCGAGAAGAGGATCGACACGACCATGGTCAGGCTGAACTGCTTGTAGATGACGCCGACGGCACCGGGGAAGAAGGCCATGGGCACGAAAACCGCCGTCAGCACCAGCGTGATGCCGACGATCGCCCCCGTGATCTGCTTCATTGCCTTGTGCGTCGCCTCCTTTGGCGACAGCCCTTCCTCGGCCATGATGCGTTCGACATTCTCGACCACGACGATGGCGTCATCGACCAGGATGCCGATGGCCAACACCATCGCGAACATCGTCAACACGTTGATCGAGAAGCCGGTAGCGAGCATCACCGCGCAGGTTCCCAGCAGCGCCACCGGCACCACCAGCGTCGGGATGATCGTGTAGCGGAAGTTCTGCAGGAACAGGAACATGACCGCGAAGACCAGCACCATCGCTTCCAGAAGCGTATGGATGACCTTTTCGATCGACACCTTGACGAAGGGCGACGTGTCGTAGGGGATGGCATATTCGAGACCTGCCGGGAAAAACTTCGCAAGTTCCTCCATCTGGGCGCGAACCGCATTGGAGGTGGCCAGCGCATTGCCGGTCGGCGAAAGCTGCACCGCAATGGCGGCGCTGGGCTTGCCGTTCAGCCTGGTGGAAAAACTGTAATTCTCAGCGCCGACCTCGATGCGGGCCACATCCGATAGCCGGACAGACGAGCCGTCGGGATTGGCGCGCAGCACGATCGAGCCGAACTCTTCCGCAGAGGTAAGCTGGCCGCGAACCAGAACGGTCGCCGAAATCTGCTGGGTGATCGGGTTGGGCTGCGCACCAATACGGCCGGCCGCGACCTGGGCATTCTGCGACCGGATGGCATTGGTGATGTCGTCCGAAGTCAGGTTCAGACCCACCATCTTGTCGGGGTCGATCCAGATGCGCATGGCGCGCTGCGTGGCGAACAGCTGCGCGCGACCTACGCCGTCAATGCGTCTTATCTCGCTCAAGACGTTGCGGCTGAGATAGTCGCCGAGACCGACCACGTCGACTGAGCCATCGGTAGAGGTAAGCGCGACCATCATGAGAAATCCGGTGCCGGCTTCCTGCACCTGAATGCCCGTTTGCTTGACGACCTGCGGCAGGCGCGGCTCGACACGGCTAACGGCATTCTGGACGTCGATCGATGCCTGGGCGGTGTCAGTGCCGGGAGCAAATGTCGCGGTGATGTTGATCATGCCGGACGAATCCGAGGTGGACTCGAAATAGAGCAGCCCGCTGACACCGTTCAGCTCTTCCTCGATCGGCTTGGTGACGCTCTGGTAGATGTCCTCGGGTGCAGCACCCGCATAGTTCGCGTAAAGCGATATCTGTGGCGGGGCGACGCTCGGATATTGGGCGACCGGCAGGAACGGGATGGCGATGACGCCGGCCAGCATGATGAAGATCGCCACGACCCATGCGAAAATGGGCCGTTCAATGAAAAACTGGGGCATATCGAGCGTCCTTATCCGGCCGTGGGCTTGCTGCCGGCGTCGACCGGTGTGTCCGTTGCGGGCTGGGCGGCTTCCGGCTTCCATGGCTGAGCACTGACCGGAGCACCGGGCCTGATCTTTTGAAAGCCTTCCACGACAATCTTGTCGCCGGCCTTCAGGCCATCTTCGACAACCCAGCGCTCGCCCACGGTACGTCCGACCCGCACCGTCCTGAGTTCGGCGATATTTTCATCATTCACGACATAGACCTGGGATTGTCCGCCGGAATCACGCTGGATCGCCTGTTGCGGAATGGCGATGGCATTTTGCTGGACGCCCTGCTCGATCAGCACGCGCACATACATGCCGGGCAGAAGATCGCCTTCCGGATTTGGAAATTCGCCACGCAACGTCACCTGCCCGGTTGTCGCATCGACCGCCGCCTCAAGAAACAAAAGACGGCCGGCATGGGCATATTCACTGCCGTCGTCCAGTCGCAGCAATACGCGCGCTTCACCGGGGTTCGAACTCGTCAGCGCTCCGTTTTCGAGAGCCTTGCGCAGTTTCAGCAGCGCGTTGGCCGACTGGGTGAAGTCGGCATAGACCGGGTCGAGCTGCTGGATGGTGGCCAGGCTTTCGGCGCTGTTGGTGCTGACCAGCGCCCCCTCGGTGATCATCGCCCGCCCGATACGGCCGGAGATCGGCGCCTTGATCTCGGCATAGTCGAGATTGAGTTGCGCTGCGGCAAGACCCGCACTTGCTATCGCGACCTCGGCGTCGGCCTGGGCAAGGGATGCCACGGCATTGTCCATCTGCTGCCCGCTGGCGACATTGCGCTCGCGCAGCTGCTTCTGCCGGTCAGCCGCCTGACGCGCCTGAAGCTGCACGGACTGCGCACGTTGCAACGTGGCTTCGGCACTGGCGACCTGCACGCGAAACTGTGCGGGGTCGATGCGGTAGAGCACGTCGCCCTGCTCGACGAGGCTGCCCTGTTCGAAAACGCGCTCCAGCACGATGCCCGACACGCGCGGACGCACTTCGGCGATGCGGGTAGGCGCGATGCGGCCGGGCAATTCATTCAGGATCGGAATCGGCTCCGGTGTCACCGCGACGACGCTGACAGCGGAAGGCGGCGGAGCTGCCGGCGCTTCGGCGGAGCTTTCGGCCTCGCTGCAGGCCACGACCAGCGAAAGGAGCGCGACAGCGGCAGCTATCTTCAGGGGCACGGCAAAAATACGCATAGGGGAAATCCACGAATAGGTGTCACTGCCGATGCGTTCGATGGTGTCGCGCCGGTGAAAATTGGGGATGGGTTTTCAGCGAAGGATCAGGAAGAATCTGGTGCGCCACCAGCCTTGTCGGGTGCAGGAACCTCATCGACCAGCCAGCCGATTTCGCCCAAAATGCGCCGGCGCTCCTCATCGGTCCAGGAATGAAAATCATGCCATTCTAGTGCCCTCAATCCTTCAAGAGCGAGAAAGGCCAGGAGGCCACCGCGCGGGCTTTTCGACGTCGCCATGACCGAGGCGATGGTCCGCTCGTAGTAATCCTGAATGGGCTTGCGCAACGCCTTGTCTTGCGCGAGCGCAGCACCGAGATTGACCGCCACTGCCCGCGCGTCATCAGGCTCCGCATCCGACGAAGCCGCGATCAGGCCGCGTATCGAAGCACTCGACACCGCACCCAGTTCCTCGGTCGCGGCACGAATTCGCTCTTCCCCCAGTGCCACGCGCCGCTCGATCACGGCTTTGATCAGCTGCTGCTTGGTCTTGTAGTCATAGATGACGCTGGCCTTGCTGATGCCGGCCTCGATGGCCACGGCATCCAGCGTCAGATGCGCGGCGCCGTTGCGAACGACGACGGCCTCCGCGGCATCAAGAATATCGTCCTGTTCGATTACTCTGGGGCGAGCCATGCGCAAGGCATCCAATCATTAATTTCCGACCGTTCGGTTATTATAGGTGCGCTGCACCATGACATCAAGGATGCTCGTCGGATTTTGTGATGGAAAATCTTCAACCAGCCGTGATCGGCTACGACCCGGAATCGTCAGCGAGTGGCAAGGCGCCGACGACAACGCATTGCTGGCGCGGCTCTACTCCCGTCCCCGGAAGCCGAAAAGATCAAGCGATACCAGGGTAGAATTCTACCCCCGCACAGGTCTGGTGACATCTTCCCGCATGTACCTCGCCGCCTTGTCGCGGGCGAATCAGAAGACGTTGCGCTCGTGATAGGTGCGCAGAAAGGCCTGGATACGCGGGTCCTTGGGGTCGTGCAGGATCTGGCTCGGCGCGGCCACACCCACCAGTTCGCCCTTTTCCATGAAGCCGACCTGATCCGCGACATGCGCGGCGAACCCCATTTCATGGGTGACGACGACCATGGTCATGCCCTCGGAGGCGAGCGTCTTCATGACGCTCAGCACCTCGCCCACCAATTCCGGGTCGAGCGCGGAGGTGGGTTCGTCGAACAGCATCAGGCGCGGTTCCATGGCGATGGCACGGGCGATCGCGACGCGCTGCTGCTGGCCGCCCGACAGGCGCGCCGGATGGTTGGCCAACTTGTCGGCGAGCCCTACCTTCTCCAGTGCCCCGGCCGCGCGGCTTCCGGCCTCGGATTTTGACATGCCGCGCACGCGGATCAGCCCCTCGGCCACGTTCTGCAACGCAGTCATATGCGGCCACAGATTGAACTGCTGGAACACCATGCCGATCGAGCGGCGCATCTCGCGCAGCTTGCGGCCCGACATCTTGCGGCCACCCGGACTGGCGTAGCCGATCAGTTGCCCGTCGATGGTGATCTCGCCGGAATCATATTCCTCAAGGAAGTTGATACAGCGCAAAAGCGTGGACTTGCCCGAGCCGGAAGGCCCGATCAGGCAGGTCACCTTGCCCGGCGTGATGGACAGGTCCACCTGTTTCAGCGCCTGGAAAGGGCCGTAGAACTTGTTGACCTTGCGGATCTCGACGGATGAGGCCTCTGCCATCCTATGTCCTTTCGACCAGATGTCGGGTGATGCGCGTTTCCAGCCGGCGGCCGAGGCGCGAAATGGTTTCGACCAACGCCCAGAAGAACAGAGCCAGCACTAAATTGGCCTCCAGATAGCGGAAGGTCTCGGTGGACATGCGCTGTACCTGATACATCAATTCGGGCACGGTGATGATGGACAGGATCACCGTCTCCTTGGTCAGGATGATGGAGAAATTGACCAGCGCCGGCAGTGCGGAAACCAGGCTTAGCGGCAGCAGGATGCGGCGGATGATGGTGAGTTCCGACATGCCGATGGCGCGTGCCGCTTCGAGCTGGCCAAGAGGCACGGCAAGATAGCCCGCGCGAAAAATCTCGGCGAAATAGGGGCTGCCATAGACGCTGAGCCCGAGGATACCGGCCGGCAGGGCGTCAAGGCGCAGGCCGAGCAGCGGGCCGCCATAATAGAGCACGAAGAGCTGTACGAGAAAGGGCGTGCCGCGGATGACCTCGATATAGACCTGGATCAACCAGCCGAGCCAGCGCGGCCCGTAACGCTGCGCCAGCGAAATGAGCAGGCCGAGGATCATGCTGAAGACCGTGCCCAGAAACCAGCAAAGAATCGTCAGCCCGAAGCCTTTCAGCAGGATCGGCCAGTATTGCAGCAGGATGCTCAGGTCCATTACACGGTCATCCTGTGCTCGAGGTAGCGCCCGAGCGCCGCCAAGCAGAGATTGATGATCAGGTAGATGCAGGCTGCTGCGATGTAGACTTCCAGCGGACGGAAGGTGGTGGCCGCCTGCGCCTGGCTGGCGCGCGTCACTTCCATTATGCCGACGATCGACACCAGTGACGATGCCTTGACCAGCAGGATCAGCTCGTTGACCAGGGCCGGCAGTGAAATCCTGAACGCCTGCGGCAGGATGATCCGTGCCCAGATGTCGCGCGGCCGCATGCCGATGGCGGTCGCCGCCTCGGCCTGGCCATTGGGCAGCGCAATGATGGCGCCGCGCCAGATTTCGGAGACATAGGCGCTGGAACAGATACCGACCGTCACCACGGCCGCGACCATGGCCGGCACGTTGATGCCGACGACGGGCAAGAGATAATAACAAAGAAGAAGCTGGACCAGCAGCGGAACCCCGCGCAGAAAACTGACCCAAAGTGCCGCGAACCAGCGCAGCCAGGCCACGCGGGACAGTGCGGCCGCGCAGATGAGCGCGCCGACCACCAGCCCGAGCGCAATGCCCAGCCCTGAAATCAACAGCGTATAGCGCGCGGCCCAGAAGAGCGGCTCGAAGCTGTTCAGAAACGTGGAGATCGAAAACATCGGTGCTCCGATTGACGCAAGGCTTGCGGGCGGGATCGCTCCCGCCCGCAGCGTATCGTTACTTGGTGGGAACTTCGCGCGGCAGCTCGGTGTAGGAGCCGAGCCACTTTTCCTGGATCGCCTTGATGCGGCCGTCGTCGGTCATCTTGAGCACGGCGTCGTTGATGGCCTTGACGAAGCTTTCGCTGTCAGCGTCCTTGCGCGCCACCCAGGCAAAGTAGGTCGGCTGGCCGAACGTGGCGCTATCGAACATGGCGAACGTCTCGGGACGGCTTTTGACCAGATAGCCCAGGTTGGGCAGCGAGCCGGCAACCGCGTCCAGACGGCCGGCGGCAAGATCCGCATAGGCCTCGTCGGTGGTGCCGTACTCCTTGACGTCGACGCCGCCCAGCGTGTCGCCGAAGGCCTGCAACTGCTTGAACTGCGCGGTGCCCTGCTGGACGCCTACGGTCTTGCCCTTGATGTCTTCCGGCTTCTTCATCTCGGTGTTGGCGGTGGCGCGCACCAGCGCCACGGTGGCGTCGGCGATCGGCAGCGTGAAGTTGTAGCGCTCAAGCCGCTCCGGCGTGATGGTGACCGGGGCGATGACGATGTCGAACTTCTTGACTTCGAGACCGGGCAGTTCCGCGGTCCACGGAATGTCCTGGTAGACCGGCTCGACGCCGAGTTCCTTGGCGACACCGTCGAAGAGGTCCTTGGTCATGCCTTCATAGGTGCCGTTGTTGAGCACGTCGAAGGGCGCGTAGTGCATGTCGGTTGCCGTGACGATCTTGCCGGCGGCCTTGATGTCGGAAAGCTGGTCGGCCATGGCGGGCACGGCGAGGCCGAGCGCGGCCAGGCCGAACAAAGCCGATTTCAGTGTGTTGGAAAACTTCATTTCACTTTTCTCCCTGGTGAACTGTTAGCGACTGCTGATTAACCAAAGCTATTGGGTTTTGTCGCGCGCCGCCAGAGGCCGGAGGCGCGCGATGCCATCAAAGAATGGCGGGCAGGTTCAGCCCTTGTTCGCGAGCGCAGTCGATCGCGATCTCATAGCCCGCATCGGCATGGCGCATGACGCCAGTGGCGGGATCGTTCCAAAGCACGCGCTCCAGCCGGCGCGCGGCGTCTTCAGTGCCATCGGCAACGATGACCATGCCCGAATGTTGCGAGAAGCCCATGCCGACGCCGCCGCCATGGTGCAGCGACACCCAGGTCGCGCCCGAAGCGGTGTTCAAGAGCGCGTTGAGCAGCGGCCAGTCGGAAACGGCGTCGGAGCCGTCCTTCATCGATTCCGTCTCGCGGTTCGGCGAAGCGACCGAACCGGAATCGAGGTGGTCGCGGCCGATGACGACCGGGGCCTTCAACTCGCCGGTGCGCACCATCTCGTTGAAGGCGAGGCCGAGCCGGTGACGGTCGCCGAGGCCGACCCAGCAGATACGCGCCGGCAGGCCCTGGAAGGCGATGCGATCGCGCGCCATGTCCAGCCAGTTGTGCAGATGGTGGTTGCCGGGCGTCAGTTCCTTCACCTTGGCATCGGTCTTGTAGATATCTTCCGGATCGCCCGAAAGAGCGGCCCAGCGGAACGGGCCGATGCCGCGGCAGAACAGCGGGCGGATATAGGCCGGCACGAAGCCGGGGAAGGCGAAAGCATTTTCCAGCCCTTCCTCCAGCGCGATCTGGCGGATGTTATTGCCGTAGTCGAGCGTCGGCACGCCGGCATTCCAGAAGTCGACCATGGCGGCGACATGCTGCTTCATGGAGGCGCGCGCGGCCTTTTCCACTTCCTTGGGTGCGCTCTCCTGCTTGGCGCGCCATTCGGCGACGTTCCAGCCGAGCGGCAGGTAGCCGTGTATCGGATCGTGCGCCGAGGTCTGGTCGGTGACAATATCGGGCCTGACGCCGCGCTTCACCAGTTCCGGGAAGACATCCGCCGCATTGCCGATCAGCGCCACGGATTTCGCCTCGCCCGCCTTGGTCCACTGGTCGATCATGGCCAGCGCTTCATCGATGGAATGGGCTTTTGCGTCGACATAGCGGGTGCGCAGGCGGAAATCGACGCGGGTCTCGTCGCACTCCACCGCCAGGCAGCAGGCGCCGGCCATCACCGCGGCCAGCGGCTGGGCGCCGCCCATGCCGCCGAGACCGGCGGTCAGGATCCACTTGCCCTTGAGGCTGCCGCCATAATGCTGGCGGCCGGCCTCGACGAAGGTCTCGTAGGTGCCCTGAACGATGCCCTGGGAACCGATATAGATCCACGAACCGGCGGTCATCTGGCCGTACATGGCCAGGCCCTTCTTGTCGAGTTCGTTGAAATGATCCCAGGTTGCCCAGTGCGGCACGAGGTTGGAATTGGCGATCAAGACGCGCGGGGCGTCCTTGTGGGTCTTGAAGACACCGACCGGCTTGCCCGACTGCACCAGAAGCGTCTCGTCGGCCTCCAGCTTCTTCAGGCTGTCTACGATGATGTCGAAATCCTTCCAGGTGCGGGCGGCGCGGCCGATGCCGCCATAGACCACCAGTTCATGCGGGTTCTCGGCGACGTCGGGATGCAGATTGTTCATCAGCATGCGCATGGGCGCCTCGGTCAGCCAGCTTTTCGCGGTGATCTCGGGACCGGTCGGGGGAAAGACATCGCGGGTATTGTGTCTGGGGTTGCTCATGGTTTGACTCCTGTCAGGCCAGCATGGTGCCGGAAATAATGATGCGCTGGATTTCGCTGGAGCCCTCGTAGATGCGCATGATGCGCAGGTCCCGGTTGATCCGTTCGATGGGGAAATCGCGGGTGTAGCCATAGCCGCCATGCAGTTGCAGGGCGGTGTCGGCGATCTTGCCCGCAGCCTCCGACGCGCCGAGCTTGGCCATGGACGAGGCCAGCGAGAAACGTCCGCCATGGCGATGCGCCAAGTCGCGCTGGCGCGCGGCTTCCTGCGACAACAGCAGCGCCGAGTGGAAGGCGAGCCCCATGTCGGCGATCATCCAGCGGATGCCCTGCCGCTCCGATAGCGCAATGCCGCCGATGATCCGGTCCTTGGCGTAGGCGACCGCCGCGTTCATCGCAGCACCGGCAAGGCCGAGACATTGCGCGGCGACTTCGATGCGGCCGTTGTCGAGAACCTGCATGGCGATGCGGAAGCCCTTGCCTTCCTCGCCGAGCAGCGCGCTTTCAGGAAGCGTGCAGTCGAGGTTCAGCGTGAAGACATGGCCGCCCTTCAGGCCCATGGTCTTTTCCGGCGAGCCGGCTTCGAGGCCGGGCGTGCCCTTGGGCAGGATGAAGGCCGAGATGCCGCGATGCGCCTTTTCGGGGTCGCTCACCGCATAGACCACGATGAAATCCGCAACCCCGCCGTTGGAGATGAAGCACTTGGTGCCCTTGAGGTGCCAGCCGCTTTCCGTGCGCCGCGCCCGTGTTTTCATGTCGGCGGGGTCGGAGCCGGCGGTGGGTTCGGTCAAGGCGAATGCGCCGAGCGCCTCGCCGGTGGCAGCCTTCGTCAGCCATTCCTCGCGCTGCGCATCGGTGCCGCCGATCAGGATGGAATCGGTCGCCAGATAATGCGCCGTCAGCGCCGAGGCGGTCGAGCCGCAGGCACCGGCCACGATGGAGACGGCGCGCAACAGCGCCGGCGCAGAAATGCCGCCCCCGCCATAGGCTTCCGGCAAATTGGCGCCCATCATGCCCGCTTCGCCAAGCACGCCAAGTTGTTCATGCACGAAGCGCGAAGCCTCGTCGGTCTCGGCCGCCAGCGGCGCGATCTTGTCCGCGCAAAGCCGCTCCAGCACGTCGCAGAACATGCGCTCTTCTTCGGCAAGCATATGCCAGGGGTCGTTGATCTGCGTCATGCCCTCCCCTCCAACTCGAATTCCTCCAACCCGAATTCCTTCAGAACTGCTTCAATGTCGCCGCCAAGGCGCGGGGCCGCCGTTGCCGCCAACGGCTTGACGCCGTCGAAGCGCACCGGCTGGCCGACGACCGGCGCCTGGCCGAGCACGGGATGCGCCAGTTGGCTCACCAAGCCGCGTGTGGCAGAGTGTTCATTGTCGGCGGCCTTCGCGATGTCCCAGATCGGCGCGGTCGGCAGGCCCTGCGCGGCCAACGCCGCAACGGCCGCCTCGGTCGTCAGCGCGCCCGACCATGCCTCGATCAGCGCGCGCAGTGCCGGCTCATGCTCGGTGCGGCTGCTGTCGGAAGCAAAGCGCGGATCGGCAGCGATCTCCGGCTTGCCGATGAGGGCCGCCAGCCGCTCGAACTGCCCGGCGTTCAGCACGGCGATCACCACCTGCCCGTCGCTTGTGGCAAAGCAGCCGAAGGGCGTGGAGAGCGGATGACGGTTGCCGACCCGGCCGGGCAGGATGCCGCTGTAAAGATGCTGGGCATGGCTGGTCGTCAACATGGAGAACAAGGCGTCGTACATGGCGACGTCCAGCGTCGCGCCTTGCCCGGTCGCGTTGCGCTGGACCAGCGCGGCCATGATCGACCAACTGGCAAACAGGCCGGCGACCAGGTCGGCGATGCTTTCGCCGGTTTTCAAGGGCGCACCACCCTCCTCGCCGGTCGCGGCCATCAGGCCGGACATGGCCTGCACCACCAGGTCGTAGGCCGGCAGGTCCTTGAAAGGACCCTCCTGCCCGAAACCGGAAATGGAGCAGTAGATCAGGCGCGGATTGGCCGCGCGCAAGGCCTCCGCGCCGAGGCCGAGGCGGGCGGCGACGCCCGGACGGAAATTTTCCACGACCACGTCCACACGCGCGGCGAGCGCCTGCGCCAGTTTCATGTCGGCCGGCTTCTTCAGGTCGAGCACGATGCTCTTCTTGCCACGGTTGTTCAGCGTGAACAGCGCGCTCTCGCCATCCCTGAACGGTCCGACATGGCGGTAATCGTCGCCAGAAGGCGGCTCCAGCTTGATGATCTCCGCACCAAGGTCGGCCAGCAGCGCGGTGCAATACGGCCCGGCCAGAACGCGCGACAGGTCGAGCACCTTGATGCCGGCAAGCGGCCCGCTCATGGCTTCAGCTCCGGCGCAAGGGCTGCGAGCCGCTCCAGGATCGCGGCAAGCGTGGTGCGTATGGCTGCGGCCTTTTCCTCGTCATAGGCGAAGGGCGGGGTCTCGCTCGCCAGATGGGTGGATTGCGCCAGTTCCATCTGGATGGCGTGGACGCCATCCTTTGGGCGGCCGTAATGGCGCGTGGTCCAGCCGCCCTTGAAGCGGCCGTTGAGGACGTGCGTGCGGCCGGAAGCGGCGCACAGGTCGAAGACTGCTGCCTCAATGCGCGGGTCGCAGGTCGCGCCATTGTTGGTGCCTATGTTGAAGTCGGGCAGCACGTCTTCGAACAGGAACGGAATATGCGAGCGGATCGAATGGCAATCGTAAAGGATCGCCACGCCGTGCTTCGCCTTCACCCGTTCGATCTCGGCGGCAAGCGCCTCATGGTAGGGCGCATGGAAATCCGCCTTGCGCTCGGCGACTTCAGCCGCCGTCGGTTCCTCGATCCAGATCGGCTCGCCGTCGAAATCGGTCACCGGCACCAGGCCGGTGGTGTTCTGGCCGGGATAGAGGTTCGCGTCGTCCGGCCCGCGATTGGCGTCTACGCAATAGCGATGGAACCTCGCCCTGACCGTCGTCACATTCGGCAACAGCCCGTCATAGAGGCGCTCGATGTGCCAGTCGGTATCGGCCAGGATGCGGCCGCGCGCGTTGAGTTTCGCGCGGATCGACTCGGGCAGGTATGTGCCGGTATGCGGCAGGCCGAGAATGACCGGGCCGTCGCCCCGAACAATTTCGACCGGCTTCACGAGTGTTGGGTCCATGGGGGTTGGGTTCACGGGCGGGCCTCATCCAGCATGCCCTTGGGCAGGGCCTCGAGCAGCGCGCCGGAGCTGACAAGGGCAGCGACCTCGGCAAGGTCGGGAGCCATGTAGCGGTCCTGATCCAGCGCCGCGACCGACTTGCGCAGCCGTGCGACCACCGCCTGAAGCGGGGTCGAGGTTTTGAGCGGGGCGCGGAATTCGACGCCGGCGGCTCCGCACAGCACTTCGATGCCGACGATCTGGGCAAGGTTGGCGTTCATCCGCTTCAGGCGGCGCGCGCCGTGCGCGGCCATGGAGACGTGGTCCTCCTGGTTCGCCGAGGTCGGGGTCGAATCGGTCGAGCAGGGATTGGCCAGATGCTTGTTCTCGCTCATCAGCGCCGCCGAGGTCACCTCGGCGATCATCAGGCCGCTGTTCAGGCCCGGATCGGGTGTGAGGAAGGGCGGCAAATCGTGGCTGAGCGCCGGGTCGACCATCAACGCGATGCGGCGCTGCGAGATAGCCCCGATCTCGGCGATCGCCAGCGCGATCTGGTCGGCGGCAAACGCCACCGGCTCGGCGTGGAAATTGCCGCCCGAAACGATCTGGCCGGTTTCGACCAGCACCAGCGGGTTGTCGGTCGCGGCGTTTGCCTCGATCTCCAGCGTGCGGCCCGCCTGGGTCAAAAGGTCGATGCAGGCGCCGGTGACCTGCGGCTGGCAGCGGATGCAATAAGGGTCCTGCACGCGGGTGTCGCCGACGCGGTGGCTTTCGCGGATTTCCGAGCCATCCATCAATGTGCGGATGGCGCTGGCGACAAGAATCTGGCCGCGATGGCCGCGCAACTGGTGGATTTCATCCAGGAAGGGCGCGGTCGAGCCCATGATGGCGTCGGTGGAAAGCGACGACGACACCAGCGCATTGCGCGCCGCCCGAGAGGCCTCGAAGAGGCCGACCAGCGCGAAGGCGGTCGAAACCTGGGTGCCGTTGATGAGCGCCAGCCCTTCCTTGGCGGCCAGCACCATCGGCTTCAGGCCGGCGGCGGCCATAGCCTCGGCGCTCGCCATTTCGCGACCCTGATAGGTGGCGCGGCCTTCGCCCAGCATCGTGGCCGCCATGTGCGCCAATGGCGCGAGGTCGCCCGAAGCGCCGACCGAACCCTGCGCGGGGATCACCGGATGCACGCCCTTGGCCAGCATGGTCTCGATCAGCGCGACCAGTTCGGGGCGGGTGCCGGAGGCGCCGCGACCGAGCGACAAGAGCTTCAGCGCCATGATCAGGCGCACGGTTTCTTCCTCGACGGCCTCGCCCACGCCGCAGCAATGCGACAGGATGAGGTTGCGCTGCAAGGTCGCCGTATCCTCGGTCTTGATCTTGATGGAGGCAAGCTTGCCGAAGCCGGTGTTGACGCCATAGACCGGCACGTCGCCCTTGGCGGCGGCATCGATCCTTGCTGCGGAATCGGCAATGCCGGCGCGGGCGCTGTCGGCCAGCCGCACGGCAAGCCCCTCGCGCCAGACGCGCTCCAAATCGGCCAGGGTGACCTTGCCGGGTATCAGGACGATTTCAGACATATTGGCCTCCGAAAATGCGGGCATGAAGCGGGTTGAAGCCGATGCGATAGGAAAGCTCGGCCGGATGCTTGATGTTCCAGATGGCCAGATCGGCGCGGGCGCCGGGTACGATCACGCCGCGATCGGAAAGGCCAAGCGCGCGGGCCGCGTTGCGGGTCACGCCACGCAGGCATTCGGCAGGCGTCATGCGAAACAGCGTCGCGCCCATATTCATGGTCAGGAGGATGGAGGTCAGCGGCGAGGTGCCGGGATTGGAGTCGGTGGCGAGCGCGATCGGCACGCCGGCGTCGCGCAGCGCCTGAAGCGGCGGATATTGCGTTTCCCTGAGCGTATAGAAGGCACCGGGCAGCAGGACGGCGACGGTTCCGGCCTTCGCCATGGCGGCGATGCCGTCCGCGCCGAGATATTCGAGGTGGTCCACGGAAAGCGCGCCGTGTTCGGCCGCCATCGCCGCTCCGTGCAGGTCGGACAACTGTTCGGCATGCAGCTTGACCGGCAGGCCGAGCGCCTTGGCATGATCGAAGATGCGCGTCATTTCCTCGACCGAAAAGGCGATGCCCTCGCAAAAACCGTCCACCGCATCGACCAGCCCTTCGGCATGGCCCTGATCCATGCCGGCAAGAACCACGCGGTCGATATAGCCGGCGCGGTCATCCTTGAATTCCGGCGGCAGGGCGTGGGCGGCAAGCCAGCTGGTGACGACATGCACCGGACGAAGCGTGCCGATGCGGCGCGCGACGCGCAGCATTTTCAGCTCCGTTTCGATATCGAGCCCGTAGCCGGACTTGATCTCCAGCGTGGTGACGCCTTCGGCAAGCAGAGTGTCGACGCGCGGCAGCGCCAGCGCCAGCAGTTCGTCTTCGCTGGCTTCGCGGGTGTTGCGGACACTGGAGAGAATGCCGCCGCCGGCCCGCGCGATCTCCTCGTAGGCAGCACCTTCCAGGCGCATCTCGAACTCGCGGGCGCGGTCGCCGCCATAAACGATGTGGGTGTGGCAGTCGATCAGGCCCGGCGTCACCACCCGCCCTTCGAGGTCGCGGGAAGGGGCGCCGCGCCAGGCTGCCGGCAGGTCGGCATCGGCGCCGACCCAGGCGATTGCGCCGCCGTCGATAGCGATCGAAGCGCGCTCGACGAGCCGATAGCCGGCCTTCTCGTCGTCCACGATTGCCACTGCGGCATTGCTTAGAACCTGCATCCTGTGCCCTCCGGCCCTGTCCGTGATTTTTCTGAGCCTAACCATAATCGGATTTCTATGTCTAGACTTATTCTGTCTCTATGTCTAAACTTATTGATGTCGGCTTCCGAGTCGAGACGGCGAGAGGAGATCGGAATAATGACGACACTTTGGGCGGACCGTGCGTTGCTGCCGGGCGGCTGGGCGGAGAATGTCCGTGTCGATTTCGGCGCGGACGGCCGCATCGCCAAGGTTGAAGCCGGCGCGGCGCGAACGGGCCAGCAGGTCGGCCTTTTGCTGCCGGCGATGGCCAATCTCCATTCGCATGCCTTCCAGCGCGCCATGGCCGGCCTGTCGGAAGCGCGCGGGCCGCAGCCGCGCGACACGTTCTGGACATGGCGCCAGATCATGTACCGTTTCCTCGACCATTTGACGCCCGAGGATGTCGAGGCGATCGCAGCATTGGTGCAGATGGAGATGCTGGAAGCCGGTTACGCCACCAATGTGGAATTCCACTATCTGCATCACCAGCCGGGTGGAACGCACTACGTCAACATCGCCGAGATGTCTGAGCGGATCGTGGCCGCCGCCGCCCGCACCGGCATCGGACTGACCCTGTTGCCGGTGCACTATCAGTTCGGCGGCCTTGACCGCCGTCCGCTCGGGCCCGGCCAGCAGCGTTTCGGCACGACGCCGGACGAATTCGCCGTTCTGCTCGATGCGGCGGAGCGGGCGTTGCGGCACCTGCCGGCCGACGCGGGGATCGGCGTCGCGCCGCATTCGTTGCGCGCGGTCGGCGCCGAGGCGCTGACCATCTGCGAAGGCTTGCGTCCGGGGCGGCCGCTGCACATGCATCTGGCAGAGCAACTCCCGGAAATCGAGGAAGTGCAGGCCGCGCGCGGCGGCCGCCCGGTCGAATGGCTGCTCGACAACCACAATCCCGACCGCCGCTGGACGCTGATCCACCTCACCCACATGACCGAGGCCGAAACCCGCGGGCTGGCGGCGACCGGCGCCGTCGCCGGGCTTTGCCCGATCACCGAATCCAGCCTTGGCGACGGCATCTTCAACGGCACGATCTGGAGCCAAGCAGGAGGACGCCTCGGCTTCGGCTCGGACAGCAACGTCCGCATCTCGCTGGTCGAGGAACTGCGCACGCTGGAGTACAGCCAGCGCCTGCGCGACACCGCCCGCGCCGTACTCGCCGAGACGGGGCGCTCCACCGGCCGGGTCCTCTACGAGGCCGGCCTGGACGGTGGCATAACGGCTGCGGGGCGCGAGACCGGCGCTATCGCCCCCGGCCTGTGGGCCGATCTGTGCGCGGTTTCGCTGGACAATCCGGTGCTCGCCGGCCGCAAGGGCGACGAGATGCTGGACAGCCTGATCTTTGCCGGCCATGACGGGTTGGTGCGCGACGTCTGGGCGGCCGGCCGCCATGTCGTGCAGGACGGCCGGCACCCGGAGCACGAGCGCATCACTGCCGATTACCTGGCCTGCATCGGCCGATTGCAGGAGCGGATGTGACCGACAAGCCAGCCGGTTCCACCTCCCCCAAGGCGCAGCACATCGCCAGCGAGGTGCGCCGCCGCATCGTCGAGCACGAATGGCGCCAGGGCGACCGCATCCCCGACGAAGCCGACCTGGCGATCGAGTTCGACGCGGCACGCGCCACCGTCAACAAGGCCCTGCAGCTTCTGGCTGGCGAAGGGCTTTTGGACCGCCGGCGCCGGGCCGGCACGCGGGTCGCGATCGACCCGGTCCGCAAGGCAACCTTCACCATCTCCATCGTGCGCGAACAGGTGGAACAAGCCGGCATGGCCTACAGCCATCGTGTCGTTGCGCAGCGCAAGAGCCCCATTCCCGACGATATTGCAGCGCGGGTCGGCCTTCCGACGGGCGAGGTGCTGGTCCATATGCGGGCGGTGCACTATGGCGATGGCCTGCCGTTCCAGCTGGAGGACCGCTGGCTCTACCCGCGCACCGCGCCAGAGCTGGAAAAAGCCGATTTCTGGCAATTGAACGCCAATGAATGGCTGGTGCGAAATGCGCCTTACCTGCGTGCGGAACTGGCATTCTCGGCCGAAAATGCCAATCGCCGCGACGCACGGCTGCTGCGGACGCAGCCAGGTCAAGCGCTGCTGATCCTGCACCGCACCACCTGGAACGACATCGGGCCGATCACCACCGTCCGGGTGGCGTTCCAGCCCGGCCATTTTGTCGGCACCGAAAAGACCACGGCGGGGGGCGACTGATTCGCCCCGATGCGCGGCTTTCAGGCAAGACAAATCCATTCCACCCAGCTTTACAGGCAAACAAGATACAGGCGGCCAAGCCGTCACCACGCCGGGCAAGGAGGCCCAAAGCATGACCAAAGTTCACTCGTTCCTGCGCCCGGAACTGGCCGCGCTCGCGCCTTACAATGCCGGCCTCACCGCCGAAGAGGTCGCCCGGCGGCCTGGCGTGACCCGCGTCTCCAAGTTGGGCTCGAACGAAAACCCGCTCGGGCCGGACCCGGCGGTGCGGCAGGCGCTCGAAGCCTCGTTGCAGCGCATCGCCGTTTACCCCGACCCGTCGGGCCGCGCGCTGCTGGCCAAGCTGGCGGTGCGGCACGGCGTTTCGGCCGACCAGCTGGTGCTGGGCAATGGTTCGGAAGATCTTCTCGCGATGCTTGCCCGCGCCACTTTAAGGCCTGGCGACCAGGTGGTCACGCTTTATCCGTCCTTTCCGCTGCATGAGGATTATGCCCGGCTGATGGGGGCGGAGGTCACGCGCATCGGGCTGACGCCGCAAGGCAGCATCGATGTCGACGCGCTGGTGCAGGCGGTGGCGCAGCCGGTGCGGCTGGTGCTGTTCGCCAACCCGATGAACCCGGCCGGCGTGTGGCTGTCGCCGCAGGATCTGGACCGGGTGCTGGACGCGGTCCACCCCGAGGCGGTGACCTGCCTCGACGAGGCCTACCACGAATATGCGGAAGGGGAGGGATACGCTTCGGGCACGGCGCGGCTGGCGACGCATCGCGGGCCGCTGCTGATCCTGCGCACCTTCTCGAAGGCCTGGGGGCTCGCCGGCCTGCGTGTCGGCTACGGGTTGACCAACAGCGCGGAGCTGAAGCGCGGGCTCGATCTGGCACGCACCCCCTTCAACGTGAACCTGATGGCCCAGGTGGCGGCCGAGGCGGCACTGGCCCATCCGCAATCGGTGGCGGAAGCGGTGGCACTGGTGCAGCGCGAGCGGCCGCGCGTAAAAGCCGCGATCGAAGCGCTCGGCCTGCGCGTGCTGCCGTCAAAGGGGAATTTCCTGTTCTTCGAAGCGACCCGCCCATCGGTCGAACTCGCCGAGGCGCTGCTGAACCAGGGCGTGATCGTCAAGCCGTGGAAGCAAGCGGGCTACGAAAACTGGCTCCGCGTTTCGGTCGGCACCGAGGCCGACAACGACCATTTCCTGAAGGCACTGGCCGCCTCGCTCTGAGCCTGGACCTTATCGCATAAGGCCGCCTCCGCGGAGGGTAGAAGCACAGCACCTAGCTAGAGGGTGGGGCGATGGCCCCCACCTGATCGCACCCCCCTTTGACTCCCACCCCAGCATGGGCATCGAGTCGGTGGAGTGCCCTCAGCAAGGGTCCTGCATCGGTTCCAAGCACGCCACGTAATGCTGCTTCAAACTCTATCGCGCGAGGAACAATCTCCGCGTAAGGCCGGCGACCTGCGGCGGTCAGGGACAGGGTCTCCTCACGGCGATCATTCGGGCTTTCCCTGCGCCTCAACCACCGTCGCTCCTCGAGTGCGTGAACAGCCCTGAAACCTGAGAGCCCGTGGTCACGAGCAAGCGGATTGGCCGCTTCACCGCTCTGTTTGCTGCATCAACGCGCATCAGGCGCCGCCCATGTAGATGTCCATGATCTGGCGGTCGTCGCGTACGTCGCTCGGCGAGCCTTCGAAGCGCTTTTCGCCGGCAGCGAGGATGTAGATTCGGTCGGCGATGGGCATGGCCTCGCGGATGTTCTGCTCGACCATCAGAATGCCGATACCCAGTTTCGTCAGCCCGGTGATGCGTTCCAGCGTTTCGATCACCATCGCGGGCGACAGGCCGGCGGAGGGTTCGTCGAGCAGGATGAAGCGTGGTTGCGAAACCAGAGCGCGCGCCAGCGAAAGCATCGCCTGTTCGCCGCCCGAAAGCGCGCCGGCCGCCGTGCGCCGACGCCGCGCCAGCGAGGGATACTCGTCGATCAGCGCCTCGATGCGGCGCTCCACCGCGCTGCGGTCGGCAATGGCGTAGCCGCCCATGCGCAAATTTTCCATGACGGTCAGGCGCGGGAACACGCCGCCGCCCTGCGGCATGAGCACCAGCCCCTCGCGCACCACGTCATGGACGGCAAGGTTGGAAAGCGTCGTGCCGCCAAGGCTGGCCGTGCCGCTCCACACCGGCAGCGCGCCGGCGATGGCCTTGAGTAAAGTGGACTTGCCGCAGCCGTTGGGGCCGAAGATGCAGGTGATCTTGCCGGCCTCGGCCGTGAGCGAAATGCCGTGGACGATTTCCTGCTTGCCGTAGCCGGTGACGATGTTTTCGGCGGCGAGCGTACTCATTGCGGCCGCCCCAGATAGGTCTGCATGACTTCCGAATTGCGCACGATGTCGTTGAAGGTTCCGCTGGTCACCACCCGACCCGAATCCATGACGATGATGCGGTCGCATACGCTGCGCACCATCTCCATGTCGTGCTCGATGACAAGGAAGGTAACGCCGCGTTCGCGCAGCCGCGCAATCGCCTCGAGGATGATCTTGCGGATGTTGGGGTGCACGCCGGCGGTCACCTCGTCGAGCAGGATGAGGCTGGACTGGCGCATGATGACGCGGCCGAATTCGAGCAGCTTCTGCTGCCCGCCCGACAGGTCGGCGGCGCGGTTATCGGCGACATGTTCCAGCTTGAGCAGTGCAAGCGTCTCTGTCGCCCGCTCATGCGCGCCCGGCCAATGACCTTGCGCCGCCGCCGCCAGCAGGTTCTCGGTGACGGTCATGTTCTCGAACAGAGCGGGGATCTGGAAGGTGCGCGCCAGTCCCAGCCTGGCGATCGCATAGGCGCTGCGGCCGGCCACCTCCTGCCCGTCGAAACGGATCTGGCCACTGTCCGGCGTCACCGTGCCCGAGACGAGGCTGAACAATGTCGACTTGCCGGAGCCGTTCGGCCCGATCAGCCCGGCGATCTCCCGACGCCCGACTTCCAGGCTGACGCCGTTGGCTGCCTTGATGCCGCCGAAGTGCTTCTGCACGTCGCGCACCACGAGGATAGGTTCGCCCGCCGGCGGTGATTGCGTGGTCTCGCTCATGGCCGCCCTCCCTCCCCGCTACCGCCGACCAGCTTGCCGGCGGCCTTTTCCAGTATCGTGCTCGATTTGGCGCGCTTGGCAAACAGGCCGGCGATGCCGTTGGGCAGGAACAGCACCACCAGCACGATGGCCGCGCCGAGTACGGCGATATAGAAGGCGGTGTCGCCCCAGTACATCCACACGAGGCGGTTGACGACGAACAGCATCACCCCGCCAATGGCCGGTCCCCACAGGCTACCCAGCCCGCCGAGCAGCACCATCACCACCATCTGGTCGGTGATGTCGCCGCCGAACACGCTCTTGGGATTGATGAAGGTGACCCAGTAGGCGAAGATCGCGCCGAAAACCGAGGCGGTTACCGCACTCAGCACGAAGGTCTGCAATTTGACCAGCGAGGTGTTGATGCCCATCGCCTCCGCCGCCGGCTCGTGGTCGCGCAGCGCCTTGACCTTCAGGCCAAAGCGGGAGCGCTCGAACAGCGCCCAGGTGACGAGATAGGTCAGCGCCGCCGCGCCGAACATGGCGAAATAGAAGAAGCGCTCGTTGAGGTAGGGCGGCAGGCCGATGCCGCCGATGCCGCCGGTGAAGTCCACCACCGAGGAAAATTGGATCAGCACCTCGGCGAAGGCCCATGTGGCGATGGCGAAATAAGCGCCGCGCAGGCGCAGCGTCGGTGCGCCGATGACGACGGCGAACAGGGCTGTCACCAGCATGCCGGCCGGGATCGTGGCCAGGAAAGGCAGGCCGAACGGGTCGCCCATCAGGAGCGCGGTCGCATAGGCGCCGAGGCCGAAAAAGGCTGAGTGGCCAAAATTGATGTAGCCGGCATAGCCGCCCAGAATGTTCCAGGAGCAGGCAAGCCCCGCCCACATCAGCGCGCCGGTGGCGATGCGCAGCCAGTAATTGTTGACCAGCAACGGCATCAGCGCCAGTACCACGAGGATGGCGGCGAGCAGGACGAGGCCCGGCAGGCGCGATTTCATCGTTTGCGCCGCCATGTCACAATCCTCTCCGCAAGATCCCCTTCGGGGATATGAGAAGGACCAGGAAGAGCGTGGCGAAGACCGCCAGCAGCGAATAGCTGGACCCGACATAGGTGGAAACGAACGCTTCGATGACGCCGAGCAGCAGGGCTGCGACCAGCGCGCCGCCGACCGAGCCAAGCCCCGCCAGCACGGCGACGAAGAAGGCGAACAGCGTGTAGCGCAGGCCGACCTCCGGATTGACCGAGTAGATAGACCCCATCAGCACGCCGGCCATGGCGGTGATGCCTGCGTAAAGCCCGTAGACATTGGCGCTGAGGCGGCGGATGTTGACGCCCATCAGAGCGGCGTTGTGCCGGTTCTCGGCCGTGGCGCGGATCGCCAGCCCGTAGCGGGTGCGATAGAGGAACAGGAACAGGCCACCGGCGATTGCCGCCGCAAAAACTGCCGCGGCGACCCGGATCAGCGGTACCGTGACCGGGCCGAGGGTGAAGCTTTCGCCGCTCAGCGCCGTCTGCACGCTGTAGGTGTTGAAGCCCCACGCGGTCAGCATGCCGCCGCGCAGCAGCGTGAACAGGCCAAACGTCAGCGCCAGCGCCATCAATTCCGGCCTTGCCGTTCGGCTGTTGCGGACATTGTAGAGGATCGGCCCGATCAGGTAGCCAAGCGCGCCGAACAGGACGAAGGCCACCGGGATCGCCGCGAAGCCGTCGACCCCCAGCGCCGCTGTCATGTAGTAGCCGAGATAGCCACCCAGCACGACCCAGCCGCCGACCGCAAAGTCGATGACATGCAGTACGCCGAAGGTAAGCTGGAAGCCGATGGTGAAGGTGGCGATGACGCCGCCGATCAACAGGCCGTTCAGCAGAGTCTGGAGAAAAAGATCCAAGGCGAAAACCGTTCGTCGTCAGGGAAACGGAAAGGCAGAGCGGTACGGCGGCAAGCCGGCACCACAGGCACATGTGTCCGTCATTTTTCAGGCATGCGCAACCGGCGGCGGAATTCGACCGGGATGGGGCGGTGGTCTCGCCCCATCCCGTCTTGACGCTTATTTCCAGGCCGGCAGCGGATAGATGAAGGGCGCGGCAGCCGCTTCCTTCGGGCCGACCGCGATGGTCTTGCCGCCCTGGATCTGGATCAGCACCGGAACGGGCTGGGTATTGTCGTGATAGTGCGGGCCTTCCTTTTCGAACTTGATCGGCCCGTAGAAGGTCTGGATGTCGGTTTCGGCGATGGCATCCTTCAGCGCCACCCGGTCCTCGGGCGTCAGTGCCGGCTTCTTGCCGAGGCGCTTGAGCGCATCGCCAAGCACCAGCCCACTGGCCGCGCAGCCGGCCTCGGTATAGTCCGGCTCCGAGCCCGACTTCTTCTGCGCCATCTCGGCGAATTCCTTGGCCGTGCCGAACAGATCGTCCTTGTAGGGAACGGTCGGCAGCCACACCGCCACGCCGGTCGTGCCGTCCGCATCCGCGCCGAGCGCCTGGGCGAAGGCCGGGTTGGTGACGCCGTAATGCATGATCAGCGCCTTCGGCCGATAATTCAGCGACTTGCACGTCTTGACGACATTGATGAGCGGTTCCTCGTGCCCGCCCACCGCAATGACATCCGGATTGAGGGCTGCGATCTTGGAAATGACGGGGGTGAGGTCGCCTTCCGGCGGCACCAGCTCGTAGGCGACCATTTCCAGACCAGCTGCCTTCACGCCATCGCGGAAACCCTCGCCCGTCTCCTTGGAGAAGGGCTCGTTGACGCCGATCACGGCAATGGTCTTGGCGTTCGGGTTGGACAGCTTGGCCAGCACCGCCAGCGACATGCCGGAGGTCGTATCCACGGCCGGGATGATGCCGAAATTGAATTCCGGCTTGGCTTTCCACACATTCGGCGATTCCGCCGAGCCGGAAATCATCGGCACCTGGTATTTCTGGCAGATCGGCTGCACGGCGATGGTCGAGCCGCTGGTATAAGGGCCGAACAAAACGTCGACCTCGTTCTGCACGATCAACCGCTCGGCGGCGTCGGCGCCGGTCGCCGGATTGCTCTGGTCGTCGCCGTAGAACATGTCCACCTTGAACCGGTCACCGCCGACTTCGACGCCGCCCTTGGCGTTGATGGCGTCAGCCCACAGATCGTAGCCGCGCTTGGTGAGGTTGCCGCCGAGGATATTTTCCCCCGACAGCGAGGTGATGACGCCCGCCTTGAAGGTCGACGCCTGCGCTCGGGCCGTGCGCACGAAGGGCATTCCCAACGTGCCTGCCGTCAGGGCGACGGCGCTGCCGCCGAGAAAACCGCGGCGCGAAAACCCTCTGCTATTCGTGGACATTGATGCAATTCCTCCCTTTGCGTTTTCGTATCAGATTGAACTGATGGATTTTGATCGCCATACGATCATATGCATATAATCCCGGCAAGGGGATTTACGCGGCGTCATGCAATAGGGGGAGCATGAGGATTTATGGGGTGGGCTGGAACGGAGTATCGGCCGATGCGCCACACCCACGAACCTACACCTGCAGCTTACACCGGACAGCACCTCCGGGGCGATTTGACACGCATTGCGGGCGGTTCGGTTCTGAGGTAACCTAGAGCCTATTCAGATGAGGAATGTGCCCGCTGTCGCGATGGCTTTTCACTCTGTTCCTGTCTCGGCAGATTGTGAACTCTGTAGCCGACCTTGATACCGCAAGCTGCGTGCTTGGGGTCGCCAGGTAGCGGTTAAGGCAGTTGCCATGCTCCGACTTTGCGGATTCATCGCAGTCTTCCTCGTAGCGGCCCTGACGACCTTCGATGCGTCGGCCGATCGAAGGGTTGCCCTGGTGATCGGCAATTCCGAGTACCGGGAAATCCCCGCGCTCAAGAACCCCGACAAGGATGCCGAGGACGTATCCAAAACGTTTCGGCTGGCCGGTTTCGAGGTGTTCGTCGCCAAGGACCTCACAAAGCTGCAGTTCGAGAAACAGTTTCGTCACTACCTCGCGGCGGCGGACGGCGCCGATCTGTCCGTCGTGTACTATTCAGGTCATGGCTTTCAGATCGGAGGCGAAAATTTCTTGATCCCCGTGGATGCCTCGTTGAAGAATGCGGCCGACATTGAGGTACAGGCGATCAGGCTGGGCGATGTGCTGCAGCAGTTGCGTTCGAAATCGAAGATCCAGGTGATCATCCTCGATGCCTGTCGCAACAATCCGTTTCCGCGCAAGGATTATTGGCTGAGGGATCAATTGATCACGGCGGGCAACACCGGTCTTGCGCAGGTCAAAAGCTCGCTGAACACGCTGATAGCCTTCGCCACCGAGCCAGGGGCGGTCGCCTATGATGGAACGGGAGACCTCAGCCCGTTTTCATCTGCATTCTCTCGGCGCGCAATGGCTCCGAACCAGGAGCTTCGCACGGTCATGGCCGCGGTGCGCCGCGATGTGGTGGAGGCCACTGACGGCAAGCAGGTTCCCTGGGAAAACTCGTCCCTCATTGACGAGGTTGTCCTGATGCGCCGTGCCAGCCGGCCTTCGCTGCCACCGGTTCTGGAGAAGCTTGTGCCGTCGGGTGTCGGGCCCGTCGCCCTGGACCTGCCGGAACCGGTCGACGTCGATGGCGGATCAATCACCGTTAGCATCGAAAGGCCGCCTGCGCTCGGGCGCCTGCTGCTGGACGGCAAGGCTGTCGAGATGGGCGAACTGATTCAGGGCAAGGACTTGCCGCGCCTGAAGATGGCGGTGCCCAAGGGCATCGGTGCGCAGGAGGAGGTGGACATGCTGGCCTATGCCACGCATGACAATTGGGGTGGCAAAGCCCAGGGCATAATGGTGTTCCGTGTCAAAAGCGGCCAAGGCGCCGAGGGCGAACAGATTATGGCCTCGCTCGAAGCCGAGCAGAAACAGCAGGTGCTCGAGCGAGGCATCCATATCACCGGCGCTGCCGAGGCGATCGAAAACCGCGAGATCAGCGTTCAGGTGGGCGTCGGACCGGTTCCGCTGAAGCTGGATTTCCCTACAAAGGATGCCTCCGTCAGCGTGAAGATCGCGAACTATCCGATAACGGGAACGCTGTCCCTGCCGGATCGTGCCCTGTCGCCCGAGTCGAGCCTGATGGCGGACGAGGTTGACGATTTGCGCTACGAACCCCAGATCGGTGCCGCCGAACCGGTCGAGGTCGGCTTCGAGATCCGGGCCGACAGCAGTTCATCCAAGCCCGCCACGATGAAGCTGTCGCCCAGCGTCGATCCGTGCGACCAGGCTGCCGGCGAGCCTCTCGACCTGCAGGGTGTTGTTCCAGGCCTCTTGCCAAACGAGATCAGCGCCGAGGCCGTGGAGCCCTGCGAGGCGGCGGTGAAGGCCTATCCCGATGTCGCCCGCTTCCGCTACGAACTGGGACGAGCGCTGTTGGCGGCCGGCAAGGTCGACCGGGCAAAGAAGGCCATCCAGGAAGCCGCCGACAGGGGCCATGTCCGCGCCGTGTTCGAACTCGGCTATTTCAACGCGACGGGAACGGGAATGCCCGTCGATCGCAAGCAGGCCAACACCTTCTATGCATCCGCATCCGATAAGGGCGATCCCTACGGGATGACGTCGTGGGGCCGCGCCTTGTTCAACGGCTATGGCGTCGAGCGCGACACCGGCAAGGGGCTGGACCTGCTGCTCAAGGCGGCGGCTATGGGTCATACTTACGCGATGAACGATCTTGCCGCGATCTTCACGGAAGGCCGCAATGGCGTACCCTCTGATCCGGCTCGCGCCGTGGCCTTTCTGAAGGCCGGCGTCGAGCGGCAGGACATGTATTCGATGAACCTGCTCGGCCGCAACTACCTCAGTGGGCAGGGCGTCGAGAAGAACCCGAAGGCGGCGTTGGCGCTTTTTCAGAAGGCCATTGACCTCGGCCAACCCTACGCCCCAGGCAGCCTTGCGCGCATGTACCGAGACGGTGTCGGCGTAGGACAGAACCTCGCCGAAGCGCAAAGGCTGTTCGAGGTGGCGACAACGCGGGGCGACCAGTCCGGCGCGTATGATCGCGCGGCCCTTGAAATGCAGAAGGGCGACAAGGCCGACCAGGCAATAGCAGTGCGTTATCTTGCCTTCACGGTCGCGCTTGATCTTCGCAAGGAATTGCCGGACGCCCGGGCGGTGCTGGCGAAATTCGGAGTGAAGGCGAAGACGGCGGCGCTCAAGCAATTGCGCCGGGACCTCAAGTCGAAGGTCCCGGCGAATGGCTCGCTGGACGACCAACTGGTCAATGCGGCCAGAGCGGTCTGGGAGCAGGCCAATCCACGTCGAGACCTGTTTTGATCAACAAGGAGGCAATGGTGGGCAGGGTGATGAAGCAAGCATTGATCGCCACGATTCTATCCGGTTCTCTGGCGGTGCTGACGGGCTGCGTGTCGGTCGCACCGAAGGCCGAACCGACGCTGACGACGACGAAGCACAGGCCGACGACCACCCGCACGACCACCAGGTCAAAGATCGTCAAGCAGAAGAAGATCGTCGCCAGGAAAATTGTCAAACCGGCTGAGGAAACGGCACCTGTCGTCGTTCCGCCCTTGGGCGGCAGCGGCACTGGTGGCACTGGCACTGGTGGCGGCAGTGGCGGCTGGGGATGAGCGTTCGACAGCGGGTCAAGGTCCGGCCGCCACCATTGGCACGCCTATGCCGCGGTCGGAGCGCATCCGTTACGACGCCAGGATCATAGCCGCATTCGAAGAGGCTCACCACGACCAGGGGAGGCTCCAGCATCTCCTGCCTGTCGAACGACGCCTCGCCGATCTTGTCGGAGGATGACAACAGCGCACCGTAATGTTGCGACTTCCCAAGCCGCTTTGGGAACCGGCAAGATTGTGGTCGATGGGAAGTCGACACCCTATTCGAAGGTATAGGTAAACCCTTCGGCGGAGGCACCAACCGTCACTTTTTTCATGGGCTCGCCTTCCAGCGTGCGGTTGAGCACACCACGGGAAAGCTCGGGCAGCAGGGTGTTGGTCAAAATGGCATCGATCATGCGCCCGCCGGATTCGATTTCTGTGCAACGGGCCTTGACCATATCCATGACGCCTTCGCCGATCACCAGTTCGGCGTCGCTGGTTGCACGCAGCCTTTTTGCTATCTTGCCGAACTGATGGCGGGTGATCGCCTCGATCATGGCATCCGACAGTGGATAGTAGGGGATGGTGACGACGCGGCCGAGAAACGCCGCCGGAAATACCTTCAAGAGTGGCGGGCGCAGGGCCAGGTCAAGATCGTCAAGGCCGGCCCGCACGGTACCATTGTGGGTACGATCCATGATCACTTCGGAGCCGACATTGGAGGTTAGCAGGATCAGCGTATTCTTGAAATCGATGCGCCTGCCCTCGCTGTCGTCCATCATGCCCTTGTCGAAGACCTGGAAGAAAATCTCGTGCACATCCGGATGCGCTTTCTCGACCTCGTCGAGCAGGATCACCGAATAGGGTTTTCTGCGCACTGCTTCGGTCAGGATACCGCCTTTGCCGTAGCCGACATAGCCGGGAGGCGCGCCTTTCAACGTCGAGACGGTGTGTGCCTCCTGGAACTCGGACATGTTGATCGAGATCAGGTTTTGTTCGCCTCCATAAAGCGTCTCGGCCAACGCCAGCGCCGTTTCGGTCTTGCCGACACCCGAAGGGCCGCACAACAGGAAGACGCCGACTGGCTTTTCAGGCGCGCCGAGGCCGGCGCGGCTAGTCTGCACACGCCTGGAAATCATTTCCATCGCATGGTCCTGGCCGACAACCCGCTCGGACAGCGTTTCGGCGAGCCGCAGCGCCTTTTCGGTCTGGCTCGACAGCATGCGCCCGGTGGGAATGCCGGTCCAGTCCTGAACCACGGCGGCCACCGCGTTCCGGTCGACCGAAGGCAGGATCAGCGGCGTCTCGCCCTGCGCCTCGGCAAGTTCGGTCATCAGTTCCCTGAGCCGTGCCAGATCGGCGATGGGATCGGAAGCCGGTTCGGCTTGCACATCCTCTCCAGCGGGTTCGGTGGGGTCTTTCGCGTCCAGGGAAGCCTCGACCGGTTGCGCCTCTCCGCTTTGCGCCTCCTGTGCTGCCTTGTCGAGCGGCACGCCCTCGCCGCGCAGCCTTGCGCGCAGTTCGAGAACTTCGGCGACCAGCGTCTTTTCGCGGTCCCATCGTTGCTGCGCGGCGGCGAGCGTCGTCTCGGTTTCAGCCAGCCCCGCTTCGACGCGAGCCTGCCGTTCATTCACGTCGATGCCGATCGCGGCCTCGCGTCCGATGATGCCGCGCTCGACTTCAAGGGCCTGGCGGCGGCGCAATATATCCTCGACCTCGGCCGGCGTCGCATGCTGCGAAACGGCGACGCGCGCACAGGCAGTGTCGAGCAGGCTTACCGCCTTGTCCGGCAGTTGCCGCGCCGGAATATAGCGGTGAGACAGCGCCACCGCCGCCTCGATTGCTTCGTCAAGCACCTGCACCTGGTGGTGCTGTTCGAGCACGCCTGCCGTGGCGCGCAGCATGAGCACGGCGACAGCCTCGTCCGGCTCGTCGACCTTGACCACCTGGAAGCGGCGGGTGAGCGCTGGGTCCTTTTCGATGTGCTGCTTGTATTCCGCCCAGGTGGTCGCCGCGATGGTGCGCAACTCGCCTCTTGCCAGCGCGGGCTTCAAAAGATTGGCGGCGTCGCCCGTGCCGGCCGCTCCCCCCGCCCCGATGAGGGTATGGGCTTCATCGATGAAAAGGATGATCGGCGTTCCGGAAGACTGCACTTCGTCGATGACCGATTTCAGCCGCTTCTCGAACTCGCCCTTGAGGCTGGCGCCCGCCTGCATCAGACCGACATCGAGCATGCGCACGCTGACACCCTGCAACATGGGCGGCACGTCGCCTTCGGCAATGCGCAAGGCAAAGCCCTCGACCACGGCGGTCTTGCCGACCCCGGCCTCGCCGGTCAGGATCGGGTTGTTCTGCCGGCGGCGCATCAGGATATCGACGATCTGCCGGATTTCCGGATCACGCCCGATAACGGGATCGATCTTGCCGTCGCGCGCGCGCTGCGTCAGGTCGGTCGCGTATTTCGCCAGCGCCGAATCCCCACCGGGAGCCCGCTTCGGTGCCGCGGCAGCGTCTGCAACAGGCTCGCTTTCGGCCGCCTCGATGGACCCTTCCACCACGTCGCCAAAACGGGCGATCACGCCATCGGCGTCTATCCTGTCGAATTCGCCGCTGATCTTGGATACCAGTCCTTCGAGCACCGGGATTTTCAGGCAGGCGAGGATGACATGGGCGCTGCGAACCTCCTCGACGCCGAATTGGAGCCCTGCCAGGCTCCATGCCTCCTGGATGGCGTGAAAGATATGGTCGGAGAATTCTTCGATCGAGGTCGCGCCATAGGGCAGCTTGTCGACCGCCCGCGTCATGTCGCTGGCCACCCGGCTGGCATCGACGCCCGCATCCGCGAGGATCATCTGAACATCGGACCTGTCGGAAAGCACGAGTTGCTCGATGAAATGCACGAGTTCCACGTAGGGATTGCCGCGAAGCTTGGCAGCAGCAGCGGCAGCGGCGAAAGCGCGCTTGCATGTCGGGTTCAGCTTGTCGACAAGTTCCTTGCGCTTGAAGCTCTGCGACGGCTTACGCCTTTGCGCACTGGCTGGCTCCATCGGACTTGCTCCTGTGAGAGTACCCCGTGGGCATAAATTGACACACAAACCGCGACTTACAAAGAGGCTCCCATTTTCGGCGATCCGGCGAATGCTGAAGCGCTTCCCCGAGTGCCACCGCAGCGCATCGCTGGGCTGTTTCAGGTTTCCTGCCAGCCGATAGACATAAGCTCTCGCGGCAATATGGACAGGAACACAAAAACGAGTATTCTAGACCACTTTTCGGGCTCTAGCCCGGCTTTTGACAGATGTATGCAGACTGGTAAATGAACGCCATTGCAGCCTAGACGTTGGCTGCGGGGGGTCTGTTTGATTGATCTCGCTCTCTGGCTGGAACCTCTGAACGGGCAGAACCCATCAGGGGAAGATTTACGCAACGATACGCGGTTCCACGAGTTGGAGCGGCTGGCGGAGCCTCAAGTCAAGGTCGTTCACGACGAGCGCAACAAACCCACATCACAGGTAAGCACCCCCGGCGACTGGGCCGGCGTGTTGGCGAAAGCCGACGAACTGCGCACGCAAGGCCGCGATCTGCGCCTTCTGGTGCTCGTCACACGCGCACTGGCCAACGAGGATGGCCTGGCCGGGCTCGCCCAGGGCCTGAACCTGATCGCGCGCACCTTCGGCGCTTATTGGGAAACCATGCACCCGGCCTTGCGAGCTGATGCACCGCCACGCGAATCGGCACTGCGCCGGATCAATGCCTTGCTCGATCTGCAGAACGGCCAGGACGGCATCCTCGCCGACCTGCGCAGGATGACGTTGTTTGCCCCTCGCGGCGTCGGGCCAATCAGCGGGCGCGACCTGGAACAAGGCGCGCTCGATGAGCGCGTCATGCTGCAGGAGGCCGCGTCGGGGCTGAACGCGTCCGAGAAGGCCGCTCTCGCAAGCGCCCATGAACAGCTTCTCGCCCGCGTCCGCAGCGGCAGCGCGGCGCAGATCGACCAGGCCGGCGACGGCATGACCGCGCTCATGGCAGACGCGCGCGCCGCAGTGGCGGCGCTCGATTCGGTCGAGATGGCGCTTGGTGCGCGGCTCGAAGGTGGAAGCGCCACCGTTCCCGACCTCAAGCGCTTTCTGGAACGCGTTCTTTCCACCCTCGAACGAGGATCAGCCGGGCGTACTTCCGCCAATGGCGAGCAAATACCTGCAGAAGAAAAGACCGTCGAGAGCCAAGCGCCGAGAGCCAACGGCCACGACAACGGGGCAGCGAAGCCGGTCGGCCAAGGAGGATCGAGCATGGCCCTTCCCGATCGGATTTCCTCGCGCGACGACGTGGTCAGGTGCCTCGATCTCGTTGTCGCCTTCTACGACCGCACGGAACCGTCGAGTCCGATCCCGCATCTGGCCCGCCGCGTACGGCGCATGGTTCACATGGATTTCGTCGAACTGATGGAAGATCTGGCGCCGTCTGGGCTCAAGGAATTCCGGCTTCTGGCCGGCGTCCCCGAGGCCAAGAAGACGGCCCAGTAAGAATGGATGAAAGGTAAAAAACCATGCCAGCAGAAAGCAAAGCAAAGGTCATCGAACGCAATCGCGCGCCGCGCGTGCAGATCGCCTACGATGTAGAGACCTATGGCAGCCCGACGACCATCGAATTGCCTTTCGTCATGGGCGTGATGGCCGATCTTTCCGGTGCTTCCCAGACCAGGGAAGCGCAGAAATCGGTGCTCGACCGGTCCTATGTCGAGACCGACGCCAACCGGTTCCCCAAATTCATGGAGGCGCTCGGGCCACGCGTCAAAGCGCGCGTGAAAAATACGCTGCCGCAGGCCGAAGGTCATGAACGCGATGAGGAATTGGCTCTCGACCTGACGTTTACGAAGATGGGCGATTTCGCCCCTGACAAGATCGCCGAACAGGTGCCGCAGCTATCCGAGATTCTCAAGATGCGCCGCCAGCTGGAGGAACTGCTTGGTTTCATGGATGGCCGGGTTGATGCCGAAAAGCGCATTGCCCAGTTGCTGAACAACGAACCGCTGCTCGGGCAGATCGCCAACCAGGCCCTGACCGACGGCGACAAAAGCGAGGAATAACCCATGGCCGAACAGCAAAAGACCGCCGTCAGCGCCACCGCCGAGGCAGAAGCCGTCGACCTGGGAGAATTCGGCGAGCTGCTGGAGAAAGATTTCAAGGTCAAGAAGGACGACAGCGAGAAATTGCAGCAGCTAGTGCGCAACCTGGCGCTGGCGGCGCAGTCTCGCTCGGAGACGACGACCATCTCGTCCAACGCCATCAAGTCCATCAAGTCGCTGATTGCCGGCATCGACAAGATGCTGACGACGCAGATCAATGAAATACTGCACGCGCCGGAGGTGCGTGAGATGGAAGGCACATGGCGAGGCCTGTGGTATCTCGTCAACAATACCGAGACGGATCAGAAGCTGAAGATCCGGGTGCTGAACATTTCCAAGGAGCAGTTGGCCGATACGCTGGAGGACTACGAAGGCCAGATGTGGGACCAGAGCCCGATCTTCAAGAAGGTCTACACAGACGAATATTCGATGTTCGGCGGAGAGCCTTTCGGCTGCCTGATCGGCGCCTATGAATTTTCCAACCACCCACGCGACGTAGGCCTGCTGCGCAATCTGTCGGGCGTTTGCGCTTCCGCACATACGCCGTTCATTGCGGCCGCCTCGCCCCGGCTGTTCCGCATGGACAGTTGGCAGGAACTGCCTAACCCGCAGGATTTGCAGCAAATTGTCTCCAACCCGGCGTATGCCTCGTGGCAATCGCTGCGCGAGAGCGAGGACGCGCGCTATGTCGGATTGACCATGCCGCGCGTGCTGGCCAGGCTGCCCTATGGCGCCGACACCGTGCCGGTCAAGGGTTTTGCCTTCGAGGAAGAAGTACAGGGCGACCACAACAAGTATGTATGGATGAATGCCGCCTTCCCGATGGGCGTCAACATCAACCGCAGCCACAAGCTCTATGGCTGGGGCACGCAGATTCGCGGCGTCGAAAACGGCGGCACCGTGCTCAACCTGCCGGTGCACAGCTTCCCCACCGACGACGGGGCCGTGGCCATGAAATGCCCGACGGAAGTGGCGATCGACGATCGACGCGAGGCGGAACTCGCCAAGCTCGGCCTGATGCCCATTCTGCACAGGAAGAATACCGACCTCGCCGCATTCATCGGCGCGCACTCGCTGCAAGACGACGAGACGCGGGCGGGGCGGCTGGTCGATCCGGACGCACAGTCCAATGAGCGGCTTTCGGCCAACCTGCCCTATCTTTTCCCCGTTTCACGGTTCGCGCACTATCTCAAGGCGATCGCGCGCGACAAGGTGGGTTCGTTCAAGGAACGCGCCGACATGCAGATCTGGCTGACCGAATGGATCAACCGATACGTGCTGGCCAATCCTGCCTTCGCCGACGACAAGGCGCGCGCCAAGCGGCCGCTCGCGGCGGCGGAGGTACAGGTCGACAGCGTCGAAGGCCGACCGGGATACTACAATGCCCGCTTCTACCTGCGACCGCACTACCAGTTGGAGGGCATCAACGCCTCGCTTCGGCTGGTGTCGGAACTACCGTCCGTCAAATCAGCCTGAATACATGTGAGCCTGATGGAGAGAGAAAATGAAAATTGATGGCTTTCTGAAAGTTCCGGACATCAAGGGCCCGAGTGCCCGCGACAAGCACGAAGATGAAATCGAAATCCACGGGGTCGAGTTCACGATGATCGCGCCCCATGATCCCAACTCACTTTCGCGCAGAGGCCGCGTGGCCCTGGGGCTCATCACCTTCGTCAAGCACTACGACAAGTCCTCGCCCTATCTGAAACAGGCGCTGTTCCAGAACAAGAAGCTGGACGAGGTGAAGTTTACCGCCCGCCGGACCATTGAGGAAAAGAGCAGCGACTATCTGGTCATCACACTCACCGATGCCTCGGTCGTCAACTATGAGATGAAGCCGAGCGCCGAAGATCCAGACCTGATCGAGGAAAGGATCGGCTTCGCCTACAAGAAAATCAAGTTCGTTTACGACGACAATGACGAGGCGGAGATGGACGTGAATGTCGGCGTCTGACGCTGGCGGCGACGTCTTGGCATCGAAATGACCAAGTCCAGCAACAGTCCAAGGGCCAAACGCGAGGCGGTTCAGCCGTCTCTTTGGGACCGTCTCGTGAACGATCTGCCGGGCTTGACCACGGAGATCAGCGGGCTGCGCCATGTTCTGGAGAGCGAACTTGGCACGGAACGGCTGGACACTCTGCTCGCCGGCAATGCCAGGGCGATCGATACCGATGCCGCGTTGACGCCCGATCAACAAAGGCGCTTGCATCGGCTGGTTTTCCAGAACCGCCACAGGAGCGAACTTGAGGCGCGCGGCGTGGTGGTGTCGCCCAACGTTCTTCGCGAGGCGGTCCGGCGCGACATCGAGGCGTTGTTCAATACCGAACGTTTCGAGGCGACGCCTCTGTTGTCCGATCTGGAATTCGAGCAGTTCGGCGACAGGCTGCCGGCGCTGGAGGATTTTCCCGAGGTTCGCCGTAGCGTGGTCAATTACGGCGTACCGTCGTTCTCCGGCCGCTCGTCACGCGATTTCGACCGCGAGGCGTTGGCCCGGGAAATCCGCGCGGTACTCACCACCTTCGAGCCACGTCTGAAAGAGGGGGCGACGAAGGTCAATGTGACGCTCGGCGACAAAAGCATGGGCCTGAAAATAGAGATAGATGCCGTGCTGATCATGACGCCAACACCTGAAAGGATGCGCCTGCGCACGACCATCAACCTGGACAACGGCCTGGCACGGACCGACTTCGCGGAGGCTTGAGATTTGGATCGGGCCTTCCTGGAGTATTATGAAGAAGAACTGACCCACATAAGGGCGCTCGCCTCGGAGTTTGCCGACATGCACCCTGCGGTGGCGCGTAATTTGTCGCTCGACACGGCGCCTTGTCCCGACCCCTATGTCGAGAGGCTTCTCGACGGTGTCGCCTTCCTGGCGGCTCGCACCCGCATGAAGGTGGACGCCGAGGGCTCCCGATTTTCGCGCGCCGTGCTTGACGTCCTCTATCCCGATCTCGTCGCGCCGACGCCGGCCACTGCCATGGCCGTACTGAAGCCCGGCAAGCAGGTGCAGACGATGAATGCCGGCCATGTCGTCGCGCGTGGCACCCGCCTCGTCTCCAGCCTGCTACCCGGCCTTTCAACACGCTGCACCTTCACCACGGCGCAGGATGTGACGCTATGGCCGATCGAAATCGCTTCGGTGAGCTATTTCCAGGATCGCAGCGCGCTGGCCGCGGCCGGGATAAACGCGATTGGCGGCATCGGTGGCGAAGCGGCGCTACGCCTCACCATTGGCCGAAGCGGCAAGGGCAAGCTCAACGAACTGTCCCTTGACCAACTCGATCTCTATTTCGCCGGACTGACCAAAGCGACGCTCCTGTTCGACGCAATCTTCAGCGCATGCTCGGCCATCGGCGCGCGGGCTTTCGGCAAAGACGCCAGACTAGCGCCCCTTCCGGCACCGGAAATGGCAGGCATCGCCGACGCCGAAGCGTTGATGCCGCGCACCCGCCCGACCTTCGAAGGCTATCGGCTGTTGCGTGAATATTTCATGATGCCCGAACGCTTCCACTATGCTCGCGTGCGGGGTTTGCAACCCATCGTTCGCAGTTGCGATGCCGGTCTGGAGGTCGTTTTCCTGTTTCGCCGCCCGGTGCCGGAACTTGCCGATGTGACGCCGACGGATTTCGAGCTTTTCGCCACGCCGATCATCAATCTGTTCGAGCGCGAGTGTAACGTCATCGAGATCGATCGTCGCAAGACGCGGCAGGTGCTCTATGCCGACAGAACGCGGCCAAGAGACTTCGAAATCTATCGCGTGCTACGCGTCGAGGACGCCGATACCGAAGGGCCGGAATCCGAGATACCGGCGCTTTTCAGCCTCGGCCAGAACCGCGGCAGCGGCTGGGTCTATTCGTCGGAGCGCCGCCCCCGCCGAGCCACCGAGGACGAGCGGCGGCAGGGCATGACGCGCACCTCCTATACCGGCGACGACGTTTTCCTCGCCATCTCGCAGCCGGTGGGCAACACGGGCGCCCGCCCGCTCAAGCGTCTCGACATCATGGCGCTGTGCACCAATCGCGATCTGCCGATCCTTGACGACAACCCCACCCTCACCCTGGAAAGCGGCGATCCCGTTGAATCCGTCAGGCTTCTTGGCGCGCTGCGGCCGCCACAACCGGCCATTCCCGCAGCACTTCCGACCGGTGCGGAAAGCCAATCGCGGGCGGACGAACTCGCCTGGCGGCTCGTGGCCCAACTCGCACTCAATTTCCTCAGCTTGGCCAAGGAAGGCAAAGGCGTCGATCCGCTGCATGCGCTGCTCGACCTTTACGCGGATCGGGGCGATCCAGCACTTGCCCGCCACGTGCGCTCCATCGTGCGCGTCGATTCGAGGCCGGTTATCGAGCGGCTGGCGATAGCGGGGCCGATGTGTTTCGGCAGAGGCACGGAAATTACGCTGCATGTCGATCAGTCGGTGCTTTCCGGGCAGAGTGTCCTGCTGCTGTCGGCGTTGCTGGCACGGCTTTTCGCCCGCCATGCGGGAATAAACGGTTTTGTGCGGACCCGCACGCGGCTGCTGCAGAGACTGGAGGATGTGCCATGGCCGATGACGCCCGGCAATCGCTACCTGATCTAGATGCGCCTGACACCTCGGCGGCCGTGGCCGAAGCCGCGCCGGACGCCGCCGGAACAGCCAGCCCCATGCCGGACAGGCAGACGGACCTGTCCGAGGCGTTCGATTTCTTCGAACTGTTGCGCCAGCTAGAGCGGGAAGGTCATCTGTTCGGCCACGCCGGGCGACCGGACCGTGAGCCGGCGCGCCTTGGCCAGCACGTGCGGCTTGGCTTCGCCACGCAGGACCTCGTCGAACTCCGCGAGGCAACCGAGACGTTGCCGGCGCGCGTCACCGTGGCTAATCTCGGCCTGCTTGGCCCGGAAGGGCCGATGCCGCTGCACCTGACGCGATGGGTGCTCGACCGCCTGTCGCAACGCTGGTTCGGCGGCGTCAACGCACAACAGACCAGCGACACCACATTCGTCGACTTCGTCAACATCCTGCAGCACCGAATGATCGCCCTGTTCTACCGGGCCTGGGCGGACGCGCATCCCGG
This sequence comes from Mesorhizobium sp. A556, assembly GCF_054489545.1. NCBI lineage: Bacteria > Pseudomonadati > Pseudomonadota > Alphaproteobacteria > Hyphomicrobiales > Phyllobacteriaceae > Mesorhizobium > Mesorhizobium sp. A556. The sequence continues at coordinate 121,276 of NZ_JBTMXA010000006.1, forward strand.
CGTGCAGGCCGAGCGATCCGTTGGCGGTCGCGTCCGCTCCATGCTCGAGGCGCTCGCCGGGATCGGGCTGCCCGCCACGCATAATCAGGAAAATCCGGAACTCGACGCCGTAAAGCTCCGCCAGGCGGCATCGCTCGCCTCGCAGGTCGAGGGGCCGGAAAAACTGACCTTGTTCGTGGCCGAAGCGTTCAACGTACCGGTGCTGCTCAAAGAGTTCGTCGCGGCTTGGCTGACGATACCCGCCCCGTTGCAAACCCGGCTCGGCAAAGCCCATGCGGGGCTTGGCAGCGCCGCCACGATCGGCCCGCGAAGTTTTGGCAGGCAGAGCAGGATCGAGCTTGAAATCGGGCCGCTCGGCTATGAAACGTACAAATCGTTCCTGCCCGGCGAAAAACGCCTCGACGTTCTTAAACGCGCCGTGCGCGACCTCATCGGCGAGGTTCTGGACGTCGATCTGCGCATCGTCCTCAAGCGCGATGCGGTGCCTCAGGCGCGTGTTGGAACGGTGCAGCTTGGGCGAACGGCGTGGCTTGCGCGTCCCCTTGAAAGGGGCGATGCTACGGACATGCGGCTGAGGACCATCGTCGGATGGCGCCCAGGCGTGGCGGGAGTCGGAGCATGAGCTTGCTTCTCACGCTGGAACAGGGACCGCGCAGCCAGGCTGTTCGCCAGACTGGGCTGGACAAGGGCGAATTGGTGATCGGTCGCAGCCCGGAAGCGGACTGGCAAATCGATGACCCGGACATGTATGTCTCGCGCGCTCATTGCAAAATCACATCGGAACAGGACGGCTACACCGTCACCGACATGTCGAGCAGCGGCCTTTTCATCGACGATTCCGGCAGTCCGCTCGGAGCCGGAAATTCCATCCGCCTGAGAAACGGCATGCGGCTGAGATTGGGCGACTATGTCGTAGGGGTCGAGCTACAGGCACCCGCGGCCGCGCAATCGGCGCTGTGGCAATCGGCCTCCCCTTTGCCGGCACCTCGCGCACCGTCGGCCCAGCCGCCCGTGCCGACGCCCAATTCCGCCAGTATAGGTCATGACGATTTCTTTTCATCCAAAGCCGAAGAAGAACCACGCCTTCCACGCCCGGCCGACTTGCCGGACCCTTTCGACCATCCGAAGCCCGGTGCGTTTCAGGCGTTTGAACGCGCCGGTTCGAACGAACGCGGTTCAGCCGCCTTCGACGATCCCTTCAGCCTCGATCCGGTATCCGACCCATCCTCCAACGAGAAACCCGGACGGGTGGGCGCGTCCGGATTTGACGATCCGTTTCACGTCGATGCCGGCGCACCGCCACCCCCGCCCGCCGGCGCCAAAGAGGCCGCCCAATTGCCGCCGATAGCGTTCGACGACGGTTTCAACCTCGGTCCCGGCCAGAAAAGCGCGGCCAGGGCGGGTGTGGAAATAGCCGCTCCACACGCACGCGTCGCCGAAACCGGCCCCCCGCCGGCACCATGGGATTTGCGCCCGGGCTTGCCGCAGAACCCGCCGGTTCCAGTTGCCGTTCAGCAAGCGCCGCAGCCATCGGCGGGCAATGGTGGCCATACGTCTGGTGACCATGCGTCGCCGCAGGGCAGTTCGGACGCAGCGTTGCGCTCCGCATTCCTGCGCGGCGTCGGTCTTGAAGACATCGACCTGCCCGACGGCGACCCCCTTGCCGAGATGGAACGGTTCGGCCGCGAATATCGCATGATGCTGGAAGGCTTGATGCAACTTCTGCGCAAGCGCTCCGAAGAAAAGGGCAATGCCCGCGTCGCGCAGACCGTGGTCGGCGCTTCGCAAGTCAATCCTCTCAAATTCCTGCCGACGGTGGACGATGCGCTGGCGACGATCGCCGCAGGCCGCAGTCCCGGCTTCCTGGATGGCGAGGCGGCTATCATGGACGCCATCCGCGACCTCGCCCAGCACCACGTGCGGGCCTGGCGCGGCGTGCAGGGCGCGCTGCGCCGCATGATCGACCGCTTCGACCCCTCCGCGATCGAGGCGGAGTTGAAATCGGGTTCGGCCATCGAAACCCTGCTTGCCGGCGGGCGTGGGGCCAAGCTTTGGGAACTCTATCAAAAACGCCACCGCGAAATCGCCACAAGCGCTGAATCGCGGTTTCTTGGCGAAATCGGTGCCGATTTTCGCGATGCCTATGAGGAGGAGTGACTTATGATTGATCGCCGTGAATTCATCATCGCTCTCGGGGCCACCGGGTTGGTTGCGGGTTGCCAGAGCGGACCACCCAAACCCTCCACCGTCACCATCAATCTGGCCGGCCAGGCCGGCATGAACCCCGGACCGGGAGGCGGTGACCGGCCGGTGACGGTGCTGGTCATGCGGCTGCGCAGCACCGGCAAGTTCAACTCGGCCGATTATTTCGCCCTGCAGGGCGACGCCGGCACGGCGCTTGGCGGCGATCTCATCGGGTCAGACCAGATCGCGGTCGGGCCGGGCAAGACAGCCTCCAAAACCATCACGGTCGAGCCGGAAGCGACCGCGCTCGGCTTCGTCGCGCTCATTCGCGAGCCCGGCGGCCGGAACTGGCGAACCACGAAATCGGTGTCGCCGGGATCGCAATTGACAGTCAGTGTAAGGCTCGGCAGCGGCGGCATATCCGCCTAGCGCGTGGCACAAGGGGCAGGCAATGCAGAGAACGGCGGAATGAGCGACGCCAACAGAGTACTGTGGTCCGAAGGGCTTTTCCTGCGGACACAGCACTTCCAGCAGCAGGACCGCTTCTTCGAAGCGACGGTGCGCGGCGCATTGCAGGCCGGGCAACTTCACACGTTCGGCTTCCGGACGCTGACGCTCGACCCGGCGCAACTGGAGGCCGGGCAAATCTCCGTGCTTTCGGCACACGGCATCTTTCCCGACGGCACGCCTTTCGCCATTCCGGACACGATGGACGCGCCACCGCCGCTGGCGGTCACCGCCGATATGGGCGGCGGTGCGGTACTGATTGGGCTGCCGCTGGAGCCGCCCGGCGGCGTCGGTTTCGATCCGGCGCATGCCGCGTCGAGCGGGGCTCGCTATCGCGGACGGATCGTTTCCGTCAGGGATGCCGTCCAGGGAGGGGCAGACCCCGAGGAAATCGAAATCGCCCGGCCGCAGCCAATACTTCTCGCGCCCGGCAAATCGGTCGGCGGTTACACCGCGCTGCCGATAGCCGAGATCAAGGGGGTGCGTGCCGACGGCGGGGTCGCTCTCAACGACGCGTTCTTGCCGCCGACGCTCGTCACCGGCGCCGCGCATTGGTACGCCCAGCTTCTGCAGGAGGTCATCACCGGCCTGGACCAGATTGCCGAGGCCCATGGCAAGATGGTGCTTGGCGGCCCGGGACGCAGCGTCGAAGACCTGCTGATGCTCAACCTTGCCAATACCGCGCGGCCCCGGCTCGCTCACATCCTCGCCCAGGATGTTTTCCATCCGGCCGAGGTATATCTCGAACTGGCCGGTCTGGCGGGATCGATGGCGACGTATGGGTCGAGCGCGCGACGCCTGGGTGAGTTGCCGGCCTACGACCACATGGCGCCCGGCCCTGCCTATTTCGCGCTCGCCGACGCCTTGCGTTCGCTCATCCTCAGCTTGCGCTATGTCGAGCCCAAGTCGCGGGCTTTGCCGGTCATGCGCCATTCCACCAATGTGTGGAAGGTACGCGTCGACAACCCGAAGCTGCTGGTGGCCAGCCGCATCGTCATCCGGGTTGGTTCGGAACTGTCCGAGGACGCGCTTCGCAAGATTTTCGTCAACCAGGCGACAGTCGGCGCGGCCAGCGAATTCGAGGGCCTGTGGAAATCGCGCCTGCCGGGAATTCCATTGAAGCCCTTGCATTCGCAGCCGCGTGAAATTCCCTACGACGGCGACCGGTTGTGCCTCGAACTGGATCAGAAAAGCGAGCACTGGGCCTCGCTGCTCGACGCTCCCGGATTCGTCATTGGCGTTTCCGGCGTCCTGCCCAGCGAACCGCAGGTCGACTGCTACTCGGTGAATAGGTGACGCCATGAGCCGCGACGATCCCTTCGGCCTGTCTGAGGATCGTGAACGTACCCGCATCCGTCTGGTCGGCCCGCCGATGGCGCGCCAGCAGGCGCCGCTGGCGCCGGGGGCTGCCTTCAAACGAGCGCGCTCGCACCCGAATACCCTCGTCAACGCCTTTTCGCCCCTGCTGGAATTCGCGCCGGAACTGGAAAGCGCCCTGCCCCCGGAAAATCCGGAGGCGCTGCGCACGCGCCTGCTGGACGAACTCGTCCGCGCCCGCGATGCAGCCATGACAAGCGGTTCGTCGCTTGAACGGGCGGACCAGGCCGCATGGATCGTTGCCGCCCTGCTCGATGACCTCGCCTTGAACACGCCATGGGGCGGCGCCAGCGTATGGCCTCGCCAACCCCTGGTGGTGATGCTGCGCGGCGACGTCGATGCCGGCACGCAATTCTTCGCGCGGCTCGAGGAACTGGAGCGCCATCCCAACCGCGACCGCGAACTGTTGGAGTTGCAATATTATTGCATGGCGCTCGGTTTTCGTGGCAAATACCGGGTTCCAGGCCGTGCGGGCGACCGCTCGCTCAATGCGGTTCGCGTCGCCACCGCGCGATTCCTGCGTGATGCCGACGCCGAAGGGGCACCGCTTTCACCCAACTGGAAAGGCGTCGTCGCATCCGACGAACCGCCGCGCTTCATCGTGCCTATCTGGGTGATGGCCGTGATGGCCGTAGCGCTTTCCGCCGCCACCTATGTCGCGTTTTCCATCAGCCTGAGCAGCCATGCCGCGGGCCTGACCACGCTTGTAAAGGCGCTGCCGCCGCCACAGCGCGCGGAAATCCTGCGCGCTTCTCCCAAAGTAGACGCCCCGCCCCTTGAAACGGTGGATATTGCGCTCCTGCCTGCCTTTCAAGCGGCCGCGCCCGACGCGTTGCGGGCAGCGCTGAACGGGACGGAGAGCATTTCGCTCGTCAAGCTCGTTGTCCAGGGCACCAACCCGGAACTGTTCCAATCGTCGCGCGCGGACCTTACGGACGGTTTCGAGCCCCTGATCGGAGCGATCGCCAAAGTCATTCTCGATAATCAGGACTTGATCGGAAACATCACGGTCGTTGGCCACACCGACAGCGTTCCGCTGCAAACGAGCAATCCTCTCTCGACCAACCAGCGTCTGTCGGAGGCCCGTGCGGCGACGATTGCCAACCTCTTGATCCAAAACGGCATCCCGAAGGATCGGGTCCGCTCGGAGGGCCGCGCCGCCACCGATCCCGTGGCGGACGACAGCACCCGCGAAGGCCGGGCGTTGAACCGCCGCGCCGAGGTTCTTGTCGAGAAGAGGCTCTGAGATGTTCGTCCTGCGCTTCCTGTGGGCCGTACTAACGTCGCGCTGGCTGTGGACGCTGATCGGCCTGGCGCTGCTTTCGCTGGTTATCTGGATATTCGGCCCGATTGTGCGGGTCGGACGCAGCGAACCGTTTGCGTCCGATACGGTGCGCATTGTCCTCATCGCCCTGCTGGTTATCGGTTGGCTGATCTGGCTGATCGTCGCACAGCGGCGGGCCATTCGCGCCAACCGCATGTTCGTCGCCGAAATATCCGCTTCACCCGTCGAAAAGGAGCTGACCCCCGGCGAGCAGAGCGTCGCCGCGGTCGGGGCAAAATTCCAGGAGGTGATGGCGGAATTGAAGCGCCGTAAGCTCGGCGGGAAAAAATTCCTGCGCGAGATGCCCTGGTATGTCATCGTCGGCCCTCCGGCTACCGGCAAGACAACGGCGCTGCGCCAATCCGGCCTCAATTTTCCCGTCGATCTGACCGACGATTTGCAAGGTGTTGGCGGCACGCGCAACTGCGACTGGTTCTTTTCCGAAAACGCGGTGATGATCGACACGGCCGGACGCTACGTGCAGCAGGAAAGCCAGCCCGATGTCGATGCCGCCGAATGGCTGGGTTTCCTGGGTTTGCTGAAGAAGCATCGCGGCAGGCGCGCCTTGAACGGCGTCATCGTCGCCCTGTCCATCGACACGCTTTGCGAGGGCGACGAGGCGATCCGCGCGCATGGTCGTAAAATCCGCCGGCGGCTGGCCGAACTCAACGAACAGCTTGAAATCCGCCTCCCGGTCTATCTGATGCTGACCAAGGCCGACCTGATAAAAGGCTTCGAGGCCTTCTTCGGCGGACTTTCGACGGCAGCGCGCGAACAGGTATGGGGAACGACCTTCCCGCTCGATGCGCGCGTCGACGCTTCCACGGTTGCAAGTGAGATTTCGACCCTTGCGGCGGAGTTGGAACGACGGCTGGTGCCGCGCCTGGAGAACGAGGAAAAACTGGCCGAGCGGGCGGAGATCTTCCGGTTTCCCGCCCAGCTCGACAGTCTCTCTGAGCCGATCCAGATTCTTGTCGAGGCGATGTTCGGCGAAAGCCGCTATGAGGAAAGTGCCTGGCTGCGCGGCGTGTACCTTACCTCGGCGACGCAGGAAGGGGCCCCGATCGACCGGCTGACGGCCGCGTTGTCGTCCTCGTTCGGCCTGCCGGCCCGGCGCGCCATGCCAGGCGGGCGCGTCGAGAAACGCAGCTTCTTTTTGAAGAACCTGCTTACCGAAGTTATCTTCAAGGAGGCGGGTCTCGGCACGCTCGACCCGCTTGCCCAGCGCCGGCGCGCCTGGATATGGCGCGGCGCGGCGGCAGCGTCCGCCGCCGTCCTCCTGCTCGCGGCCCTGTTGTTCACCTTCTCCTACGTCGACAACCGCAATGCCATTACGGCGCAGGCCACCCAGTTCGAGGCGCTGCAGACCCCACTGAATGCGATCGCCGCGAAGGCCACGCCTGTCGACCTGCCGGACCTCGATTCAGCACTGGCCGCAATGGACGAAGTGAAGGGCGCCCGAACCCAGCCGCCCGGCGGCATCCACGACCTGGTCGGTCCATCAGCCTCGGCCGAATTGCGGCGCGCGCAGACTGATACCTACGAACACGCTTTGCGCAATGTCCTCGAGCCCCGCATGGTCGCCCTGCTTGAAGCCACGATGTGGCGGCAAATCCGCGACCCTGATTTCATGCTTGGCGCGCTCAAGACCTATCGCATGATGACCGGCCTGTCGCAGATGGACACCGACTTCGCCCAGGATTGGTGGCAAAATCGCCTGCCGGAATTCGCTGCCGCCCCGCCGTTTCCGACACCCGATGCGGAAGAGCACCAATTGGCGGCCATCCGTCGAATGGCCGTTGACGACAGCTATTCCAACCCCGATCCGGCGCTGGTTGCCGAGGCGTTGAAAACCGTCTGCACGATCTCGCTGCCGGCACGCGCCTACAAGCAATTGCTGGCGGACCCTGCCGTCGTTGCGCTCAAGGAATGGATACCGGCCAACTTCGCCGGCCCCAACGGCGCCAAGGTGCTGGCGCGGCGCTCGGACAAGACCTTGCGCGTCGGTATAGCCGGCGCGTTCACCTATGCCGGCTTTCACGACGTCATCCTGGACAGGCTGGAGGACGTCGCGGCCCAGGCAGCACTCGACCGCGCGGTGTTCGCCGGCGGCTGTTCGGAAAATTCGGATACCTCGGTGCAGGCGCTCTCGCAGGACGTGCTCAAGCTCTACTATGACGATTTCACCGCCCAATGGGACAGTCTGTTGCGCGACATCCGGCTGGCGCCGCTTACCGACCTCAATGTCGCCAGCGAAAATCTCAAAGACCTGTCCAGTGCCGATTCCGCCGTGAAGCGGCTTGTCACTGCCGTGGTCCAAGAAACGGAACTGACGCGATCGGACGACGCGCCCACCGACGACAAGGCGCAAGCAGCGGGCGCATCGAAGCTCCTGAGCAAGCTCGGCAAAATCGGCAAGCTCGCCAAGACCGGCGTGAAACTGCTGCCACGCGCCGGGTCCGCCGACGAGGTGGACATGACCGGGTCCCTGGTGGCGGAACATTTCAAGCCGCTCAAAGGCGCAATCGCCGAGATGGACGGCCAACCGCCGGCGCTCGATGCGGCGGTGGTGTCGCTGACCGCGCTATCCAACATGCTACAGACCGTCACTGCCAGTCCAGACCCGCAGGATGCGATCAAAAAGCAGGGCGGCCTTGCCGAACTGACCGGCGCCGTCGCACGCCAGGCCAAGATACTACCCGATCCGATCGATGACTGGCTTGGCGGCATTGCCGGCGATACCAGCGGCCTTACGGAAAAGGCGGTCACATCCGAACTCAACGCGATATGGCGCGCCGATATTCTGCCGTTCTGCCAGGCGGCGTTGACGAACCGCTATCCCTTTGACCCCTCCAGCGCGGTGGACGTCAATGTGCGCGACTTCCAAAGGCTGTTCGGGCCGGGAGGCCTGATCGACGGCTTCATCAACGACCAGTTGATCGCCTATGTCGACACGACCAGCCAGCCATGGAAATGGCGTGCGGACTTTGGACTGGATTCCTCGGCCTTGGCTGCCTTCGAACAGGCCCGGCACATCCGCGACGATCTCTTTCCGGGCGGCCAGGGTCCGGTAATGAGCTTCACGCTCGAACCGAAGGATCTTTCGCCGAACGTGACGCGCGTCACGCTCAATCTCGATGGACAGGCGCTCACCTACTACAACAATGCGACGCGGCCTCAGCCCATGACCTGGCCCGGCAAGGACGGCACCGGCGTCATTACGCTGGCGTTCCAGCCGATCGACGGCTCGCCCGAATTCCTGATGAACGAAACCGGCAGTTGGGCGTGGCTGAGGATGTTGCGCAACGGCCGCTTCACCAACACCTCGCTCGCCGACGTCTATAATTTGCGCATCGGCGCCAGGAATTTCTACGCCGATTTCGAGCTTCGCGCGTCCAGTGTCGAAAACCCCTACAATCTGGAGATGTTCAAGAGGTTCACGTGCCCGCCGCAAATCTGAGCCCCGGATTCTTCGGCAAGATTCCGGCGACAGGTGATTTCGTTCACCGCAACCTTTCCGTCGAGTTCGTACGGGGATGGGACCGCTGGGTCGCGCGCCATCTCGCGCCATTGCTTCTGGATGACCGGTGGACGGACGGGGGCCTGAATTTCCTGCTCGGTCCAGCTTCGTTCGGACCGATGGCCGGCATCGTCTTGCCAAGCGCGGACCGGGTGGGAAGGCGTTTTCCACTAACCGTAGCGGTGCCGATCGATTCCGCACGCATCGGGCTTGCCGCCGCAGCAGCGCACTGGTTCGCCCTTATCCAGACATTGGCGGCGACGACGCAGGATGGCACCGTCACGGCCGACGATCTTGCGGCCGAATTGGCCCTGTCGCCATTTCCGCAGGTCGGCAGCGACGGCGAATCCGTTCGGGGCATGGCCTTTTGGGTCGATCGTGCCGATCTTGTCCTTGCCGATCCCGATGCGCCGCAGCAGGCGCTCGAGCATCTCTTGGCCGCGCGGCTGGAGCCGGGCTGATGCAGATATGGAACCAGACCGGCTTCGTGCATGAATTCACCATGGGCATGGACAAGGATGCCCATGAATATATCGTCGTGGTGGTCAAGGGAACTTTTGACTTTCCGGACGATCCTGGCGGGCCGGTACGCAAATCCGCCGAGCAAATGCCACTTGTGATGGCCGATACGCACACCGGCGAACCCGGCTATTCGGCAACCTTGTGGGAAACAGATTTCGCTTTCCGCAAGCCGCGTTGCGATGTGATCGCCAATGGCTGCGCCTATGCGCCGGATGGTCGCCCGACCGAACGCGTACCGGTCGGCATCAAGCTCGGCGGCTGGTCGAAGGTATTCGAGGTCGTCGGCCATCGTGAATGGCGCGCCCGCGGCCCGCTGTTCATGGCCACCTCACCGCAGCCTTTCCTGCGCCAGCCGTTTTCCTACGATACCGCCTGGGGTGGCACCGACCGCCTCGACCCGGCAGACAAGCTCCCGGGCAGCTATCCGCTCAATCCTGTCGGCACGGGTTGGGCGCGCACCAGAAACCAGCGCCTCGTCCCCGGACTTCGCTTGCCCAACACCCAGGCCGCAGGCGAGGAAATCCGTTCGCCTTTTGGCGACTACAAGCCGATGAGCTTCGGTCCGGTCGGGCGCGGTTGGCCCGGCCGCATCGGATATGGCGGTACCTACGACCAGAATTGGGTCGACAATGTCGCCCCCTTCCTGCCAGCCGATTTCGACGAGCGTTATTTCCAGATGGCGCCGCCCGATCAACAGATCGATCCGCCCAAGGGTGGCGAAGAGGTGCAACTCGCCAACCTGACGCCGCAGGGGCGCGAAAGCTTTCGGCTGCCGAGGACGTCATTGCCTTTGACGCTTTTCAACGGTCGGGAAAAAGTGCTTGAAAAAGAGGTGCCGCCCGACACGGTGCTGTTCGACCCCGAAAACCGGCGCTTCAGCCTCGTGTGGCGCATCCAGCAGCGTATTCGCCGAACCATTCTCGATTTCAGCGAGTGCTGGATCGGCCCGCCGACGCAATCCATGCTCAGGGCCCGCGAAACCGGCCGCCGCTATATCCGTGCAAACGGAGAAGCCCCCGAAGAAGAGAGCGAGGACGCATGAGCGCTTCGCTCGACATCGTCGCGGTCGGCATGGTGACGGCGGTCGGGCTTGACGCACCCTCCTCATGCGCGGCGATGCGCGCGGGTATCGACGGTTTCAGGGAAACGCGCTTCACTACCGCTGGAGGCGACTGGCTGATCGGCGCGCCCGTGCCGCTGCCGCGTGCATGGATAGGCGAAAAGCGCATGGCCCATCTCGCCGCCGGGGCGATTGGCGAAGCATTCGATGCGGTGCCGCAGGCACGCGGTCGCACGGCGTTGATGCTGTGCGTGCCGGAGGAAGGGCGTCCGGGCAGGCCCGTGCGCGATTACGCGCTGTTGCTGCGCCGCATCGCCGAGATCATGGAAGTCGAAGCGCATTCCCGCTCGCGCGTCATCGCCCACGGGCGCCCGTCGGGCATCGTGGCGCTGGATCATGCAAGGCGATTGCTGGCTGCGGGCGAAGCCGAATACGTCATGCTTGTCGGGGTCGACAGCTACCTGACGCCGCATGCGGTGACGCATTACCTCAACGAGCGGCGGCTGCTCACGACAGACAACCCCAACGGCTTCATCGCCGGAGAAGCGGCGGCGGCGGTACTGTGCGCAAAGCCGGGCCGCGGCAGCTTCGGCCTATACGGCATAGGGCTCGCGCGGGAATCCGCCTTTATCTATAATCCGCAGGATTTGCCGCTCCGGGGCGAAGGCATGATCTCTGCCTATCGGGCAGCGCTCAAGGAAGCGGGCGCGCAGATGCACCAGGTCGGATACCGCATCGCCGACCTCGTCGGAGAACACTATTGGTTCAAGCAAAGTACTCTGGCGGTGGGCCGCGTGACGCGTAGCGTACGCGAATTCATGGACATCTGGTCGCCGACCGAATCCGTCGGCAATGTCGGCGCGGCGGTCGTGCCGCTGATGCTCGGCATGGCCTATATGGCCGCGCACAAGGGCTACGCCGGCGGAAGCAGTGTTCTCATCGAAGCCTCCAGCGATGCCGGTGCCTGCGGCACGGCGATCTTCGGGGGCGGGCGATGACGGTTTACGCCAACGGGCTCGAGGTTTCCTGCAAGGCCCAGTCCGACAGGGTGATCGCGGCGTTCCCCGACGTCTGTTTCACGCCGCCGGAGAACCCCGCGACGCCGCCGGGCGTGCCGGTCCCCTATCCGACCTTCGGCTTCGATACCGATACCGACAAGGGCACCGGCACGGTCAAGATCGGCGGCCAGACCATCAACCAGAAGAACAAGTCGTACTACACCAAGACAACCGGCACCGAGGCCGGCTGCGCGGCGAAGAAGGGCGTTATCAACTCGAAGAATACGGGCAAGAAATATTGCCGCGCCTGGTCCTCCAACGTGAAGGCCGACAAGGAACCGGTCTGCCGCTTCTCCGACATAACCACCAACAACCACGCCTCGACCGACCCACCGAACGCGCCGACACCGCAGCCGCAGGTTGGCGGAGCCGGCACCGGTGGCGAGGCCGATACGAAATGCGTCGTCGGGAAATACGACGACATCGTCGAGAAATGCCGTGCTTCAGGCCTCGAAAAGCCGGAGAAGCATCATATCGTTCCGGACCGTGTCTTCCGCATCGGCGGGGGCGACAGGGTCCCCGATGCACCCAGCTACGGCGACGGGATCAATATCTGTCTATCGCGGAGCAACCACCGGGGTAGTCTTGCGGACAATCCCAAATCTGTCCATGGCAACCTCGACAACGCGTTGGAGCAGTTCGGCGCGACGGCGCATCCAGGTCGGACGCCCGGCGCTCCCACCGACTGTGAAACCATCGAGAAGATCCGCTTCGGGTGCCTCATGGCGCTTTTCAAGCTGGTGCCGGACCCTGTTTCACAGGACTGCTTCGATCTGGCGGTCAAGATGGTGACCGAGCAGACGGATCCTATCAAGGGCAAGCTCGGCCGGTCCAAAAAGAAACCGATAACCGAAACCGCGACGCAGAACAGACTGCGAAATCAAGGATGATCGGCCATGGACCTATTGATGGGAACGACTGCGGCGGGCGGAAAGCTATGCTTTCTGCTCAGGCAACCCGAAAGAGTGGAAGGACGATCCACCGTCGTAACCTACCTATCTGAAGCCGAACCGGAATGGCTGCAACAAACCTTCGACGAGGAGTTCGTGGCGCTGTGCGCGGCTCCCACGAATTCGCGCGGCGCGGATTTCCTGGCACTGACAGGAGAAGGGCTGGTTTATTTTCTCAGAAGCGGTACGAGCGTGCAGATACCAGGAGCCGGCTTCAACCAGCCGGGGTCGCGCAATCTTGGCCGCATGGACAATTTACTGCTCCTCGGCAAGGAACTGATCGCCACCGGCTATGGTGGCCAGGCCTATCGGTCCGGCGATGGCGAAAACTGGGCGCCAGTCGCCTCGACGTTCCCGGTCCCGCCCGTTTCTCAGGATACGATCCGATTCGGCTGGGCTGCGGTGCAATTGGCGCGGTCCCACTATGTCTTTGGCGGCGAGGTGGTAACGGGCTTATCGATCCCAACCGATTTTGGCAGCCTGGGCGGCGCAGCGGATATTGCCGCCATGATACGGGCCCAGGCACGGCGCGACTATGGCACGCTGTGGCTGCTGCAAGACGACAACTGGCAGGATGTAGAACTGCCCACCAACAGCACGATCGACCAAATCGTTACCGCCGACGGCAAGGTAGTCTACCTGCGGTTCCGCCCCGGCGTGGTGTACTCGACAACGGACTTCACAGACATGACAGAGGTTGCGGTCAACGATGCCGGGCTTTCCGCGCTAGGCGTTCACCAAGGGGACGCGCTGCTGGCCGATGAAACCTCGCTCTTCATCCTGAGCCCGAACGGAACCGTTCCGTTTGTGCCGCCCCTACCGGCGATGAGGGGCCGGATGCTCGAGCTGTCGAGTTCCAGCGGCATCCTTTACGTCATCCGCGAGGCAAGCGTGTGGCGCCTGGTCTCGCAAATCTGGGAAGAAATCGCCGTCCCGCCGAACGTCACCACCTTGCCTTGACAGGGCAGGTCTCAATGACCTCCGCTACTGATTTTCACGGACCGCCTTCCGGAGCGTCACCTGTATGAAACGGCGAACCTGATCGAGATCCAGTTCGCCAATTCTCACCGGCTTTGTCGCCGTCATCATGCGCACCACGAACAACTCACCGGCTTCGGGAAACTCCTCGTAGAGCCGTCTTGCAATCTTCAGGCCGTCGGCGCCTGCAACCCGCAATCCATCGAGATGCGCTTCCAGTCGCTCGACCAGTCTGGCGAGCCGCTCTTCGTCCATGTCCGGGTTCTCGTCGGGGTTGAGCAGGTGATGGTCGTAGATATTCCACAGATGTGCCGCCATCTCGGCGTGCTGGCGCACGATCTCGGGCAGGATCGGAGCCGGCATCAGTTGAGGTTTACCGAGCCGCCGCGCACGCGGTTCGTGGCGCTGGCGTGGCTTGTCACATAGGTGCCGCGAATCATGATGCGGCCGTCTTTTTCCATGACGATCCGCGCCTTGCCGCAGCGAAGTTCGACGCGCTCGCTGCCGACGATCCGCACGTTCTCGCCGTCGCGCACCACCTGCGGCGTCGGGTTCTTGCGCGCTGGATCGACGATGCGGCCGACGATCAGCGGGCGGGTCGGATCGCCGTCCTGGAACAGCAGCGCCACTTCCGCGCCCGCCATGGCCGATGTCAGTTCGGTGAGGCTTCGGGCGGCAATCGCTTCCTCGCGCGGATTGCCTGGAAAGACCACCAGCGGAGCGGCGCCGTCGAAGCCCAGAAAGATGCCGATCACCACGCCCTCGATACGCTCACGGATATCCACCATCGCTGTCTGCCCTCAGTTCTGGGTGATCTTGCTGCCCTTGAGCGACATGTCGCCCGATGCCTTCGCGTTGATCTTGCCCGATGCGTTGATCGATACGTCCTTGCCCTTGATGACGATCTCGCCATTCTTTTTCATGGTGATGATCGCGTCGCCGCATTTCAGCTGGATTTGATCCTTCGCCTCCAGCGTCAAGGTCTTGCCGACAGCGATCGCGGCATCCTCGCCGACTTCGGTGAGGCTCTTCTTGCCGATCTTAAGCTCGTGTGCGCCGCCGATCTGGATCGAGTTGTCCTCGCCGACCTTGACGATCCATGTCTTGGCGATTTCCGAATTCTGCGCGCCGCCGATCTTGAGCCCTTGATCGGCTCCGATCTGGATACTCTGGCTGGAGCCTACCGTCCACGCGTCGTCCGCGCCGATCGTGTGATCCTGGCCGCTGCCGACGATGACCGACCGGCTGGCGCCGATCGTGTTCGTTTGCGGCCCGCCGACGCTTCGCGTCTCCGAGGCGCCGACCGTGTCGACGCGGGCGGCGCCCACGGTTATCGTCTGGACGATCGCGACCGTCTGCGTATGGTTGGCACCGATCGTCTCGCTGGAATTCGCGCCGATGCCGATCGTCTCGTTGGAACCAACGGTCAGCGAGCGGTTGATGCCCACCGTCTCGGTATCGTTGGAGCCGATGTTGACGGTGCGGTCGACGCCGACCTTCGTCGTCTTGTTGTTGCCGACGTCCTCGTCGAGATTGACCCCGACGGAGTGCTTGGCGTTGTTGTCGATGCGGTCGGACTGGTCGTGCTGGACCAATTTTCTGCGGTCGTTCTTGATCAGCAGCTTGTGGTCCTTCTGTGCTTGGAAGTTGACCAGTTCCGAACCGGCCTTGTCCTCGAACATCAGTTCGTTGTAGCCGCCGCCACCCTTTGAGGAATTCGACTTCCATCCCGACTGGGTAGCGTTGGCCGGCAGGCCATAGGGCGGCATCTGGGCCGCATTGTAGACGCGGCCGGTAATCATCGGCAGGTCCGGATCGCCCTCGATGAAGTCGACGATCACTTCCTGGCCGATGCGCGGTATCTGGATGAACCCCCAGCCGCTGCCCGCCCATGTCTGCGAGACGCGAACGAAGCAAGAGCTGTTCTGATCCTTCTTGCCCTCCCGGTCCCAGTGGAACTGTACTTTCACACGGGCATATTCGTCCGTGAATATCTCCTCGCCGGAAGGACCGACGACCGTCGCCGTCTGCGGCCCGCGCATGATCGGGCGGGTCGTGATGCGGGGCGGCCGGTAAGGCACCTTGGTCGGCGCCACTCCCAGCACGATACGGAAGGTGTCGCCTTCCGTATCGACGCCGCTGCGATAGCCCGGATCGAACAGGCGGTACTCGGCGCTGACGACGAGATACTCCTGGTTCTGGTCGTCGCGCGGAAAATCCTCGAGCGTGAAAGTGCAGCCCGAAAACAGGCCGCGCACTGTACCTACCGCCGAAACCCGCTGGTGCGGGGCCTGCAATTCCTCGCGCCTGATGGCCGCGATGGCGTCGCCCCGTCCGGTATCGAGATGGGCGCCGGGCTGGCGGTAGTATTCCCCCGCCGCCTCCTTGTGGCTGAACGCCTGCGATGACTTTGCCATCAGGTCGGCACTGGGCTTCTTGAAATCGTAGTCGGTATGGGCATAAGCGCCCGGTCTCACCGAACTGCCCGGTATCCAATCGGTGATATGCTCGACGTCGCGCCGAGTGTCCTGACCGTCGAGATGGAATGGCACGGTTTCGTACCCCGGCGCCGGCTTCAGCCTGCTCATCGCATCGGCAAGGATCAAGGTATGCTCGCCGTCGCCATGCTCGAAGAAATACAGGATGCCTTCGTGTTCCAGCAGGCGTTGTACGAAATCGAGATCGGTCTCGTCATACTGCACGCAATAGTCGCGCGGCGGATAGGAACCCTGCAGCCGTTTCTCGAACTTGGCCGCGGGCGCTTCGGAGAAAATCTTCTCGATGATTTCAATGACGCTCATGTTCTGGAATATGCGGCAATCGGTGGTGTTGCCCAGAAACCAGAACCATGGCCTCAAAACAGCTTCGTAGTGGGCAAGCCTGTCCTCAATCCTGGTCAGGCGGAACTCGGACACGAGTCCGCTGAACCAGCGCTTGGGATCGCCTGATTCACCCTCGATGGAAACCGGGCCGCCCAGCATCTTCAACGGGTCGACATTCGAATTTTCGCTGACGAAGCCGACCGTGTAGGCAAAACAGCGGCTGATCTCATCGCGTCCGACGAGATGGGTGAACGTCAACAGATCGGAGCCAACCGGAGTTTGAACAACAGCGGCACGATCGTTCGGCATCGGGGTCGTCCCTCTCCGGGGTCGCGGCCAACTTCCGCTGATCCTAGCATAGGTCTGGCCGCGAACCAAAGCACATCTTAGGGTGGTAAACCCGGCGAAGACGTTGTCGTCAAAGCGGCTGTCCCGCTGCGTATGCAACCTGCTAGAATGATTTCAGGCTCGACGAGAGCAAGGCGGCCGAAAAGCAGAAATCCGCGGGTCATTCGGATGCGCATCAGTCTGAAAATAATCAATGCAGACGGCCTGGCTGACGGCAGTCCGATCGAATTCAGCTCGCAGGAGGACAACTTCGATATCGGTCGCGAGAACCGTGACTGGAATTTGCCCGATAAAGACAAATTCATCTCCGGCCGGCACTGCGAAGTCCGGTGTCGAAGCGGGGCGTTCTGGCTACTCGACGTGTCGCGCAACGGAACCTTCGTCAACGGGGCCAGCCAACGCATGTCCAATCCCCACCGGCTCGCGCACGGCGACCGGCTGCGCATCGGCCGCTACATCGTCGCGGTTTCGATAGAGGACGCAGCACTACACGGCCATGCAGGCGCGCGGCAGGCGGGCACTGGCGACGATACGGGGGGTGCATCGAAACTCCCCGGCGACCAGCCGTTCGGGCCGAACCGGGACAGCGCCGCCCTCCCCCCCTCACCGTCGAGCGGCGGATCGTTTTCCCTGGCGGTTGGCACCTCAGGCAGGCAGCAGCCACCGCTTGGACATGGGTCGGCCGGACAAAGGCTTGCGCAGGGGGACGAAATTCTGCGCGCCGTGGCAGCCGGAGCCGGTGTCGCGCCCGAGATATTCCTGTCTCGCGATGCCGGCGATGTCGCCCGCGAAATCGGTTCGGTGCTGCGCATCGTCGTCGACGAACTGGCGATGCTGCTGAAGGCGCGCGCTGCCGCCAAGACGCTTGCCAGGAGCAGCGACCGCACCATGGTCGGCAGCGCCGACAATAACCCGCTTAAATTCCTGCCCGGCTCGGAAGAAATCCTGGAGGTCCTGTTCACGCGCCGCCGCGCCGGTTACCTCGACGCGCCGCACAGCGTCGAGGATGCCTTCCGCGACCTGAAAACCCATGAACTGGCCACTTATGCTGCGATGCAGGCGGCACTGTCGCGTCTCATCGACGACCTGTCCCCGGACATGATCGAAAGAAAACTGCCCCCCTCCTCCTTCACTTCGAAAAAGGGGCGGGCCTGGGATGCGTTCGTTGCAACATGGAAGGCCAAGGAAGACCCGCACGAAAACGGCATGCTCGACGTATTCCTTGCCTATTTCGGCGAGGCCTACGCCAAAGCCGCCAAGCCGAAATAAGCCTTGGATGAAAATCCTCCGGACATCCGTCTTGGACGCTCTATCCTTTTGTTTGAGCATCGGATTTTCCGAAAACCGGCAACCATTTTCGGTCCGATTCTCTAGAATGCGATCTTTATGCCGAGCTTGGCGCCAAGGGTCGAACTATCGGAAGATGCCTTGCCGCGGATTTCACCGTTCACCGTTGCCGAAGACGACATTTTCAGGTTGAAGCCGCCCGAAAGCGCCACTGAAAAATCTGCGTCGTCGAAGTTTATCCGCCGGCCGCCGATTTCGGCCGTGTTCCTGTAGCCGAAGCGTTGCTGCAGTTCGCCGCGCGCATAGGGGCTCAAGACCATGCCGTTCTCGAGCTGGTAGTCGGCATAGACGCCCGGCTCGAACTTGACCGCGCCAAACGAGACGCGGCTCTTGCCGAACTGATTGCCGCCGCTGTCGGTATAGGGATCGCCGCTGAAGGAAACGCCGAGCAGGCCGCCGCGAAGGTCGAAACGAGCGCGGTCGCTCAAGGTAAAGATATGGCCGACCGACCCGGTGACGGCATACCCTTGAGTGTCGTAGCTGCCGGTCGTATTGAGCACGCCATTGGTAACGTCGGTGCCGCCGAGGAAACCCGACGCGGAGACGAGACCGTAATTATAGCCTTGGCGGAACAGCGCGTAGGCGCCGAACATGCCGCTCTTGTTCTCGCCAGTGCCGATCATGTCGAAGCCGCCGAAACCGCCCAGATCGACGTCGGACGACGCGTAACCGGCAAACACGCCGATGTTCAGCCCATACTTCGTGTCCATCTGGAAATGTTTGGCTGCGTTGAAATCAAGACTGATCGCCGCCGAAAAATCGTTGGCGTCGAAACTCGGCCCCTGCCCGCTTATGACGTTGTCGGTGATATGGTAGCCATTGTGTTCGGTATGGGCGAACTGGCCCGAGGCGAACACCCCAAACGATGGCGACAACTGGACCATCCCCGCGCCGGGAGAAAGCAGCAAATCCGCATCGATGGCGTACCGGTTGATGCCGTAGATCGCCTCGATCGCATTCTCCACCGTCGCGCCATTGATGGCGCTGTCGGGGGCCGCGGCAATGCCGAAATTGGCCGGTGTGGCGCGGATGAACAAACCGCCGTCCGGCCCCGCGACGACCTCGTAGGTGAACAGCGATCCGGGCGTGCCGGGAATGCCCTGCACGACGAAGGTTCCGGCAACCGGGCCGTTGGTGGCCACGATGATCGGTATGTCGGTCGGGCCGGCAAACTGCGGCGTTCCGAGCAGGTTGACGATGACGGTGTTGACGCCCGTGGCGGAAAACGCATTGGCAACCAGTTGATCCGACGTGACCGTATCCTGATCGATATCGACGCCGATCCGGCCGCCGTCGAGGACAATACCGCCAAGCGTGAGAACATCGTCTGCCGCGCCGTCACGCATGTCGATCAGCGAATTCGTGACCGTGACGGTGCCCGGCATATTGACATTGCCGTTGACGAAAAGCGTCGAATTGTCCGTCAGGAAGAGCTGATTTATGTCTTGCGTGCCACTATTGAAGCCAAGCGTGGAATTACCGACCGAAAAAGTGTTGAACCCATTGAAGTTCTGGCTCCTGGTGCCGCCCGCCGCCAGGTCCGTATCGGTCAAGGCGCCATTGGCGTCGGTGCCGCTGAACACGACGCCGTCACGCAGGCTGAGTGGATCGGGCGAGAGCGTATCGTTGATGATCAGCGTGTCAGGCCCAATTCCCGAAATGTCGCCGCCGATCGTGCCGCCCGTCAGGGTAACCCTTTCGGCCTCGACCCCGCCGGCGATCTCGCCGCCCGAAACGGCGACCGCATCGTTGCCGGCACCGCCGACAACATCATCGCCAACGGCCCCGCCCGAAACGTTGATCTGGTCGTCGCCGTCATTGCCGGCAAGGAAGGTGCCGACCCTGCCGCCGCTGACGGTCAAGATGTCGTTGCCATTGCCGCCGCTGACCGCGCCGCCAAGCGTGCCACCCGTCATGGTGAACGTGTCGTCCCCGTCTTCGAGGCCAACCGAATCCGGCCCGATGGCCGCATCGCCCTGAATGTTTGCATTGCCCGAAACGGTCACCGTATCGTTGCTGCCGCCAGCGAAAATCGAGCCACCGATCGTGCCGCCGCTTACCGCATAGCTATTGCCGCCGGGGAAACCGAATACGGACCCGGAAAGCGCACCGCCGCGCATGTCGAACGTATTGGCGCCCACGCCAAGCACGATGCCGATGGGCGTTGCGGCGCTGCCGATCGTTCCCCCCGAAATATCGACGATATTGTTGCCGGCGCCCATCTCGATGACGCCAGTGCTCGGGTCCAGATTGTAGGTTTCGTTTACAACGGGCGTGTCCTGCCCGGTAGCCAGGATGGAGCCGCCCGTTATCGTGAGTATGTCATTGCCGTTGCCGTCGTAAAATTGGGTACCGTCACCATTGCCGAAACTGGTGGCGAAGGGCTGCACCGTTTGATCGCCGTCCCGGCAGACTATGTTGACGCCGGCGTTCTCCGTGGTCGTCGCCGTACAGGCGCGTGCTTCCATCGGCGCAAGGACGATGACGGCTCCGATTGCCAATGCAGATGCGCTGCCCATATGCAGCACCCGGATCCTGCCGACCATTGTTCCCCTTCCAAATCGCTACTGGCAAATTCCTTCAGGCAAAAGTCCACACGATGGCCCCACGAAACTGGCCGGGCAAATCCGGCATCGTTGGGGCACATCCACATTAGCCGAGCATAACATTTGCCATGTCCGCAGCCTATAGCTTGGCACCCCCCGCCGAAGACGCTGATCCGCCCCCGCAAAATCGTGCCAAAGGACGCACCCCCGCCGGCACCTTTCCTGGAACCGGCGGCCAAAAGATTGAAAATAAACAGGAAAAAATCATCCACCCGGTACTCGCGAACCGCTTTCTTTAGCGCTCGAGCATGTGGCAGAAAAACCACTTTCGCATGATTTCTGCGTGGCAGCGCGAAACGAAAGGGCATGGGCAATTCCCTTGGCCAGCGGGGCAGCCGCAGCCCAGCGCCCCGACCCTATCCTTGGCACGATTCTCTTGGTATAAATTATGGACCTTAGGCAGCATGGTCCGACACCGGGACTGGTCGCGCCGGTCATGCATGTTCGAGGGCCGCATGATTGGCGCAGGACGGAACAAGCGTGCTGACATGACCCATCAACTCGGATCCATTTTCCGCTTGCCCGCGGCTTTGCTGCTGTTCCTGTTCACGTCTCTTGCAGCCCACGCCGCGATCGAAACGGACACGTCGGCACAACCACACAACCGCGTGGCGATCGTGATCGGCAATTCCAACTATCGAAGTGCCCGGCTTGAGCATCTGCCAAACGCAGGCAACGACGCCACCCGTCTGTCGGACAGCCTGAAGCGGTTGAATTTCGACGTGCTGACCGGTGTCGATCTTACATCCGAGGGGTTTGCCAAGCTGTTCCAGGAGGCGGATGGAAAAGTCGTCGGAGCCAGCGCGGTGCTGATTTTCTACGCCGGTCACGGCGTACAGGTGCAGGGCGAAAACTACCTGTTGCCGGTCGACACGCCCGATCCGGAAAATCTGGAGAAACTTACCGCCGGCGCGATCAAGCTCAATGACGTGATTTCCCGTTTCGCGCGCCGCGACCGCCAGACCTTCATATTCCTCGACGCCTGCCGCAACAACCCGCTAGGCGCGGGCGCCGGCAATGGTCTGGCTCAGGTGGAAGTCGGAGAAAATACCTTCGTCGCATTCGCCACGCAGCCAGGCAACGTCACCGTCGACGGCAGCGGCGAAAACAGCCCGTTTACGACGGCTCTTTTGAAGAACGTGGAAATACCAGGCCTCAGCATATCGGATATGATGATCCGCGTGCGTAACGAAACCGAGGCCTTGACGGTCGGCCACCAGGTTCCCTGGGACCAGTCGAACCTGCGGGAGCAGTTCTATTTCACCGAACAGCAGGTGCTGGACCCGGCCGAACTCAGCGCCAGCCTGTCGCGTATTCTTTCGGACCCGGCCGCCAAGAAAAAGCTGCAGGTGGAACTTGCCTCGAACGATCTGCAAACCGCCGTGCTGATCGTCGGGCAGACCTTGCGTTCGATCGAAATTCCTGGCCCGCAAGGGACCGCGCCCCAGCCTGCGGGTACGCAAGTCGCCAATCTGAACCCGAGCGAAAGCGTCGAAGCCGCTCGCAAAAGCGTGGTTTCGGGCATCGAAACGCTGATCGTGGGAACGACGCAAGGGGAAGCGGAGGCCGACAAGGAGACGGATCTTGCGCGCAGCGTCCAGACCGAACTTCGCCGACTCGGTTGCTATCGCATGTCGGTCGACGGCGATTGGGGCAACGGCTCCACCCGTGCGCTTACCGACTACTACAAGAATACCAGGCAGGCCGCATCGACGACCGAACCCAGCGTGGGATTGCTCGGCGAGCTCTTCTTGCGCTCGGGCCGTATTTGCAAACAGCCAGTCATGGTGAAGAAGCAAAAGCCGGCACGGGTCGCGTCCGACAACGGAGACGGTGGATCGGCGCGAGCAGGCGGGCGCAAGAACGGCAAGCGGCAATCGTCCGCCGGGCGCGCGCCAGCGCCGCCGCCGCCCGACATCAGCGGCGGCATAGGCATAGGTGGCGTCTTCTGAACGGACCGACGCGCGACGCACAGATTTAAGGCAAGCATGTTTCTGGATGGCTATCCGGTCAGTACCGTCCAGCGAAGTGAGGGCTGGGATTGGAAAGAGCATACCAATCGGACGCCGGCATCGCGCTCGGATTCGAAGCCAGCACCTGGCACGCGGATCATAGCGGCCGTGCGCTTGCGGCGGCTTGCCCATGAGCGGAGACGATAGGTCCAAGAACGACCCGCCGCCGCCGGGATCGGACGGCAAGACCATCATACGGGTCCGCCCTGACCGGCGGCAAAGGGGCGATCCCGCTGGAGCGCGCCCCTTTGCCGATAGTGCGCGCGTCACGCCCGCGGAAAACCCGGATGCGACGGTTTTCGATCCCGGCGCCGCAGGTTCCGCATCGGGAGCATCCGGCACCGTCATCTTTCAGGGGACCGTATTTTCGGCGGCGGCCGATCCAGCCTTCCCTGAAGCCGCTCTTGCAGACAAGGGCAGTTCGCAGGGCCGGACGGCACGAACGATTTCGCAGGAAAAATTGTTCGATGCCCGCGCGCGGATAGACTACGCCGCCGCCAATCCGCTGATCCGGGCGGCGACCCCGATTTTGATGTTCCTTGGCGATCTTCGCCTGATGCCCGTCGAGATGCAGCAAGCATCCTTGGCAGACCTGCTTGCGCGCGGGGTCCAGGATTTCGAAACCCGGGTCGCCGAGGCCGGTGTGGCCGCCGAGGACGGCCGTATCGCCAAATTCGTGCTGTGTGAAACGACCGACGACATCATCGGCAATCTGCCAGGCATGGCTCTCGCCGAATGGGGCGCGCAAGGAATGATGGCCAGGTTTTTCCAGGCCGGGTCCGCCGGCGCGGGCTTTTTCCTGGCGCTCAACAAGGCTCTGGGCGATCCTGAAGCCCATCAAGATCTGCTCGGGCTGATGCACGCCTGCCTTTGTCTCGGCTTCAAAGGTCAGTATCGAGATGCGGCGCGGCAGGATGGCGGCCTCGACCGGGTCCGTCAGGATGTCTACGAGACCCTGCGCTACTTCAAGACGGACGAGGCCGGCGAGATTTCGCCACGGTGGCAAGGCACGGCCGCGGCAATGGCGAAGTCTCGCCGGCCGCTGCCGCTCTGGTCCGTCGCCGCGGCAGCCTTCGCGCTCGTGGTCGCCGTCTTCTTCGTGCTTCGCGCCCTTGTCACCGATCAGGGCGACGCGCTGGCCGGCGAACTGCTCGCCCTCAACCCGTCGTCGCCGATTACCATCGAGCGCGCCGTCACGGTTCCGGCGGTCGAAGAAGTTCCGGTGCAGGCAGCCGTCGCGCCCATAGCCCCGACAGCGCAAATCGAGCGCATTCGCGAAAGGCTGGCCAAGGATATCGAAGGCGGTGGCCTGACGGTAACCGGTAAAGGGGATTTCATCGCCATCGAAATCAGCAACAATCTTCTGTTCGGTTCCGGAAAGGCCGAGGTCAAGCCGGAATTCGAAGCGCTTGGCGCGCTGATCGCGGCGGCCCTCGACCCCGAACGCGGCCCGATCAGGATCGTCGGCCATACGGACGATATCAAGCCGCGCCGGACCAGCGCCTTCAAGTCGAACTACGATCTTTCCGTCGCTCGGGCAAAGGCGGTGGAAAAAGCGATCTCGCCCAAAATCGCGGATCGATCGCGGATAACGATCGAAGGCAAGGGCGAGGATGAGCCCGTCGCCGACAATGCAACGGCCGATGGCCGCGCGAAGAATCGCCGCGTCGACGTCATGATCCAGCGCGAGGGGACGCCGTGATGGATTTGGCCAGAACGCTTCCGCCAGGGTGGAAGCAGCCATGAAAGTCTGGCTGGCGCGCATCTTCTCGATCGTCGCCCTCGCCGGCCTTTCCGTCGCTGTGTGGATCGCCGGTCCGCTGGTGGGATTTGCCGACAGCCGCCCATTGGCGCCGGCATGGATACGCCTGGCGATCATCGTTCCCGTCATCGCGGCCATAGCCGGTTACTACGCCTTTCGTTTCCGGCAAGGGCGCAAGGCATCGCAGACGCTGGAGATGGCGGTGATGCAGCCCGATCCCGGCGATACGCAAGTGCTTGAAACGCGCATGAGCGAGGCCATAGCCACCCTGAAACGGACGAGCGGCAAACGCAATTTCCTCTACGACATCCCCTGGTACGTGATCATCGGGCCTCCGGGCGCGGGAAAAACGACGGCGCTTGTCAATTCGGGCCTGAAATTCCCGCTTGCCGGATCGAGCGAAGCGCAGCCCGTGGCGGGGACCGGCGGCACCCGCAACTGCGACTGGTGGTTCACCGAGGAGGCGGTCCTGATCGACACCGCAGGACGCTACACCACGCAGGATTCGGACGCCTTGGCCGACCGGAAAAGCTGGCTGGCCTTTTTGTCCATCCTCAAGAAATACCGGCCAAGGCAGCCGATAAACGGCGTCATCCTGGCGGTGAGCCTAGCCGACCTGATGGCGTCTGAAAGCACCACGCTCGATGCCCACGCGGCCGAAATCCGCAACCGCCTCCGCGAAATCCATGAGAACCTGAAGATAGAATTTCCTGTCTATATGCTTTTCACCAAGGCCGATCTGGTTTCCGGCTTCATGGAATATTTCGGTAGTTTCGACGAGCAACACCGCAGAAATGTCTGGGGAGCGACGTTCCAGACAAGCGAGCGCGGCAAAAACACGGTCGGCAGCGCCCCGGCGGAATTCGATGCGCTGGTAGAATGCCTGTCGAAGGAAACGACCGACCGCCTTCAAGCGGAAACCGATGCCACGGCGCGCATTGCGGTTTTCGGCTTTGCCGCGCAGTTCGCTGCGCTGAGGCAGAGGATTGCAGGCTTCCTGGACAGTGTCTTCGATCCGACGCTCTCGTCGACAAAGACGACTTTGCGCGGGTTTTATTTCTCTTCGGGCACGCAGGAAGGCACGCCGATAGATCAATTGCTTGGCGCGCTGGGCCGCAGCTTCGGCAACGATGCTGGCGCGCATCTTTCCGGCACGGGCAGAAGCTTCTTCCTGCACGACCTGTTGGCCAAGGTGGTGTTTGCGGAATCCGGATGGGTTTCGCAGGACAAGTCCGCCAACCGGCGGGACGCTGCCCTGCGCGTCGCCGGCTTCGGCGCCATCGGGCTTGCGGCAGTGGCGGCGCTTGGTACGTTCGGCATGAGTTTCCTGGCCAATCGTTCGCTGATTGCATCGACGGCGCAAACCCTCGAACAGTATCGCGGTTCGTCAGAGCCTCTGCCCAACACGACCACCGTCGCCGACACCGATCTTGAAAACGTCATCGGCGCGCTGGATACGCTGCGCAACCTGCCGGCAGGCTACGCGACCCGCGATCTGCCGGCACCCGTCCGGGAAACCTTCGGGCTTGCCCAGCGCGAGCGCCTCGTCTCGGCAGCGCAGACGGCCTATGGGCAGGCGCTCGAACGCCTGTTTCGCTCGCGCCTGCTGCTGCAACTCGAACAGACGATCCAGGCGAATATCGCAGACCCGGCCGCACTGTATGAACCGCTCAAGATCTATCTCATGCTTGGCGGTGCGGCGCCCAGGATCGACGACGAACTGATCGTTTCCTGGATGAAACGCGACTGGGAGCAAAACCGCTACCCCGGCGTCAACAATCGTGCCGGCCGTGCCGATCTCGAAGCCCATCTGCGCGCCATGCTGGCGCTCGACGACGAGCAAGACCCATTGTTCGGGATCGACAAGCCGCTGGTCGAATCGGCGCAACGTTCGCTGGGGCGCATGAGTGTGGCCGACCGCGGCTATGCGCTGCTTTACTCCGGGATGAGCGCGGGCGCATCCGCCGATTTCTCCGTAGCTTCCGCCGGCGGCCCCGAGGCTCCGCTGGTGTTCGAAACCACCGATGGAAGCGACCTGTCCAAGCTGGCTGTGCCCGGCATCTACACCTATGACGGCTTTCGCGACCTCTATCTGCCGACATTGGCGACTGTTGCGCAAAAAGTTGTCGACGACCAGTGGGTGGTTGGCGCGGGCACCGAGCAGAGCGGCGTCGAACAAGAGCTGATGCGCCTTGGCCCGGAGCTTCTGGACCGTTACGGCAAAGCGTTCGCCGGCGCGTGGACCGCCATGCTGGACAGGCTCAAGTTCAAGCCGATGTCCGCCGACAAGCCCCAGTACCTGGCGCTTTCGGCGGCCGCGTCGCCCAACTCGCCGATCAGGCTACTGTTCGAGGCTATCGCCTCGCAAACCGCTTTGACCCGGGCACAAGACCCGGCGGAGAACGGCATGGCAGGAACCAGTGCCCAAAGCGACGAGGAGTTGAGGAAGGGGTTGGCCCGCATCGGCATAGACCTGTTCGCCAGCAAGTCGCAAAGCCGCGCCGGCGCAGCGTTTGCCAATTCGTCGGACCAGAATCCGGGAGCCGCGATCGAGGCGCCCTTCCGCCCCTACCAGATGCTCGTCGCCGGCCCCGTCGGCCAGCGCCCCGTCGATTCGCTCATCCAGAATTTTCGGGACGTCTATCAAAGCCTGCTGCTGGCGGCTTCGGTTCCCACCCAGGCGCAACACGTCAACGCCAATCTGCAATTGCAGATATCGACGCTGCGAGCCAACGCCTCGCGCCTGCCCAAGGCGCTTGCCACCATGGTGCGGCTGGCGGCAGACGACTTCGAAGGCGAAGCGGCCGAAACATCCATCGCCCAATTGAACCAGCAACTTGCCGAGACGGTCACCCAACCCTGCGAGAAAGCGATCTCCAATCGCTACCCCTTCGCCGCAAGTGGCGAAGGCGACGTGCCGATGACGGATTTTGCGGCGCTGTTTGCGCCAAGCGGCGTGCTCGACAGGTTCTTTGCACAAAACCTTTCGCCTCTCGTCGACATGAGCGGCCAGACCTGGGAATGGAAGCAGGACACGCAAGTCGGCCGCCAACTGTCGAAATCGACCTTGAGGGATTTTCAACTGGCCTCGGAAATTCGCGACGCCTTTTTTCCGGTAGGAAGCTCGGGGCCTAAACTGGACATCACCTTCACGCCTTTTTCGCTGAACGGCGACGCGGATTCCGCCTTGCTCGAGGTGAACGGTCAGGCAGTGCAGAGTTTTCAGACTGGCAGCATGCCGACCACGATAGGCTGGCCCGGCAGTCCTTCATCGGAGGAGGCAGGCCTCAGCCTGACGCCTGAATTGCCCGGTCGGGAGTCCAACCTCAAATTCGAGGGTCCCTGGGCGTTGAAGCGCCTGCTCGACGCCGGCTCCGTAACCCGCGCCGGGGACAGTCTGGAGGCAAGGTTCGTGATCGGCGGACGCGATGTGGCCTACACCCTGCGGATCAACCCTCCCGGCAGTCCATTTTCTCTTCCGGCCTTTTCCGGGTTCAGTTGCCCGACGACATTTTGAGACAAGCGCCAGGACACAAACGGGAAGGCGAGTTGTAGCTGAAGGCGATTGTTTAATTTCAGTATTCCAAACAGCAAGCCTGTGGCAGAATGACGCCTGGTGACGCCACGAAGGAGCGCCCGAGAAGCGCGTGGAGGCAAATGAACAATGTCGCCATCCCCTTCGAAAGCTACGGCGTAAGCCACAAGGGCTGCGTACGCACGCTCAATGAAGACAATTATCTTATCGAGCCGCAAAGCGGTCTTTGGCTTGTCGCCGACGGAATGGGCGGCCATGACGCCGGCGAGGTCGCTTCGGCCAGCATCGTCGGCCACCTCGCAACCATCGGCATCCCCAGTTCCGCGCCGGACCTGCGCGCCCGCTTCGAGGATCGGTTGAGCCACGCCCATGAGGAAATCCGCCGTATCTCCGAAGAACGCGGTGCCACCATCGGATCGACCGTGGCGGCGCTGCTTGTCATCGACGGCAATTTCGTCTGCCTTTGGTCGGGCGACAGTCGCGTCTATCTCGTTCGCAACGGCTCGATCTCGCAGATTTCCCGTGACCACACCGAAGTCCAGGAGTTGCTTGACCGAGGCATGATCTCGCCCGCTGAAGCGCGGACATGGCCTCGCCGAAATGTCATCACGCGCGCGATCGGCGTCAGCGATGAAATCGTGATCGATTTCCAGCAGGGACAGACCCTGCCCGGAGATATCTTCATCTTGAGTTCCGACGGACTGACGGTCCATGTCACCGACGACGAGATTGAGGCAGCGGTGCTGTCGGCAAGTCCACAGGCGGCCTGCGAGAACCTGCTGGCAACCGTCCTCGCGCGCGGCGGAACCGATAACGTCACCATCGTGGCGGTGAAGATCAAGGACACGCGCAACGGCACGTCGCCTTCGACAGTCTCGCCTGCCGACAGGAACTGGCGGCGATGAGCGCCGACGACGACAAGACCCGCATCCTGCCGCCAATGGCCAAGACGGACGTCGGCACGCAACTCAGCGGCATCTACGAACTGGATGAGCGCATCGCCTGCGGCGGCATGGGCGAGGTCTATCGCGGCCACAACATCCAGACCGGCGACCATGTCGCCATCAAGATCGTGCTGCCCGAATTCGCCCGCGATCAGACGATCCTCTCGCTGTTTCGCAAGGAAGCGTCGATCCTCAACCACCTGTCGCACGACGCCGTCGTGCGCTATCACGTCTTCACCATCGATCCGGGCATCGGGCGTCCCTATCTCGCCATGGAATTTGTCGACGGCGAGTCGCTGTTCGACATGATACGGCGCGGCCCCATGGCGCCCGACGAGGTGCGGCGGCTGTGCCATCGCGTCGCCTCCGGCCTGAGCTTCGTCCATAAAGCCGGCGCCGTGCATCGCGACCTGTCGCCGGACAACATCATCTTGCCGGGCGGGAGCGTCGAGCGCGCCAAGATCATCGATTTCGGTATCGCCCGCTCGAACAATATCGGCGGTGAAACGCTGATCGGAGGGCGCTTCGCCGGCAAGTATAATTATGTCTCGCCCGAGCAGCTTGGGCTCTACGGCGGCGCGGTCAGCGAGAAATCCGATATTTACAGTCTCGGCCTGGTATTGGCCGCGGTCCTGCGCGGCAAGCCGCTGGACATGAACGGCTCGCAGTTCGAGATCGTGGAGAAGCGCCGCAGCGTGCCTGATCTTTCCGGGATCGACGACGAATTCCTCCCCTTGCTGGATGCGATGCTGCAACCGGACCCGCAGCAGCGGCCGACCGGCGCCGAGATCGCGCGGACGACCCGCGACGAAACGCCTGCCGATGCCGAAGAGGTGACGGCACCCCGATCGCTGTTGCGGCAGCGCCCGGGCGCTTTGCCCAAAGCGGCACAACTGGACGAGCCCCATCCATGGACGGACACCGACAGTAAAGGCGTCTCGGCTGCCTCGGTTCCACTCTCGCAAGATGGCCGGTTTGTCCCGCATGCCCCACCGCCGCGCCTGCCGCCCCGGTCGGCAAGGTCGGCAAAATCGACGACCGGATTCAAACCCATTGAGCCAAACAAGTCGCGCCGAATTGGTTTGATTGCAGCGGTCTCGGCGGCGCTGGTCGCCACGGTGGCCGGCGGCGCCTATTTCGGCGGACTGCTTGGCTCCTCGCCCCCACCTGCAGGCGCCGACACGCCAGAACTTTCGGAAGCCTTTTCGACGCCGCCGCCCGCCATGCCAACCGTTGCAGAAGTGGAGATCGATCGACCACAAGCACAGAGTGCCGAGGCCACGAACGGAGCGGCTGACTTGCCTGCGACCAATAAAGCGGGGGGCGCAAACAGCGACGCAGCCCCGCTCGACAATCTGGTTCCCGGGAAAACCATCGCGGACTTGAACAATCCGCCCGCCGCCAAGAAGCTGCCTGAAGAGCAACCCGCCGCGATTGCCGATCAAAATAGCGGACCAGCCAAGCCGGTGGGTCGTTCCGACGGGTCAAAGCCAACACCCGTCACCACTGAAGCTTCCGACAGTCCCGAGCCTGCAGAAACACTTGCCAAGCCAGCCCCCACCATGCCGGCCCTTGCCAAGGCAGAGCCTGATGAGCCGCCCCCACAGAGCGCCGGGGTCGGGGCCACGGACGGAGTGGCTGACTTGCCTGCGGCCAATAAAGCCACGGTCGCAAACAGCCATACCGCCCCGGTCAACAAGCCGGTTTCCGGGAAAGCCGTCGCGGGCTTGAACAATCCGCCCGCCGCCGAGAAGCTACCGGAAGAGCGACCCGCCGCGATTGCCGTGCCGGCTGGATCGCAGCAAACCTCGACCGCGCCTCTCGACAGACCGCCAGCGGCTGTGACCGGGGCCGATCCGATCCCGATCCAGCCATCCGCCGACACGCAAGGCGAAACTACCGTCGCGATGAACCTGCCGAAACCGCAGGTGCCGGCGGAAGCCGTCGACCAGGTGGCCACCCGTGTTTCGTGGCTGCGGGAATATTCTGGGGGCGACTGTTTCTATGCCACGGCAACATTGGCCACCGACAAGGCCATGGAAATCGAAGGGTTCGGCACGGCGGCTGAACCCTTCGTACAGATGATGGGGGCATTCCAGCATAAGTTCGGCATCGAACCGGACGTCAGCGTGAGGCTCATCGAGCCGGCACAATGCGAAGTCACCCATTTTCTCAATGCCCTTGGCGCGGCAGCCCCCGAAAAGCCCGACCTGACGCTGGATCGAACGTCGGTTCCCGACGGTTCGCCGATCAGCGGGACGCTGCAAACGCTGGGAGGCCTGCGTTCCAGCCTGCTGCTGGTCGATCACAAGGGAATGGTTTTCAACCTTGACGACAAGGTTGTCGTGCAATCCGGAAAGGCGACGTTCAGCGTACCGATCGGTCTTGGCGCTGCCGATAGAGCACGCCACAAGGCCGTGCCGCAGATCATTATCGCCATCACGGGTGCAAGCGACATCGATGCGGCAGTCCTTGCAAATCCAGCGTCGGCATCCGTCGTGCTGCCCGGCATATTGGCGGAAATCCAAAAGAAGCGGCGGGCATTCTCGGCAACGGCCAAATATTTTCAGCTTGGCGGATAGTATGGACGACGATGAAGGTTTGGCGCCCGCGCTTTCGAAAGAATGAAATTCTTGGCGCTACAGTTGGGGGGTTTTCGCGGCGACTTCCGGCCAGCGCTCGTCTGGCCTTCCTCGGCGGCATAGCGCTGCTGACTGTGGCGCTATCGCCCGGAGCGGCGCGCGCCGAATTCGCCGTCTGCAACCAGACGCTCGACGTGGTCAACCTTTCGGTCGGCCAGCAGATCGACGGAGCCTTCCAGACCGACGGCTGGTGGACGATCGGCGTCAACCAGTGCGTGGATGTGATCCGCGAGGAATTGACCAACCGCTATATCTATATCTACGCGACCGATGCGTTTGGACACGCAATCCTGCACGGCTCCACGGACATGTGCATCGAGCGGCGGCGCTTCACCATCCGCGGCATCGAAGATTGCTGGCAGCATGGCCATATCGCGGCGGCGTTCTATGAAGTGGATACGCTTTCTCAGGCCCGGTGGACGTTCTTCTTGAGCGGGCTCGGGCCATGACGCACGCCATCGACACCAGTTTCAAGGCAAGGAAGCAAGCGCGTGCCGCGCAGCGACGGCGTATCCTGCGGTTCAGGGCCCTGGCTGTGATCGGCGTTGTCGCCCTGTGTTGCCTCGCCGGCGGCTTTTACCTCACGGCGGACTACTGGTCGTTCGGCGACCTCGACCAGGATCTTCAGGTCAGTGAAGCGGTCGATGACCTGCCGGCCGACGCACCCGTCTATGTACCCTCCATCGTCGACCTGGCAGGCGATCCAATGTGGATCACCCTGTCGAAGGGCAGCGCTACCACGACAAAGGGTCGCTCCGTCGACCGGCCCGCCGAACTGACGCAGCCGGGCATCTCGCCCAAGATCGAGGTTCTGGTCGATACCATGCTGAGTTCCGGCGAACGGTTCATGACTACGATTCCGTCGACCCAGGAGGATTTCGCCTTCTTCCAGGCGCAACGGATGACCGCCACACCCGCGTCGACGAATCTCCCGCTTCCGGCAGCCGTCCCTGCATCGCCCGCAATTTTCGATGACCCGGATGCCGGCTGGAGCGATGCCATCGGCGCCGGTACGGCTGCACCCCCGGTCTTCAAGAAAACGGAGATCGAAAACAATACCAGCATAGCCATTGTGACGCCGGAAACGGACCGGTTCGAGACGACCGAGGACTACTTCGTCAAAATTCTCAACGATCGAAGCCTCGACAGTGTCGTCACGGACGCGCATTTCTCGGCGCAAGATGCCAAGGCCGCCGGCGAGGCGCTCAAGAGGATATTCAACCGGGCGGGCCTCGAGACCGGCTATGTGGTCGCGATGCGCGGCTACCGGCCACGGCGCGAAACCACGGCACAGACGCTGGTGCAGGTGTCGGTCTACACCAGGGATGTCTATGTAGGCACCCTCGCCCGCAACGCCGCCGGCGTCTTCGTGTCCGGGGTCGATCCATGGGTCCGCGACGATTTGTTCAACTATTCGGACACGCAGGACACCGGTGGGCTGAAGCGGCAATATCGCCTGCTCGACGCGATCTATTCCACGGCGGCCCGCAACAATGTCCCGACCAGCGTCATAGGCGAGGCCATCATGTATCTGTCGCGCGGCCAGGATCTCAACGCTTTCGCCAGCTATGACCAGCGCCTCGTGCTGATCTATTCCGACACCGCGCGCGACAAGGACGGCACTGCCGGGCGTGTGCTTTACGTCGGGGTCCATGGTGCGGAAAAGAGCCTTGAATGTTTTGTCTTCCAGCAAAGCGATGGCCAATTTTCCTGCGTAACCGGTGACGATGAGGTCCATTCGCTGACATCGGCCAACGGCATGGTTACCCCGGTCAATGGCGTCATGACCTCCACTTTTGGCCCACGCAAGCATCCGATCCTGGGAACGGTGCGTCTGCACAAGGGAGTCGACTGGGCCGCACCCGTTGGCACACCGGTTTCCGCGGCATTCAACGGCACGATTGTTTTCGAGGGCGACGGCGGCGGTTACGGCAACCTCGTGCGAATAGCGCACGAGAACGGTCGCGAGACCCGCTACGCACATTTGCAGCGCTTTGCACTCGCGAACGGAGCCGAGGTGAAAGCCGGCGACGTCATCGGCTATGTAGGAACCACCGGCATGTCGACCGGCCCGCACCTTCATTTCGAACTCTATCAGGGTAGCGATGCCGTCGATCCGCTGGGCACGGTCACCACTGTCGCGTCCGACGATTCCGCCGTCGAAACGTTGACCGACCAGATCGTCCATGTCGAAAGCGGCGGCAGCGCGCGGGCCAAGAACCCCAATTCCTCGGCTACCGGCCTTGGACAATTCATCTCCAAGACCTGGATCCGGATGATGAAAACCTATCGGCCGGATCTGGCTCGTTCGCTATCAGCCGCCGATCTCCTTGCCTTGCGTTTCGACCCCACGATTTCGCGCGAAATGGTGCGCAATCTTGCCCGGGAAGGTGAAGCATATTTGCGGGCGCGGGGTCACCAGATCACGGCAGGCCGGCTCTATCTGTGCCATTTTCTGGGCATGGAGGGCGCCCACCAGGTCTTGGCGGCTCCAGGCGTTTCATCGCTGTCAAGCATTCTGGGCGTCGAGGTAATCCAGGCCAACCCGTTCCTGACCGGCAAGGACGCAGCCTATGTCGTCGACTGGGCCGAGCGTAAAATGCACGGGCGCAGGGCTCCGAGTTCCGCCGGGCAGATCGCCGTCGCCACCATGCAGATCCGGCAGACATCACCGGAGTTTGAAAAATACAAGCAAACCATGGCCGGAATCATAACTTCCGCCGAAAATGCGCTGTGAGCGCGTCGGTCGCCAATTTTGACACTGAGTCGACCAACCGAGTTTTTCGAAAGCGATGTTTCGGTTCCGGGCCGTTTTCGATGGCCAGAGGTACGGAGCAGTCCCCGCCCTGATATCGACGGCGCCGTCTATTGCGCTTTTATGCGCATTTCGACTCGGCGGTTTATGGGATCGTACGGATCGGCGCTGCGTGGGTTGTTCTTGCCCATGCCTATGGCGCTCAAACGCGAGGACTCAACGCCTCGTGCCAAAAGAAACGCGGTGACGGACCGCGCCCGACGTTGCGAAAGAAGCTGGTTGTAATTTTCCGGTCCCGACGCATCGGTGTAGCCTTCCACCGCGAAGTTCAGCGAATTTAGCCGGTTGTCTTTCAGCGCCTTGGCAAATTCGGTAAGTTTCGTCCTGGCATCTGGTTCAAGGACAGCCGAGTTGAGCGAGAAATTTACCAGCATGTCGAGACCGGTCTTTGCCGGCGCAACATCGGCCTTGCTGCGGCACTCATCTTCCGTGCCGACGCATATTCCTCGCGACGCGCCAAGTGTTGCCGAGTTGGCAAAAAATTTCACGATATCTTCCGAAGACTGGACAGGATCAGCAAATGCATTTGCAGAGACCAGCGTCGCAGCCAAGACAACAATCGAAGCGCCCAACCGCATCACTGTGCCTCCCAGCTAGATGCCCGCTTGAAAGTAGCCGCGCATGGTAGTCCGCAGGTCGCTTTCTGTCAACGAAATGCCGCACCTGCAACACGTGGCAAACGCGGTAGCTGCCCCAGCGTCCCGGAGGGCGGGCTTCATCGATCTTGGAATGCTCGGGCCAGATAGTCGGCCACCGGTTTTACCAGATACGATATCACTGTCCGATAGCCGGTTTGCCTTGAGCTGGATCGACTATTCGACGCTCTCGCGATTGTCCTCTGCCTCTTCCTCCCCGCTCGCCAGTTGGTCGCGCCTAAATTGGCGACGAATGGGATTGTCGCGTCATGAAATTGACATACGACGGTTCCAGATCGCCCGGCAGGCCATCGCGACCGTGTGAAAGCAGCATGTCCCCAGCATCGACTCCCAGCCGGTTCAGCAGAAATCGGCCACAGATTGGCAGCCTCACGCTTTGCCTGTTGACGACAATCTTTCTTGCCGCCACTGCCAATAACACGTTCTGGTCGAAGGCTTGGGGCTATTTTACCGGTGAGCCGATCGCGTTCGCTGCGTTTGCACTT
Organism: Mesorhizobium sp. A556; assembly: GCF_054489545.1. Taxonomy (NCBI): domain Bacteria; kingdom Pseudomonadati; phylum Pseudomonadota; class Alphaproteobacteria; order Hyphomicrobiales; family Phyllobacteriaceae; genus Mesorhizobium; species Mesorhizobium sp. A556. The sequence goes on from NZ_JBTMXA010000006.1 coordinate 156,730, forward strand.
TCGCTTTTTGTGCTCGGCTTTGCAGTAGTAGCTGCATTTTCGGCGAAATATATCATCAAGCCGGCGCTGATTTTTCTGCTTTTCGCTGCTGCCGGCGCATCCTGGTTCATCGATGAATTTGGGGTGGTCATCGACAAGGAAATGATCCGCAACGCGGTGGTATCAACGGGTGCAGAAGCTGGGCACCTGATGACGCCGCGCTTCTTCCTGCACATGCTGTTATTTGCGATTTTGCCGTCTGCGTTTGTTGCCTGGGTGCGGGTTGTTCACCGGCCCATTCGTCAAAAGCTCTATTACAATTCTCTTGCGATCCTTGGTTGCGTCGCCGTGGCAGCGGTTGCCTGCATGACTTCCTACCGGACGATTTTCAGCGTCGAGCGCGCCAATCGCGATCTTATCAGCCAGTTCAATCCGCTGATGCCAATCCAGGGCGCCGTGCAATTGGCGAAATCGCAGTTCAAGGATCGCAGCATAGTCGCCCAGCCTATCGGTACCGATGCACACCGTACGCACGTCAGTGCTGATGGACGGCCGCGAGTCGCCATCGTTGTGCTCGGCGAGACTGCACGTGCGCAGGATTTCTCGCTCAACGGTTACGGGCGGGTAACGAACCCGAGCCTTGCGCAGCAGAACATTGTCTATTTCTCGAACATGTCGAGTTGCGGGACATCAACGGGGGTCTCGTTGCCTTGCATGTTTTCGCTCTATGGCCGAGCGGACTACACCCACCGCAAGGGACTTGCCACACAGAACCTGGTCGATGTCTTGAAGAACGCCAAGGTCAATGTCTCCTGGCTCGACAACGACACCGGCGATTACCATATTGCGGACCGCATCCCCTACGAGTTCCTGCCGACGTCTGCAGATCCTCGTTTTTGCAAGGGCGGCGAGTGTCTGGACGAGATATTGATCGACAAGGTCGATGGATGGCTCGACCAGGTCAAGGGCGACAGCGTTTTGTTCCTGCATCAGCTAGGCAGCCACGGACCGGCCTACTTTGCCCGCTACCCGGATGAATATCGAAAATTCGTGCCTGATTGCCGCGCCAACGATTTCGGCGATTGTACGCCCGAAGAAATCACCAACGCTTACGACAACACCATTCTCTACACGGATCACATTGTGTCGAGCGTGATCGACAAGCTAAAGGCGCGCAGCAATATCGATGCGTCGATGATCTACCTATCTGACCACGGCGAGTCGCTCGGCGAAAACGGCATCTATCTGCACGGGCTGCCCTATTTCGCAGCGCCGACGCAACAGACGCACGTTCCGTTTCTTACCTGGATGAGCGACAGCCTGGCTAAATCGGCCGGCTTCGATATGGCCTGCCTTGCCAAGAAATCAGCTGACACGACGTCTCACGACAATTTCTTCCCCAGCGTTCTGGGGTTGATGGACGTTGAGACGAAGGTTTACAATCCGGCTCTGGACCTTTTCGCCGGCTGCCGCGTCACCGCGCCAAGCGTCGCTGCGAATTAAGGCCATTTCAGACGATCTCGAACAGTCCTGCCGCGCCCATACCGTCGCCAATGCACATGGTGACGACGGCATATTTGACGCCGCAACGCTTGCCTTCGATCATAGCGTGACCATCCAGCCGTGCGCCGCTCGGTCGCGGCAATCGCTGAAGCTGATTTGCATCCGCCGGAGCCAGTACCTCAATAACCGGATCGAGCAGGATCATCGGCGCATCAAGCGGCGGGTCCATCCGATGCTGGGTTTCAAGGCGTTCGTGGCAGCAACCGCTACTCTGGCTGGCATCGAGATGGTTCAGATGATGCGAAAGCGGCAAGGCCGATTAGCCTACAATCCCGCCCCATCGCTGAAAGAACAGTTCGAGGCGATCGCCGCCTGAAACCCGTCAAGTGATCGGCCTTTCTGCCGTTATCAAAAAGTTTGCAACACAACCTCTGCCAAGCTGAAGCCCAGACATAGCGTTGCCGCCTGTCGGCGCACGTCACCAACCTTGATATGCTTCCAATAGTGCCGGGTCGACACGGCCTGCCTCGACGTCGGAAAGCGATTGGTCGAGCAGATCGAGCCCGGCCGATGCCTCTTTTTTCGTCAGCGTCAGGGCCGGTGTGAACTCAAGCACGTTGGAACTCACGCCGACGTAGTAGACGACAAGGCCAAGTTCGAACATGCGGTAGGCTGCTAATGCTGTCTCGCGCTTTGCCGGCGCCATGCTCATGCGATCGGTGACCAGTTCGACGCCGATGGCGAGCCCGCGCCCGCGCACATCGCCGATCAGGCTGTGTTTCTGCTTGAGCCGCTCAAGGCCTTGCATCATGTGAGAGCCGACGGCGGCCGCGTTGGCGGCGAGGCTTTCGCGCTCAATCGTATCCAGGACGGCAAGGGCGGCCGCGCAACAAACCGGGTTTCCATGCACCGTCTGGAAGGAGAACGCGGCGGCATGGTTCATGATCGCCGCCGGGCCGACCGCCGCTGATACAGGCAATCCGCCGCCCAGCCCTTTGCCGAACACGACAATGTCGGGCTCGATGCCGAAATGCTGGTAGCTGTGCAGACGGCCGGTGCGCCCCAATCCGACTTTCACTTCATCCGCCACCAGCAGGATGCCGTGCTTCCGGCACAAGGCTTCAACCTTTCGGAAATAGTTCGCAGGAGGCACCACCATTCCGCCATCCGATTGAATCGGTTCGATGAACAGGGCAGCGACTTCGCGAGGCGGGACCGGACCGGCGAACAGATTTTCGAGGTGCGCGATCGCTCTTTCTTCGGCTTCGTCCCCGCCACCGTCGCGATAGGCGTTAGGGAAAGGGATCAATGTCAGCCCCTTAGACCTGACATCTCCCTGTTGTGCCGGATGGCCGGAAATTGCCATGGAACCGGCGGTTCCCCCGTGGTAGGCGCCGTCGAAAGAGATGATGCGCGATCTGCCGGTCGCAGCGACCACGGCACGCGCCACCGTCTCGTTGGCATCTGACCCGGAATGCCCGAACCAGACACGCCCGGCCGCACGCCCAGGTACAAGCGACAGCAATTTTTCGGCAAGCTCGACGGCGGGAAGATTGGCGCTCGACAGATGGCTGGCGCCGGCCTGGCTTTCTAGCGCCTTGCCGACGGCCTCCCGGACTGCCGGATGGGAGTGGCCGAGGCTGGCCGCTCCCCAGGATGCTGAAAAATCAAGCAGTTTGCGGCCGTCGTCGGTGAACAGATAGGCACCCTCGCCGCCAACTACGGCCTGGGGAAAGAAGCGCAGGAAAGACATTTTGGAGATCGAAGCGGCGTCGCGCTCGTAAAGACCCGCAACGCTCATTTTCGACCTCCGTAAGCTTCAGGCGAACAAGCCGTCGACTTCATCCAGTTGCACGACGTGGCAGTAGATCATGTTGATGACCTCGATTTCATGCTGGTGCAGTTCCATCGTCGCTGCCGCCGCGCAATCCTCCACCAGGACCACGCCAAAGCTTTCGTCGGCAAGGCTGCGAATGGTCGAGGAAACACACTGGTCGGTGAAGATGCCGGCGCAGATGACGTCTTTTATGCCCATATTTCGCAGGATCAGCCGCAGATTGGTGCCGGTCAGCGCGCTGTCGGTGGTCTTGATGATGTTGATCTCATCGCCCAGCGGCGCAAGTTCCGGGACGATCTGGCCATCGGCTCGATCTTTCGGCAGCAGCAGATAGTTGAAGCCCGGCTTCTTCTGGCTGAGCGAACGGTCGCGGCCGTCATCCTTGTGACAGCCGATGCGCGCATAGATCACCTCGACGCCACGCTTGCGGCAGTCGGCGATCAGCTTGGCGGTATTGGGAATGACCGTCTGGCGCATGCGGTCGTAGAAGGGCTGCCAGCGCGCGGTTTCCTCGGGCGTGTCCTTGGGCTCGAGATAGGTGTTCTGGATGTCGATCACCAGCAGGGCCGTAGCGCTCGGATCGAGGTCCAGATCGTCGGGCTCTTCGGCATTGGCGTAGTAGAAGGACCTGTTGGCAGTCTTCCAGTTCATGATGGATTCTCCGTCTTGGTCTTCTTGCGCGTCAGCAAGGCGCCGATTTCGCGCGTTGGGAACAGGCCGCCTGGGCGGAGCGAAAGCACTGCGATCATGGCGAGCGCCAATACGATCTCGGTGAGGCCGATGACCGGGCCGGGCATGAACTTGGCGTCGTTGAGCACAATCTCGAACCCACGCAGGCTTTCATAGGCGATGGTGACGATGAAGGTGCCGACGACAGCCCCCGTCACCGTGTTGGCGCCGCCGATCACCAGCATGCTGAGGATCAGGAAAGTCTCCTTCAGGTAGAAGGATTTTGGCGAGAAGGAGGTGATGAAGTGCCCCCACAGCGCGCCGCCGATGCCGGCAAACAGGGCGGCCAGAATGAAGGCGCGCCAGCGCAGCCGGGGAATATGCGCACCGAGAGCAGCGGCCGCCGTCTCGTCGTCACGGCTTGCCCGCAACAACCGCCCGGTGCGCGATTCCTTGAACGCCAGCGCGCCGATGACCGCGAGGATGGCGACCCCCGCCGACAGCGGCAGGTCGGTGGCGCGCGGCAGGCCGAACAGCGTGCGCGGCCCGTTGGTCACCTGACTCCAATGCGTCATGACCGTGTAGAGCACGACCAGCAGCGCAAACGAGGTGATGACCGCCGCCGCATCGGAAAGGCGCATCAGCGGATAGGACAGCACGGCGGCAACAAGCGCCGCCATCAGTCCGCCGGCCGCGATCGCTACATAGGGAGAAAGTTCGACGCCCTGCAGGACGGGGTAGATATCGGGCAGCGCCATGCCCTTCATCTGCGCCGGGATGGTCAGCACGGCCGACGTATAGGCGCCGACGCCCATGAAGCCGATATGCGCGAAGGACAGGATGCCGGAATTGCCCATGAACACCTGCAGCCCGATCACCAGTACCAGCGAGATGCACAGATTGGTGGCGATGCGGTCGTAGAGCCGGATGCCCAGGAATTGCGCCAGCAGCGCCAGCAGGACGATCATTCCCGCCAGGATGACTGCGGTGAGAAGATGCTTTTTCATCGGGCCCTCACGTTCTCTGGCCCGTTGCCGGACCTTTTATGAGGCCGTCCGGCCGCCACAACAGGATCAAAATGACGAGGCTGAAGGTGAAAGCGTCGCGGAATTTCAGCAGTTCCTGCGACAGGGTGTAGTTCAGCGTCGTGTCAATCAGGGCAAGCAGGAAGCCGCCGATCACCGCGCCCGTCATCGAGCGCATGCCGCCAATCACGGTGGCGATGAAGGCGACCAGCAGCGGCTCCAGCCCGATGCCGGGAACGACAGTGCCTATGCGCCCGATCCACAGCAGGCCGACGACGCCGGCCAGAAAGCCGCTGATCGCGAAGGCGGATGAGATGATCAGGTTGGCCGGCACGCCGAGCATGCGGGCCATGGTGAAGTTGGTGGCGGCGGCGCGCATGGCGATGCCGAGCACGGTTTTCCGCATCAGCAGGGCGAACAGGCCCAGCATGACAAACGCCGTAACGATGGTGATCAGGTTTCGGATCGGCGTGATGGCGCCGAAGATGGTCACCGTCTGCGAGAATATGTCCGGAAGCGGCACCGCGCGCGGGCGCGGCGAGATGAACAGCAGCGCTGCATTCTGAAGCAGCGTGGAGAAGGCGAAGGACGTGATCAGCACGGCGGTGACCGACTTGGCGCGCACCGGGCGGAACGCGACATAGTCGGTAGCGATGCCGGCCAGCACCGCCATCAACACGGCAACAGCGGCCATCACCAGCCAAGGCAGGCCGGAGCCACCCATCAGGAACATGGCATAGCCGGTGACCATGATGAGTTCGCCATAGGCGAAGTTCACCAGCTTGAGGATGCCGTAGACGATGACCAACCCTAGCGCCATCAGCGCATAGGCGCCTCCGAGGCTGAGCACGTCGATGAGGAACTGGACGGTGAAGGTCACGCTCTCATTCCCCTAGATACAGTGCGCCGAGATCGGTGGTCGCAGCGATCTCTTTCGCGCTACCGCTTGCGGCGATCTTGCCGAGACGCATCACATAGGCCCGGTCGGCGACCGACAGCGCCTTGGACGCATTCTGCTCGACCAGAACGATGGTCAGGCCCGATTGCTTGAGCGTCCGTATCATTTCGAAAATCTGCTCGACAACCACCGGCGCGAGGCCCAGCGAAGGCTCGTCGAGCAACAGCACCTTCGGCCGGGACATCATCGCGCGGGCGATGACCAGCATCTGCTGCTCGCCGCCGGAAAGCGTTCCCGCCGGCTGCGAAGCCCGCTCGGCCAGCCTTGGAAAAAGGTCCAGCATGCGTGTCCGGTCTTCGGCGACGCCGGCCGTGTCCTTGCGGCGGACATAGCTGCCGAGCGTCAGGTTTTCCTCGACCGTGAGATCGGGAAACACGTCGCGCGTCTCGGGCACCGTGGCAACGCCGGCGCGCACCATCTTTTCGGGATTGGCGGACGTCATATCCTGGCCTTCCAGCCGGATGGAGCCTCCAAAAACCTTCAGCGCACCGGCAACGCACATCAATGTCGATGATTTGCCGGCACCATTGGCGCCGAGGATTGCAACAAGCTCACCCTCGGCTGCCTTGAACGACACGCCGCGCACGGCGCGTATCGCGCCATAGCGGACTTCGAGATCGTTGACCTCAAGCATGGGCGGCCTCCGAGCCGAGATAGGCTTCGATCACCGCCGGGTTCTTGCGCACCTCGTCGGCCTTGCCTTCGGCGATGGTGCGACCGGAAGCCAACACATGAAGCCGGTTGCACAGCCGCATCATCAGGCTCATGTCGTGATCGATGATGAGCAGCCCGAGGCCACGGGCGCGGGGCAGTTCCGAAAGGATATGCAGCAGCGTCTCGGACTCCGCCTCGTTCATGCCGGCCGCCGGTTCATCGAGCAGCAGGAAGGCCGGATCGGCGGCGAGCGCCCTGGCGATTTCGACGCGGCGCTTGTCGCCATAGCTGAGGCTTGCCGCGAGATCGTCGGCCTTGTCTTCCAGCGAGAATTCCGCCAGCAGCGTTTCGGCCCTGCGGCGCGCCTCGCGCAGGCCGATGCCGTGCGCCAGTGCGGCGCATTCCACGTTCTCGACGATCGTCATGTTGTTGAACAGGCGCACGATCTGGAACGAGCGGTTGATGCCCTTGAGCGCGATGCGGCGCGGCGGCAGGCCCGAAATCTGTTCGTCGCCCAGCGTCACCCGCCCGCCGGCGAGCGGCACCTGGCCGGTAATGGCGTTGATCAGGGTCGTCTTGCCGGAACCGTTGGGCCCGATGAGCCCGACGATTTCAGCCGGGTACAGCGACAGCGACACATTGTCGAGCGCGCGCAGTCCGGAGAACTCGACCGAGACGCCGGCCGCGTTAAGCGATTTTTGGGACATGGACCGATCCATTGAAGGATGCCGGGGCGCGAGGCCCCGGCATCTGAAGGTCAGGGAGCCGGAACGCTCTCCGGACGACGCCAGCCGACGAAGCTGGGCTTGCCGCCCTTGAGTTCGATCAGCACGGCGGCCTTGTCGGGCGCGTGGCCTTCTTCGGCCGTGCCGTAGTTCAGATCGCCGGTCAGGAGCTTGAACTCGCCGTCTTCCAGCGCCTTGGCGACCGCATCGCCGTCGGTGCTGCCGGCGGCCGTGATCGCCTGCGCCATCATCATGATCGTATCCCAGCCGGTCGAGACGAAGGACGTATCTGGCGCCTCGCCATGCAGCTTGGTGTAGAGTTCGATGAATTTCGGCATGTCGGGATGCGCTTCCGGGCCCATCCAGGTGTGCGTGACGAAGAAGACGTTGTTGCCGAATTTTTCGCCAAGCGCCTCATGCATTGCCGGGTCGTCATAGGCGTCGCCGCCCATCACCGGCGCGTCGTATCCGACTTCACGCAAGGCGCGGATGATCGCACCGATGTCCTGGCCGTAGGACGACAGGAAGATCACGTCCGGCTTCTTGCCGAGCGCCTGCAAGCGCGCGATCTGGGCCGAGAAGTTGTTGTCGCCGTTGGTATAGGTATCCTCGAGCAGGATCTCGCCGCCATCCGCCTTGAACTGCGCGACGAAATATTTCGACAGCGACTTGGTGTAGGCGATGAACTGGTCGGTGACGACATAGGCCGTCTTCCAGCCCTTTTCCTTGAGCGCGAAATCGGCGGCTACCGCGCCCATCGTCGTGTTCCACATGGAAAGCGTGAACTGCTTGTCGCCAAGCGACCACGAAGAGTAGAGCGGATCGGAGGCGCAGGTGGAGATGCCGACGATGCCGGCCGACTGTGCTTCGCGGCTGGCAGGTCCGCCAAAGTCGAAGTCGCACGGCGCCATGATGAGCTGCGCGCCCTTGTCGATCAGTTCGACGGCGACGTTGCCGACCGTGACCGGGTCCGACTTGCCGTCGATGTTGATCAGCTCGACCTGCTTGCCGAGGATGCCGCCATTGTCGTTGAGGTATTTGACCGCGACTTCAGCGCCCTTCAGTGCCGGCGTGTCGAGCGGTGCCTGCACGCCGGTCAGCGACATGGCGCCGCCAATGATGATCTTGTCGTCTGCCGCATGGGCGGCCGATGCGAGCAGCAGCAAGCCTGCCGCCGCGCCAAGGATGGCTTTCGTTGTTCTCATGATACTCACTCCCCTTCTCGTTCGTTATCGTAGAACAATGGATGCTGCCGTTCCAAACCTCGACGGAGTGCCCGTCCTTAAAGCTGGCAGCGACGCTTTTATTCCCCCTTTGAAGCCAATCCTCTCCCGGATTTGGCGTTCAGGATATCTCCTCTATCAAGACGGCGGTATCGACCTGTCGGCAATAGCCCTTGATGGTTCTCAACGAGTTGTCGTGGCGTTCGTCGCTGTAGGTGGCGCAGGCATCGGGAACCAAGGTCACCAGATAGCCGAGGTCGCAGGCGTCGCGCACCGCGGATTCGACGCACTGGTCGGTCACGATGCCCGAAATCACCAATTGCTTGACGCCCAGATTCCTCAAGAGATAGTCGAGATGGGTCGATATGAAAACGCTGGACGAGCTTTTCGGCAGCACGATCTCGTCGTCGCCCGGTGCAAGCTCGTCGATGACCTTGCCGTCATGCGAGCCCTTCGGCACGTTGAAGCCGGTGATCTTGTAGTCGAGGCTGCGGTCGCGGCCATCCTTGGTCAGGCTCTCTATGGTGGTGTAGAGCACTTCGATGCCGGCACCGCGAAAAGCTGCCTGAAGCTTCTGCATGTTGGGAATGGCGGTTTGCTCGAGACGGTTGAAATAGTAGGCGTATTTGCCTTCCATCTCCGCCTCGGAAACATCCTTGAATTCGCCGCCGTCGCGCCTGGCGGCGAAATTCTGGACGTCGATGAACAGCAACGCAGACGTCTTCGGGTCCAGCGGAATCTCGCGTGAGGTCGGGAAATCAATTGCCACTGTGGCGGCCTTTCTCATTCGGCGTCACGGTCAGCAGCGCATCCGACACAAGCCGCGCCCAGTTTTCCTGCCCCTTTTGCCGGGCGATCTGATCGTTGCGTATTTCGAGGAGGAGGTGTGGAATCCCACGCGCTTCCCCGTGAACCGGAACCACATAATCCGACTGGTCGTCAACGCTATAGGGCCGGTTGTGAGCAATAGATATGTCGGGATTGGCGGCCACGAAGGCCGTCATGAATTTCTCGGCGAAGCTGCGGTCCCTGTTCGACAGCAGCCCGATCAGCCATGGCCGATCGATGCCCGCCATGCGCGGCGTGAAGCTGTGCACGGAAATCACGACCGCCGGGTTTCCCGCATCCCTGCGCTTATCCAGAAAGTTTCCGACCGCGCGATGGAAGGGCTGGTGGATTTCGAAAAAGCGCTGCTTGCGCGCAGTCTCGGAGAGCTGGCGATTGGCCGGGATGGGCGTCCCGTCGCTGATCTCGGGAAAACAATCCTCAGCTTCGAAAGGCCGATTGCAATCGACAACAAGCCGGCTGTAACGCTGCAAAAACAGGGGTGCATCGAGAAGCGCCGACATGGCGCGCGCGAGATTTTCGGCGCCGATGTCATAGGCGATGTGGCGATCCATTTCCGCGGCATTGATGCCGAGGTCGCCCAGGCATCGGGGTATGGCGCGTCCGGCATGTTCGCAGGTCAGCACGAAGGGCGACGCACCCGACAGGTTGACGGCCTCGACCGGCGCCATTTCGGCGCCGCTCAACAAAGGGCTGTCTTGCTGTAGTGTCTGCAACATCGCCTCAGCTTCACGGCTTGCGCCCGCTTTGTCCACAGCCTCGAATGGATGAAATATTTCAACCAAAGTCAATTACATGTTTCAGTTTGACCAATAATTTTCATTGTGGGAGTAATGCGGGCTCCAGCGTATCCGAAGCGCAAACCCTCGATTGACATCGCCGATGACCGTCCGCGCCACGATAATTGAGATGATGGCCCTGTTCACCGCCAGCGAGCGGAAGATCGCCAATGCGATCCTTGCGGATTATCCGTTCGCCGGCTTGCATACGATACAGGAACTGGCCGGCCGAACCGGCGTCAGCGCGCCATCGATCACCCGCTTCGTCGCCAAGGCCGGCTTTGGCGGCTATCATGATTTCCAGCGCCAATTGATCGGCGAGTTGAAGGAAAGCCAGCTTTCCCCGCTCGATCTGAAGAGCGACGCAGGCCAGACGGCGCCGGAGGGGTTTCTGGCCGAATATGCCGGCCGGCTCGGCCAGATTTTGCAGGAGATGGCCCAGAACGGCCCATCAGGGCAGTTCGACGCGGTCTGCAGGCTGTTGGCGGACCCGACGCGCAACATCTTCATCCTTGGCGGACGCATCAGCGACAGCCTGGCGACCTATCTTTCGGTGCATTTGCGCCAGATCCGCGGCCGGGTCGAGCATCTGCCCAGCGCGCACGAACTCTGGCCGGAATATGTGCTGCGCATGCGCAAGCAGGACGTGGTCGTGCTGTTCGATTTCCGTCGCTATCAACCCGACATCGCCATGCTGGCCGAAACCATCCACCAGAAGCGGAAATCCTCGATCATCCTGATCACCGACAAATGGATGTCGCCGGTCGCCCGTGACAGCGACATCGTCGTCGCCTTGCCCATCGTCTCCGGCACGGCTTGGGATACGGCGGTCTGCGTGCTCGCCCTTATGGAGGCCCTCATCGTGAAGGTCTCTGAAGCAGACTGGACCGCCACGCGCGAACGTATTGAAGCCTGGGACGCCGTGCGGCTGAATTCGCCCGGTGCCGGGCCGGAAAAAGGGAGTTCGAAGCTCGATGAAGCGTGAAGAAATGGTGGTCGCCTGCACCAGCGACCTGGCTGGCAAAGTCCGGGGCAAGGCATTTCCCGCATCGCAGTTCGACAAGCGACTTTCACGCGGCATCGGCTGGACGCCGACCAATGTTCAGATCACTTGTTTCGACTCCATCGCCGAGAGCCCGTTCGGCTCGCTTGGCGACCTGACGCTGATCCCCGACCCGGCGGCACGCGTACGCGTCGAGTTCGGGGATGACGGGCCGGTCGAACACTTCGCCATCGGCAACATCCTGCACACCGACGGCAGGCCCTGGGAATATTGCACGCGCTCTATCCTGAGCGCTGCGTTGCAGAGGCTTGAGCGGGTCACCGGGCTGACCCTGTTCGGGGCGTTCGAGCATGAGTTCCAGTTCAAGAACCGTCCGAGCCCGCCGGGCGACGCGTTTTCGCTGGCCGGATTTCGCTCCGAGCGCATTTTTGCCGAGGCGTTGATCGCAGCGATGCGCCAGGCGGGCGTCGCGCCCGATACCTTCATGAAAGAATTCGGCACGGGCCAGTACGAGGTCACGATGGGTCCGCAGCGCGGCGTCACCATCGCCGACCATTCGCTGATCACCCGCGAAATGGTGCTTTCCGTCGCCGACCGTCTCGACCATACGGTCACCTTCACGCCGATTCGCGATCCGGCAGGCGTCGGCAATGGCGTGCATATCCATATGAGCTTTCTGTCGGCCGACGGGACGCCAGCTACCTACGAACCCGCCGGCAGGCACGAACTGTCGAAACCGGCCGGGCAGTTCGTTGCCGGTATCCTGAAATATCTCGACTCGATCGTGGCGATCACCGCGCCAAGCGTGGTGTCTTATCTGCGGCTGACGCCGAACCGCTGGAGTGCGGCGTTCAACAATCTTGGCTACCGCGACCGCGAGGCATCCGTGCGCATCTGCCCGGTGTCCGATCTCAGCGATATTGCCAAGGCGTCGCAGTTCAATTTCGAATTCCGCGCGGCGGACGCAACCGCAAGCCCCTATCTGCAACTGGCTGCACTCGTTCATGCCGGGGTGCAGGGCATCGAGGAGGGGTTGGAGCCGCCGGACGCGACGCAAGACGACCTATCGCTGCTCGATGCCGAGGCTCTATCTGCGCGCGGTTATGTCCGCCTACCACAGACGCTTGGAAGCGCGCTGGAACGGTTCGAAGCGAACGATGTTGTGAAAAGCTGGCTTCCGCAGGGGTTCTCCGAAACCTACGTCAAGCACAAGAAGGGTGAAATCGCCTTCCTTGAAGGAAAAACGCAGGAGGAAATCCTCGCCGCCTATGAAGGCGTTTACTAAAGGTATTGGTATCGACCAAAGCTTTGATGACAGCGCTGCAGTGGAAGCCATGAATGACGCGCTTGAGCAGGTCGCACGTGACGGGTTCGGGCGAGGCGAAGATGACGGCCTCGACGCGCGTCATCCATTCGCGCCAGCGCAGTTCAGGCGGCAATCCGTCGAGTTCGGTATCCAACAGGACAGCCCTTTCGCGGGGTTCTTCTCTATTCGGCGTGTTGAGGTCAAGCGCTTTCGGGCTTTCCGCTCGGCTGGTGATTAACGTCTTTCGCGGCCCCTAGCTTCTCTTCGGGATCGACTCTTTGGCCCTCCCATTATGGGATCAGTAGAATGAGGCGGCCCAATCTGTTGCGCGTCCTGATCGCGATGGTGCGACCGATACAAGAACCCAAGCGAACTCACCTCGGCTTTTCGCAATCTGTTCGTCCCGCCCCGTTCAAAACGCTCTGCTCTCGCCATCCACATTCACCGCCTGCAGGCGATGGCGGAATAAGAACTTGCTTGAATTGGGCGCCACCGGGATCGGTGCAATCATTTTCAGATAACGTGACAACACCCGCTTCAATTGTAGAGAGAGCAGCATTGCCGTCGAGGGTCGTTGTTACAGTAACGTACTCCAATCGGCAGTTCAGAGTGGGATTGTGCCATCGGTGCCTATCATCGGGGTCGGGAAGAAGCCATGCATGCCATCAACGCTTTCGTCGACCGGACCATCAAGTGGTTTCTGATCCTATTCGGGCTGGTCACATGCGCGACGCTGCCGCTTGCGTTCGACATCGGTGCGATCACGTCACTCCTCGGCGGCTTCGTCGATTACACACCCTCCAGCGTACCGGTCCTGCGGCATTGGGGTCTCATGGTGTTTTGCATCGGCGCCATGATGGTTGTCGCCGCGTTTCGTCCATGGCTGCGCTTCGAGACGATGCTGTTCAGCGCTGTCGAAAAGAGCCTTGTCGTCTATCTTTTTCTCACCAATCTCGGTGAGCCGTGGATAATGGGCTACCTTCCGGCCTTTCTCGCCGACGCGACGATTGTCACCTACAGTATCGTCTACTTCATAAGCGAGCGGGGCAGGCCCAGGCGATGGACGGCGGCAGGCGGCGCGCCTACGGCATAGCCTTCCTTTTGAAGCACGTTTCGATCAATGGGCAGGAAGGTAGCGCAGCAGGCGCCGGGTGGGCGTGCGCCCCAGCACGACCGGCTCCAGCTTGCTGCCGAACGACACGACCGATCGGCCGCCATCATGGGCGGCGACGTTCTCCACATGATCGAGGTTGAAAAGCAGCGAGCGGCTGACCCGCACGAATGGCGGCTCGGCAAGCTCGGCCTCGAAGCCTCGGAGCAAGCGGCATACGAAATGATTGTGGCCGTTGGCCATCAGGATGCGGGTGAAATCACCCTCGGCCATCAGGAGCGCGATCTTGTCGACGGGCACGATAGCCGAACGGCCGGGCAGCCTGATGTGGACGCGTTGCGGTTGATCCGGATGGACTGAACGATCCCGGCCTGCCTGCTCTTGAAACCGCCGTATTCGTTCCAGGGTGACCGATAGCCGGTCTTCATCGACCGGCTTCAGGAGGTAGTCGAGCGCAGCGACATCAAATGCCTGCGGCGCGTAGCCACTGTGCCCCGTGACGAAGACGATGGCCGGCCCCGGTTCTATCTGATCCAAAAGGTCGAAGCCGCGCCCGTCGCCAAGCTCGACATCCAGAAAGATGGCATCCGGTTTGAGTGCGTTGGCCAGTTGGCACGCGGCGGCGATCGAATCCGCTTCGCCGACGATCTCGGTGTCCGCGTTCATGTTTATGATCCGCTTCAGGCCACGGCGTGCGCGCGGTTCATCATCGACCAGCATCAGGCGTAACATGCGTTCCCCCATAGCGTCAGTCTTACAACCACCTCTTCCCCTGCCCGGTTGATGGTCAGCCTATGGCGGTCGGGATAATGCAGTTCCAATCGGCGTCGGGTATTGGCAAGACCGACTGCCGGCCGGTCCCGGCTGTGCCACTTCAACTGACCGGAGTTGCGGATTTCCACCGCAAGTTGCGTACCGCGTCGTTCGGCTGTAACCGTGATGGCAAGATGCCCGTTGGCGGTGGCGAGGCCATGTTTGACCGCGTTTTCGACAAGCGGCTGCAAGACAAGGTGGGGAACCCAGGCTTCCTCGATATTCGGGTCTACATCAAACTTATAATCCAGCCGGCTTTCGAACCTCAGTTCCTGGATGCGTAAATAATTGTGCACCGCTTCCAATTCCTCGGCCAGGGAGCACAATCGCTGGTCATGATGAGCGAGAGAGTAGCGCAAATAGGCTGCCACGCGCTTTGTCATCTCAAGCGCTATATCGGGTGATTCCGGAATCTCCATCGCCACGATATTCAGGGCGTTGAACAGGAAATGCGAATCCAGCTGCGAACGCAGCCGGTTCAATTCGGCGTTGAGGGCAGCTTCTCGTGCCTTGCCGCGTTGGAACCGCGCCGTGCGCGCATCGCCTTCGGCGTTGATCCATAGATAGGCAAGCGACCATCCCATGAACACCAGCGCATAATAGACGGCAGGGACGACAAGCTTGCTGGAAACCAGGTTGGGATCGTTCTGCGGCAGCATCGTCGTCTTGATAGCATCGGCAACCAGCATCTGGCCCAGGCCGGCAAGAACCGACAACACCAGCGCAACCGCGACGACCATCAGGGTTACACCGCGCCTGATGCGGTTCCGGAAGACCGAGTGGGCCATGGCGGTCAACGAAAACCCGATGGGTTCGAGAACAGCCGTCAGCATCAGGGCAAGCGGCAGATCTTCGAAGGCGATGATTCGGCTGACGAAGCCGAACACCGCACCGAAAAGCCAGCCGGCGGTTTGCGCCCGCCAGAACGAACCCAATGTTCGTTCCAGGCTCATATTGGGGAGGGCCACAGGTTCGCGCGTTGAAATCTGGGCACGTGTGTTGCGGACAGTGACCGGATGCGACCCTTGCTGTTCGGGATCGGCAACGACGCTCATTGTACCCCCCCTGGCGCGGCAGCCGCTCCAACCGCCACTTCATCGACTTAATCGACCCTCTGGTCGAACAGGATATGTCGGCACACCGTCCGCCGTGCCACCTTGTGGACGCGACTGCACGGCAACGCCTAGCATGGACCAGCCGAATGACCAAATCGCAGAGCAGGGTAAGGTATTGAAGAGAAAGCTTAATTAGCAAATGTTTTGGGAGCAGGAAACGCCTGGCCGGCTTCATTTGCGCCTGGTCAAAATGGGAAGGGGACCGCCACGCGAGCGGATAGCCGCCGAAGGGGTGCAGTCGTTCTTCGACGGTAAGCCGAGGGATTCGCCGGTTTCCGCAGAGGAGACGTTGGCGGAACTGGAGCGGGTGCTGACCGATCCCAGGTTTCGCTCATCCGAACGGAACAAACGCTTTTTGCGCTACGTCACGGAAAAGGTGCTCGAGGGCGCTACCGACAAGATCAAAGCCTATTCGGTCGCCGTGGACGTTTTCGGCCGACCAACGGATTTCGATCCGATAATCGACCCCATCGTGCGGATAGAAGCGATGCGGCTCCGCTCCTCACTCTCTCATTATTACGAAGTTCACGGGCAGCAGAGCTTGCTTCGCATTGATCTGCCCAAGGGCGGGTATGTGCCCACGATCAGCAGGCGGCACCCTTCGCCGGTGCCTGTGACCCCGGCCGTCGACAAGGTGGTCACTGTTGCCGGCATTTCGGATGCCGTATCCGGGCAAGGGCACTCTGCGCATGCGGCAAAACTGTTTCGAGGACTTGCGGCTGCACTGATCGCAGGCGGGGTTGCACTGGCCGGGGTTGCCTTGTGGCAATTTCTGACGCCACGGGGGGGCGCACTATCGGAAAGACCCCGAACCATCCTGACTGTCACGGCAAGCGGCGACGAAACCGCCGAAGCCGCGCGAGATCTCAAAGAGGCCTTGCTTGTTGCTATGTCCCGGTTCCAGACCGTCACGATTGTGGACGGGACCGATGCTCAGGTCCAGCTTGACAATGCGCCAATGGCACCTTCAACCCGGGCGTTCGAGGCCGCCTACCAGATCGCTGTGGACTATCGCTCGCAGTCGCCGCAGCAGTCGCTCTGGTGGCAGGTCGGCGACCGCCACGGCGGCGGGGTCCTCCTATCGCGTGTCGAACCGATACCGCAGCAGGCGGAAGACCGGGACCGGATGGTGGCGCGGCTGGCGAATCGCATTGCCGGCCTGCGGGGAACGATCAGCAATTCCGAGTTGCGCAGGGATTATGCCGCGCCGACCTTGGGCAATGGGTGCGTCCTGCGTGCCTATCGGGCGCTGCATTCACCCGATCCGGCAACGCTGCGAACGGCGAAAGCCTGCCTCGAGCAAACCATCAAGATTCAGCCGGGCAACGCCGCCGCCCATGCCGCCCTTTCCCGGGTGCTGCCGATGCTCGATCCCGTGCAGCCTTCCGGTGATCTGGCCAGGCGTGCCCTCAACCTGGCCAACACGGCGACCGTTCTCGCACCCAGTTCGGCCGGTGGCGCCCTAGCGCAAATGGAAGCGCTATTCCGTCTCGGCCATACCGACGCCGCGATCAGGGCTGGCCGCCGCGCAATGGCGTTGAATCCGTACGACCACGACGCCGCGGCCGCCTTTGCCGGTGTGCTGGCGCTTACCGGGCGTTGGGACGACGCGATACCGCTTGTCGAGAAAGCGCGCGATCTCGCGGAAACGGCGGGCCCCGAAATTCATGCCGTATTGGCCATGGATGCCTATCGGCGCGGAGCCTATGAGGAGGCGCTCGCCCATCTTGTACAAAGCAATCCGGCGTCTTGCTGCGTAGTCGGCATCCTGCATCTCGCGACACTAGGGCAGCTTGAAGCACAACCGGCCGCACAGGTAGCAGCGGCCTCGCTGCAGAGGGCGGGCTTGGGGTCGGAGGCTTCGTTTCGCAGCTACATGACGGGACGCCACTTCGATCCCACCTTTGTTTCGCTGCTGCAGGACGGTATTTCCAAAGCCGGATTGCCCATCCAATAGCGATCAAGACCAAAGCCGCGCCTCGCTGCCCGGCAAGGCTATAGTGACTGTGAAGCCCGCCCGAAGCGCCTGCCGAGCCCCCCGGCTTGTTACAGTAACGTACTTCAGGTTCGGCGTTTCATCACAGCACCCTCCGCTATCGTCGCCTGCCCGTCATGCGCTCTTCTTTGGAGGCAAGATGGGATAACGAAGCGTGCGGCTTTTGGGGGAACAAGGACGTCATGCCACGATCGAGCCTGGCTATTGCAATCCTGGCGTCAAGCCTCCTTGCCGGTACGGTCATGGCGGCTGGCTCACCGCCCTACCCCTTGAACCGGTTCGGCCCGAGCGGAGTTATTTGAATTGAGCTGCGCCCGACGGCCCGGTCATCGCGCCAAACTGGGTTGTGGGGCCAGCCTCGTCGCCCTGTCCTGTTTGGTGACCGTGCTGTCGGGCTGCGGCCACCCTGTGGGCGTGCTGGCTCCCGTTGCCGCGACCGTCCCCAACGCGTCAGTCGCGGAACTTCTGGTCGTCACGACGCGTCGTCCGTCCGGCGATCCGGGCACGCTTTACAGCGGCCAACGCGACAGTGGCTTTTCGATCGATGCGATCAAGGTTTCCATCCCGCCGGATTCGGCCAGGAAGGTCGGCGAGGTACAATGGCCGAAGCGGCTTCCACCGAACCCCGAAACGGACTTCGCCACAATGGCCGTCAACCATCTGCCCCCGACGCAGAAGGCCGGGTCTGAATGGCTGGCGCAAAACCTGCCGGAAAGCCGGGACGTGCTGGTCTTCGTCCATGGGTTCAACAACCAGTACGAGGACGCCGTCTATCGCTTCGCCCAGATCTTCCACGATTCCAAGGCTGCGGTCGCGCCGATCCTGTTCACCTGGCCTTCCGGCGGCAGTGTCTTCGATTACAACTACGACCGCGAAAGTACGATCTACTCCCGTGACGGGCTCGAGACGCTGCTGCATCTTCTCGCACGCGATCCGCGCGTCCACGAAGTGACCGTCATGGCCCATTCGATGGGCACATGGCTGGCGATGGAGTCGCTTCGCCAGATGGCGATCAGGGAAGGCCGCGTCGCGCCAAAGATCCACAATGTGATCCTGGCCTCGCCCGACATCGACGTCGACGTATTCGCCAGGCAGTTTCGGGATCTGGGCGACCATCATCCCAATTTCACGGTCTTCGTCTCCCAGGACGACCGCGCGCTTGCGGTTTCGCGGATCGTGGCAGGCAACGTCAATCGGCTGGGTCAGATCGATCCCAACGCCGAACCCTACCGCAGCGCTGCGCAAAAGGCCGGCATAACCATGATCGACCTGACGAAGCTCGAGACCGAAGGCAACTCCCACCACGCCAAGTTTGCCGAAAGTCCCGAGATCGTCCAGGCGATCGGGACGCGGCTGGTGGCGGGACAGACACTCACGGAATCCAGCATCGGGCTCGGAGACAGCGTCACGATGCTGGCGGCCGGCACCGCCAAGGCTGTGGGAACCGGAGTGGGCCTTGCGGTCAGCGCTCCGCTTTCCGTCGTTGATCCGGCCACGCGGCGCAACCTCTCAGGCCATACCGGCAATTTGATCAGACAGGTCAGCGGTCGTGCCGAAGGCGCCGACAAAAAAGCCGGGAAGGCCGCGGAAGAGTTGCTGGTTTCGCCACGGGGCGGCTCACTCGAATGATCCGCCTGGCGGCCTTGCAAGCGCATTGCACCTGAATGGATTCATGCGGTGCGCTTCAAGCTCTTTTTTTGCCCCGAAACCGGTTCCCACTTTCGGGCGACATGCCTCAGAACTTGCCGGACACGTTTAGATAGAAAGCGTTTCCCCTCATCCTGTTCTTGACGCCGAACTCCGGTGCCCAGCTGAGGGAAGCATTGATGGGGTTTGTCTCCGATCCGCCCGTATATTTCAGCATCGGGCCGATGGCGAAGGATCTCCCCTTGAAGCCATCAAGGCGGTCTGCCGTAGCACCTTTGTCGTCCGCGAGTTGATAAAGGATCGAGCCAAATATCCCCGCACCGAATTGCTTGTTGAAGTTCTGGATGACAGCCGCGTCGACATGCGCCAACGCACCGCTCGTGTAGCCAGTGGCCGGGTTCCGGGTGTTGAAGTCGATACCGCCTGTCACATCGAATTCGAGGCCAGTCGTCGGATTGACGGTGGTGAAGGACAGGTTCGGCGAAAAGGTCCAGTAGTTGGTGCCTATGTTGGCGATCGCGTCTTGATCGTAATTGCCGGTCGGCGCGAAAACACGCAGGCTGGCGGATGCAAAAGTTGTTCCCGCATCCGAATGCCATCCGAGCATGGGACCGAATATGATATCACCCAACCCGCCGTCAGTATCGGATGTGCCGAATCTTCCCACGTCGACTGAGGCACGCATGTACTGCAGGGGCAGCGACATGCTGAAAGCCAGCGTCAAATTATGGTCGAGCTTTAACTCCGGCACCCATATGCCAGTGAAAGTCTGGCTGAAATAATCGCTCTTCAAGCCGAGCTGAGTAGACCCGCCGATGGGGATCCGAACGTCCTTCGATGCGGAACCATGATAATAGAATGTGGAACTCTGCCAATACACGCCCGGCACAGGAGGTACGTACCCGACGCCTGGTGCGGCAAAGACACCGGGAGTGTAACGCCCGAAAGCCGACTCGGTGGCCAAGGCTTTCGTCGATGCCAACGCACAGATCGCGACGGCAGATGCGCCTGCCAATTTGAATAAGCTGGTTTTCACGGACAGTCCCCTCACGTTGCCTCAGCCCAACGAAGCCGAAGCCACACCTTGCCGCATCGCGCGATCAAGCGAAGTACGTAACTGTAACAAGTCGTCTCTTCCTTCGCCGTTTCGCACGGCTGTGGTCTTCAGGCAGCGCGTTTCGTGTCGCTCGCCTTGTAGTCACGGCGATGTGCCGTCATCGCCGAAGGTGCGGATCGCATCCTGCTGGTCCAGGCGACCGTTGCCACTCATTCGGTCGCGCAAAGAGAAATGATATCGTTCTCGATCTCGTCGCATATGTTCCGGTAATCTTCGATTTTCTCCCGGTTCGAAGGGCTGTTTTCCTTGAGGAGCCGTTCCAGCGTGATGCTGGCCTCTCCGAAGGCAGCGCAAAGGCCCAGGACATCAGGGTCCCTTCTGCTGAGGATTTGCAATCGGCCACGCAAGGCCGGCATCTTCAGCATCAGCTTGACGAGTCCTTGGTGGCTATAGTCGACTTCCGTCGGCATTGTCGTGCCTCCCCAGCGAAAACAGCCTCTGCATAACGCAGGCAACCCATGCCCGAGTTTCGCCAGAGCGCCTGTCAGTCCTTTGTCATCCCCGTTGCTTGGAACAAGGTCTGCTTGGGACAACGCGGTATCCCATCAACAAAACTGTGACTCAGTTTGTTGGAATGCATGAGCACGTTACAGTAACAACGGGCGCAAGGACCTCATCGACGCCTACAGCTTCGGCCGCCGCCTCAAGACGCTGAAGGGCCTCGCGCCATACGAGCTGAGCAGGGTTCCCGAACCTGATGTTCGGCGACATCCCCGCTAGGTGGGCCTGTTACGGTAACGTACTTCAATAGGACATGCGTTCTTCCGAGGGTGTCGGCGACCGGACGAGTCTGTCTGACGCGGACGGACAACGCCAATGAGTGAACGAGCATGTCGTTCCAGCGCACCCGCATAAGTGCTGACCGCACGTTGATGCCGACGGCAGCGGCCGCCGGCAAAACTCGGACCGAGACATATGTTGCGATTACGGGACGGACCAATGAAAGCGGACAATCTCTCCCTTGGCAACGATGGTGCGGCAAAATCCACGACCCTCGATTTTGTCGCGCATGCCATCAAGGAAGGCGGACCGGACACGGCCGCCCGCGCCGTGCAAGGCGCGGCTGCCTGCCCGCCCGGCATGGTTTTCGTGCCCGGCGGAACCTTCCAGATGGGCTCGGATGCCCATTACCGGGAGGAGGCTCCCGCCCACCAGGTGACGGTCGACGGGTTCTTCATTGACAGGACACCCGTCACGAACCGCCAGTTCAAGGAATTCGTCAAGGAGACCGGCCACGTTACGGTTGCCGAGCGGGTGCCGGATCCAAAGGACTACCCAGGCGCGCTCCCGCACATGCTCTTCGCCGGATCCTTGGTGTTCCAGAAGACGGCGGGTCCTGTCGATCTTCGCAATCCGACGGAGTGGTGGGACTTCGTCGAGGGAGCGAATTGGAAAAGCCCACTCGGCCCGAAGAGCGGTCTCTTCAAGAAGGAGAACCACCCGGTGGTTCATATCGCCTACGAGGACGCGCTGGCCTATGCGCGGTGGGTGGGCAAGGAACTGCCGACCGAAGCCGAGTGGGAATATGCGGCATGGGGCGGCGTCGAGGATGCCGAATTCGCATGGGGCAATGAATTTGCGCCGAGCGGCAAGCAGATGGCCAATACCTGGCAGGGCGAGTTCCCACACCAGAACCTCCTCGACGACGGTTTTGAGCGGACATCGCCGGTCGGCACTTTTCCGGCGAACGGGTACGACCTCCGCGACATGATCGGCAATGTCTGGGAGTGGACGACGGACTGGTGGTCGAGCCGGCATCCGGACAAGGAAGAAAAGAGCTGCTGCATCCCGCAGAATCCACGCGGCGGACCCAAAGCCGCGAGCTTCGACGTGCGCCAGCCGACGATCCTGATTCCTAGAAAAGTCGTCAAGGGCGGCTCGCATCTCTGCGCGCCGAACTACTGCCGCCGCTACCGCCCGGCCGCGCGCCACGCGCAGCCCGTCGACACGTCGATGAGCCATGTCGGCTTCCGCTGCATCGTCAGGACGACATCCGATTCATCATTAGAAAGAGAAAGGTGAACAGCTATGAGCGATAAATCCAGAGATGAGCGGGGTTCGGCTCCGGACGCGCGGCAGGGCTCTGCCACGGGCGGCGTCAGCCGTCGCAGCATCCTGCTTGGCGGGACGACACTTGCCGCCGCCGCCGCGCTGGCCCAGACAACCAGCGTGCGCACCGCGCAGGCACAGGAGCAGTCTGCGCCGGCAGGCAACAAGCCGAACATCCTGGTCATCTTCGGCGACGACATCGGCATCTCTAACATCAGCGCCTATTCGCACGGCCTGATGGGTTACCAGACGCCGAACATCGACAGCATCGCCCGCGACGGCGTCATGCTCCTTCACTACTATTCGGAGCAGTCATGCACGGCTGGCCGCGCGGCGTTTCTCACCGGCCAGCACGGCATACGCACCGGACTGACCAAGGTGGGCTTCCCCGGCGCGCCGATGGGCATGAGCCAGTTGGATCCCACCGTCGGCGGATTGCTGAAGAACCTCGGCTACGCCACCGGCCAGTTCGGCAAGAACCATGTCGGCGACCGCAACCCATCGCTGCCCACCGTGAACGGTTTCGACGAATTCTTTGGCAATCTCTACCACCTCAACGCAGAGGAAGAGCCGGAACTGCCGGACTATCCGAAGGATCCCGAATATCGCGCCAGGTACGGCCCGCGCGGCGTTCTCAAATGCAAGGCGACCGACGTGGACGACCCCACCGAGGATCCGCGTTTCGGCAGGGTCGGCAAGCAGACGATCGAAGACACCGGCGCGCTCACCAAGAAGCGCATGGAGACGATCGACGACGAGACCTCGACTGCGGCCATCGATTTCATGCAGCGTCAGCAAACTGAGGGAAAGCCTTTTTTCTGCTGGTTCAACTCGACCCGTATGCATCTGCGCACGCATGTCCGCGACAGCCATCGCGGCCGATACCAGCATGGTGACAGCGAATATGTCGACGGCATGATGGAGCACGACGATACCATCGGCGTCGTGCTCAAGGCGCTCGAAGACATGGGCATCGCGGACAACACGATCGTTGTCTATACGAGCGACAACGGCCCGCACATGAACACCTGGCCGGATGGGGCCATGACCTGGTTCCGCTCGGAGAAGAACACCAACTGGGA
Organism: Mesorhizobium sp. A556; assembly: GCF_054489545.1. Taxonomy (NCBI): domain Bacteria; kingdom Pseudomonadati; phylum Pseudomonadota; class Alphaproteobacteria; order Hyphomicrobiales; family Phyllobacteriaceae; genus Mesorhizobium; species Mesorhizobium sp. A556. The sequence goes on from NZ_JBTMXA010000006.1 coordinate 180,167, forward strand.
GGGTGCCTTCCGCGCACCCTGTTTCGTCCGCTGGCCGGGCGTCATAAAACCCAACACGGTCACCAATGAGATGATGAGCCATAACGACTGGCTCCCGACACTCTGTTCGTTCGCCGGCGAACCGGACATCATCGAGAAGCTGAAGGCTGGCTACACGGCCAACGGCCTCGACTACAAGGTGCACCTCGATGGGTACGACCAGTCCGAATTCCTGCGCACAGTGAGCGGCGCTGCGGGCGGCAACAACGGGGTAAAGAGCGCCCGCGACAACTTCTTCTACGCCGACGACGATGGCCAACTAGTCGGCTTCCGGAAGGGCGACTACAAATACGTGTACTCGGAGCAGCGCTCGCCCGGCACACTGGAATTGTGGGCGGAGCCGTTCACGACGCTTCGCCTGCAGAAGATCTTCAACCTGTTCCAGGACCCCTTCGAGCGCGCCGACATTACGTCCAACACTTTCTGGGACTGGCAGATCGATCATCTCGGCGGCGTCTACGGATCAACGAACGACGTCTTTGAGTTTATAGCCACGTTCAAGGACTTTCCGCCTCGGTCCTTCCCGCCGAGCTTCAACCCCGCGAACATCATGGAAAGCACGCTGGACACCATCAAGCGAAGGGAAGCATTCAAGCAGAATCTCGACCTTGGGAGGGTTCGAAACGGGCTCGACAATATGATCAACGAAGCACTCGAGCATCGCGTCGCCAAGTAGCAGCGCTCCATTGGCTCCGCTCGCTCCGACGAGCGGAGCCGTTTCGTTAGATATGCCTGTGGGAATTGGCTCTCCTGGAGGCGCCTCCATACGGCAGAGATTTGAGGAGAGCCCGATGTTGAACCGCCGTTTCGCTATCCTGGCATTTGTCTTTGTCAGTTCGTTCTGCCTGGGGTCCCGAGCGTTCGCGCAGGTCGACCCATTACCATCGTGGAATGACGGGTCGGCGAAATCGGCTATCACCGAGTTCGTCACCAAGGTGACGACCGAAGGCGGTTCAAATTATGTTGCGCCGGCCGAGCGCATCGCCGTCTTCGACAATGATGGCACGCTGTGGTCCGAACAGCCTGTTTATTTCCAGTTCGCCTTCGCCATCGACCGTGTAAAGGTCATGGCTTCCGAGCATCCCGAATGGAAGGATGCCGAACCGTTCGCGTCGATACTCGCCGGCAACATCAAAGGCGTTAGCGCGTCGGGAAAAAAGGGCCTCGGCCAAATCATGGCGGTCACCCATGCCGGCATGACCACCGACGAGTTTGCTGGCACAGTTAGGGACTGGATCGCGACCGCCCGTCATCCGAAGTTCGACCGTCCCTACAATGAACTGATCTACCAGCCTATGGTGGAACTGTTGGCCTACCTGCGCGCCAACGACTTCAAGACCTTCATAGTCTCGGGGGGCGGCGTCGAATTCATGCGGCCCTGGGTGGAGCAAGCCTACGGCATTCCACCCGAGCAGGTGGTGGGCACGTCCGGGGTCGTGTCCTACGTACTGGACGGCGACAAGCCAGTCCTGAAGAAAGAAGCGAAGATTGAGTTCGTAGACGATGGCCCGGGCAAGCCCGTCGGCATCAACCGCTTCATCGGCCGGCGGCCCATCTTCGCAGCGGGGAATTCGGATGGCGATCTGCAGATGCTGCAGTGGACGACGCTCAATGACGGTCCCCGCTTCGCGCTGATCGTCCACCACACCGATGCCGAGCGGGAATTTGCCTATGATCGCGAGTCGCATGTCGGCAAACTCGACAAGGCATTGGATGAGGCGCCCAGTCGCGGCTGGACCGTGGTCGACATGAAATCCGACTGGAAGACGGTTTATCCAGCGGCAAAGCAATAGATGGCGACCAGTCCGTCATCCTGCTTTGCGTACGCTGATACCTGGCGTACGGGCATCAGCGGCATCCCCGTTACGCTCGTTAAATACGGCCCAGGCAACACGCCTCGAGCAGACGGCTGCACATAAACGCAGGGATATCCTCTTCTTCCCGCAAATCATCGGAATTGGCGTCGTAGAGAGAAAGGATGTCAGATTTCGCCACGCCGTCAGCTTTCATGACGAGGTGGACAATTGGGTCGTTCAAGAGTTCAAAGAGTGTGGGTTCGCGACCGCGAAGCTGCATGCGGAATCCTTCAGAGATGAATGGCACGGTAAAAAGTGAATCACGGCGAAATCACGCCGCTGACTTCATATAGGTATCCGGCCATCGAATTTCCCGCCTATGAAGGCACGAATCTCGCAGTGAACCCGAAACGTCGGACCATATCGGCTCTGTTTGGGTCGTTTAAACCATGACGACTGGCACTCGGGCCGCCGATATCGCTGAATTCGTCAGGGAAATCGCTTTCGACGCCTCTATCAATCTCGCTTCCAGGGCGGATTTTTTTTCACCCGAAATATCGATTGGTATGACGAAGCATATCGTCGCCTCCACCAAACCATGGTTGCTGGTGATCGGGGCCGCCAGACATTGCGTAAAGCTGTTTATCATGCCCACCGTCATTGCCAGAGGGCGACCTCTCGATGCATGGCATTCGGCGGCAAATGCCGGGATGTCGACTGGTTCGCCATTCGGCATCGCGCGATCTTCCTGCTCCAGGATCTCATCTATCTCCATCCTCGACATACTGGACAAAAGCAGACGACCGGAGGCTGTCCAGGTTATCGGAATCTGCGAGCCGATTTCCGAACTGATCCGCAGCGGCCGTGACCCTGGGCAGGCATGCACGATCACCTGCTTTCCGCGCAGCCGGGTGCATAGTTCGCTCGTTTCACCCATCTCTCTTGCCAGGGTATCGACCATCTCCTTTCCGCGAGCCAGGATGTTGTTGGCTCGAAGATAGCTGTCTCCATAGAGATAAATGAGCTTGCCGAAATAGACCGTGCTCTCCTTGCCTTTTACCTCGAGGAGCCCTGCTTCCGACAGGATGCTGACAAGACCATAGATCGTCGATTTCGGAGCATCCAATGCCTTCGGCAGTTCTGCCAGACGAACCGGGCCACCATTCGTCTGCAAGAAATCAAGCAGTTTCAGAACCCGGTCGACACCGCGCTCGCGCGGTCCTCGTGCAACACGGGTCCTCGTAGCCTCCCCGACACCAGCCATGCCCGCTCGTCCCTTTTTGCCAAATTCGGTTGCCACCGCATCCAGACTGCGTTACCGTCTTAGATATAAGAATACAGTCCAATATATAAGACTGACAAGCCCAATTCTGGAAATAATGTTTGGCATCTAAAATGCGGAGGCATCAATGACAGCAGGAAGTGAGCGTCGCGATTTTCTGAAACTAGGACTCGGCGGAATGGCGCTTGGCGCAGCCGCTGCCTCGGTTGCGATGAGTCCGAAAGAGGCGGCGGCACAGGCCGCGAGCGACAGCCTGTTGCGAACCGCGCTCGACAGGGGGCACCTCATCGTCGGCACCGGCAGCACGAATGCCCCATGGCATTTCGAGAACGACGCCGGTGAGTTGGTCGGCATGGACATCACCATGGGACGCATCATAGCACAGGCACTGTTCGACGACCCGACAAAGGTCGAGTTCGTCAAGCAGGACGCGCAGCAACGCATTCCCAACATCGTCACCGGCAAGGTCGACATCACCTTGCAGTTCATGACGATTTCGGGCGCCCGTTCGCAGATCGTCAATTTCACGCGTCCCTACTATGTCGAGGGCGTCGCGCTGATGACGAAGCCGGACTCCGCAACCAAGACCTATGACGAGTTGAAGGCGAAAGGCAGCGCCGCGCGCATCGCGATCTTGCAGAACGTCGATTCCGAAAAGACCGTGCACAAGGTGCTGCCGGAGGCGCAGGTGATGCAGATCGATACGCAAGCCAACGTGTTCCAGGCTCTCGAGTCGAACCGTGCCGACGCTTCCGCGGTCGATCTCTCCAACGTGCGCTGGCTAGTCTCGAAGAATCCGGACCGCTATTTCGACGCCGGCAAGCAGTGGAACAGCCAGCTTTACGGCGGCGGTGTCCGGCAAGGCGACCTCGACTGGCTGCAATTCGTCAACACCGCTTTCAACATCGCGATGTTCGGCCACAACAACGAACTTTACGATAAGGCCTTCATGGATTTCTTCGGCCTCGAACCGCCGGAACGCAAGGTGGGCTTCCCGTCCATCTGACCTCATGTACCCGACCACCATGGTGGTCGGGTACACTTCCTGCCGGGTGACAGCCGAATGAAGCTTGAATGAATTACCACCTCAATTTTAACCTCATCTGGCGACATTTCGACAAGCTGTGGCACGGTCTCATTCTGAGCCTCGAACTGGCCGTTCTGTCGATCCTGATCGGCGCCATCATCGGGCTGGTCCTGGCGATCTGGTACGTCTCGGCTGGCAAGCTCGTCAGAGCGATGATCTCGGCCTATGTCGAATTCATCCGCAACGTGCCGCTGATCCTGCTGGTCTATATCGTCTTCTACGGCGTCCCTACGGTCGTCGATTTTGCCTACAGTCCAACGGTATCGTTCGTTGGCACCTTGTCGCTTTATGCGGGAGCGTACCTTGTCGAAGTGTTCCGGTCGGGTCTGGAGGCCGTTCCGCGCGGACAGGTCGACGCAGGCAAGGCAATCGGCCTGAACCCGCTGCAACGGCTGCTCCATGTAAGGCTGCCGACCATGGCGCGCATAACGCTGCCGGCGCTTTCGAACACCTTTATCTCGCTGTTCAAGGACACGTCCGTTGCATCCGTTATCGCCGTTCCAGAACTGGCCTATGGCGCGCAATGGATCAACTTCAACACCTTCCGGATCGTAGAAGTCTACATCGTCACGACCGTCATGTACCTCATTACCGGCTACAGTATCCTGTTCGGGCTACGCCTCGTGGAACGCCGGTTCCGGGTGGAGCGCTGACCGATGGCCGCCATGCTCTACGCCCTTCCATTCCTGATGCAGGGACTCCTGATCACCCTGTGGATCTCCGTCCTCGTCGTGATCTTCTCGCTGGCCAGCGGTTTGGTCCTGGGCGTGGGGCTGGTCTATGGCCCGCGCCCGATCCAATGGATCATCAGGCTGTTCAGCGACTGCATCCGGGGTATTCCGATCCTGGTGTTGCTATTCGTGGTCTATTACGGCTTCCCGCCGCTGGGCATCGCCATCGACTCGTTCTGGGCCGGCGTGCTCGCCCTGACGCTGTTCAAGGCGGCCCAGGTGATCGAGTATGTCCGAGGCGCGATTTCCTCGATCCCCAAAGGGCAGATGGAGGCTGGCAAGGCAATCGGACTGACCTTTGTCCAGCGCTTGCAATCCGTCATTTTCCCCCAGGCAATCCGCCGCTTCCTTCCACCCTGGATCAACGGCGTGACCGATGCGGTCAAGGGAAGCGCACTGATTTCCCTTTTGGGCGTCGTCGACCTGATGCAGTCGATCAACGAGGTGATCGGGCGTACGTATGAAGCGATGCCGCTCTATCTGCTCGGTGCCTTCATCTATTTCGCGATCAACTATTCCCTGTCGCTGACCAGCCGGTTCGTGGAGCAGCGCTACGCATATATTCGGGACTGAAATCATGGCAGAAAACGAGCGGCCTCTTCTCAAGATCGAGAGCCTGGAAAAATCATTCGGGCAGGTGGATGTCCTGAAGGGCATCGACATGGCCGTGCGCAAGGGAGAGGTGGTTTCGGTCATCGGCCCTTCGGGTAGCGGCAAGACAACGCTGTTGCGCTGCGTGAATTTCCTCGAGACCTACGAGCGGGGCTCGATCAAGATCGACGGTCACGAAGTGGGATTCCGCGACGACGGAAGCCGCCGGCGACGTGGCGAAACCGACCTCGCCCGCATGCGGGCCGAAACCGGTATGGTATTTCAGAGCTTCAACCTGTTCCCACATCTGACTGCCGCCCAAAATGTCATGCTTGGGCTGGTCAAGGTACGCAAGAAGCCAAAACAGGAAGCCCGTGCAATCGCCGAGGACTGGCTCAAGAGGGTAGGCCTTGGCCACCGCATCGACAATCTGCCGGCGGAGCTTTCAGGCGGCCAGCAGCAGCGGGTCGGGATAGCCAGGGCCGTTGCGATGGACCCGAAGATCTTGCTGCTGGACGAAATCACCTCGGCGCTCGATCCGGAGCTGGTCGGTGAGGTTCTCGATGTCGTGCGGCAACTGGCCGAGGAAGGTATGACCATGCTCATGGTCACCCATGAGATCGCCTTTGCCCGCGATGCGAGCAACCGCATCGTCTTCATGGATGACGGCAGGGTATCCGCCGAGGGCGCACCCAGCGACCTGATGGCGCAAGCCGGGTCCAACGAACGGCTGGATGCCTTCCTTTCGCGTTTCAAGACCAGCCATCTGCATTGAAGAAATCAGAACCATCATGTCTCCCTACGACCAGATCACCGCTCTCGCCCTCGAACTTCCGACGGCTCCGGCTCCGATAGGCACGTTCCGCAACGTCCTGCAGGTGGGCAACATCCTCTATGTATCGGGACAGGGGCCACTCGACCGCAACGGCATCCTTCACAAGGGCAAGGTCGGACGCGACATCAGCATTGAAGTGGCTTACGGGCATGCAAGGCTGACGGGCCTGAACATCCTGGCGGTTTTGTCCACGCATTTAGGCGACCTCGCCCGGGTGAAGAGGTTCGTGAAGCTTCTGGGATTCGTGAATGCGACAGAAGACTTCGCCGACCATTCCCGCGTCATCAATGGCTGCTCCGACGTACTGGTCGAGGTATTCGGCGAAGGTGGGGTGCATGCGCGCTCTTCAATCGGCGTTGCCTCGCTGCCAAACAACATCACCGTCGAGATCGAAGCCATCGTCGAAATTCTCTCGGAAGGAGAAAACCATGAATAGTCGTGCGGACATCCCCGAAGCCGGACGCAACCAAACGATCCGCGAGCGCCTGGGCTTGCGTCCGATCGTCAACGTGTCGGGTACCATGACGGCGCTGGGAGCCTCGATCATCGTTCCCGAGGCTATTCGTGCCATGGCCGAGATCGCGCCGCAATTCGTCGAGATGGACGATCTGCATCGTGCCGCAAGCAAGGTCGTTGCGCGGCTGACAGGCGGTGAGGCCGGCTTCATCACGGCCTCTTGTGCCGGCGGTATCACGCTGGCCATCGCCGGCGCCATGACCGGAAACAGCCTGCTTGCCGTTGAGCGCCTGCCCGACTTCGCACCGGGTCTCAAGCATGAGGTGATCGTTCAATTCGGCCATATGGTCAATTTCGGCGGCAATATCGACCAGGCGATCAGGCTTTGTGGCGCCACGGTTGTGCAAGCCGGCACGGTCAGCGTCTCCAACGACTATCATGTCGCGGAAGCGATCAACGAGAAAACGGCGGCCGGCCTCTACGTCGTCTCGCATCATACCGTTCAATACGGGATGCTCTCGCTGCCGGAATTCGCCGAAATCTGCCACGCCGCCGGTGTCCCGGTTATCGTCGACGCCGCGTCGGAATATGATTTGCAGCGCTTCCTGAAACAGGGTGCCGACATTGTAATTTACAGCGGGCACAAATTCCTCGGTGGCCCGACCACCGGTATCGTCGCGGGCCGCAAAGATCTCGTCAGGGCCGCATTTTTGCAGAACCGTGGCATCGGGCGCGGCATGAAGGTCGGCAAGGAAAGCATCGCCGGCGTGATCGCCGCCCTTGAGGCATGGGAGAACCGCGATCATGAAGGCATCAGGAAGCGCGAGAGCGCGGCGCTGACGCTGTGGCAAAAGACGCTTTCGGGCCTGCCCGGGATCAAGGCCGAAATCCTGCCGGACCCGACAGATAATCCGCTGGACCGGCTGCTCGTCACCGTCACGCCGGAGTCAGGCTACACCGCCGCCGGCTTCGCCAAGGCAATGTCGCTGGCGGAGCCGCCGATCATCGTGCGCAACCATGAGGTCGAACGCGGCCATTTCTACCTGGACCCTTGCAATTTGCACGAGGGGGAAGCGGAGGTCGTTGCCAACGCCCTGAAGAGCGTGCTGACGGCGAACCCCAAGCCGGACTATGCGCTCATGACCCCGCGAAAAAACAGTCGGACTGTGCTCTCCTGGCCTGACTAGTCAGATTTTCTTGGGGGTGTCTCTCTAACACTTTTGATTGAGCATCTGAGTACCCCGAAAACCGGCAGCCACTTTTCGGTCCGATGCTCTAGACGATTCCTCCGCTGCCACCGGCAACGGCAGGACGCTCCTCGGCTACCTTGGCGCGGTAGCCGGCTTTGCGATAGGCGGCGACCGGGTCGATGGCGCCGCCGGCTTCCAGCCGGGCCATTGCAAGGATGGGTTCGACGTCGGTGCGATAGGCGGTCTTCAAGGCCTGCGTCGCCATCAGCGCGTCGTTGGTTTCCTGAAACCCTTCAAGCGCCTTGCGATCGACCAGAAGCGCCTGCGCATAGGCCCGCTGCACCTCGACTGCCGAGAGCATCAGGCTTTCGATAGGATCGGTGACGTTGTGGCTCTGGTCCAGCATATGGGCCGGGTCGAAGCCTTTGACGCCATTCAGTTCGGCATCGACCAGTTCGTTGAAAACGAGGAACAGGCGGTAGGGATCGATCGAACCGGCGTCGAGGTCGTCGTCGCCATATTTTGAATCATTGAAATGGAAACCGCCGAGCTTGCCGAACTGTATCAGCCGCGACACGATCATCTCAATGTTCACGTTGGGCGCGTGATGGCCGAGATCGACCAGGCAAAAGGCCTTTTCGCCCAGTTCCTTCGCGATGATGTAATTGGTTCCCCAGTCCTGCACGACCGTCGAATAGAAGGCGGGCTCGTACATCTTGTGCTCGGAATAAAGCCGCCAGTCGTCGGGCAATCCCGCATAGATATCGCGCATGGCATCGAGGTAGCGCTCGAAGCTTTTGGCGAAATTGACCTGGCCCGGAAAATTGGAACCGTCGCCGATCCACACCGTCAGCGCCTTGGAGCCGACGGCCCGGCCGATCTCTATGCACTCCAGATTGTGCTCGACAGCCTGCTGGCGCGTGCCGGCGTCGGCATGGGAGAGCGAACCGAACTTGTACGACAGCTTCTGGCTTTCCGCATCGGCGAAGGTGTTGGAATTCATGGCGTCGAAGCCGAGGCCGAACCGGGAAGCCGCCTGCTTCAGCCGGCGTGGGTCCGCCTTATCCCAGGGAATGTGCAGCGACACGTTCGGGGTCGCGCGCGTCAGCTGCTGGATGACGGCGCAGTCCTCGATCTTGTCGAAAATGTCGCGCGGCTCGCCCGCCCCCGGAAACCGGGCAAAGCGCGTGCCGCCGGTGCCGACGCCCCAAGAGGGGACGGCTATGTGGAAAGCCGCCACCTTGTCGCGAATGGCGTCGATGGCGATGCCGCGCCGGTCCAGCCGCTCGCCGAGGCTTTCGTAGTCGCGGCGCAGATCGGCTTCTCGCGCGGCATTGTCCTTTTCAACCACATCAGCGGATATGATGGTCTCGGTCATGTTTCCTCCCCTTCTTTGTCGTGCGTCCTTCGAGGCTCGCTTCGCTCGCACCTCAGGATGAGGGAGGGTCGGCTCAGGCGCTCCTCATCCTGAGGTGCGAGCCCGCAATGCATCGAAAACCAATAGCTCCGTTCTTCGCGGGCGAGCCTCGAAGGACGCACAACTATTTACCGCGTAAAGCTTTGTGCGTTGCCGGCATCGACGTTGATGATATTGCCGGTCGATTTCTCGGACATGTCCGACGCGAAGAAATAGACCGCTTCGGCGATGTCCTCGGGAAACACCGAACGCTTCAGCAGGGAGCGGGAGCGGTAATGCGCCTCGAGATCGTCCGCCGACATCTTGTAGGCGGCGGCGCGCTGCTCTTTCCACTCGCCGGTCCAGATCTTGGAGCCGCGCAACACCGCATCGGGGTTGACGGTGTTGACCCTGATCTGCGCTTCAGCGCCTTCAAGCGCCAGGCAGCGGGCGAGGTGAATCTCGGCTGCCTTGGCCGTGCAGTAGGCCGACGCGTTGGGCGAGGCGGCAAGCCCGTTCTTGGAGGCGACGAAGACGATATTGCCACCGATCTTCTGGGCACGGAACAGCTTGAAAGCCTCGCGGCTGACCAGGAAATAGCCGGTCGCCAGAATGTCGATGTTCCTGTTCCATAGGGCGAGCGTCGTCTCCTCGATTGGAGCCGACGAGGCGAGGCCGGCATTCGACACCAGAATGTCGATACCGCCGAATTCCACCGCCGTGTCGGCGAAACCGGCCAGCACCTCGCCTTCCACGGTCACGTCGATGCGCGCCGGCCGCACGAAATCCTTGCCGTGCTCTGCCGAAAGTTCGGCGTTTGCCTTGGCCAACGCCGTCTCATCGATATCGGCCAGCACCACGCAGGCGCCCTCGCGCAGCAGCCGCGCGGCGATCGCCCTGCCAATGCCGCCCGCGCCGCCGGTGACCAGCGCGATCTTGCCGGCAAGCGACTTCGGCTTTGGCATGCGCTGCAACTTCGCTTCCTCGAGCAGCCAGTATTCGATGTCGAAAGCCTCCTGTTCCGGCAGGCCGACATAGGTCGAGACCGTGGAAGCCCCGCGCATGACGTTGATGGCGTTGACGTAGAATTCGCCCGAAATGCGTGCGGTCGCCTTGTCGCCGGCGAAGGTGAACATGCCGATGCAGGGCATCAAATAGACGACGGCGTTGGGGTCGCGCATCGCGGGCGAATCCGCGTGCTTGCAGCGGTCGTAATAGGCGAGGTAGCCGGCGCGATAGGCCGCGACATCGTCGGCCAGCCTCGCCACGGCGGCATCGACATCGGGCTTGGCCGGATCGAAATCGATGACCAGCGGCCGGATTTTCGTGCGCAGGAAATGGTCGGGGCACGACGTGCCAAGGGCCGCCAGTGCGCGCAACTCCTTTGAATTGACGAATTCCAGCACCGCGTCGGAATCGTCGAAATGACCGAGCTTGTGCGATTTTTCCGAGATCAGGCCGCGGATCGCCGGCATCAGTCTTGCGGCAACGGCGCGCCGCGCGGCAGGATCGAGCGCGTTCACGGCCTGCCCGCCAAACACCGGCTTGCCTTGCGCTTGCTGTTCAAGCCACTCGATCGCCCGATTGATTACCGCAATCGTCGTCTCATAGCAGGCCTTGGGTGTGTCGCCCCAGGTGAACAGCCCATGGCTTTCAAGGATGGCGCCCTTGGCGGCAGGGTTTTCCAGACAGAATTTTTCCAGCCAAAGGCCAAGCTCGAAACCCGGCCTTTTCCACGGCAGCCAGCCGATCTCGCCACCGAAAACTTCGTTGGTGATGGCCCTTGAGTCCTTCGACGCCGCGATCGCGATGATGGCGTCCGGATGCATATGATCGACATAGGCGTGTGGCACATAGGCATGCAGCGGCGTGTCGATGGAGGCCGCGCGCGGATTGAGGTTGAAGGTGCAGTGCGGCAGAAAGCCGACCATCTCGTCTTCATGTTCCAGCCCGCGATAAAGGCTCTTCAACGCGCGCAGCTTGTCCATGTAGAGCGTGGCGAAGCCGTCCAGCTTGATGGAGGCGCTGTCGCCGCCGGAACCCTTGACCCACAAAACCTCGATCTGTTCGCCGGTCAGCGGATCGGCCTGCCATATCTTGGAGGAGGTGTTGCCGCCGCCATAATTGGTCACGCGCTTGTCGGAACCGAGGATATTGGAGCGGTAGACCAGCCGTTCCGGCTCGTTCATCGCGGCCGCCTTGGCATCGTCCCACAGATTGGCGAGGCGCGAGCCGGAGCGCTTTTCGAGCATGATTGATCCTCCCAAGGGAACGCGCGGATGCCTGCACTATACCCGCCAAGTTTTCACGAATGCCGGGTCTCGTCAATCAAAAACGATCAAGAGCAATCATATTGCGCTGCACAATGGATTATTTTGATTGGAATTGATTGACACTGCGCGGTTGCCGTGGCTAGATGTGAGCGCAGGGGAGGAACCATGCACGAGAAAGAGCGCCACAGGATCATTCTGTCCGCCGTCCAGGAAAAGCCTGTCGTGACGGTGCAGGAGATGGTCGACCTGACCGATTCCTCGGAAGCGACGATCCGGCGCGATATCGCTGCCCTTCACGTACAGAAACGCTTGCGCCGGGTGCGCGGCGGCGCCGAGGCGCTGTCTCCGCCGTCTTTCGTCGGGCTGGCCGGGCGACCCTTTTCGGTCAACGAAACCATCAACGCGGCGCAGAAGCGCGCGATTGCCCGCGAGGCGGCGGAGCTTTGCAAGGATGGCGAACCGATCATCATCAATGGCGGCACCACCACCTTCCAGATGGTGCATTTCCTGACCGGTCGCCGCATGCCGATCTTCACCAATTCGTTTCCGATCGCCGAGCATCTGCTCAAGCATTCGAAAAACACGGTGATGCTTTCGGGCGGCACTATCTACCGCGAGCAGAACATCATCCTGTCGCCGTTCGAGAACGACGTGACCCGCAATTTCTATGCGCGCCGCATGTTCATGGGCGCGCAGGGGTTGGGGCCGCTCGGCCTGATGGAAGGCGACCCGCTGCTGATCCAGGCCGAACAGAAACTGATCGATCAGGCGGATGAACTCGTCGTGCTCGTCGACTCCTCGAAGTTCCGTCGCCGCTCCAGCCTGATCTTGTGCGGGCTTTCGCGCATCGCGACCGTCATCACCGACGACGGAATAGAAGACAGGGAAGCCAAGATGCTGGAAAGCGCGGGCGTGACACTGATCGTCGCCGGCAAGGCCGCAAACGAACGGCAAGAATCTTCGCTGCAGGCATGAACCGGTCCGCGCTGCAGTGCCGATGGGAATATAACGCTAAAGGGAGGTAAGTTTATGAGTATCTGGAAGAAATTGCTGGTTACAGTGGCATTCTCCGCCGCCATGATGGCGAATGCCGCCTATGCCGACAACGCCAAGATCGCGCTGGTGGTGAAGTCGCTCGGCAACGGCTTCTTCGATGCCGCCAACAAGGGCGCGCAGGAAGCCGCGAAGGAACTGGGTGACGTTGACTTGATCTATACCGGCCCGACCAAGGCGACAGCCGAGGCCCAGATCGAAGTGATCAATTCGCTGATCGCCCAGAAGGTCGACGCCATCGCCATCTCGGCAAACGATGCCGATGCGCTGGTTCCGGTGCTGAAGAAGGCGATGCAGCGCGGCATCACCGTGATCTCCTGGGATTCCGGCGTCGCGCCCGAAGGCCGCCAGCTTCACCTCAACCCGTCGGAAACCAGCCTGATCGGCGAAACGATCATCAAGCTCGCCGCCGACTACCTGCCGGACGGCGGCGATGTCGCCATCTTGTCGGCGGCCTCGACTGCCACCAACCAGAATGCCTGGATCGATGCCGCCAAGAAGGTGCTGCCGGAGAAATTTCCGAAGATAAATCTCGTCGCCACCGTCTATGGCGATGACGACTCGGCCAAGAGCACGGACGAGGCCAAGGGCCTGCTGAAATCCTATCCGAACCTCAAGGCGATCATCGCGCCGACCACGGTGGGCGTCGTCGCCGCCGCTCAGGTGGTGACGGATGAAGGCCTGATCGGCAAGGTCAACGTGACCGGCCTCGCGCTGCCTTCGGAGTTCAAGAAGTTCATCGACAATGGCGCTTCCCAGGCGGTCGCGCTGTGGAACCCGATCGACCTCGGCTATTCGGCGATCTATCTGGCGCATGACCTTGCCGTGAAGAAGGAGGAGGCGAAGCCCGGTGCGACGCTTTCCATCGGCCGCGTCGGTAAGGTGACGCTTGACGACACCAATTCGGCTGCGATGGCTCCGCCCTTCCAGTTCGACAAGACGAACATCGAAGAGTTCTCCAAGATTTATTGATCGGGAGAGACAGGGGGCGGGGCGCAGGCCTCGCCCCTTTTCCACCTGCCGCTTTCAGGGCTTGATACGCACATGGACACGACAGCCCGAAGCAACGGCAGCGAGGATAAGGGAGCGGAACGGTCCCCCGCACCCAGCCTCACCTTGACCGGCATCGGCAAGAGTTTTCCCGGCGTACGCGCTCTGCACGATGTCGGCCTGTCGCTCTACCCCGGCGAAGTGACCGCGCTGATCGGCGAGAACGGCGCCGGCAAGTCGACGCTGGTAAAAATCATGACCGGTATCTACCAGCCGGACGCCGGCACTATCGCCGTCGACGGCAAGGCCGTCACGCTGACTTCCGCGCACACCGCCTTCGCCCACGGCATCACCGCCATTCATCAGGAAACGGTGCTGTTCGACGATCTGTCGGTGGCGGAAAACATCTTTCTCGGTCACGCGCCACGCACGCGTCTCGGCCTGATAGACTGGCCGACCATGCGCGCCAACGCACGCGAGGTGCTGACCACCATGCAGGCCGGCCATATCGATCCGGATACGCGCCTGAGGGACCTTGGCATCGCCAACAAGCATCTCGTAGCCGTGGCGCGCGCCATGTCGATCGATGCGCAGATCGTCATCATGGACGAGCCGACAGCAGCGCTTTCGATGAAGGAGATCGAGGAGCTTTTCCTGCTCATCGAGTTCCTCAAGAGCGCGGGTAAGGCGGTGCTGTTCATCAGCCACAAATTCGATGAGATTTTCCGCATCGCCGACCGCTACACCGTGTTTCGCGATGGCGAGATGGTCGGCGAAGGGTTTTTGAAGGACGCCAGCCAGGGCGAAATCGTAAAGCTCATGGTCGGTCGCCCGGTCGATCAGATATTTCCGCATCGCAAGGGTGCCATCGGTGCGCCGGTTCTGTCGGTCAGCGGGCTTTCGCATCCAACGGAATTCGACGATATCGGCTTCGAATTGCACAAGGGCGAAATCCTCGGCTTCTACGGACTGGTCGGGGCTGGCCGCAGCGAGGTCATGCAGGCGATTGCCGGCATAACGCATACAAGTGGCGGCACGATCACGCTCGATGGCAATGCCATCACGCCGAAATCGGCGGCGGATTCGATCGACGCGGGCATCGTCTACGTGCCGGAAGAACGCGGCAAGCAGGGCGTCGTCATCGGCCTGCCGATCTTCCAGAACGTTTCGCTTCCGTCGCTGAAACGCACCTCCAAATCGGGCGTACTGCAATTGGCGGAAGAGTTCGCGCTGGCGCGCACCTACACCGAACGGCTCGACTTGCGCGCCTCCTCGCTCAGCCAGGATGTCGGCACGCTGTCCGGCGGCAACCAGCAGAAGGTCGTCATCGCCAAATGGCTGGCGACCGCGCCGAAAGTCATCATTCTCGACGAGCCGACCAAGGGTATCGACATCGGCTCGAAGGCGGCGGTGCACGGCTTCATGGCCGAACTGGTCGAGCAGGGGCTGTCGGTCATCATGGTCTCGTCCGAACTGCCTGAAATCCTCGGCATGGCCGACCGCGTCGTGGTCATGCGCGAAGGGCGCATCGCTGCCGTACACGCCAACACGGACCTTACCGCCGAAACGCTGGTTCGGGCGGCAGCGGGGATCGCGGCATGAAGGGCCTGCTCAAAGTTCGCGAAATCTGGCTGCTGGCGGCGATTGCCGTCCTGATCGGGCTGATCTCGACGCGATTTCCCG
The DNA here is from genome assembly GCF_054489545.1 of Mesorhizobium sp. A556. Lineage (NCBI taxonomy): Bacteria > Pseudomonadati > Pseudomonadota > Alphaproteobacteria > Hyphomicrobiales > Phyllobacteriaceae > Mesorhizobium > Mesorhizobium sp. A556. Next base: position 195,569 of record NZ_JBTMXA010000006.1, read on the forward strand.
CATTTGCCCAGCCGCGCAATCTCGGCCAGGTTTTCAATGACACCTCGATCCTGATGATCCTGGCGCTGGGCCAGATGGTGGTGATCCTCACCCGCGGCATCGACCTGTCGATGGCTGCGAACCTGTGCTTTACCGGCATGGTCGTGGCGATGCTGAATGCGGCTTACCCGGCCGTTCCCATCCCGGCGCTGATCGTCGTCGCACTGCTGGTCGGTATGGTGCTGGGCGCCATCAACGGCCTGCTGGTCTGGCGTCTCGACATCCCTTCCATCGTGGTGACGCTTGGCACGCTGACCATCTATCGTGGCGCGACCTTCGTCATTTCGGGCGGCGCATGGGTCAACGCCGATCAGATGAGCCAATCCTTCATCGGCTTCCAGCGCGCCGCGCTTTTCGGCATCCCGGTGCTGTCGTGGATCGCCATTCTCGTCATCGCGCTGTTCTTCATCCTGATGACGCGCACGGCGCTTGGCCGGTCCATCTATGCGGCCGGCGTCAATCCGACTGCTTCGGTCTATGCCGGCATCGACGTCGGCCGCACGCAATTCGTGGCCTTCTGCATCTCCGGCATGGTTTCGGGTCTCGCGGGCTATTTGTGGATTTCGCGCTACGTCATCGCCTCGGTCGAGGTCGCCAATGGCTACGAACTCAACATCATCGCGGCCTGCGTCATCGGCGGCGTCTCGATTGCCGGCGGCATCGGCTCGGTCGGCGGCGCGGTGCTCGGCGCGCTCTTCCTCGGCATCATCGCCAATGCGCTGCCGGTCATCAACATATCGCCGTTCTGGCAGATGGCTATTTCCGGCTCGGCCATCATCCTCGCGGTCGCGCTGAACGCGCGCGGCGAGCGCCGGCAGGGCCGCATCATCCTGAAGAAGGCGGAAGCGGCATGACCGACGCATCCATCGCCCGCCATATTCCCGACCGGCTCGACAAGCCGCTCAAGGCCGCCGTCTTTTCCTGGGAGGCGCTGCTGGTGGTCGTGGCGCTGGCCATATTCGTCGCCAACAGTTTCGCCTCGCCCTATTTCCTCGATCCGTGGTCGCTGTCCGACCTTACCTTCAACTTCACCGAAAAAGGCCTGATCGCGCTGGCCATGGCGCTGCTGATCATTTCGGGCGAGATCGACCTTTCCGTCGCTGCCATCATCGCGCTGGCATCCACGCTGATGGGCATGGCAGTGCAGATGGGTGTCGGCACGCCCGGCCTCGTGCTGATCGGTATCGTGGTCGGCCTCGCCTGCGGTGCCTTCAACGGCATTCTGGTAACGCGCTTCGGCCTGCCTTCCATCGTGGTCACCATCGGCACGATGAGCCTCTACCGGGGCATCGCCTTCATCATTCTCGGCGACCAGGCCTATAAGGGCTACCCGGCAAGCTTCGCCTTCTTCGGCCAAGGCTATGTCGGATGGGTGATCTCGTTCGAACTGACAGTGTTTCTGGTTGCTGCGATCCTCTATTGGGCCCTGCTGCATCGCACCAGCTTCGGCCGGCGCATCTTTGCCATCGGCAACAATCCGGTTGCGGCGAAGTTTTCGGGCGTGCGGGTCGAGCGCACGAAGTTCGTGCTGTTTTGCCTGACCGGGCTGATGTCGGGCATCGCCGGCATCCTGATCACCTCGCGACTCGGCTCGACGCGCCCGTCGATCGCGCAAGGCTATGAGCTGGAGGTCATCACTATGGTCGTGCTGGGCGGTGTCAACATATTGGGCGGCGCGGGCGGCATTGTCGGCGTCGTGCTGGCCGCCTTGATTATGGGGCTGGTCACCTTCGGTCTCGGCCTGCTCAATGTGCCGGGCATCGTCATGTCGATCTTCGTCGGCCTGCTGCTTATCGTCGTCATCGCCCTGCCGATCCTGTGGCGGCGGCTGCGAAGAAATCGGCTTGCCTGATGGCTGCTGTCCGCCACGTCGCCGTCATAGATATCGGCAAGACCAATGCCAAGGTAGCACTGGTCGATCTGGAAACGCTGTCGGAGGTTGCGGTACGCAAGATCGCCAACCGCCCGGTTACCGAAGGCCTTTATCGTCACCACGCCATAGAGATGCTCTGGGCTTTTATCCTCGAAAGCCTGACGGCATTGGGCGGCGAGCAAAAAATCGACGCCGTCTCCGTCACCACGCATGGAGCGACAGCCGCGTTGCTCGACGCCGGCGGTTTGCTGGCTCTACCGGTTCTCGACTATGAGGACGAAGGCCCGCAGACGCTGCGCGGCTCCTATGATGCCCTGCGGCCGAAATTCGAGGAAACCGGTTCGCCGCCCTTGCAGAACGGCCTCAACCTCGGCGCGCAGCTTTTCTGGCAGAGCCGGACATACCCGCAAGCGCTTGGCCGTGTCGCGACAATCCTGACCTATCCGCAATATTGGGCATGGCGGCTGACGGGTGTCGCGGCAAGCGAAGTGACGTCGCTCGGCTGCCACACTGACCTCTGGAACCCGTATCGCGGCGATTTCTCCACGCTCGTCGACCGCCTTGCATGGCGAAAACTCTTTCCCCCGTTGCAACCCGCATCCGCCCGGCTGGGCGCCTTGCTGCCCGAACTTGCGGCACGCACCGGCCTTGATCCCTCAACGCCCGTCCATTGCGGCATTCACGATTCCAACGCCTCGCTGCTGCCGCATCTGCTGGCAAGGCAGGCCCCGTTTTCGGTCGTCTCGACCGGCACCTGGGTGGTCTCGATGGCGGTCGGCGGCGACGCGGTAGTGCTGGACCCGGCACGCGATACGCTCGTCAACGTCAATGCGCTGGGCGATCCGGTGCGGTCCGCCCGATTCATGGGTGGCCGCGAATTCGAGTTGCTGGAGGCCGGCGTCGAAGCAGGCGAGGATGACGACGACGCCTTGTCTCGCGTGATCGAGGGCGGCATCATGCTGCTGCCTTCGGTGCAGCAAGGCTCCGGCCCGTTTCCCACAGCGCAGGCACGCTGGATCGGTACGCCATCGCCCAGTGAACGCCCTATCGCGATTGCGTTTTACCTTGCCATGATGACCACGACCTGCCTCGGTCTCATCGGCGCGGAAGGTGACATCGTCGTGGAGGGTCCGTTCGCCGCCAACCGGCATTATTGCGATATGCTGCAGGCGGCAACCGGCCGGCCCGTTCTGGCTCAAACCGGCCAAAGCACCGGAACGAGCGTCGGCGCCGCACTGTTGGCAGACATGACCCGGATGCCATCAGCAGGAAGTGCCGGCCACAGGGATGTCTTTCCAGATTGGGGCCGATATGCGCACGACTGGCGCGCGGCCGTTAACGCCGGCTAATAATAGCACAGGTCGTTCACCGCTGGATGCGCAAGCGCCGGGCGAGGTTTGCCTGCACTCCACGTCCGTCGATCACCGGGCAATTCAATGTCCTCACCGCCTTGGCTGTGCGCGCATAGCTCTCTCGTGACCACCAGCAGGATTGCGACGGAACCTTGCGCGCGATTCCGTCTGCGTTTCGCTTATTAAAATCTTCGTAATGCCGTGTTTGGCCCCTGTTTAGCCGAGCACGAAGCCTATCTCTTCGTGGGGATTTGCGGGTTGGCTCGGGGATTGCCGCATAGTCCGACGTCGGATCACGACGTCGTTGGTGAGGCCACTTGGCGATGCGCAGGCAAATCACGATCTCTGTCGTTGCAGCCGTATGTCTCGTCGCGGGCGGACTTTATTTCTCACCATCGACCGTGGGAAAAATCCGGCAGATGGTGTCCGCGCCGGCGCCGCGAGCCGCCGACAGTTCCGGTACCACCGGTGGCCGGGCGAAGGGCGCAGCCGTGGTTTCCGCCGCCGCGTCGACAGCGGACTTCCCGATCCGGCGCTATGCCATCGGCTTCGTCGCCTCGCCGGCGGTGGTCGCCATCAGTGCGCGGATATCCAGCCAGATCGACAGGATCGCGGTCAAGGACGGCCAGATGGTCAAGGCCGGCGACCTCCTTTTCCGCTCGACGATCGCGCCTTGAAGGCGCAGGTGGCCCGCGACAAGGCGATGATCGACAAGGACCAGGCGACACTGGTGAGCAATCAGGCCGACCTGGCGCGCGCCAGGGACCTCGCCGGCAAACAGGCGGGCACCCAGCAGGCCTACGACCAGGCTCTGGCGACCGAGACGACGCTCGCCTTCCTCGAAGCCCACGGTGCCGGCCTTAAGCCCGACATTGCGTAGTATCCGCTCTGCCGCATCAAAAGCCTCACGGAGGTCTGTGGCGGTCCGATCCGATCCGGATAAGAGAAAATCGTGTGTAGTAGAGCTACGATGGCGATCATGTACAAATTCGACGATCATGTAAAAGAAAGACGACCTGTATGTGATAATGTCATCTTGTGGCGCTTATATTTGCAATTCTGATCCGTAGGAATTTCGACAGAGAGATACACGAACGGATCAATTGCCAATACATGCCGATCTAAAGCGGGACTGAGTTTTATAATCATGTCGGCAGCGGAATTATTACTGGTTTATTCCGGCCGCCCCGAAACTGCACTTCTATATGGGAAATCTCAGGCGACAATTTCTCATCAACTCGATCGTCGGTAGGGCGATCGGACAACCTAAAGGATCATACCATGCGTATTAAAGCTATTTGTCTAGGTGCGGCACTTGCCCTCTCCAGCGGCGTAGCGTCAGCTGGCGCACTTGATGCTGCCGACTTCCTGGAATCTTTCTACACCGATAGCAGCATGAAAGTGCTGAAGCCTATGCCGGAATTCAAAACTGCCTTCATGGCCAGGCCCCAATCTGATCGCGAGATGATGATGAGAGAATGCCAAGACGCGGCTCAGAGCAAGCCTTATGCCGAATTCTGCGCAAACGTAAATGCGCTACGCGGCATGCAATAGCCCTGCTCTTCCCATCAGGGCTAGCTTAACATTGGCCTGCCCGCGCGTGAATGATGGCGGTTAACGTGCCCGCCATCATCAGGAACGATTGAAATTGAGATGTGTGGGCATTCATAACAGCGCTTGCGACTTTGGATGCCAGGCCCACAGATATATTGTTGAATATCTAAAGTCGGCGGCAGATCCTCAGAGGTTGTAATCAACTTTGGGGAATCTTTCGGCGCATCGCGCCACCCCATACCTGCGGCGAATACGGTGCCGCTGATCACCGACCGGTAATCAGCCTGATATTGGAAATACGCCTTGATCGGGCGCATCGCACCTTGGACAGCCACATCAAGTCACTCGTGACGGCACCTTCCTGCGCCATCAGTGAACTGCGGTCATGCCGCGTAGAAGGAGACGGATATGAACTCGAACAAGGGCGTTGCCTTAATCACTGGAGCGTCGTTGGGCATCGGCGCGGTTTACGCGGATCGCCTGTCGCGTCGTGGCTACGATCTGATCCTCGTCGCCCGCAACCGTGATCGTCTGGATGCGCTGGCAAGGCGCATAGGCGAAGACACCGGGCGGGCGGCGAAAGTGATCGCCGCAGATCTCGGCGACAGAGCCGACCTTGAGCGTGTCGAAGAAGCCCTGCGCCGCGACCACAGCGTCACCATGCTTGTGAACAATGCCGGGATCGGCGCGACGGCGCCGCTGCTCGGATCGGATGTCGACAAGATGCAGGCGTTGATCGAACTCAATGTAAGTGCGCTTACCCGCCTGACCTATGCGGCAGTGCCAGGTTTTGTTGCGCGGGGCGGCGGCACGATCATCAACATCTCATCGATCGTTGCCATCCATCCCGAATTGTTGAATGGCGTCTATGGAGGCGCCAAGGCCTTCGTGCTGGCTTTCAGCCAATCCCTCGATCACGAACTCAAGGGCAAAGGTGTCCGGGTACAGGTGGTCTTGCCAGGGGCGACCGCCACAGAGTTCTGGGGTATTGCAGGGACGCCGGTGGACCACCTTCCGAGCCAGATTGTCATGAGCGCTGAGGACATGGTCGACGCCGCTCTGGCTGGGCTTGATCAGGGCGAATTGGTCACCATTCCGGCACTGCCGAATGCGGCCGACTGGCAAGCGTATGAAGTCGCTCGGCAGAAACTCATACCGAACCTGTCTCGCAGCCGGTCCGCTCCACGTTATATCCGTTGAGCCGGCACGCGACGCAATCAAATTTTGCCACAAGAGCCACCTTGGCCTTGAAAACCGGTGTGTGATTGCGGCGCGGTGGTCTCGTCATGGTCTCTCCTGTCGAACAATATCGGCCGTCGCCAGGCAGAAAATCCACTTAACCCGCTGTCCAATCTTCCCGAGCTAGCTCTGTATTTGGAACGGCTAGCAGATCGAAATTAGTGGTCATCTCGATAACTGCGCAAAAGCTTCCACCGCATCCGACCGTCTAATGATGTGATTACGCAGTAGCTCTCTAATGAACTGACGGATTACCAGACACGTTCATTGGAACTTTGGATCGCTTCGAGAGCAGACCAGCCTTCATAAAGCGAAACCGGCCATGGAGCGGCGCGATTTAGTACCGCTCTTCTCAAAGAGGCGGCGCGAAACAGGTTTCGCTATCAGTCCGTTCTTAACCCAATACGCAAGGAGTCTAATCCATGACAAAGATCGGAATCATCCTCGGCTCGACGCGCCCAGGCCGCAACGGCAAAGCGGTCGCCGACTGGGTTTATCAACTCGCCTCACAGCGTGATGACGCGACATTTGAACTGGTCGACCTACTCGACTACCCGCTGCCGCATCTGGACGAGCCTTATCCTCCTACGATGCAGAAGTATCAGAATGAGCATACCAAGCAGTGGTCTGCCAAGATCGCATCCTTCGACGGCTATGTGTTCGTCACTCCAGAGTACAATCACTCCATCTCCGGCGTTCTCAAGAACGCGATCGACTATCTCTACGTCGAGTGGAACAACAAGGCCGTCGGGTTCGTCTCCTATGGCGGCGTGGGTGGAGCTCGCGCTGTGGAGCATTTGCGACTGATCGCTGGGGAGTTGCAGCTTGCTGATGTCCGTAGTCAGGTCACACTTTCACTGATCACGGAGTTTGAAAATTTCAGTGTCTTCAAGCCCGGCGAATATCAGCAGCCGGCGTTGCAGTCGCTGCTTGACCAGCTCATCGCCTGGTCGAATGCGTTCGCCCCCCTTCGCCGCAACACCGCGGCCTGATCCACGCGCAGTTCTGGAGTATGAGCTATGTCTGTCAACGGTAAGAATGCGCTGGTGACCGGTGCCTCACGTCAGATCGGCAGGACCATCGTAGAACGGCTGGCCCGTGATGGGGCCGGCGTGGTCGTCGCCTATTATCCGCCCGAACGGGCCGATGCCGAAGCGGTCGTTCAGGGCATCGAGGCCAACGGCGGAACGGCAATCGCGCTCGGCGCCGATGTGGCCAATGCAGGCGAGCTACGCGGCCTGTTCGACCAGGGGATCGCCCATTTCGGCGGGCTCGACATCTTCGTCAACAACGCGGCCGACGTGCGCCATGGCACGATCATCGACACCACGGACGCAATGTTCGATGCCCAGTTCACCACCAATACGCGCGCCGGGTTCATCGCCCTGCGGGAGGCCGCTTTACGCCTGCGCAACGGGGGGCGAATTGTTTCGATCTCGGCCGGGCTTACGGTGACGCCCAGAACAGGCACAGGCGTCTATGCGGCCAGCAAGATTGCCGTGGATCATCTCGTCCGCGTGCTCGCGCACGAGATCGGACATCGCGGCATCACCGTCAACAGCGTCATGCCCGGCGCTGTGCTGACGCAGGCATTGAAGAACGCAGGCGAGGCGATCATCGCAGCGGAAGTGGCGAACACGCCACTCGGCCGTGTCGGTCTGCCCGAGGATATTGCCGACATCGTTGCGCTGCTGGTTTCCGATGATGCTCGCTGGGTCACCGGTCAGGTCATCGGCGCCGGCGGCGGAATGTTCTGAGAGCCGCAGTCAAACAAGGCGGCTTGGGTCTGGACAGCCAAGTCCCACGCTTAGCGTTTAGCAGCGTTAAGTGACGTTAAGCATCGTGTATTTCGCTGGAAAGGATCGCACCGGAACCCCAGATCGGAGCTGTCCGAACGACGCATCCTCCCGAGCACGTCGTCTGATGGACACCACCTTAAACTGGAGAACCGAAATGAAGACAATTGCTTTCGCCCTCACGGCGATCATCCTTTCCGCAGGTAGCGCTTCCGCCGGGAGTGACAACTTTATGCCCCCCTCTGAACTGTACGCGACTTCGGGCACGGACGCGTCCCAGACGGCATCCATCAAGAAGGCCCCGAAGACGATGGCCCAGAGTGTCGTTTCGACAGGATCGCCCTACAACCCGGCGGACTCACACGGGCGGGGTATTTGGGGTCGCTGACAGCATAAAATGACGATGAACGGCGCCCCACTGGGCGCTGTTCATCGTGGACCGAATGTTGGCAGCGTCCTCGCAAGAGCCTCAATTCGGATGTCCGCAGAGAAACGACAGCTGAAATATAAAGAAGCGATCATCTGCAAATCTGACAATCACGTAAAAGAAAGATGCGGATGTCTACCGTACTTTTGGATATTACCCGAGCGAATCTCATGTAAACGCCTATGAAATCGACCAATCATCATAAGAGAGGCCACTATGACAGAACAATTTCTAACGACCAATCGGCGTCGTTTTCTTGTCAATTCGGCAACTGCAGCCCTCGTCACTTCGGCGATTGTAAACTCAATCGGTGCGGGTCCCGCACAGGCCGCTGCCTCCACGGAGCCCGCAATCCGGCCGTTCAGCGTGCATATTCCCGACGAAGACCTGGCTGACCTGCGCCGTCGCGTGCTGGCAACCCGTTGGCCGGCCAAGGAGACTGTCGCGGATCAATCGCAGGGCGTCCAGTTGGAGAAGCTCCAGGATCTCGTACGCTACTGGGGGACCGACTACGACTGGCGCAAGGCAGAGGCAAAACTGAACGCGCTGCCGCAGTTCTTCACCGAGATCGACGGGCTCGACATCCACTTCATTCATGTCCGTTCGAAGCATCCGGATGCGCTTCCGCTGCTCATCACCCATGGCTGGCCGGGCTCGGTGCTGGAACTGCTGAAGGTCATCGATCCACTGACCGACCCGACGGCGCATGGCGGCAAAGCCGAGGACGCCTTCGACGTCATCATCCCCTCGATGCCCGGCTACGGCTTTTCCGAGCAGCCCACGGAAGCCGGTTGGGGCCCCGACCGCATGGGGCTGGCTTGGGACGTACTGATGCGGCGCCTCGGCTATGAGCGCTATGTGGCGCAGGGCGGCGACTGGGGCTCCGTCGTTTGCGACCGGATGGCGAAGCAGTCGTTGCCGGGATTGCTCGGCATTCACGTCAACATGCCGGCCACCGTGCCCGCCGATGCCGCCAGGGCGATGAGCGCGGGAGATCCGGCGCCGGATGGGCTCACCGACGAGGAGAAGGCGGCTTACGATCAACTGAGCACCTTCTTCAGCAAGAACGGCGCCTATGGTGCCATGATGACCACCCGTCCGCAGACCGTCGGCTATGGGCTGTCGGATTCGCCTGCCGGTCTCGCTGCCTGGATGTACGACAAGTTCAACCAGTGGACCTACAGCGTCGGCGATGCCGAGCGCTCCCTGACCAAGGACGAAATGCTCGACGATATCTCGCTCTACTGGCTCACCAACAGCGCGATCTCGTCGGCCCAGCTCTACTGGGAAAACAACGCCAACAACTTCAACGCCGTCGATATCGATATCCCGGCCGCGGTGACGGTGTTTCCGGGCGAGATCTATCAGGCGCCGCGCAGCTGGGTGGAAAAAAGCTACCACAACCTCATCTATTTCAACCAGGTCGACAAGGGCGGCCACTTCGCAGCGTGGGAAGAACCCGAGCTGTTCAGCTCGGAAATCCGCACCGCGTTCAGGTCGCTGCGGTAGCTCTCAACTTTCAGCCAAAAAAGCTGGAGCACCATCCGTGCGCCGCTGGGTGCACGGCGCTCCGGCCGATACCAAACAGTAATTCAACAAGGAACATACGATGTCCGAGAAAGTCCTTTACACCGGCAAGGCCCACACCTCGGGAGGCCGGGATGGCCAGTCGCGCAGTTCCGACGGCCGCCTCGACATCAAGCTTTCGTCTCCCGGCACCGCCGGCAGCGGCACCAATCCGGAGCAGCTGTTCGCGGCCGGCTGGTCCGCCTGCTTCATCGGGGCGATGGGCCTAGCAGCCGGCAAGCTGAAGATCGCGCTGCCTGCCGACACCGCGATTGATGCCGAGGTGGATCTGGCGAAGGACGATAGCGGCTATTTCCTGCAGGCCCGCCTTAATGTCAGCCTGCCTGGTCTGGAGCGTGGCGTTGCCCAGAGCCTGGTCGATGCGGCGCACGAGACCTGCCCATACTCCAAGGCCACGCGCGGAAATATTGGCGTCACGATCAATCTGATCTGAGCCGGACCTACGGCAAAGCCTGCCGCGAGACGAGCAGGCGGCGCACCCGAAATTCGGCCGGCAGAGCGCCTCCCCCCGGCGCCGAAGCTTTGGCTAAGCACCTCCCTCTGACGCCAGACCGCCGGCCGAATACCAACCCCCGTAGATAATGATTGGAACGATGCAATGACTGACCCCGTCGATGACAACCGGCGCCATTTTCTCGGCCTCGCGGCCATGACGATGGCGGGTGCACAGCTACTCGCCACAGGACGAGCTGGCGCGCAAGCTTCCGAGGAAAACTCCGTTCATGCACTGCCATCTGGTGCAGGCGGCCATACGGCATTCGGCTTGCTAAAGCAGATATCCGCCGGCGATCTCGATGTCGGATATGCTGAGGATGGCCCTGCGGACGGTCCGCCGGTCATTCTTCTGCATGGCTGGCCCTACGACATTCACAGCTTCGTCGACGTCGCCCCCTTGCTGGCGTCGGCGGGCTACCGGGTGATCGTGCCGCATCTGCGCGGTCATGGCACGACACGTTTTCTGTCGACTGAAACATTTCGCAATGCCCAGCAGTCGGTGGTCGCGCTCGACATCATCGCCTTGATGGATGCACTCAAGATCGAAAAGGCGATCCTTGCCGGTTACGACTGGGGCGCGCGCACGGCCAATATCATTGCCGCGCTGTGGCCCGAGCGCTGCAAGGCGATGGTGTCGGTCAATGGTTATCTGATCAACAATCTCGAGCGCAACAAGTTGCCCCTGCCGCCGCATGTCGAGCATGGCTGGTGGTATCAGTATTATTTCGCCACCGAACGCGGCAAGGCCGGCTACGACGCGAACCGGCGTGAATTTGCGAACCTGATCTGGAAGGTCAATTCCCCGAAATGGGACTTTGACGACGCCACGTTCGATCGTAGCGCGGCTTCCTTCGACAATCCTGACTATGTCAGCATCGTGATGCACAATTACCGCTGGCGGTTGAGCATCGCAGCCGGCGACCCGCGCTATGACGCGTTGGAAAAGCGACTGGCGGCTGGTCCGGTCATCGCGGTTCCCACGATCACCCTAGACGGCGATTCGGACGGTGTCGCTCCCGCGTCGGACGGCACCGCCTACGCCAAAAAGTTCTCCGGAAAGCGGACGCATCGGATCATCAAGAACACCGGCCACAATCTACCTCAAGAGGCCCCCAAGGCTTTCGCCGAGGCCGTCATCGAAGTCGATGGATACTGACCCCATCCCGGTGACGTAGACGGCGCGGGTAGACCGCCATGCGCTACGCCTTGGTTTTCTATCTTTCAGAAAGGAATCTTTTCCATGCTGGAAAAAATCAGTCACAATCGGCGGCTCTTTCTCGGAGCCGCCACTATTGGGCTAGCAGCTTCCCAGTTCGCGAGAGCGGCAGAACCCGCGTGTGTCCACGCTGCCGGAGCGAGCAACACCATGGGTACAGCATCCGCTCCCGGTGCGTTCTCGCCGTTGAAACGCCTTGAACCGCTGATGAAAATCGATGCCGGGGTGCTCAGTATCGCTTATTATGCCGGTGGCCCCACCGATGGGCCGGTCGCGATGCTGATGCATGGCTTTCCCTATGACATTCACAGCTATGCCGACGTTGCCCCGCTTTTGATGGCGCGCGGCATGCGCGTCATCGTTCCCTATTTGCGTGGTTACGCGCCGACGGAATTTCTCGATGGATCGACGCTCCGTTCCGGGGAGCAGGCGGCACTCGGTGCCGATCTGATCAATCTGATGGACGCGCTCGATATCGAGCGGGCCGTGGTCGCCGGTTATGACTGGGGTGGCCGCGCCGCCTGTGTTGCGGCCGCTCTCCATCCGGAGCGATGCATCGGGCTCGTCTGCGTCAACAATTATCTCATTCAGGATATCGTCAAGTCACAAAAGCCCGTCCCGCCAAAAGGCGAAGCCCCACTCTGGTATCAGTACTATTTTCACCAGGAGCGCGGCCGTGCTGGCCTGGAAGAGTACCGGAACGAAATTGCACGCATCCTGTGGACGCAGTGGTCGCCTAACTGGAAATTCGACGACGCTACATTCGAACGCGCGGCCATAGCCTTCGACAACCCTGACTATGCCAACGTCGTCATTCATTCTTACCGTCATCGCTTCGGTCTGGTGGCTGGCGATCCGCGCTATGCCGATATTCAAAGCAAGTTGGCTGTGTTGCCTGCAATCAACGTGCCCTCCATCACTCTGGACGGAGACAATGACGGCGTGGTTGCGGCGACGGATGGGAAGTCCACTGCCGTCCATTTCAAAAACAGACGTGATCACCGGATCGTTCCCGGCGTCGGGCACAACCTGCCGCAGGAGGCGCCCGAAGCCTTTGCCAACGCCGTAGCGGAACTGGCCGGCGTTTAATTCTGGCCCATGAGCCCTGCCGGCAAGCGGCGGGCCATAAACACAACACAGACGAAAGGAGGCCAGCATGAGGGCGGTTGTGGTTGGACTGTGTGGAATTGTCATGGCGATCGTTCTCTTTTCTCTTGGACCAATCGTCGCCGAGGCGACGGTCGAAGAAAGAGCCTCGCCCATATTCGGCGTCACGATCCCCGAGGGGTATCGACAGTGGGAATTGATCGCGCCGGCGCTTGAAGCCGAGCCCTTGAACGAGTTGCGCGTCGTTTTGGGAAATTCAGTGGCAACCGACGCCTATCGTGCCGGGACACTTCCCTTTCCCGATGGAGCTGTTCTTGCCAAGCTTGCCTGGAAGCATGTCCCTTCGCCAGAATTCGAGCCAGCCCTTATTCCCGGTGCGGCCACCACAGTCCAGATCATGGTCAAGGACGCGAAGAAATATGCGGCAACCGGGGGCTGGGGCTTCGGGCGTTTTATCGACGGCAAACCCGCAGATGCGGAGCAGCATGAAACATGCTTCGCTTGTCACGAATCCAGGGTGAAAATGCACGATTTCGTGTTCACCCGATGGGCGCCATAGACGACGAAACGCCTCCCTTCATGCCGGTCAACCACTGTGCAGGAGATCTCGGGCGGTTTTAATGGCAGGCACCCTCGAAATCCCCCACGAAGAGGCCTTTTGAAAAAATAGCAGCGGTCGGCCGGTGGCGATCATCCCGCACATCGCACTGGACAAATTTCTTCATGCCGTATAATTATTATTGTAATAACCATTATGTCGATACTATTTATCGAAAGGACCCCGCTAATGACCCTTCTGATCATTGCCTATTTCGGTGGCGTATTGACGATACTCAGCCCGTGCATCCTGCCGGTGCTGCCATTCGTCTTTGCTCGCGCGCAACAACCTTTCTTCAAGGTCACGCTGCCGATGCTCGCTGGCATGGCGATCACTTTCGCCGCGGTCGCCACGCTTGCGGCATTCGGCGGTAGCTGGGCGGTTCATGCCAATATATATGGCCGTGCCGCCGCGCTGGTCCTTCTGGCCGTGTTTGGGGTGACGCTCATTTCTCCGCGTCTAGCCGAGGTGCTGACACGGCCGATCGTTTCCTTTGGGAACAGGCTTTTGAAGGCGACCGGCGGGCCACGGTCATCAGCGACGGTCGGCAGTTCCGTGCTCCTTGGTGTGGCAACGGGACTTCTGTGGGCCCCCTGCGCCGGCCCGATCCTCGGCCTCGTGCTGACCGGCGCCGCCCTTCAAGGCGCAACTGCGGGAACCACTTTTCTTCTCCTTGCCTATTCGGCGGGTGCTGCGACCTCTCTGGCTTTGGCAGTCCTGGTTGGCGGACGCGTGTTCGCAGCCATGAAACAATCCCTGGGTGCCGGCGACTGGGTCAGGCGGGGACTGGGCATCGCCGTTCTTGTCGGTGTGGCCGCAATCGGAACAGGTTCCGACACCGGTTTCCTCGCCGGCATCTCCAGTTCCAGTACAGCCAGCATCGAGCAGACACTTCTTGACGTTTTCAATTCGAACGAGCAGACGCCAACTAAAGATCCTATCACCAGCAGCCTGTCGGCGGTTGCGGTGGATGGCACAAGGGGCGTTCGCAGCGGTCTTCCCGTCGAGGGTCATTTCCCGTCTCTGGATGGAGCGGTCGAGTGGTTGAACTCTTCACCCCTGACCACCGAGCAGTTGCGCGGCAAGGTGGTTCTAATCGACTTCTGGACCTACTCCTGTATCAATTGCATTCATACGGTCCCTCATGTCCGCGCCTGGGCCGAGAAGTATAAGGATCAGGGGCTTGTGGTCATCGGCGTGCACGCGCCGGAGTTCGCCTTCGAAAGGAAAATCGACAACGTCAAGCAGGCGGTCGAGCGCTTCGAGATCACCTATCCGGTGGCCATCGACAACGACTACAAAATCTGGCGGGCGTTCGGCAACAATTACTGGCCGGCCCACTACTTCATCGATGCGAAGGGGCAGATCCGCTATCACCATTTCGGCGAAGGCGCCTACGACAAGTCCGAAAAGGTAATCTAGGACCTATTGGCGGAAGCGCGAACGTCCAACGGAGTGACGCTGCCGGAAGCAACGACCAAGCCGCGTGGCTGACGGAAGCGTCACAGTTCCCCCTTGCTGGCCTTGATGAGATTGTCGCGAAGGTTGACGATCGCTCTTTGCAGCAGGGGGAATTCCTCAGGCGAGAGCCCGGTGGCCTTCATGGTCAGTTCGCCGAAGCCAAAACCCTTTTCGCGAAGCTGGCGGCCGGTATCGGTCAAGGAGATGCGCACGTTGCGTTCGTCCACCTTGTCTCTTTTGCGCGTGAGATAGCCCATGGCCTCCAGCCGCTTGAGCATCGGGGTCATCGTGCTCGGCTCGAGAAAAAGCTTCTCGCTCAATGCCTTGACCGTCTGCTGGTCCTCCTCCCACAAAGAAACGATGGTTATATATTGCGGGTAGGTGAGGCCCAGCGCATCCAGCACGGGCTTGTAGACGCGCGAATAGGCGAGGTTGGCCGAATAGATCGCGAAACACATGAAATCTGCCAGCTTTGCCGTTTCGGCGCGGGCAGGCTTTTTTGATGACATCGGTGGCTCCGCAAAGGCAGGAAATGATTATGACACCAATCATTCGGCACTTGCAAGCGTTGGCCAAACTCCCATATAATTATCGTAATAATGATTATTTCGACAAGCATACAGGAGTTTGACACGCGATTGGCCATCATATGCATGGTCGGCGCTGCCGTGTTCGCATTTCCTTGCGCATGGGACAGTGACCCGCACTCGATCGCGCCGGCAGCCTCGATCATCGCCAGAATTTCCACGGCAAGCGTCCCAGTGGATCTCCATGTGTCGCAGGATACTTTTTCAACGGAAGTGTCTACCGCCAAAGAATATTGAAGATTTTTGGGCGGCCAGGTCGCCTCCCACCCGGCGATCTGCTTTTGCTAATGACTGCTAACGCCGTCTCACAAAGCCTAACTGGCGCCACCCCCCGAATTCCGTTTTGGATATGGGTGAGCTGAACGCGCACCACGGCCGGACCGCATGGCATGCGCCAGGCCGCGCTTTTGTCAACGGAAGCAATTGTCGAAGCCACACAGGGCGGAAGAGCGCTCCCGGCGATCCAGATCGCCCATACCTACGGCTTCGCGGGCATGCCCGTCCCTCGAAGCGCCTCGTCGCGACAATTTATTGACGATGCTCATAGCGGTGTCGGATGCGCACTCAATTGGAGAGAGAAATGGATATTGATGGCAGGCCTGAAAGGAACGCCGTCTCATTCGGGCCTTTCTGCCTTTATCCAGGCGAAAGACTACTCGAACGCAACGGCAGGCCGATAACCCTACACTTGGCGTAACCACCTAGACTTGGCGGCAATCTAAGATGGCCACGGCCAAACGCGTGCCGCCCGAATGCTTCTCCAGTGGGTGCCTGACTGCTTTACTGACAGGCATACACAACCGATCTGAAAGCCGCCGCCCGGTTGGTCGCCACGCTGGCGCAAAACTTCCTATAGCTCTAGCCAAGGCGTCTCTGAAGGCGGTGCTCGCCTGCTGGTCCCCGCTTTGACTTCCGCCAGGGTTCGCCGCCGCCAAGCGCTCGGACTGTCACCCATTTGACCGCGAAACAGTTTCGAAAGGTGGGCCTGGTCCGCCAAACCGCAGGCCAGCGCGATCTGGCTTAACGGGTCCTGCGTGGCCAACATCAGCCGTCGGGCGAGTTCCAGCCTCATGCGAATGATCAGCATGTGCGGCGTTGTTCCGAAACTTTCCTTGAAAGCCCGGCAAAAGTGACTGACGCTCAGTGAAACCTGCTCGGCCAGTGTCTCGAGGCGCAGGGGGCTGTCCAAATGCTCCTTCAGATAGTGCTCGACCTTGCGCTTTTGCCACGGAGCCAATCCGCCCTGCATCCTCGCCGATCCGGCTACCTCCATGGTCAGAAGATCGACCAAGCGGACTGCGGCTGCTCGCGCCACTTCAGGGTGATGGGGGATCGACCGGTAGACATCCTCGAGCAGCGTCGTTGCCCTGGCGGCAGATTCTTGGGACAGAGGCCCTGCGCGGCGACCTTTACCCAAGCGACTTCCTTCGCTTGATCCCGCTGGCGCTTTCGCAGAGAAAAAAGCCCGACTCTCTCTCTTGCCGCCCAATGCCGGCCCGCCTTGCGTATCGGGCAGGTTCATGGTGGGGGCCGCATCATCCAGACTGGTGTCTGGAAACTGCAGCGCTGAAAAATCGGTGTTCCGATACTGATAAGCCTGCGAATCCATCGTATGCATCCCCTAAGCGTGCAATAAGTTGCACTCCAAAATCACTTGCCGGGATGTATCCAAACAGACGCTGCGCAGAAGCGCTCGTTATGCAGTGTGAAACGTTGTTAGCGGCTGCGAGCGGTGCGTTTTCGGTACCGCGCCTGGCCCCGTAATCGGTCGAAACGACAATTCTCTGCAAATTCCGCAATTGCGTAAAATTATCGCCTTGCCACCAAGCGTATAGGCCGGAGGATCCGGCTTTGGGACGCGGGATTTGATTTTCACGCGAATTGTTCCCACTCTGCGATCCAGATGTCGTTGATCTCTGCGCCGCGTTAGAATGTGGCGTTGACGATCAGGTCGAGGCGCATGCCGCCGAAAGGAGAAACAGATGACGATCCAGATCAAAACCCAGTCGAGGCGGGCGTCGCGGACGGTTTTTGTCAATGAATTGACCAACGGTATTCTTGATCCGGAAGCGCCGATGCTCGGACCGGTCGCGGATGGCGGCATTATTATTGCCAATACATCGCCCGGCTGCTGGGGACCGATGATCACCCCGGAGATCCGTGGCGGCCATGAGGTCACGCGTCCGGTAGCCGTCGAAGGGGCGGAGGTCGGCGACGCCATCGCCATCCGCATCCGATCCCTCGTCGTGACTTCGGCGGCGACCGCATCGGGCAACGACACCGTCATGGAAGGGCGCTTCAATGGAGACCCGTTCTGTGCGGCCGTCTGCCCCGGCTGCGGCACCGAATGGCCGAGGACACGCGTCGAGGGCATCGGGCAAACCGCCATCCGCTGCGAAAAGTGCGGCGCGGACGCCACGCCCTTCACCTTCGCCAACGGCTACACCATCGTCTTCGACGAAGGCCGGCAGGTCGGCCTCACCGTCGGCAAGTCGCAGGCGGAAGCCATGGCGCAGGATGCCGAGCGCCTGATGGCCTTGCCGGATGCCTCGATCCAGCACCCCATCCTGACATTCGCGCCGGCCGACCTTGTCGGCGTCGTGACACGGTTGCGGCCTTTTCTCGGGCAACTCGGCACCACGCCTTCCAAGGCGATGCCGGATTCGCACAATGCCGGCGATTTCGGCGCGTTTCTGCTTGCCGCGCCGCATATCTATTCCCTGACGCCGGACGAATTGGCGCTGCACAAGACCGACGGCCACCTCGACGTAAATACGGTCCGGGAGGGTGCCATCCTGATCTGCCCGGTCAAGGTTCCGGGCGGAGGCATCTATATGGGCGACTTGCACGCCCTGCAGGGGGACGGCGAGATAGCGGGGCATACCTGTGATGTGGCCGGAACCGTCACGCTGGAAGTCAGCGTCATCAAGGGCCTGAATATCGATGGGCCGATCCTGTTCCCGGTTGTCGACGACGTGCCGCATCTGGCCCGTCCGCTCAGCGACGAAGAACGGCGCAGGGCGCAGACACTGGCGCAGAGCCATGGCGTCGCCGAGATCGAAGAGGACGCGCCGGTGACCTTCATCGGCACGGGAGCCAATCTCAACGAGGCGACGGAAAACGGCCTGCAACGGGCAGCCGATGTACTTGGCCTCAGCGTTCCCGAGGTGAAAAACCGGGCAACGATTGCCGGGGCCATCGAGATCGGCCGACACCCCGGCGTCGTGCGGGTCACGTTCCGAGCCCCGATCAGCCTCCTCGAGGCAAAGGGAATCGGCGCCTTCGCAAGAAGCCTTTACAACCTCTGATGCATCCGGCGGGCGATCACGGCGCAAAAGCCGGATCGCTCGCCCGTCTCCCAATGCGCTTGCGCACTTCGGACCGAGGCGGACTTGTGCCGCTGGTCGACGTAAACCGATCCGCGGCTTTCACGCCGCCGCTACATGTCCGACAGGTTGCGCAGCACGAAGAGTTGGACAATTTTCCCAGCCACAGCGGAAAAATAGAAGGTCAGGACCAGAGGTTCGGGCAGGCCGCGCTTGTCGTAATCGCCATCAACATTGGCGGTCACGATGGAGTGCCCATAATGTTCGACGACGCGGACGACGAAGATGGTCAGCTTGTAGGCGATCATTTCGCTCTCGGCCCATTCCCTAATGGCGGCCTGCCCCCAATGCTCGTTGAGTTGGTCGTTGACGAGGGCGGCGGCGGCGAAGGTAGCAACCAGGCCGTCCAGATTGCAGGCATTGGCAGCATTCACGAATGCAGCGATTGGGTGGGGAAGATTTATAAGGGCCATTTTGCTTCAACCGTGTGATGTTTGCACCCAAACATGCAGCAGCGCGGCGTTCCTGGCTGGTTATTCGTTGCAAAGATTTGTGAAGCGGCAGAAGCCCTATTCCGCAGTTGCGTTGATCTGGACCGCGAGGAAATGACGCCGGCATATAAAACGGCAATCGCCTGCAAAATCGACAATCACGTAAAAGTACAGCCAATACATAGGCCGTATCGTCACAATATTACGTGCCGCTGAAGATTTACGAAGGCGCATCTCAGGCCTGGCAGAAATCAATGCCGACGTTCTGGCCTTCAGCCAGGCCTGATCGTCACCCTCAAATCAAGCAATATCGTAACTCAGAAAAGGAAATGACCATGTCAAAGCCTGCTACTACCGTCGCCATTGTCGGTGCTCTTCTTTCGGGCACTGCTGCTGCTCAGCCAGCGAAACCCACTGTCGTTCTCGTCCATGGTGCCTTTGCCGACTCCTCCAGCTGGAATGGCGTCATCAAAATCCTCCAGCAGGATGGCTACCATGTCGTCGCTGCCGCAAACCCCTTACGTGGCGTCACAAGCGATGCGTCTTATGTCTCCACTGTGGTCGGCAGCGTCGAGGGGCCCGTCGTTCTGGTCGGCCATTCCTATGGAGGGCAGGTCATCACAACGGCCGCCAATGGTCACGGCAACGTGAAATCCTTGGTCTACGTGGCGGCCTTTGCACCGGACAAAGGAGAGGCTGTCGCAGATCTAGCTGGGAAATTTCCCGGCGGCACGCTGGGCGAGGCGCTTGCGGCTCCCGTCAAACTTGCCGATGGAGGCGTGGATCTCTCCATCGATCAACCGAAATTCCATCAGCAATTCGCTCATGACGTACCATCGGACCAGGCAACGCTGATGGCGGCGGGTCAACGCCCGATCACCGAGGCCGCGTTGGCGGAGAAATCAGGTGAGCCTGCCTGGAAGGCAATACCCTCATGGTTCGTCTATGGCGATAGTGACAAGAACATTCCCGCGAAGGCTTTGGGCTTCATGGCCGAGCGGGCAGGCTCCAAGCGCACCGTTGTCGTAAAGGGGGCGTCCCATGTTGTGATGGTCTCACAGCCACAGGTCGTCGCTGATCTGATCGAAGAGGCCGCACAGTGAGGAGACCGCTTGCACCAGAAGATCGTCGAGTACCCCGTCGACGTCTATCTGCACTCGGCACAGCACATGATCGATCGATACTGCTAACGGGCCTCAGGCTGAGCGCGCTGGCTCGGCGTTATGGAAGGCTCGCACGATTTCACAACGCATAACATACGCGAGGCGGGGTGCCGAGATACCCCTGTCGGACAGGGCAGCTTAAATCAGCCAGATTTAGTTCATCGAAGTATGAAGTATAATTAACAGGCACACCTGAAACTTTACTCCAAAAGACAACAACAGGGGCGGTAATGCTGAAAATTTCTAAAGTTTTTTTCCGGACTGCGGTGGTCTGGTTCGCCATCGGCATCTCGATGGGGATGTACATGGGCATCTCTCGCAACTACGCTTTGATTGCCGCGCACACTCACATCAATCTTCTAGGTTGGGTATCGAGCGCCCTGTTTGGCATATTTTATGATCTTGGTGCCGCCAGCTCGGCCGGGCGTTGGCCGGCAGCCCACTACCTCATCTACAATGCCGGTCTCTTGCTGTTCATGCCGGGCCTCTTCCTGGAGGGGTTGGGCGTGCCGGGCCTAGAGCCACTTGTTGGCGTCGGCGCCGCCCTTGTATGCCTGGGCGTGCTAATCTTCGCCGTTCTCGTGTTTTCCGCGACGCGTGCCTCTGTTCGCGGATTTGGCAGCCTGATCCGCTGACCGGGAACAAATCGTCAGTGGGTCTTGATCACGCCAGCTGAACTTTTTCTAGGTCGATGGAAGATAGAAACCATCGTTGGGTCTACCCCTCCCGCGGTTTCGACCCAGCAAGACCTAGTCCGTGCGGGCGCGTCTGCTCGGGCGAACTCCGCTCGCTAAACCTTGCGCCTATGCACCAACCGTTGCGCCCGCCACCAAGCGGACGCTCGGTCACTCAGGTATTTCGCGCCAGCGTCGATCGCTATGCTACCTTGCAGACAACTCACGGTCGAAACGGCTAAATCAACGCGTAGGCTAATATGAATATGGGCAAGGAACTTTTCCAAACCAACGTTGGACTCAGGTCTTACGACCGTGCGCACGTTTCGACACCCCTGTCGCTGCCCGACGTCTATTCCGATCACGAAGGATTCGGGGCTTTGCGCCAGCCTCCTCAACGCAAGCCCATCGAGTTCGACGTTCCTCCGTTGTTGGATCACGTCGTAATCATCTATCTCAACAGCCCAAAAAGCTTCGGTGCGGCGGTGGGAGGTGGGCCAACGCGACCTTTAAGTCCGCGACATGGATACGTCTCAGTGGTTCCAGCGGAATCCGATAGCCGCTGGTACTCATGTAGCGGCGATGTGGATTGCCTTCATCTACATCTTTCCCCCAACCGTCTGGAGCAACTGTTGGGCAGTGATACCATAGAAGGCCGAGCAGTAGAGCTTGTGCCGAACTTATTGGCGCCGGACAGGGTGCTTGCGAGCATGGGCCATCGTTTCGCCGAGGAGTTGCGGCAAACTCAACTCGGCATCAACGCTATGATGGATAGTTTCGCGCTCGCCGTGGGGGTCAGGTTACTTCGTGCCTACTCGTCCACGTACAACGCGCTACCAAATACGGACCACGTTATTGCGCCTTACAGGCTGCGACGCACCGTCGACTTTATTGAGGCGCATCTAGGAGAAGACATCGGGCTCGCCGAAATCGCAGCTGCAGCAGGACTTTCCGCGTTTCACTTCTCTCGAGGCTTCAAGACCGCCGTTGGATGCTCGCCATACCAATTCCTCATCCGCCGCCGGATCGACAAGGCACAGGAACTCCTTGCGGGAGACGACCTGACGATTTCACAGATCGCGCTGATATGCGGGTTCTCATCCCAGCAGCATCTTACGTCGACGTTCGCGAGACATGTTCAGGACACCCCCAGCCGCGTGCGCCGCGCGTTGTTGGGCAGCGACCCAAAACTTGATGTCCCGAATGATCGGGCCGAATAAGTTGCTTACCGGCCTGCAGACATGGGAGCGAGACGTGGGCCTCCAGTTAGCCGCCGGTTAGTTTGTCGACGAGCGTTCGGCATCCTTGGTTCGGTCTTCTACGACAGCGGCTAAGGGGAAGTTGCGACCCGGCGACAGTCTGTTCGGTCGGAGGCGCGGACAGGTGGGTTGCGGTTCCGCTTTCGCTCCCGCCATCGCATTAGCAACGGCCACGATCACCGCCGTTTTGCTATCTTCGCTGAATTGAAAGATCGTGACCGTGCATGACCCGATCGGCTTAGCGGCGATAGCAGCGGTTTCAGTCATGCTCTCGATCATCCGCGTGAGACGAGTGCCCAAATCATCTTCTGAAGCTATCGAGGATTGGTCGTCTGTGCTCGCCCTGCGCCGTGCGGGAGAAATCGCGGCCACGAAACAATAACCGCGCCCGGTGAGCGTCGCGATGTACCTCGCGCCGTCCACCCCATCACCGAGCGTCTTACGCAAACGGGCTATTTGGAAGCGCAAACTTCCTTCTTCCACGATAACATCTGGCCATACCCGAGCAAGGAGTTCTTGCTTGCTGAAGACGTCGTTAGGACGAGACAACAGACAGATCAGTATGTCTAGTGCCCTTGCACCCAGATCAATCCGGGCGCCATCCCGCGTCAGGAGTCGCTCCGTTGCACTCAAGCGAAATGGACCAAATGACATCAGGTCGCGCGCGCGCGCCGACGATTTCGAGGAGGTCCGGTCCGCTCGGCCCGGGGCAAAATCAGCTACGGTGCATTGTTCGTCGATGGCGCGGGAAACTGCGGCGTCGTTAAACAGGCGGCGATCATTGTTGGGTGCTTCTAACATCTGAGGCCTCTCTTCCAAGTCGCAGCTCGAATAAGACAGATGCCTGCTCGTTAGCTGGGCGCACAGGTATGATGCCGCGACACCAGACTGTAATCATATTCCCAGACCCGCGTTTTCCAGCATCTTGCCCTTGCACATCGAATCTTGCTGTTGTGCTTGTCGTGGGCCCCGCCGGCGCGTTCAACGAGCCCAGAACCGGGCAAACTTGTTGCCCACTCGTCAACCACCGCTTCCCACTGCGCGGACGAAAGCGGCTTGACGCGCTCGACGGGCGGGATGACTGGTCCCGAGCGGGTCTGCGCCGCCTAGGGCAGCGGAGATTGTAATGGCGCGTATTGGCGGCTTCGTCGAGGACGACATCGACATCAGGGTGTTCATCTTCGTCATCTGCCTCCCACCCATCAACCCGTCCGGGACATCGCCCTTGAGCAAGGTTTCTTTCGACAACAATCCGGCATCTTCGAGCGCCTCGAAGTCGGGCAGGTCACGCAGCGTGTCGATCAGGTCGCGCGAAACCTCCTTGCCGAAGAAGTTGGAAAGCTCGCCACGGTCGACCGGCTGAAAATACTGGGAGCCTAGCGTGTCCAAAATGACGTGATCGGATCAGAGACTTTGCTTCGGCCTGGTTTCGAATGCGCAATACATGCTTCTCATCTATGGTGAGTAACAACCAGACAGACAGGGGTCCGACTGCCTATGCCCCGAAACGAGAGGTTCCGGGGCATAGGGTGAATGTTGCCTGAACTGTGGGTTAACCTTAAATTGCTACGCTGCCACGCGATCAGCGACCCAGCGTCCGGCGTTGGCGAGAATGAGGTCGGAATCGATGAATCGCTCTCGCAGGATCTTCTCGTAAAGCGCCCCTTCCTGCCCACGATCTATTTCACCGGTCTTGCCGATGAGTATTTGCAACGCCTCCTGCAATGCCGCCACGGTCCCCGAGCCTTCATCGAATTGCGCCTTTTTGCGCCAAACCAGGCTCTCGGGCAGCAGGTCCGCACAGGCTTTTCGAAGCAACCATTTCTCGGTGGTAGGTCCGGTAGATTCGGTCATATCGGGATCGGTTCGGCGCAACTTCAGCGCTGCCGGGATCGATTGCGCGAAATCGATAAGGTTCCGGTCCAGGAATGGCGTTCGCGCTTCCAGCGATTCCGCCATCGAAATCCGATCGACACGTTGCAGGTTGATGTTGTGCATAGCTCCAAGACTGCGCGTCAGTTCGTCGGCTAGTGCCCGAGGATCATCGACATAGGCGTGTTGATAGGTATAGCCCGCGAAAAGCTCATCGGCGCCCTCCCCTGTCAGCACGGCCTTGACCTGGCGTCGTGCAAGTCTGGCTGCGAACAAGGTTGGAATGGCGCTGCGCACCAGGTCGATATCTGCGCTTTCGAGATGGTAAATGACGTGGGGCAGGTTTTTCACCACATCATCGGCGGTAAAAATATACTCGCTATGGTCCGAACCGATATGAGCGGCGACCGCTTTGGCTGCGATCAGATCGGGGGAGCCGGCAGTACCAACGGCGAAAGTCTTCAGTGGCGCCTTACCGGTCTGTTGAAGCTGGCGCTGTGCAAGCGCCGCCATGATCGAACTGTCAAGGCCGCCCGACAGGAACGAGCCTACTTCGACGTCGGCAACCATCCATTTGGCGACCGCAGCCTCGATCACCAGACGCAGTTCACGCGCAGTGGCGTCGACATCGAGGCCGGGTTCTGCCTGTGCCGCGCCTTGCGGCAAGCGATACCACTGGCGCCAACCGTCGCGGCTGTCATAAAGCGTACCGGGCGGAACCGCCTCGATCGCACTCAGGCCCAGTCCATCGAAGGCCTTCAGCTCAGAGGCGAATGCGAGCCCCTCGCCAATGTGCGCCATGTAGAGTGGCTTAATACCGAGAGGATCGCGGGCGGCGACAATGCGATCGGGTGTGGCCAGCACGAAGGCGAACATCCCATCCAGCCGGTCAATCCAGCGGGAGTTCTTGGTACGGAACAGATGCAGGATGGTTTCACTGTCACTGGCAGTCTGGAAAAGATCCTCCCCAAGGACGGCGCGAAGGTCGGCATGATTGTAGATCTCGCCATTGGCGATCAGCATGTCCGTGCCCTGAAGGATCGGCTGCGCACCGTCCTGGGGTCCGATTATGGATAGCCGACAATGGGCCATGATGACCGGCGCACCTTCAAGACTGGTGACTTGCGTCGCATCGGGGCCGCGATGAGCGATCTTGGCGATCATGCCCGCGGCCATGTCCTCGTCTCCCACATTCCACAAACAGACCAGACCGCACATAACGTTTTCCTTTTTATTTGGTCGCAACGGTCGCCTGGCGGACATGCAGGATGCCGAAGAAACGATGGGCGGAGCGAAATCCGTCCCGGTATTGCCGCCTTGGTGGAGCCGTAACTAAAAACAGTGCAATGATTGCCCCTCCCCTAAAGCGTGACAAGTCCAGACACGACCTGCTTCATCCCGGCAGAGACGCGACCCGCGATACCGCATTCGCGGCGGCGATCATCTGCGCCTGCGTGTACATCTTGGCGTGCCGGACGAGGTCATCGCCATCCTCCCATGTCTCGCGCCAGATACCCAGTATCCCGGTAAGGGGTTGGCCCACGACCCGCGACGAGAACGATTCATAGGTGATAGGGCCTTCATAGCCGACACGCGCAAGCGCCCGGAAAATGGATTTCAGGTCGATCGACCCTGTTCCCATATAGCCGCGATGGCTTTCACCGGTATGGAAGTAGCCCAGATAGTCACCGGTCGCATGGATCGCCGCGACAGCATCGGCTTCCTCGATATGCATGTGATAGACGTCGAGGTGAACCTTGACGTTCGCGGCGCCGACGCGGCGACAGTATTCCACCCCCTGGGCTGCGGTGTTGAGGATATTGCTTTCGTAGCGGTTGACCACTTCCATCCCCAACGTGATGCCGCTGGCGGCGGCCTTCTCGGCCACGCGCGCCATCACCTCGATCGAGGAGGCAACCCCCTTTGCGGTTGCCGGTTCCGCGTATTTCTGGAACGCCGAATAGAGGATGCCGCTGACATGCGTGGCGCCGAGGTCTCGGGCGATGGCGACGACATCGGTCAGATGCTGTTCGCCGGCCTTGACCCGCGCGGCATCGGTCGAGGAAATATCCTTCTGGGCATCCAGGCCCAGCGACATCGTCACGCCTATACCGGCCTGCTCCAGCTTCTTTAGGGTGTGGTCGACGTTGATGGTCAGAAGGTCCATCGCCGAGATTTCGATCAGGTCGAAGCCGAATTCCGCTGTCTTGTCGATGGCGCGGCTTGCTTCATCCTCGCTCCAGCCGGCGACCCAGACATTGGCATGCAAGCCGAGACGGTTTTTCATTCTGTGCTTCTCCATGGGAGCGTTGAAGTCAGCGTATATCGCGCGCCAGCGACTGCAGCCCTTGAAAGGCATCGTAGCGCTTGCCGTGGATGGCTGCGATTTCGCCACCGGCGGGCAGGCAGGCCTCGCCCGCATGGCTCAAGGCGGCCATCGCGCCGCCAATGTCGGCAAACAGGTTTGCGGCCACCGCGCCCAGCGTCGCAGCGCCCAGCAGGACGGGTTCGCTCGCGCTTGTCGCCAGAACGGGGAACCCCGTCGAATCCGCCAGCATTTGCCGGATCAGCGGGGATTGGCCCGCGCCGCCGGAGATGACGATTTTTTCGATCGGCGCGCCGGCTTTCGCCTGCGCCTCGATGATCTGGCGCAGCCCGTATCCGATACCGCTGACGCCGGCGAGATAAAGCTTCGCCAGGCTTTCCAGGTCCCTTGCCATGTCGAGCCCGACGATCACCGCGCGCGCGTCCGGGTCGGCATAAGGGGCGCGATTGCCGAGGAATTCCGGCACGACGTGCAGGCCGGCGATTTCGCGGATGGTCTCGGAGACGGAATGTCGGCTGGTCAAAAGTTCTGTCAGCAGGTCGGGAACCGAGATGCCGCGCCGGTCGGCCTGTTCGTGGGCCTCGTGGCTGGCCGGATGGCTCGCGATCAACTGGTCGATCGCCGCGCCGGCTGCGGACTGCCCGCCCTCGTTGAGCCACATGCCGGGGACCATGGCAGAAAAATACGGACCCCATACGCCGGGGACGAAGACCGGGGCTTCGGTGGAGGTCATCGTGCAGGAGGACGTGCCGAAGACATAGGCCATGTGGGTGGCCGGGTTGTCCTCCACCCCCACGGTGCCGATGCCGCCGGCATGCGCGTCGATCATCCCGGCCGAAACCGGGGTGCCCTCGGCGAGACCCAGTTCGGCGGCGGCTAAAGCCGTAAGCCCCGTTCCGAGCGCCGTGCCCGGTTCGACCGCCCTGTCGCCGATGCGGCGGAAATTTTCGGCAGCCAGCTCGCCCAGCCCGATCTGCTCGAAATAGCTCGGGTCCCAGCGGCGTTCATGCGCCAGATAAGTCCATTTGCAGGTGACCGTGCAGGTCGAACGCGCCAGGTCGCCGGTGGCTTTCCAGGTGAGAAAGTCGGCTAGGTCGAAGAATTGCCACGCTCCGGCAAAGATTTCCGGCCGGTTCTCCTTCAGCCACAGCAATTTCGGCGTCTGCATCTCGGGGGAGATGCGGCCGCCGACATATTTGAGAACATCGTGGTTCAAGGCATTGATGCGGCTTGCCTGATCGGTGGCGCGGTGATCCATCCACACGACGATGTCGCGCGCCGGAACCTCGGAGGGGCCGACAGGCAGCGGCGCTCCCCCCTGCCCCAGCACGACCAGCGAGCAGGTCGCGTCGAAGCCTATGCCGGCGATCCGGGCAGGCTCGACAGCGGCCTTGGCTATGACCTCGCGTACGGTGCCGCAAACCGCCGACCATATCTGCGTCGAGGATTGCTCCACCATCGGCGCGGGTTCGCGCCAGGTTGTGATGTCGGCCTTGGCTGACGCCAGCATGTTGCCGGCGAGATCGAAGAGACCCGCGCGCGCGCTCCCCGTTCCGACATCCACACCAAGGATGAGGCGATCGTCCGGCGATGTCATTTCCACCAGCCTTGCTTGGTCACAGGTCGAGACTGCTCGGAAGGATCACCAGATCGCGGATGGTCACGTTGCGCTGGCGCGTAAGCATGAACAATACTGCCTCGGCGACCTCCTGCGGCTGCATCAGGCTTCCGTTCGCAAGCGCTTCTTCCATCTTGGCCTTGGGCCAATCGTCTAGCAGGGCCGTCACCACCGGGCCGGGAAGAACCGCGCCCACCCGCACCCCATGCGGCGCGACCTGGCGACGGGTCGCATGCACGAAGGCCTGAACCGCATGTTTGGAAGCCGTGTAGATCGGCTCCCAGACGACGGGAATGACGCCGGCCACCGACGACGTGAAAAGAATGTCGCCGGAGCGCTGCGCGATCATGTGCGGCAGCACCGCATGAACGGAACGGAAGGCGGCATTGATGTTCAGGTTCAACATCCTGTCCCAGGCGTCGGGGTCGCCTTCCGCGACGGCTCCGCCGATATAGGCGCCGGCATTGGCGTAGAAGACATCGAGGCGACCGGCCGCTTCGAGAATGCGCGGCAGAATGCCCGAAACCTGCGGACCGTCGAGAAGGTCCACCACCAGCGGCAGCGCGTCGGGTCCGATCTCCTTGCAAAGGGACCGCAGACGGTCTTCGGCGCGGTCGATCATCACGACTTTCGCGCCGGCGCAAACCAGGGTCCGGGCACAGGCCAGGCCGATGCCGGAAGCGGCTCCGGTGATGGCGACGACCTTGCCCTTCATCGATTCGTTCATTTTATTCTCCGTCATTTCTCGGTCAGCCTCGGCCATGCGTCGCACGCGACCGGCGGGCCAGGGAGTCGACGATCACCGCTATCGCCAGAACGCCCCCGGTGATCATGTAGCGAAGGCTCGACGAAAGATTGAGAAGCGTCAGCCCGTTGGAAATGGCCTGGATGACAATGATCCCCAGCAACGCCGAATAGGCGCTGCCGCGTCCGCCAAACAGGCTGGTGCCGCCGATGACGGCCGCCGCGATCGCGTTCAAATTGACGTCACCGGTGCCGGCCTGCTGGCTCGACGACGCCAGGCGCGCCGCCGACAGCATCCCGCCCAGGGCGGCCAGGGTGGAGCACAAGGCGAAAGCGGAGAGATAGATGCGCTTGACGTTGATGCCCGAACGGCGGGCCGCCTCGCGGTTGCCGCCGACGGCGAACATCGAGCGCCCCCATTTGGTGCGGGTCAGGGCATAATTCAGCACCACGACCAGCAGGACAAAAAGGCCGAACATCCACGGCACGCCGCGGCCCCGATTGAGATACCACACGGCAAGCTCAAGCGCGCCGGTCAGCGCTCCCGCCTTGATAAGCAGCAGGGCCAGGGGTTGAGCCGTCAGCCCTACCGCCTTGCGGCGGCCTGCGACGTTCAGGCCCGCCACCAGCAGGACCAACCCCGGCACGAGAGCCGCCAGATGGGAGAACCAGGCAGGCATGATCAGAAGCTGCCCGAACTTCACCATCCATGAGGCGTAGGGAAGATTGATCGAGCCGCTTGGGCCGAGCAGATAGAGTTGCAGCCCGACGAGAGCGAGCAGGCCCGCCAGGGTCGAGATGAAGCTTGGCATTCCGATCCAGTTGAGCAGGCTCGCATAGAGCACGCCGATGAGCGCGCCCACGCCAAGCGCCAGCATGATTGCCAGAGGTAGCGGCAGGCCGAGATTGACCCACACGACGCCGACCAGCGCGGAGGCCAGGCCGCTCATGGAGCCGACCGAAAGGTCGATTTCGCCGAGCATCAGCACGCACACGATGCCGAGCGAAATAACGCCCACCGTCGCGCAATCGAAAAGCAGGTTCACCAGATTGTTCGGGGCCAGGAACAACGGGTTCAGGATCGAAAAGACGACGGAGATCAAGATGAGGCCGGCCGCGACCGGCAGCATGCCGAGGTCTCCCGAGCGCACCCGGTCCAGAAAGGAGCGGAGCGCGCCGGCGATGCTGTTGTCGTCGCGCAGCCGCTCGTCAGAGCGGTCGAGCGCGGTTGTGCTTTCCGGCTTCATGTGGATGCTCCCCCGATTTCCGTGGCCCCAAAACCGGTCGCTTTGCGCTCGGTTCGGCGCGAAACGGCGTTTTCGGTCGCGCCGGTAATCGACGCGACAAGATCCTGATTGCTCGTTTCCGGCGTAAAGACGCCGTTGTTGCGCCCGAGGCGCAAGACGACGATCCGGTCGGCGACGGCGCGCACATCTTCCATGTTGTGGCTGATGACGATGACGCCGAGACCGCGCTCGCGCACCCGTTCGATGAGGTTGAGCACCTCCGCCGTCTGCGCAACGCCAAGCGCCGCGGTTGGCTCATCCAGCATGATGATCTTCGGGTCCATGAGCAGCGAGCGCGCGATAGCGACGGTCTGGCGCTGCCCGCCCGACAGCGACGCCACCGGCTCGCGCACGGAAGGAATGCGCGCGGCAAGTTCCCTGAGCAGGGTCCAGGCGCGGACTTCCATCTGCACTTCATCGAGCCGAAGCGGGTTCAACTCGTGGCCGAGAAACAAATTGGCCACGACGTCCAGGTTTTCACAAAGCGCCAGATCCTGAAACACTGTCGCAATGCCGAGCTTCAGCGCCGTTGCGGGACTGTCGAGCGAGACCTGGCGTCCCATGAATTCGACGGAGCCGGACGTGGGCTGGTGAACACCGGCGAGAATCTTGATGAGGGTGGACTTTCCGGCACCGTTGTCGCCGACCAGCGCCACGACTTCGCCAGCGTGAACGTCGAGGTCGATGTCGGTGAGCGCGGAAACCGCGCCAAAGTTCTTTGAAATACCCCTGAGACTGAGGATCGGGCCGCCCGGCTGGGCTGCGTTCGTCACGTCGGTCATGTTTATCGCCTTCAATCGTTAGATTTGGGCTCGTCACCCGGCCGGTCGATGAACCGGCCGGAAGACGCTGGGGGAAGGCGTCTATGCGCCCTCCCCCTGTTCGTTCAGTTCGTGATGCCAAGCGCCTTGCAGCCCTCGGCGTATTCGCCGGTGCAGACCTGTTCCGGTGTCTGGATACCCTTGTCGAATATCTCGGCCTTGATGTTTTCCTTGGTGACGACGGCGGGAACGAAGAGTTCCGAAGGCGTATTGTACAGAGTGGTCTTCGCCTCGGGCGTTTCGCCGTTCAGAAGCTGCACGGCAACTTTCGCGGCGGCTGCCGCAACGATCTCGGAGGGCTTTGAGATCGTGTTGTACTGGTCGCCCGAGATGATCAGCTGGAGAGCCGCGATGATCGCGTCATTGCCGGTAACGGGAGGGACCGGATTGACGCCCGCTGCCTTGAAGGCGGCAATAGCGCCGCCGCCGGTGCCGTCATTGGCGGCGACGACACCCTTGATGTCCGCGCCAAAACGGGTGATCTGGCCGGCGGCCCACTGCTGAGCCTCGCTCGGCTTCCAGTCCGGCGTATCGAATTCCGCGAGCGTCTTGTAGCCGGAATCCTTGAGGCCGCGATGGATGCCGTCGCGGATCAGGCCGGCCGCCGCGTCGGTAGGCGATCCGTTGATCTCAAGCACGCCCGACCCCTCCGGCACGCCCGAGGCCTTCAAGTGGTCGACGAGCGACTTGGAGATGGCATAACCGATGCCTTCATTGTCGAAGGAAACATAGAAGTTGGCCGGAACGTCCGGAATGGGCCTGTCATAGGCGATTATCTTGACGTCCTGCGAATTCGCCAGCGAAACCAAGGCGGCCGCCGCGGAAGAGTCGACGGGATCGAGTACGATGACCTTGGCGCCCTGTGTAATAACCGAGTTGAACTGCTGCTGCTGCAGCGACATGTCGGCATTGGCGTTCTGATAGATAACTGTGCAATCCGGGCACAGCTTGCTCATCTCGGCCTTGAATCCGGGGTAATCATGTTCCTCGTAACGGGTCGATCCCTGGTCCGGCATCAGAAAAGCGACGGTCCCCTTGGTCTGGGCCATCGCCGTGCTACTCATCAGGACGCTCATCGCGCCGACTGCGGCAGAAATGATTAGGTATTTCATTGAATGTCTCCTCCATCGGGACGGGTTCGCCTCAATGCCGACATCCTGTGAGACACGCCCCAGGCACCCTGTCGCCACACATGGCCACAGACCAGCGAACACTTCCTCCCAGAAGTCGGAGCGGCGCAACTTAACCTTGCTCCATCGATTAAGCGGCAAGCTCAACCGATGGAGCTAACTTGCTATAGCCCTTGAAGGATGTCAAGCTGGCACCTAGATCAAAGGAAATCGATTGAGCGACCGTTCTCCAGTCTCCCGCAAACGTACAACAATCTACGACCTGGCGTCGTTGGCCGGCGCCTCGCCGACGGCCGTCAGTTCCGTGCTGAACGGCACATGGAAGAAGCGGCGCATCAGTGCTGCGCTGGCGGAAAAGATCGAGCGTATCGCAGGCGAGACGGGCTATGCGCCGAACACGCAGGCAAGCGGGCTGCGCCGCGAGAAATCCAATCTGATCGGCATGATCGTGCCCAAATACGACAACCGGTATTTTGGCTCGATCGTCGAACGCTTCGAAGCGATGGCGCGCGACCGGGGGCTGTTCCCGATCATTACCTGTACGCGGCGCGAGGCCGAGCTTGAAATCCAGGCGGCAAAGGAAATGATTTCGCACCAGGTGAGTTGCCTGATCGCCACCGGGGCCACCGACCCGGACCGCATTACGGAATTATGCGCCAATTCCGGCGTCCGCTCGCTCAATCTGGACTTGCCCGGATCGCTGGCGCCTTCGGTTATTTCCGACAACAGGGGCGGTGCCCGCGCGCTGGCGCGGCGCATACTCCAGGCTTCCCAGGCCGAGAGGGCTCCCGGCGAACCGCTCCTCTACATCGGCGGACGCTTGAGCGACCACAACACCGCCGAACGCATCCAGGGCTTCCGTGAGGCCCATTCGGAGTTCGGGGTCGCGGTCAGGGAAGAATGGATTCTTGCCGGCGGCTATTCTCCCGACAAGGCGGAAAATACGTTGCGCGACTATGCCGCCCGCCACGAAAGAATGCCGGCGGCGTTTTTCGTCAGTTCCACGATTACCCTGGAGGGCGTCATCCGCTGGCTGAAGGCGCGCGGTCTCCACGGTGACCGCCTGCCGCACATCGGCTGCTTCGACTGGGATCCGCTGGCCGAGGCTCTCAACGAGAATATCGTCATGCTGCGGCAGGACGTTCCCCGGATGCTCGATGAATTGTTTCGGCTTGTGGTCGACGGACACGACCAGGCGACGCGCATTGAAATCCCTACCCTGTTGGGGCCGGACTTCACACCGATCAGGTAGCAGAAATCATATGGCGGTGTGGCTAACCGCTCACTCGCGTCGAGCCGTCGGACGCACCAACCACCAGGATTGATGCGCCCTCGATAGCGAGTTCGATTATTTGGCGATTTCAGCCTTCACCTTCTCGACATCCGCAGCCGACATCTGGCCGACCGTTTCCACGACGCCGTCCTTGATCCGCCATAGGCGGAACGGGCCAGTAATATCGCCGTACTGGTCGAAGCTGACAGGGCCGATGACGCCTTCATACTTGATTGGCTTGCCTTCCTTGATCAGCGCCAGCGCCTTGGCGAACTGCTCCTTGCCGGCGTAGATCGGTTCGCCGTCATGAGCCACCACCTGCGGGATCGCCGCCTTGATAGCCGCTGATTCCGGCTTGCCTGCCTTCGCGATCGCCAGCGCGACAATCGCGCCGGCGTCATAAGACCGGTCGGCTGCGGGCGCATCCGGCTTGATGCCTCCGGAGAAGGCCTCGTATTCCTTGTAGAAATAATCGGACGAGGCGGTCTGGGCGGTGCCGGACGAAGTTCCATAGGCGTCGTTCAGATATTGCGCGCCGACCGCCTTGATGAAATCGTCCGAGTTCATGCCGTCATTCAGCAGGAACTTGGCCGGCGCACCGGCTGAAATCCACGCGCGGGCGATGGTTGATCCATCGACAGGATAGCTGACCAGGTAGAGCGCCTCGGGATCACCCGTCATTGCGGCGGTGACTTCAGCCGAATAGCTCGGCTGCTTCTCGTTGTAAGGAACCGTCGAGGTGATTGTACCGCCAAGCTTCTGATAGGCGATGGTGAATTCTTTCACCATGTTCACGCCGAAATCATTGTTGACGTGAATGATCGCGAGCTTCTTGAGACCCTGGTCCATCGCATATTTCGCGGCGGCCGTTCCCTGCAAGGCGTCGGAGGTGATCGTACGGAAGAAGACGCCGTTGGTCTTGCCGTCCATGCCCAGTTGCGTGAGGGAAGGAGAAGACGAGGCCGGCGAGATCTGGACAACATTGGCCGGACCGGTGACCGATGTCAGGATCGGCAGTGAGATCGACGAGATGATGCCGCCGATGATAACCGGCACCTTCTTGATATTGACGAGCTGATTGGCCTGATCCACGGCGACATTGCCCTGGCTTTGGCTGTCACGGGTGTCGGTCACCAGTTTGCAACCGTCAATACCACCAGCCTCGTTGAAATCTCTAAACGCCATCTCCACGGACTTGGCGCCCGCCTGGCCATAGGCTCCGGCAGGACCGGTCAATTCCATGACCAGGCCTATGGTTATGTCACAGTTCTCGGCCATCGCCGGAGCCAGACCGAGCGCTGACAGCACGGTCGTCACAAAAAGCAATTTCTTCATGTCTCTCTCCCCTTTTCGGCTGCGCTATGCAGCCATCATCCTTTGAATGCACGCATTCGTTCTCAGGCTTCACCCTTGTTCAGATTGTATTTCATGATGGCTCCGTGCTTGCTCGAACGATCGCGTTCGAGGCTGTACACGTCGCCCTCAAGCTCTCTTGCACCGGCGGTAACCCCGGCAATTTCCTCCTGATCCTGCTTGGTCAATGTCGTGGATGAAATCGCCAAATTCGAGGTCAGATGATCGCAGTTGCGAGCACCGACGATGACCGCGGCCACGGCGGGCTGGGACAGGGTGAAGGCGCTCGCAATCGTGGCGATGTCGACGCCATGTCGATCCGCGACGCGTCGCAGGGTCGTGAGCAGGGACTGGAACCGAGCCCAGCCGCCGGTATCGTCGATGATGAGCTTGTATTTGGTGAGCGAGCGGTTCTCGAAATCCTTGGGTTCGCTTTTGCCGAGCCAGCGGTCGCCCAGGAAGCCGCCGGCCACCGTGCCGTAGCACAGAAGCGACATGCCGTGTGTGGCGGCCAGCGTCGCCATCTGCTTGCGCGGCCGTGCGTCGAGCAAAGAGTACTGAACCTGCATCGTGGTGATCGGAATGCCGGCTGCGAACAAGTCCGACACATGCCGGCTATCGAAATTGGTTCCGCTGATCTTGTCGATCTTGCCTGCCTTGCGCAGCTCATTGAGCCAACCGGCGGTTTCAAGCCATCTGGGCTGTTGATAATCCCACCAGTGAAACTGAACGAGATCGAGCCGATCCATTTTCAGGCGGCGCAGCGATTGATCGATCACGCCTTCCACATCGGATTTGGCAATCCTCGCAAGCACATCAAGGTCGGGAACGAATTTGGTGTGGACCTTGATCCGTTCGAGTGCATCTTGCCCGCGAATGTCGCGATAGTGCATCCGGAAATCGCCAATCATTTCCTCGACGCCGGTATAGATGTCGGCGCAATCGAAAGTTGTAATGCCGGCGTCGGCGAAGGCTACCATGTCGGAAACGGGATCAGAGCCCCTGAGCGTACCGTGGCTGTCGGACAGCTGCCACCCGCCGCGAATGACGCGCGAGATTTCGTACCCGGGCGCGAGGCTTGTGCGTTGCATCTTAGTCACCCAAAGGAACGGCCGTCGTGTCGGCGTGGTTGAAGCGGCGCAGGCCAAGCCGGGTGATCCTCAGCCTTGAGCCGCAGTTAGGGTCCGGGCACGCAATCTCGGCGTCAGTGGTCATCCAGTCGTTTTGATGTGTCGGCCGTTGCTTGGCGGCAAGCAGCGGCAGCACGGCGGCCAGCGAGTAGATCGAAAAGCCCTGCCCCGGCGGCAGATGCATCAGCTCGCCATGAAGCTCGAAATGATCGCCGGGCCTGGCCCCGCAATAGATCGGCGCGCCTTCGGGCAGGACAACCTCGACGCGCAGATCAAAGAGTTCAAAGCTTTCATCGCGTTTGGGCAAGGTCCGCCTCCGTCGCGCCGTTCGAATCCAGCCATTCGCGGATCAGGTTGAAGGACTGGCTGATATCTTGCGTCAGGGCGTGAACGGCAGCTTTACAGTCGCGCCGCTTGATCGCATCCAGCAATTCCCAGTGAAAACGGGTCGCTGAAAGCACCGCTGTCGTGTCGTAGTCGCCCTTGTCGTAAAGGCGCGCCGCCACGTGGACGTAAGGGCCGGATTGCAGCCAGAGGCTTTCGACGATCGGAATAAGAACCTGGCTTCCCGCACAACGATAGATGGTGAAGTGAAACTCGTGGTTGATTTCGGAGGTGCGACGGACGCGGCGCGCATCGTTGGCTTCGAGAAACGCCTCTTCACTCTCCTTCGTCAATTCGCTCAGGCGCGACAGATCGGTATCCGCCAACCGATCCAATGCCAGTGAAATCAGTTCCCCCTCGACAAGGGCGCGGGCTCTCGCCAGGTCGTCAAGACGATCGCGCGTGACCAGCGGAACGCGCACGCTTCGATTGGGCAGCGCTTCCAGCGCCCGTTCCGATACGAGCCGCCCCAGAGCCTCGCGAACCGGCATCGTGCTCGTACTCAACGCTTCCGACAGGTCCTGAATGCGCAGGACCTGGCCGACGCCAAAACCGCCCAGGATCAGTGTCTTGCGCAACTCCGAATAGACACGATCATGCAAGGTTTCGCGGCCGACCGGCGAAATCGATGTCAAGACGTTCATGCCTGCTCCTCCCGGCGCAATCATCGGTCTCGTACGAGCCAATTTCTGCGGTCCCGTCAGCAAATTCGTACTTGCATAGTTTTCAATTGTAAAGTTTCATGATCAAACATCAAAGATCAAAAGCCGTCCGCTGGGAGGAGGCTGACTTGCAGGTGGATCGTGTCAGCCCTGGCGTGGGGCCTGTGATCGCAGCGCATGGTCTGGTGAAGGCCTTTGGCGGCGTTCGAGCCGTCGACGACATGTCGATCAATCTCGAGCGCGGCGAGATGATCGGCCTGATCGGACCAAACGGCGCGGGAAAAACCACCATGTTCAGCCTGCTTGCCGGCAGCCTCAAGGCTGACCATGGCAGGATCGAGGTCAATGGAACTGACCTGACCAATGCAGGAGCCGAGCGTCGCATCGGTGCAGGCATGGGCCGTACATTCCAGATCCCGCGGCCATTCCCGTCGATGACCGTATTGGAAAACGTCGTGGCCGGCGCACAGAACCAATCCGGCGAGCGCATGTGGATGAATTTTTTCAGGCCGGCCCGCGTGGCGGCGGAAGAGCGCGCGGCGATCGACAAGGCACGGTGCCTCATCGATTTCGTCACCCTGTCCCACCTTGAAGACGAGCCGGCGAGTGTTCTTTCCGGCGGCCAGCGCAAGCTGCTGGAACTGGCGCGTATTCTCATGTCCGACCCAGGCGTCATCCTGCTCGACGAGCCGGCCGCAGGCGTGAACCCCAGCCTGCTGGAAATCATCATATCGCGCGTGGTCGATCTCAACAGGCAGGGCAAGTCCATCCTGCTGATCGAGCACAACATGGACATGGTCGCGCGCCTGTGCAGCCGCGTCGTCGTGATGGCGACGGGTCGGCTTCTCGCTGAGGGCGCACCGAGCGAAGTCTCGCGAAATCCGATTGTTGTCGATGCCTATCTGGGCGGTGCGGCGTGATGAGCGAGGACGATCTGCCGGCGCTGGCTACGCAAGGACTGGTCGCCGGCTACGAACGCGACCAGCCGATCGTTCATGGGATAGACCTGACCGTTGCGTCCGGCGAGTTTGTTGTAATCCTGGGGCCAAACGGCGCGGGTAAGTCCACCCTGGTCAAGGCGATTGCCGGCGTCGTGCCAACCCATGCGGGAACGGTCTCGCTTGGCCGCATCGATCTCACGGACGTCCCGCCGCATCGCAAGATTCGGCACGGGCTGGCCTTCGTGCCGCAGACCGAAAACGTGTTCGCGACGCTGACCATTCATGAAAATCTGCAGATCGCCGCACAGTTGTTGCCGCCCAACGATCGCGCCAGGCGCATTGGCGAACTCTACGCAATGTTTCCCGATCTCGGCGAGCGCCCGGAACGGCGCGCTGGCGCGTTGTCGGGTGGACAGCGGCAGATGCTGGCGGTCGCTCGGGCGCTGATCGTCAAGCCGAATGTCCTGATGCTTGACGAGCCATCGGCTGGGCTTGCCCCGAAAATTGTCGGCGAAGTGTTCGCCCGGCTTCGGGAGATCAACAAGACTGGCGTCACGGTCGTGCTGGTTGAGCAAAACGTAAAAGCAGCCCTCGCGATCGCCGATCGCGCCGTCATACTCGTCGAAGGCAAATTGCGACATGAGGGCGATGCCGCCAGCCTGCTCGACGACCCCGTGATCGGCGAGCTCTATCTGGGCGTTCGGCACGGAGACGTACAATGAACCTTCAACCCATCATGGATGGGCTGATCTCCGGATCGATGATCGGCCTGGGTGCCATCGGCGTGACCCTGACCTATTCGATCCTGCGCTTCGCCAATTTCGGGCATGGCGAACTGCTCGCCTGGGGCGCCTACTTCGCCTTTATCGCCGCCGGCGTGCTGGGAGCCCTGGTGCCCGGCCTGCAAACGCCGATTGGTCCGTTCTCCTTCGGCTGGTCATTGCCTATTGCAACCATCGTAGCGGTGGTGCTCGCAGCAGCATTGGCTTTGGCGGTCGACTGGCTTTTGTTTGGACGCCTGCGGCGAAAGGGGAGCACCGTCATCATTCTGGTGATGGCAAGCTTTGGCGCAGCGCTGACCCTGCGCAGCCTGCTGGAGTTTCTCTTCACCTCGGCACCGCAATACTACACGACCAATCTGCAGATCGCGACGCGAATGGGAGCGGGATTGCGCGCCACGCCGGATCAGCTTCTATCGCTTGCCGTCACCGCCGTGCTGGCCGTTGCGGTCAACCTCATGCTGACGCGCACTTCCATCGGCCGCTCCATGCGCGCAGTCAGTGAGAATCCTCAGCTCGCCGCCATCGCGGGGATCGACACCCGCGACATCATTCGTTTTGTCTGGATACTTGGCGCAGCGCTGGCTGCCATCGCCGGCGTCACCGCCGGAGTGCTGGTGCAGATCAGGCCGCAAATGGGTCTGGACCTGCTCCTGCCGCTCTTCGCGGCGGCGATCCTGGGAGGTATCGGCAGCGTGCCGGGGGCGATGATCGCCGGCCTGATCGTCGGCGTCTCGGAAGCGTTGACGGTGCAGTATATCGGCGCCGAATGGCGTGCCGCCGTCGCGTTCGTCATCCTCGTGCTTGTTCTTTCTTTAAGGCCGCAGGGCTTGTTCGGGAGCAGAGCATGAGCATCGAACTCATCGCCTATGGCAGTTTCTTCCTCACCATGGCCCTGACCTACGCCATTATATGCCTCGGACTGAATGTCCAATGGGGACAGACCGGGCTGTTCAATGTCGGCATTACCGGCTTTGTCGCGATGGGCGCCTACGTCTCGGCATTGCTGACGACGCCGGACGATCCCAGCCGGTTTGGCGGCTTCGGCATGCCGATTGTGATCGGCTGGGCCGGGGCGGCCGGGGCGACGGCGCTGGTCTCGTTCCTGGTCGGGCTGCTGACCATTCGGTTGCGGGCCGATTATCTCGCTATCGCTACCTTCGGCGTCGGCATCGTCGTGCATCTCGCCGCACTCAACCTGCAGAGCATTACCGGCGGACCGTTCGGCATAAGCTTCATCCCACGTCCCTTCGCCAGCTACGCCAGCAATGGGGTCGTTTTCGGGCTGTTGAACCTTGGCGTGCTGATCGTGCTCGTTGGGGGTCTCTATTATCTGTTGCAGCGCCTGGCCCGAAGCCCGTGGGGCAGAGCGCTGCGATCGATCCGCGAGGACGAAACCGCCGCTCAGGCGCTCGGCAAGAATTCAATGTCATTCCGTTTGCAGGCCTTTGCGCTGGGCGGCGCCATCATGGGCCTGGCCGGCGCAGTCCAGGGACATTTCATCGGGTTCATCGCGCCGGAAAACTACCAGCCCATGCTGACCTTCCAGGTCTGGGCGATGCTCATCGTCGGCGGGTCCGGCAACAATCGCGGCGCGATCCTGGGCGCTGTCCTCGTTTGGGCGATCTGGGCGGCGTCGGCGGGGATCATCTCGTCCGTTTTCCCGCCGGGCGAACAGGCGCGCGCAGCAGCGCTGCAGATCGTGATGATCGGCGCTGCGCTGTGCGCCATCCTCCTCTACAGGCCGCGCGGCATTCTCGGGGAAGAGACAAGCATGTCGCGTGCTATCGAGCGGGTCAAACGGCGCTCCCGGGCGTCGGCGGAGGGTTCCAATGGGTAATGTTCCTGAGCGGGTTCTTCTTGGCGGGGAGCTTGAGATCAGTCGACTGGTGTGCGGGCTCTGGCAGGTAGCCGACATCGAGAAGAACGGCTCGACAATCGATCCGAATGTCGGCGCGGATTTCCTGCAAGCCTATGCGGACACTGGCTTCGACACTTTCGACATGGCCGACCACTATGGCAGCGCGGAGTTGATCACCGGCCAGTTGCTGTCCCGGTATCCGTCCCGCAATGCCCGCCCGAGAGCCTTCACCAAATGGTGCCCGGAACCCGGCGCAATGACCGCCAACATCGTGAGGCGGGGAGTGCAGGAGCGATTGGACCGTCTCGGCGTGGCGAAAGTCGACCTGCTGCAACTGCATTGGTGGACCTTTGAGCATCCCGCATGGCTGGACGCGCTGCATGAAATGAACCGGCTTCGCGAAGAAGGCCTGATCGGCGCGATCGGCGTCACTAATTTTGATGCCGCGCATTTGCGCGTGGCTCTGACAGACGGAATTCCTGTCATCAGCAATCAGGTCTCGTTTTCGCTGGTCGACAGGCGGGCGGCGAGCGATCTCAGTGCACTTTGCGCCGAGTTCGATGTCCGATTGCTCGCGTATGGCACGCTGTGCGGCGGGTTTCTTTCGGAACGCTGGCTGGGCAGGCCGGAGCCGGCGGACATCACCGACTGGAGCCGCCTCAAATACAAGCGCTTCATTGATGCCGCGGGCGGATGGGCATCCTTTCAGCACCTGCTCGAGACGCTGTCGCGGATCGCCCTGCGCCACGGTGTTTCGATTTCCAATGTAGCCAGCCGGTGGGTACTGGCGCAGCCGGCTGTCGCCGCCACGATCATCGGCGCACGCCTTGGCGAGAGCGAACATCGTGACGACAATTTGAAGGTTTTCGGCTTCGATCTCGACGCGGCCGACCGGGCAGCGATTGACGAGGCCTGCGCGCCTATGCCGATGATACAAGGCGATTGCGGCGACGAGTACCGCAAGCCGCCTTTCCTCACCGCATCCGGCGATCTCAGCCACCATCTCGAGACTATCGAGCCCGCGTTCAAGGCCGAGCCGATCCCTGGGGCACCGGGCCGACTGCGCGTTTCATCCGGCAGTATGTGGGAGCCGATAGCCGGCTACAGCCGCGCCGTCCGCGTCAACGACACCATCCGCGTATCCGGGACGACGGCCACGCATGGCGGCGCGCGAGGCGTTTCTCCGGGCGATGCCGCCGCCCAGACAACCTACATCCTTGACAAGATCCTCGCTGCGGTGGCGGCGCTCGGCGGCAAGCCCGAAGACGTGGTGCGCACCCGCATCTACCTGAAAGACGCTGAAAAATGGGAGTCCGTCTCGCGGGCGCACGGCCGGTTCTTCGGCGCCATCATGCCCGCCAATACCATGATCCAGGCCGGAAATCTGATCGGCGACTATGAGGTCGAGATCGAAGCGGAAGCGGTGGTCAGTTCGAATTGAAAATCCAGGCGTGACTTGAGTCTAGACGTGGCGTGCAGGTGCTGTCACGTTGTTATCCAGGGGCGGCCGAACCAGGCATCGTAACCTTTCAAGCGGATTGTTCCAGCTTCCGCTATTCCGCCAAAGCCGTGCCCCGTCAGGGCCTGTAAAACGTCGCTTCTGCCAAGGTCTAGAGTAACGGCCGAATGACTGAGGTTGAAGGCGCAGAGCATCTGCTCATCGCCTTCGCGGCGGGTGAACGCGACTACGCCATCTGGCGCTTCAAGAAATTCGATATAGCCCTTGACCAGTGCCGGATGCGCGCGGCGGAAGGC
Organism: Mesorhizobium sp. A556; assembly: GCF_054489545.1. Taxonomy (NCBI): domain Bacteria; kingdom Pseudomonadati; phylum Pseudomonadota; class Alphaproteobacteria; order Hyphomicrobiales; family Phyllobacteriaceae; genus Mesorhizobium; species Mesorhizobium sp. A556. The sequence goes on from NZ_JBTMXA010000006.1 coordinate 237,748, forward strand.
GAGAAAACGCCGGTAATGCTCCAGCAACGATGCTTCTTTGCCTTGCTGCGCGCCGATCGCCTTGGTCAGATGATCGGCAGGTACCGGCAGCCACGGCTTTGCACTTGAAAAGCCGCCGTTTTTGGCCCGTTCATCCCAGACCATCGGCGTGCGACAACCGTCGCGGCCCTTGAATTCGGGCCAGAAGCGGATGCCGTACGGATCGCGCAGATCCTCATAGGCAAGGTCGGCTTCGCCAAGCCCCAGTTCCTCGCCCTGATAGAGGCAGACCGAGCCACGCAGCGACAAAAGCAGCGCCGAGATCACCTTCAGATAGGCGGTCATGTCTTGCTCGCCGGCGGCCCAGCGCGAGGCGTGACGCTTCACGTCATGGTTGGAGAAGGCCCAGCACGCCCAGCCGTCGCTGGCCACGCGGCCAAAGCTTTCAAGCACGCTGCGCACCTTGGCCGCGCTGATTTTCTCGGGCGCCAGGAAATCGAAAGCGTAGCACATGTGGACGCGCTTTTCGCCGGCGGTGTAGGCAGCCACCACCTCCAGCCCGCGCTGGGAATCCCCGACCTCGCCGACCGCCGCCGCTGCCGGATATTCATCGAGCAGCGCGCGAAAGCGTTCGAGGAAGGCGAGGTTTTCCGGACGGCTCTTGTCGTAGATATGGTCCTGATAGTTGTACGGATTGACCGAGGGTGCTGTCTGGTCATTGCGCTGAGCGGGCGGCAAGGCCGGATTGTCCTCCAGCCCCTGCGAATGAAAATAGAAATTGATGGTGTCGAGCCGGAAACCATCAACGCCGCGCTCCAGCCAGAACCGGGTCACATCAAGAAGTGCGTCCTGAACGGCAAGGGTGTGGAAATTCAGGTCCGGCTGTTCGGCCAGAAAATTATGCAGGTAATATTGCTGGCGTCGCGTATCCCATTGCCACGCGGAACCGCCGAATATCGCCAGCCAGTTGTTGGGCGGCGTGCCGTCCGGCTTGGCGTCGGCCCACACATACCAGTCGGCCTTGGCGTTATCGCGGCTGGAACGGCTTTCTCGAAACCAGAGGTGGGCATCGGCGGTGTGCGACAGCACTTCGTCGATCATCACTTTCAGACCAAGACGGTGCGCCTCCGCAATCAGCGCGTCAAAGTCGGCAAGCGTCCCGAATATCGGGTCGACATCGCAATAATCGGTGACGTCGTAGCCAAAATCCTTCATCGGTGATTTGAAGAAGGGCGATATCCAGATGGCATCGGCGCCAAGGTCCGCGATGTAGCCGAGACGGCGGATAATGCCCTGCAGGTCACCGATGCCATCACCGTTGGAGTCCTGATAGCTGCGCGGATAAATCTGGTAGATCACCGCACCGCGCCACCAGTCGCGGTCGACCCCTTGAGCCCCGTTACGATCTGCAATCTGCATGAATTCAGCCTCCGGAAGCATCGGCATCTTGTTGCCCTCGCTCGCAAAAGGAAACCGCCGCGCACCAGAAATCGTTCCAAGATAGATCGCACGGCGCTGATCGGCGTTCTCAATCCAAAACGAGAAAAATGGGAACCGTCGAACCGTTTCGGGGTTTTGTCGGAAAGGACGATGCCATGGCTACTGTTCCCGAACCAACACCTAAACCGGCACCGCCGCCTCCGCCGATTCACGAGCCTCGGCCCGTGCGCGAGCCCGATCCGGACAGGCTTCCCGATGAGGCTCCTTTGCCCAATCCGGATGAGAACGACGCTCCGCCGAAGCATGCGGACCGCCCGAAACAGGAACGATCCGCCGGCTGAGGCATTTCCAAACAGCACCACCGCTTGATCGAGGAAATGCCGGTTGATGAGGATTGCCCATGTCGCGCCGCTCTACGAGGCGGTTCCGCCGCTGCTTTACGGCGGCACCGAGCGCATCGTCTCCTATTTGACGGAGGGGTTGGTCGAACTAGGTCATGACGTGACACTGTTTGCCAGCGGCGACACCAAAACCTCGGCGAAGCTGGTGGCCTGCCGCGAGCAGGCATTGCGGCTCGATCCGCGTCCGCTGAAGTCGGAAGTCGCGGCACACTTGTCCATGCTGGACGAGGTACGGCGGCGGGCCGACGATTTCGATATCATCCATTTTCATCTTAGCCATTTCCTGCATTTTCCGTTCTTTGAGGAAATGGCTGAGCGCACGGTGACAACCCCGCATGGAAGGCTGGATTACGTCGATCTGGCTCCGGCCTATGCTCGGTTTCCCCGATTTCCGATGATTTCCATCTCCCGCAGCCAGCAGCGCGGCCTGCCCGACGCCAACTGGCTGGCGACGATCCATCACGGCCTGCCGGTCGACCTTTATCCGCCGAATTTCGAGCAGGACTCGCAAGACCCCTATCTTGTCTTTCTCGGCCGTTTTTCGCGCGACAAGCGGCCCGATCGCGCTATCGAGATCGCCAGACGTGCGGGGTTGAACATAAAACTCGCGGCCAAGATCGGCGATGACGACCGCGCCTATTTCCATGAACACGTCGAGCCGCTGCTCGATGGCGACCGTGTCACCTATGTCGGCGAGATCGAGGAGCCCCAGAAGGCCGAATTTCTGGGCCGAGCCGCTGGCTTGCTGTTTCCGATCGACTGGCCGGAGCCGTTCGGGCTTGCGGTCATCGAAGCGATGTCTTGCGGCACACCGGTCATCGCCTGGAACGGCGGTGCCATGCCCGAGATCATCGATCAGGGCGTTACCGGCTTCGTCGTCGAGACGATCGAGGATGCGGTCGCCCGCATGCCGGAATTGCTTTTCCTCGACAGACGCAATGTGCGGGCCGTGTTCGAAAAGCGATTTTCCGCCCAACGAATGGCGCGCGACTATGTGGCCGCCTATGCCCGGTTGCTGGGCGCGCATTCGGGGGCAAAGGCATCGTGACCGACCGCGCCGCAACAATCCCGCTCGATGAGCGCAAGCTCGACCCGGCCATCGCGCTTGCGGCTCTCGATGAAACCGCGCCGCGCGAACCGCACCGGCTGTTCGCGCTCAAGCATGGCGATTGCTTTGCCGTTGCCGATGCCTATGGCGACATTCGCGGGCTGGGCGATGGCTTCTTTCGCGACGACACGCGCGTGCTTTCGGAGTTCCGGCTGACCATCGGCGGGCGTTCCACCTCGCTGCTCGGCGCTTCGCTCAGCCAGGACAATGTGCTGTTCACCGCCAATCTGACCAATCTGCCGATCCGCAGTGCCATCGGACGCGACATCCCGCAAGGTGGCATCCACATCGAGCGGATGCGCCTCATCTGGGAAGACCGGCTGTTCGAGCGCATCACGCTTTCGAACTACAGCCAGGAGCATTCCACCTTCCTGCTTTCGCTGCATTTCGCCGCCGATTTTCGCGACATGTTCGAGGTTCGCGGATCGACCCGGCCGAAGCGCGGCACTTCGCATGCCGCCGAGACGGACGAGAATTCCGTCGTGCTGCGCTATGAAGGGCTGGACAAGCTGTTGCGCAGTTCGGTGATCTCTTTTTCGCAAGCGCCCGATCATCTTCTGGCCGACCGCGCCGATTTCTTCATCGCCGTCACCAAGCGCAGCGCCAAGACGTTCTATGTCGAGGTCGGCGCTGAATTGGCCGAAACGCCCGACCGCGAGCGCTTCCGCGCCGCCGCCGCCAGCGCCCGCTTTTCCATGCGCGCCAAGCGCCGTCATGGCGCGACCGTGCACAGTTCCGGCCGCGTCTTCAACGACTGGGTGGCCCGCGCCCGCGCCGACGTGGCGCTGCTCACCACCGAGCTTGCGACCGGGCCCTACCCCTATGCCGGCATCCCGTGGTTCTCGACCGCGTTCGGCCGCGACGGCGTAATCTCGGCCTTGCAGATGCTGTGGCTCAACCCCGGCCTGGCGCGCGGCGTGCTGGCCTTTCTGGCCCAGCATCAAGCGACCGAGGTCTCGCTGTTCAGCGATGCAGAACCCGGCAAGATCATGCACGAGACCCGCAAGGGCGAGATGGCAGCCCTGAGCGAGCTTCCGTTCGGCCGCTATTATGGCGGCGTCGACACCACGCCGCTCTATATCCATCTGGCCTGCGCCTATGCGAACCGCACCGGCGACATGGATTTCATCGACAATCTGTGGCCGTCGCTATGCGCGGCCGCCGAATGGACGGAACAGGCGAGCCTGCGCACAGGCTTCCTCACCTATCAGCGCGCCGCCGAATCCGGGCTCGCCAACCAGGGCTGGAAGGACAGTTTCGACTCGGTGTTTCATGCCGATGGCCGCATTCCCAAAGGCCCCATCGCGCTGGTCGAGGTGCAGGGCTATGTCTTCTCCGCCTTCAAGGGTCTCGGTAAACTCGCACGGCGTCGGGGCGACGAGGCGGCGGCCGATCACTGGGAGGTGCGCGCCGAAAAAATGCGTGAAGCGGTCGAACGCGCCTTCTGGGTGGACGAACTGGATACCTACGCACTGGCGCTCGACGGCAATGACGAGCCCTGCAAGGTGCGCACCTCGAATGCCGGCCATTTGCTCTATATGGGCCTGCCCTCGCCAGAGCGGGCGAAGAAGGTGGCGGACCAGTTGCTGTCAGCCTCGTTTCATTCCGGCTGGGGCCTGCGCACGCTGGCGGACGATGCCATCTTCTTTAATCCGATGTCCTACCATAACGGTTCGATCTGGCCGCACGACACCGCACTGTGCACGGCGGGGCTGGCGCGCTACGGCGTGCGCGATCATGTGGTGCGGCTGATGAGCGGCACCTTCGAGGCGGCCGTGCATTTCAACATGCGGCTGCCGGAACTGTTTTGCGGCTTCACCCGCGCGCCGGGCGAGGCACCGATCGCCTATCCGGTCGCCTGCCTGCCGCAGGCATGGTCGGCGGGCGCAACCTTCATGCTGATGCAGGCCTGTCTCGGCCTCGAAATCGACGGATGGAAGGGAGAGCTACACGTCACCCGGCCACGCCTGCCGATCGGCATCGACAGCCTGACCGTGCGCCATCTCCAGGTCGGCGATGCGGCTGTGGATCTGACCTTCCAGCGTGTCGGCGACCGGGTCGTCGCCTTCCTTGCCGACCGCCATGAGGGACTCGCGCCGCTAATCGTCACCACGTGAAAAGGCCGGAACCGATCCGCCATCCGCCGCGTTGGTTGGATGGCGCTGCCCGGCCGTGACCGGCGACGCATCCCGCAAACGAATGAAACAGGCCCGGCCTCCCGGCTCGGAAATATTGGAAAGAGGCATTTGGAATTCCAATGACAAACAATGGCTTGGATTTCCTCTGGGTGGTCGTGTGTGCAAGCCTGGCGCTGTCGCTGCTGGCGGTTGTGTTCTCGATGAGAAAGGCGCGCCGCAATAGGATCGCCCCAGCCCTTTCCAGCGGCGATATCGGCGCCGAGCGGCAGGTGCTGCGCGAATCCCAGAAGAACGGCCATTCCACCGCCGATGCCGCCATGATCGATTGGACGCCCGAAACGCTGCGCAAGATACTGGCCGAAGAATTGCCCGGCGCGCAGGTCATCGTCGTCTCCAACCGCGAGCCCTACATCCACGACCAGACGGAGGACGGCATCAAACTTCTTGTACCGGCCAGCGGTCTGGTTTCGGCGCTCGAGCCGATCACCCGCGCCTGCGCCGGCACCTGGATCGCCTATGGCGGCGGCACGGCGGATCGCTTGACCGTCGATGAAAAAGACCGCATCCAGGTGCCGCCGGACAAGCCCTCCTATACGCTGCGGCGCGTCTGGCTGACCGAGGAAGAACATCAGGGCTATTATCTCGGCTTTGCCAATGAGGGGCTTTGGCCGCTCTGCCACATCGCCTTCACCCGACCGATTTTCCGCGCCACCGACTGGGAAACCTACGAGGCGGTCAATCGAAAATTCGCCGATACGGTGGTGGCGGAAGCGCGCAACGAACGGCCGATCGTGCTGGTCCAGGATTATCACTTCGCGCTGCTGCCGCGCATGATCCGCGAGCGGCTGCCGGAAGCCATCGTCATCACCTTCTGGCATATTCCGTGGCCGAATTCAGAAGTGTTCAGCATCTGCCCATGGCGCGAAAAGATCCTCGACGGCCTGCTCGGCAGCTCGATCATCGGCTTTCATACGCAGTTTCACTGCAACAACTTCATCGAAAGCGTCGACCGCTTCCTCGAAAGCCGCATCGAGCGCGAGGATGCCGCGATTTCCTACGGCGGCGAAACCAGTCTGGTCCATGCCTATCCGATCTCCATCGAATGGCCGCCCGATCTTCTGGCCCAGTTGCCTTCGGTGGCCGAGTGCCGTGCGCGCGTCCGTCAAAAATACGGGTTGGCAGACGACGTAAAGCTGTGCGTCGGCGTCGAGCGCCTCGATTATACGAAAGGCATCCTTGACCGCTTCCAGGCGCTGGACGAATTGTTCACGCAACACCCGGAATGGATCGGCAGGCTGGTGTTCCTGCAGATCGCCGCCCCCAGCCGGGGTACCCTGCCCGCCTACAAGCTGCTGCATGAAGAATGCGAAGCTCGCGCCCTGGAACTAAACCAGCGCTATGGCGGCGAAAATTATACGCCGGTCCTGATGGTCGCCGAACACCATTCGCAGCGGGAAGTCTACGAGGTTTACCGCGCCGCCGACATCTGCATGGTCACCAGCTTGCATGACGGCATGAATCTCGTCGCCAAGGAATTCGTCGCCGCCCGCGACGACGAGCAGGGCGTGCTGCTGCTCTCGACTTTCGCGGGTGCCTCGAAGGAGTTGTTGGAGGCGCTGATCGTCAATCCCTATGATGCGGCGATGATGGGCGAAGCGCTGCAGCAGTCCCTGACCATGGCCCCGGAGGAACAACTGCAGCGCATGCGGCGCATGCGCGAGATCGTGCGCCACAACAATGTCTACCGCTGGGCCGGCTCCATGCTGCTCGACGCGGCGCGCCTGCGCAAGCGCGGCGAGCTCGACCGCGTCACCGGCGGCGACACGTCCGCTCCCGGCAGCCCGGGCAGCAATGTTGTTTCCATGTTCGAGCGGCGGCGGGTGGCGGCCCTATGACGGTGATGCAAAAGCCACCGGTGCTGGACTTGAGTGAGGAAAAATTCGCTCTCTTCCTCGATATCGACGGTACCCTCCTGGAGCATGCCGCCCATCCGGACGCCGTTTCGGTGAGCGACGAGCTTCGCGTACTGCTGGAGACGCTGGAGCAGCGGCTGGATGGCGCGTTGGCCTTCATCACCGGGCGTTCCATCGCGGCCGTCGATCATCTGTTTGCGCCGCTCAAGCTGCGTGCCGCCGGTCTCTACGGGCTGGAGCATCGGCTGGTTATGGGCGGACCCGTCGAAACCGCGAGCGAACCGGCCGACATCGCCGCCCTCGCGCAAGAGATCGAGGCCGAGTTTATCGGCGCAGGCGTCTATATCGAGCGCAAGGGGCCGATCCTGGCCCTGCATACCCGCGCCGCGCCACACCTTCTGGCGCGCGCGACCGATCTGGTCGAGCAGGCGCTGGACCACCTGCCGCCGGGCTACCGCGTGCTGGCCGGCAATGCCGGCGTGGAACTGATGCCGCTCGAAGCCGCCAAGGGAGCGGCGATCCGCCGATTCATGAAAAAGGACGCGTTCGCCGGCAGGCGGCCGGTATTTCTGGGAGACGACACGTCGGATGAAAACGGCTTCGAAGCGATCAACGAGCTCGGCGGCATCTCGATCCGGATCAGACAACAGGGACCGACGGCGGCGTCTTACGGGCTGGTCGGTGTAGCCGAGGCGATTGCGTGGCTGGACATAATGGCGAAGGCTGGCCGGTGAGCCGTCGTCGATCTTTTCATATGTTTTTCGCCGAGAGCGACTACGGCGGGCGCCTGCGCCAGACGCTTTCCATCTAACAACTTCCCTGTCCTTCCATGTTGCGTTGCAAAAATAGTCCACTATAACGGCGAACATTCGACTGGACCCGGTGAAATCCCGGGTGGCTCTTCCGGCCGCCGATCCGCCGGACCACGCAACTGAAACGACCGATCGTCAGCCGCGCAAATGGGCGACGGGTTGTGTGTTCCTTGCGGGATTCCCCTTCCATGATTTTAGCTTCCACAGTCCAACGTGACTGGTTTTCCAATGTCCGCGCGGATTCGCTCTCCGGCATTGTCGTCGCTTTGGCATTGATCCCCGAGGCAATCGGGTTCTCGGTCATCGCCGGCGTCGACCCCAAGGTCGGGCTCTATGCCTCAGTCGTCATTGCGAGCGTCATCGCCTTCGTCGGTGGTCGACCGGCGATGATCTCGGCCGCAACCGCCGCCACGGCCGTCCTCATGGGGCCACTCGTGCGCGAGCATGGCGTGCAGTATCTCTTCGCCGCCACCATCCTGATGGGCATCATCCAGATTGTCGCCGGCCTGCTGAAACTCGGGCGCGTGATGCGCTTCGTCTCGCAATCCGTCATGACCGGCTTCGTCAATTCGCTGGCTATCCTGATTTTCCTGGCTCAATTGCCCCAGCTCATACATGTGCCGATGGCGACATACGGGCTGATCGCGCTCGGTCTCGCGATCATCTACATCTTCCCGCGCGTGACGAAGGCGGTTCCGTCGCCGCTGGTGGCGATCGTAGTCCTGACCGTTGTCAGCCTTGTCTTCAAACTCGATGTGCGCGCTGTAGCCGATCTCGGCCAGCTTCCAACAGCGCTGCCCAGCTTCGGCGTCCCCGAGGTTCCGCTCACCTTCGAGACGCTCCGCATCCTGCTGCCGGTTGCGCTGACGCTGGCCGCCGTTGGCCTGCTGGAATCCTTACTCACAGCGCAGATCGTCGATGACCTGACGGACACGACCAGCAACAAAAGCCGTGAATGCGCCGGGCAAGGCATCGCAAATATTACCTCCGCTTTCTTCGGCGGCATGGGCGGCTGTGCAATGATCGGGCAATCGGTCATCAATGTCTCCTCCGGCGGGCGCGGGCGGCTCTCCACACTCGTCGCCGGCGCATTTCTGCTCGCGCTGCTGGTGCTGTTGCAGGATTTACTGGCTGTCGTGCCGGTGGCGGCGCTGACGGCGGTGATGATCATGGTTTCGATCAACACGTTCTCGTGGGCTTCGCTCGGACGCCTGCGCACGAACCCATGGCCGTCTTCCATTGTCATGCTTGCAACCGTGATCGCGGTGGTGGCGACCGGCGATCTTTCCATCGGCGTGTTGATCGGCGTGCTGCTCTCCGGCGTGTTCTTCGCCGGGAAGGTGTCGAAGCTGAGCCGCGTCTCATCCACGCTTTCTGCCGACGGCAGCGTGCGAACCTATGCCGTCGAGGGGCAGGTGTTCTTTGCATCGGCCGGCACCTTCGCCGAGTCCATGGATGTGTTGGAGCCGGTAGAGAAAATTGTCATCGATGTCAGCGCGGCGCATTTCTGGGACATCTCTGCGGTGGGCGCACTGGATCGGGTGGTGTCGAAGGCACGGCGACGCGGCCATGAGGTTGAAGTCGTCGGTTTGAACGCCGCCAGCGCCACCATGGTCGAGCGCTATGGTGCTCACAGACAAAACGGCCAAGCCGGTCTTGCAGCGACGAACCCGCATTAGGGGTGGACGCGTATTCCAATCTGCCTTTTATCGGAACCCACGGGCGCCACAAATGAGGAGCGATAATGACAAGGCTGCGCGGCAAGGCTTGAACCTCACGCCTTGCAGTTCGCTGCGTGGTCGCCGTGAGCATAAAGAAAACATCACGATTTTGTCGAAAGGGGCTATTCGATTTCATCCGTGTCGTTGCCTTCGCTGGTCGCCCTAAGCAGTCCGGGAACAGGTAGTGGCTGACAAGCTCTCTATAGGCTCGCGTCAAGCTCGGCACAAATTCACAATGAGCGAGCCAGTGATGGCATGTACGGCAGAGCAGGACCAGAACAGCAAAGGACAGTTACGCTGTCGCTCCCTCCCTCGCCACCACACGAAGTGAAGGCTAAACTAATTAATAGCCCGGCGATGGCCGGCGGTTAGATTTGAACAGCAATTCCTGAGAGGCCTCGTAAATAAGCCAATCGATGAAATATCCAACCTCCGGCCTATCCCTCTTCGCCGCTGGACAAATGCAGTGATAATTGTGAAGGGCTGGAACGGCCAATGTCAGAGGCTGTACCAGGCGGCCGTCATCAAGGTCGCGTGCCGAGATGACCTCGTCGCTTAGGGCGACGCCATATCCATCGCGAGCGGCCTGCAGAACGATGCCAAAGTCATCGAAGTAGACGGCCGATTCACCGGCATAGGCGATACCTGCTTTCGCTTGCCATCTACGCCATTGCGAACCGTCATCCTCGTGCAGAAGGCGATGATGGATGAGGTCTCCTGCCTGTCGAATGCCACTGGGGCCACGCAGCAACTGCGGACTGCATACGGGCGTCATGCGAATCCCATGAAGCAGTTGCCACCAGAAACCTGGCCAGGGAGGAACACCATAAACGATTGCGATGTCAGTCTTTCGCCAGTCCACCGCGTCGAATTTAGCTGCCGTTCTCACGTTCAGCTGGAAACTGGGGTTATCCGCCATGAACGCGAAGAGACGCGTCGCCAGCCAAGCCACCCCGTGCACTTGAGGTATGGAAATGGTCAGGACCGTCTTTCCCTCATCCGGAGAAACGGACGATACCTGTCTGACACCTGTCGATATCATCTCCATCGCACTTGCAACTGAACGCTGGAGTACAGCCCCCATTTCAGTCAACGCCAACAGGCGACCTCGCTTTTGAAACAGCTCGACATTGAGGAACGACTGAAGCGCCCGAATTTGCTGGCTAACTGCACCGGGCGTCACATTCAGCTCGGCTGCTGCAGCGCCGACATGACCGAGTCTGGCAACACTTTCAAAGACCCGTAGAGCATGTAACGGAGGCATCAACATCAGGTCGTCTCCGGTAACAGATTCAAATTTTGGTTCGGCTGCAAGGTCGATAATCGTTGAGTTTTTCTGCTAGAAAAGACAGACAATTTTTAGCTTGTCTACAATCAAAAGCTCTGTACCGTCGGGCATCAGCGCTGCCAAACAATAAAATAAGGGGAATAAATTCGATGAGCGAGTTTAACAGACGCAAGGTCGCCACGACCTGCACCGGGGCGATTTTCGCCCTCGTCCTGGCCACCGGCTATGTCGCGGCAGCGGATGAGAAGCCTGACTTTGTTTCCAATGGAATCCTCAAGGTTTGCACCGCCGGCGATTTTCCGCCGATGCAATATTATCAGAATCCGGGTGACACCGACCTGGTCGGTTTTGAAATCGACGTCACCAACGCAATCGCGAAGCGATGGGGGGCCACCGCCAAGTACATAGTCGGTGATTTCAAAGGGCTCTTGCCTTCCCTGGACTCCGCACGTTGCGACCTTGTGGTCAGCGGCATCCTGATCACGTCCGCTCGACTGGAAAAGTACGACGGCGTTCCGTACTTCGGCTCGCATGTCGTTCTATTGACCGCGGCCGACGACGATCTGACGAAGACTCCTGAAGACGCCACCGGAAAAGTCATGGCGATCGAGGCTGGCACCAACTACGAAGCGATGATCGGGGCGCTCAACGAAGAGCTGGCCAAGGCCGGCAAGGCACCGGTCCAAATGCAGACCTATCCGTCCGCAACCGAAGTCATCCAACAGATTCTGGTGGGCAGGGCAACGGCAACGATCACGCAGGATACGACAGCGGCATTCCGCATGATGCAGATGCCCGACCGGTTGAAAATCGCTTACACCTACGATGCCAGTGAAAACTACGGCATCTATATGCGAAAGAGCGCGCAGAACCGGAAATTGGTGAAGGACGCATTGGAAGCGCTTCAATCCAGCGGCGAGATGAAGGCCATACTCCAAAAGTGGAACCTTCCTGCGACGTCAACCGACGTTTCCCACGACTGACGGGCGCCTACAAAGTGTTCGACCCCCAGCTCTTCATGTCAGCGTTATTCGGTTCGGCCCTCGCAAAAGGCGCCTTTCTGACAGTCAGCCTTTCAATTCTTGTCATGGCTGTATCGCTGGTCCTGGCTATGGGACTGGGTTCTCTGTCTGGTTCTCCGCGCAAGTGGATGCGTTGGTTGGTGGTCGGCTATGTCTGGTTGTTCAGAGGGGCTCCGGCCCTTCTCGTTCTGCTATTCGTATGGAACGGGCTGCCCCAGATATCCGCCATCTTCCGCGCCGACTGGTTCACCCCGTTTGTGGCGGCGTTCGTGGCGCTATCCCTTATCGAAATCGCATACCTGTCCGAAATCCTCAGAAGTGCCTACGCGGCTGTCGGAGCGGGTCAGAAGGAAGGTGCTGCTGCACTTGGGCTCCATCGCTGGCAAATCTTCCTCCTCGTGACACTGCCGCAGGCCCTGCGGATCGCAGTCCCAACCCTGGTCAACGAGTTCATATCCCTGCTGAAGACAACGTCGCTGGCTACCATCATCTCATTGAAGGAGTTGATGACGGTCACCCAGTTTGCGATCTCGTCAAGTTTCAGGTTTCTTGAGTGGTATAGTGCAGCGCTCGTTTACTACCTGCTCATCGTTTCGGTCCTGACATTCGCACAGAGCCGCATAGAATACAGGCTTTCACGCGGTTATCGCTGACGGCAGTTCGCTCCGTCGCACGTGCGGTTCCTTGCAAGCCCCTCCCCTTGATTATGAAAAATGCCCCAATCCTCGTGGTTTGAAAAAGAGATCTTGTCGGACACTGTGTGGAGGCTTTGGGAGCCTTATGTGCACCGCATGTTCCGCGCCAACATTTTCCATGTAGTGGGGCGGGACGCCGATCTGGTACTCGACTTCGGGACGGGCGTCACGAGCCTAAGGAATGACCTCGTCATTCCCGAAGGGAAGCATGTTTTCGCGGTGGCCACGCATAGCCATATCGATCACATCGGTTCATTCCATGAGTTCGAGCATCGGTTGGGGCATGCCGTCGAGGCGCAGGCCTTTGAAACAATGACGGATGCCTACACGCTCGCCGATCACTTTCGCGAGCAGGTGGATTGCCTTGCGCATCTCCCCAAAGACGGTTGGGATATCACAGACTATCGCATTCCGGCCGCTCCGCTAACGGCCGCATTAGGCGAAGGCGACACTGTCGACCTTGGCGATCGCATCTACACTATCCTGTTCTTGCCCGGTCACTCGCCCGGCTCGATCGGCTTGTTCGATGCGAAAGGCGGAACCCTGTTCAGCGGTGACGCAATTTACGAAGGGACCCTCATCGACGATCTTCCGGGTGGCGACAAGAATGCGTATCGAAGAACCATGCAACGGTTGTGCGAGCTTGATGTCGAAACGGTTCATGGCGGCCACAATGCCTGCATGACCGGAGATCGCATGAGGGAAATAGCCCGCGGCTATCTGGACCGGGATTAACTCCCGATCATCTCCGACGCCCTGTCTGAATTGCAGTAAAGCCGCCTCTGTCGTTGAGGCGGCTCGCATACATTGCGTGTCCGAGGATTTCTCGGGCCGGCACTACCATCACGGCACGGCGATCGTAGCGGCACGGCCAACACGTTCGACAATACCGCCATAGGTCTGCGCGTCGAATGCCGGCAGGATGAGCGGATCGACATGGCCGTCGCGCCGGGCGGTAAGCACGTACTGCATCATCGCCTCATTGTCCGGCATTTCAAAAACCTGGACAAAGTCGTAGGCGCCGAGCGTGGCGTAGAAGGCGATCGACCGTCCGCCGAGTGCCGCGACGCGCGCCTCGCTCAGTTTCCTGCGGGCCACGCTGTCCGACAGTTCGGCAAGCCCCTTGGCGGTGAGTTTCATGAGAGACACGTAGCGTTGCGGCGCCGGATTGTTGGTCATCACGCTTGCCTCGCCTTGAGCCGCGCGAGCCCGTCGATGACGGATTGCGTATCGGTTAGCGCACCGAATATTCCGTTCTCGACGGTGACCATGTGCAGCGCGCCCTCATGAGCTTTTTGGTCTCCGCTGGCGCATGCGTCCGAGATCGTCAGGCACTGGAAATTCCGGTCGCACGCTTCCCTCAGCGTCGTGTGGACGCACACATCCGTGGTGCAACCGGAAAACAACAGGTGCGTAATGCCTTGCGCCCTGAGCACATGTTCGAAATCGGTGTAGGTAAACGCGCTGTTGCAGGTCTTGTCGACGATGATGTCGTCGGGCGTGACATCGATTTCAGGAACGATCTGAAAGCCGGGGCTGGAACGCAAAAGCACGTCCGTTCCATCGAGACCCGCTCTCGTACGCCGCCATTTCTCATACGGCGTCATATCGGCGAGGTCGCCGCGATAGCCTTGACGGGTGTGAATGATACGGATGCCCGCTGCCCTGCAGGCAGCGATCAAGCGATTTACCGTTGGCAGGATCGCCCTCAAGGGAGAGGGATCATACCCGCTGCGGGCGAAATAACCCGTTGTGGAAAGGAAATCCTGCTGCAGGTCGATCACGACCAGCGCGGTGGTCGCCGGGACCAGATTACCATCATACGGAAAGTCGAACGGGTTTGCTGAGATCATCATCTCCTCCATTTCCGGCCGATTGTAGGGGCTATGAAAGTTCTATAAAAGCGATTTGTCCTGTATGAAATGGTTCCATTAAACTTATCGGTTAGTCGCTTTCACGCGACGCGCGCAACGAAGCAGGCTCGTCGGACATGACACGGTCTTTGGCATTTTTGCCGTATCTTCGTGTTTTTGAGGCCGTTGCCCGCCTCGGGACCTTGAAGGGTGCGGCCGAAGAATTGCACCTCAGTCCGGGCGCAATATCATTGCAACTGCGAAAATTGAGCGAGCGCACGGGGGCAACGCTTTTTGAGAAAGCCGGGCGCAACGTCATTCTCACGTCCGCCGGCCGGGATTTCTCGCAGGCTGTATCGCATAATTTGAGGCAGCTTTCACAAGCTGCTCGTGCCGCGGGAAGGCCTGTCGGAGATGGTCCCGTCCAATCGCTTAAAGTCTCCGTGCCGACCGCATTGGGAATAGCGTGGCTGAGCAGTGCCGTCGTTGAGTTTGCCGAGAGCAGAGGCATTGCCAGTGTGACCATCAACGAAGCGGTAACACACGATCAAGTCGCTTGGGAGAGCAACGATATCGCCGTTGTTTACGACAATCCGCCATTCCAGGGTCGGTCGTGGCAGCTTCTGAGCGAAGTAAAACTGCGCCCGGTATGTTCACCGACACTATTTCCGAGACTGGACCTACAGCGCCGGGAACGGGCGCTGACTGGTACTACCCTGCTCCACGAAGATGACGGCGACGAGTGGGCAAAATGGGCGGCCGCTGCGCGCATCAGCTTACAGGGAAGTGCGAGGGTGAGGGTACCTTCGGTCGCACATGCGGTGGCATCTGCCGTTCAGGGGAAAGGCATCGCACTGGTTTCTGACGTTTTGACCCGCGGCTACCTTGGCGAGGGGCACCTTATTCAACCGTTCCCGACCGCAATCAATGCATCTCGTGCTTATTATCTGCTCTGGGCGATTGATCGTGCAGACGATCAGCTTCTTCAATCGCTGATTGTTCGACTGCTCGCCTTCTCAGATCCGAAAAATACCAAATGAACTAACTGTTAGCCCTGCATTTGATGGATTGGATTTGGGTTGAAGTGAATAGCCCCTAGATTTGTGGACGCCTTCCTCCCTAAATTTGAGGCAAGGAGGCCATGATGGGGACCAGTAGTTTCAGTGACGATTTCAAACGCGATGCGGTCGACTCTTACAGGCGACATGCTGAACAGGTTTGGACAATAACGAATAAGGGGGGGTGCAGACCAATGCCGATAGTAAGTAACAAATTGCCTGAATTTCCAGGCTTTGCCGTGCGTTACGATTCCAGTACGAAGCCGTTCTTCCAGTCCATGGTGCTTGAGGACCTACGCCGCATAAACAGCAAACCAATTGGCGAAAAGCTGCTGGAGGACATCGCGGTAGCACGTCCAAGGGCACGGACTGCTGGTGCTGCGTCCAATACTGAGGCTCAAGCGATCGTGTTCGAGGCAGGTGTCAATGTCGTCACGGTGCCAACTTCGATGGAGTACACGCAGTCCGGCTACAAGATGGGCTTCACGGGCGTTGGCGTCTTAAAGTCGCTGAAGCCATCGACAGCGGCTTCGCACAATATCAAGGACTGCCCTTATCACCCGGCCGGCGGGAGCTGCGCTCAGGCTGCCGACATCACTGCCGCCGGCAACGGCACCGGCTCGGTATCGATCATGAAATACACCAACGCTCAAATCTTGACCGGCAAGGGCGAGGCCACCTATTCCTTTGTCGTCCTGGCGCACGAACTGATCCACTCGCTCCACCACCTCACGGGCACGCGCCGCGACAATGTTGAAGAAGACTGGACGACGGGCATCGGCGTCTATGCAGCGGAGCCGATGACCGAGAACGCGGTACGGGCAGCGTTCGGACTGAAGCTGCGCGAAAAATACTGACGAGCAGCGTACACTGTGCGCCGTCAGCACCTGTGTCTCAGATTTACAATTGAGATTTAAGGAGTGTTTTGGTCTCGGCGCATGACGAAGGAACCAAGATGATCGCCAAATCCTCGAACACCAAGAAGCCTGCCGCGCGCAGTTTGATGGCGGTTTCGATGTCCATCCCGCTTGAGGCTGCGCGCTCCGACGCTTTCTGGATGTAGCTTTCCAAAATGTTTCTGAGAGCACCGCCATCCGGCGCGGTGCGCGTCGCCAGGCTGGTGACTAGAGCGGTTCAGTGCTTGATTGAATCGAGAGGGATTCCCGATTTATCGATTTTGTGATTCAAGATGCTGGCTGGGAAAGGACGCCAGCATCTTATGACAGCACCCTTATCCAATGATCTTCGGGAGCGTGTCGTTGGTGCGATCACGGCAGGGGAAAGCAGCCGGTCGGCCGCCGCGCGCTTTGGAGTTGCCATTTCCTCTGCGGTGAAGTGGCATCAGCGCTACCGAGCGACAGGTTTGGTCGCGCCGGGCAAGATGGGCGGGCACCGCAAGCGTATTCTAGATCCGCACCGGGCATTCATTGTCGAGCGGATTGCTCAGACTTCCCATTTGACGTTGCACGGACTGAAGGCGAACTGACGGCACGCGGGGTGAAGGTGTCGCACGACACGGTGTGGCAGTTCCTGCGGCGCGAGGGCCTTCGGTTCAAAAAAAAGCTGTTTGCCCTTGAGCAAGCGCCTGTCGACATCGCGTGGCGGCGGCGACGCTGGCGGTCCTTGCAGGTCGGCCTCGATCCACGCCGGCTGGTGTTCATCGACGAGACATGGATCAAGACCAACATGGCACCCCTGCGCGGCTGGGGACCACGTGGCAAGCGCCTGCGCGGCTTCGCCCCGCACGGCCATTGGCGCACGCTGACCTTCCTCGGCGCGTTGCGTTGCGATCGGCTGACGGCACCTTGTGTCTTCGACGGGCCGATCAACGGCCAGTGCTTCCGGGCCTATGTCGAACAGCAACTCGTGCCGGTGCTGGAACCCGGAGACATCGTCATCATGTACAATCTCGGCTCCCACAAGTCGGCCGCCGTGCGGCAGATGATACGGGCTGCTGGAGCCAGGTTCTGGTTCCTGCCGCCCTACTCGCCCGACCTCAACCCGATCGAACAGGCCTTTGCCAAGATCAAGCATTGGATGCGGCAGCCCAGAAGCACACCATCGAGGACACATGGCGCCACATCGGCTACCTCGTATCGACTATCAATCCCGTCGAATGCGCCAACTATCTCGCTAACGCAGGATACGCTTCCGTTAAAACCTGAAACGCTCGAGCTCGGCATAGAGCGTACGCGCCTGCCCGCCGGTGGCGTGGATGCGACGGTCCGGGGAGAGATCGGCCTGACAGACAGCAAGCTTACGTTGCAGGGCGATTTGTCGGATGAGAAACAGAAAGAAGGTCTTACCCGCACCATAGGCGCCGATTGTAAGCTGCAGGTGCTCTTGGGGCATTTCGTGGTGCGACTATAGCTTTTCGCGGAGCGCCTCGTAAGGCGTCTTTCCGTTGAAGGCTCCGTGCGGTCGAGCGAAGTTGTAGAGTTGCTCCCATTGGCCAAGTTTTGCTTCGAGATCGACGTGATCCTTGTAGCTGAGCAGCTGGTAGAATTCCTGCTGATCTGATCGGTGTGAGCGCTCGACCTTGCCATTCAACTGCGGAGTGCCGCGTCTGATATATGCGTGGCGAATGCCCTTGTCCTCGACGTGCCAGTGGAATTTTGCCTGGAATTCGTGGCCGTTGTCGGTCCTGATCTCACGGATTCGGAACGGGAACTTCTCGATGATGTGGTCGACGAAGTCGATGGCGCTGGCCTGGGTGTGTTTCTCGTAGATCTTCAGGGCCGCACTCTTGTCGCGTCATCAATGGCAGTGAACTGGAAGCGCCGAACCTTTTCACCGCGCGCCCCTTTGAAAGTCAGGAACTTGACGTCCATCTGAATGTGGTGGCCGGGAACCTGCTTGTTGTAACGCTTGGTATGGACCTTGCGCAGGCGGGCGCCGCGCGGAAGGCGGGTGACGCCATTGCGTTTCAATATTCGGGAGACGGTTGCGTCTGATACCTTGATGTCGTGATACCGCGCCCGATACCAAACGATGCGCATGGGGCCGAGATGATATTTGCTCCGGAGAAGGAGAACCTTCTCCTCGATCTCGATAGGCGTTCTGTTGGCGTGCCATTTAGGAATGGGCGGGTGATTCACCAAACCGGCGTCACCGTGTTTCCGATAGGCTTCACGCCAACGGTAGAAGCTGCTGCGACCGATCCCAAAATACCGGCAGGTCTTCGCAACATGCCCAGTCTCGTCCGCATGCCTCAGAATGCGTAGCTTGCGCTGTATCGCGCGCTGATCCTTGCTCATGTGCATCTCCATCATCCCAGAATTGGGAAGCTAATGAAAATGTCCCGCGAGTACCGACATATCTACAAGTGCCGGCGGGCCCGGGCGCGTCGCCGGGCTGGCGCAGAACCCAGGCGTCGCGCAGAGCCGCCTGATCCTCGTTGCGGCCAGCAAGGCGAACGGCGGCGGCGGCGCATTTGAGGGCGAGACGCTGGCGCCAGGCACCAGCCCAAGCCGGGTCGGACCGCACCAGCATGTCGAGCGTAGTCAGCGCCGCACCGGCCATAAAAGCCGCTTCGGCATCGCTGGCGACGGCCCCGCGCGGCACGACCCAGGCCGGCCATCAGCCGCACGACGGCCGGGGTTGAGCCGACTGCGGCATCTGTTTTGGCCCGGGGCCTGGTTTGATCGGCTCGAATCATGGCCGGTGGCCTACCGTGGTCGTGCGCTTGATGCACTTTATTCGTCATTATCCGCACCGCCTGTCGTGCATAACAAAAGACCGATAATGTTGCCTTATCGTTCGTTATGCCCTAGCCTGCGCCAATGGCCCGAAACGTCGATCAAACCCCCGAAAATCATGCCCGGCAGCGCTCTGCTGCGGCCC
>NZ_JBTMXA010000060.1:0-1013 GCF_054489545.1 Mesorhizobium sp. A556
GGTGGGTTCAACCGATCGTCGCAACACCTTTAATCTGAGAAGATGAGGAGGTGTCGCATGGTCACGTCACGGGTGTGGTTTACCGCAGAACAGAAGGTCGAGCTTTGGGAACGATGGAAGCAAGGTCAGAGCATTTCGTCGATCTCGCGGGCACTAGAGCGCAGGAACAAGGGCGGCGTTCAGCGGATCGTATCTGTCCATGGCGGCATTGCTCCGTCAGCAAGGCGTAGAGCTCCCTTGGCGCTTGCAGTGGCGGAGCGCGAAGAGATCTCTCGAGGGATTGCGGCAGGTCTTGCCATCCGCGCTATTGCACGAAGCCTTGGACGATCTCCATCGACGATATGTCGCGAGATCGCGCGCAATGGCGGTGCAAAAACGTATCGTGCAACTCGGGCTGACAGGCAGGCGTGGGAACGCGCGCTGCGTCCGAAGCGGTGTCGCCTGGCATGCTCTGAACGGCTACGATGGCTGGTGGCGCAGAAGCTGGCGCTGCAATGGTCGCCGGAGCAGATTGCGGGCTGGCTGAGGCGAGAACACCCGGGCGATCCAAGCATGCGGATATCTCATGAAGCGATCTATCGCAGTCTGTTCATCCAGTCGCGCGGGGTGCTCAAGAAAGAACTGACGGCGCATCTGCGCACCAGACGGCAAATGCGTCTCGCCAAAGGCGCACAGAGCCAAACGGGGCAAGGACAGATCCTCGATATGGTCTCCATCCGCCAGCGACCCGCCGAGGCCAAGGATCGCGCCATCCCGGGTCATTGGGAGGGTGATCTGCTCGCCGGTGCGAACGACACCAACATCGCCACTCTCGTCGAGCGACACAGCCGGTTCACCATGCTTGTGAAGTTGGCCAGGAGGGACTCGGCGACTGTTGTGGCGGCCCTCGCCGAGAGGATCGGCACGTTGCCAGAAGAGCTGCGGCGCTCGTTGACATGGGACCAGGGCAAGGAGATGGCTCGTCACAGGAGCTTCACCATCGCAACCGATCTACAGGTCTACTTCTGCGACCC
>NZ_JBTMXA010000061.1:0-1000 GCF_054489545.1 Mesorhizobium sp. A556
TTTGAAACAATTTTCTTGATTGAATTGAACGCTCTTTAAGAGATCATACGTACAACGAGAGTATGGCAAATATACCACGCTCGGCGGGTGCGGAAATGTCGGCTGACCATCTGGCAAAGTCGCTAGTTGCCTTGCAAACCGACATCCTCGAAAAAGTGGCCTATGGCGAACCGTTGTCATCGGTTGCCGATCATCTTTGCAGGCGGGCCGAGGCGGTCGCCCCAGATGCCTTCTGTTCAGTTCTCACAGTCGATCGAGATGGCAGACTGCAGACGCTTGCAGGTCCGAGCCTTCCAGAACGGTACTCGCGCGCAATCGACGGAACTCTGATCGGGCCTAATAGCGGTTGTTGTGGCTCGGCGGCATATCGCGGCATTGCCGTGGAAGTCACCGATATTGAATGTGATCCACTTTTCGACGACTACAGGTCGCTTATACTTCCACTTGGCTTGAAGGCCTGCTGGTCCAGTCCAATCAAAGCTCGGGACGGCCGCGTCGTCGGGACTTTTGCATTTTATTTTCCTACCCCCCGAGGTCCGACGGACATCGAAAGGGAAGTGGTTGCGCGCTGCACTCATCTTTGCAGTATCGCCATTGAACACGAGGAGATCCGACGGCGCATGCATGAACTGGCGTTCGTGGACACCTTGTCGGGAGCGCCTAATCGCGCCAGTTTCAATCTCCGTATCAGCCAATTAACGGGAGCGAATCCAGAGCCTTTTGCCCTGTTGTTGATCGACCTCGATCATCTGAAGGAAATCAATGACACCTTGGGACATGCCGGGGGCGACGTTCTGATCCGCACTACTGCGCTGCGTCTCAAGACCGTGCCGATCGTCATCGAGGCCTTTCGTATCGGAGGTGACGAATTTGCAGTGGTCGTATCGGGTTGCTGCACGTCATCCGAAATGGCCAGTGCGGCACATGTCTTGATTGAAACAATCAGTATGCCACTCCAGTATGGCGGACATACGATCGTTTCTTCCGTGACTGTCGGCGG
>NZ_JBTMXA010000062.1:0-900 GCF_054489545.1 Mesorhizobium sp. A556
TGCCGTTACGAACAAGATCCTGGACAGCCGAGGCATCAATCCCAAGCCCTTTGCCAATGACAGCCGCGTCGACCTCGATCGCGCCGTCATCGAATTTGATTTCTGTCATGTCAGCCAGTTAACCTTCGCAGAACGTCGGATACATGCCGAGTGGCGGCCGAGATCACTACGTCAACGTCCAGCGCTAACGCTTGTTCCTTCGGTGTCTTTCAGGGACGCTTTCGTCTTTGTCGCTCGCCGGTCATCGGATAATGCTGGCGCAGAGGGAGCGCACCACGAGCACTACTCATTTCAAAACGGCCGTTCGCCGGGGTGTCGTCACTGTAACGGCTTGTTGGGACCCGCCGCGACAGACGCAGACGCATGAACACCTCGCCCATCAGCTACAAGCTCCACCGTTTTTCACCCTAGAACATCGCCAATGCGGTATGGCTCTATTTTCGCTTTCCACTGAGCCTGAGCTTGGTCGATAAGAACCATTGGCTTTGGTGGCCGTCGATCAGGATGGATATGTCCTTGACGAGATCGTCCAGAAACGCCGCTGCGAAACGCGAAAGGACGATGCAGTGTTTCCGATCACCAGGAAGCCTCCGCACTTCGTCGATCTTCTCTGCTCTTCGCAATCTGCTCGTCCCGCCCACTCAAAACGCTCTGCTCTCGCCATCTACATTCACCGCCTGCAAGCGATGGTGCATGGAACGCCGCAGTTAGGAAATTAGCGTGAATTGAGCACCACCGGGATAAGCGCAATCATTTTCAGATAACGTGACAACACCCCAAATGGTGTTCAAAGCGGTTTGGCCGGCCCCCCTGAGGTGGTCCGGGTTTAATGTTAGTGCATGACGGGTCTTGGCGCTACGGCCGGTGTGGCCGGCGAAGCTGGTCCGGGTTGCGCAGCCG
>NZ_JBTMXA010000063.1:0-820 GCF_054489545.1 Mesorhizobium sp. A556
GGTTGTGTTGCAACGGCTGACTGGAAGCGCAAAGAGGCCTGGTCCGAGGCCAATTATGCGGCAAGAAATGCGAACTGCTCTGCCAAGGACGGACTCGGATTGAAGGCGTATCTCGCCTGTCGTTTGCGCATCATGTGGACCATTTCGATGCCGGACAGGATGATCGCCGCTGATGCCTGTGATTTGAAGCCAAGCATTGGCCGGATGCGGCGCTTGATGCGTCGATGATCCTGTTCAATCCGATTATTCAGGTATTTATTCTTACGGATTTCGATCGGCTTCAGCCTGCGCCGAGAGCGATCCTGCAAGCGATTTGTGGTGTCACAGGAAACGATAGCCTCGTGGTTGGTCTGACTACCATCGATGACGACGCGGTCGGGCCGGCCATGACGTGCGAGCGCTTTCCTGAAGAACCGCTTGGCCGACGGCAGGTCGCGCTGCTCGCTGAACCAAAATTCGACTGTGTCGCCGACACCGTCGATAGCGCGATATAGGTACATCCACTGGCCGCGGACCTTGATGTAGGTCTCGTCGATATGCCATCTGCCGGTCACGCTCCGCTTGCGTCGGTTGAAACGCTCCAGCAACAGCGGTGTGTAACGTACGGTCCAGCGGTGAATGGTCGTGTGATCGACGGCAATGCCCCGCTCGGCCATCATCTCTTCTAGATCACGCAAGCTCAGACTGTAAGCCAGGTACCAGCGCACACAAAGCAGGATCACTGACTGGTCGAACTGGCGGCCTTTGAACATTCAATCCTCCGAAAGATCAGAGGCTCTCCTTGCCACAAGCCCGGTAATCAAAACGTTGCAACACAACC
>NZ_JBTMXA010000064.1:0-674 GCF_054489545.1 Mesorhizobium sp. A556
CGGCAAAATGTCTATGAAGGTGAGCACCTGCCGATCATCGATGCCGATACGTTCGCCGAGGTTCAGGCGCTGTTGGCGTCTCAGGCATCGACGCCACGCGGGAAAGCAATAGCGAAGAGGGACGCTCACCTCCTCACCGGTTTGCTGTTCGACGATAGCGGGGATCGCATGAGCCCAACGCATGCCAACAACAAGGGCAAGCGCTATCGCTATTATGTGTCGCGCAGGATCATCGATGGCAAAGCAGCTGGATCGGATGGCTGGCGCATCCCGGCGCGCGAACTGGAAGGCGCTGTCCATAACTTTGCCGTCCATCTTCTCAGCAATCGATCCCAGCTTGCTATCTGGATTGGGGATCATGCATCATCCAGCCAAACTCACTCCGGCTTGGCCGCAGCAGATGCTATGCTGGGGAAGCTGGAAGAGGAGCAACCGGCTGCAGCAGAGCGGGATCTGTTCAAGCTGCTCTTTCGATCGATCACATTGACGACCACCACGATCCGGTTCGGCGTCAATGGATCGGCGATGGTCCGCATGCTGGTCGATGCAGATGGAGGCACTCAATCATCCGCCAGCGATGCCGATGAGGATGGATCAACGGCAATCACCCTGGAAATGCCGATCTTGCTCAAGCGCCGCGGCAACGAACAACGCCTGATCATCGATTCCGGTTT
>NZ_JBTMXA010000065.1:0-621 GCF_054489545.1 Mesorhizobium sp. A556
TACAGACGAACTCAGTCGGGGTCTTTTAGCTCGGGGTTTGGGTCTGGAAATGCCTATTCAATTACTCCACCTCGTTTCGACTAAAGACGCAAAGTAGGAGGCTCCGAAGGGTAGCGCCTCGTCGTTGAAATCGAACCATGCGCTGTGAAGTATGCGACCATTATCGTCCGACCCATTGCCGATCCAGCCGTAGCATCCGGGTCGGTCTTCGAGCATGAAGGCAAAGTCCTCGACGATCATCGTCTGCGGCGGGTTTGTCTCGACCTTGTTGAAGACCGACAATCCCGCTGCCTCTGCCGATCGGGCAGCGGATTGCGAATTGATGAGCGTCGGATATTGCTGAACGTAGGAAACCTTGCACTGCGCGCCGGTCGATAGCCCGATGCCTCCCACGATGCGCCGCAGCGCCGGCTCGGCTGCCGCGCGCGCGTCGGGAGAGAATGCCCTCACAGTGCCTCGAATGGTGACCTTGTTCGGCAAGACATTGTAGGCATCACCACCATGAATTTGCGTGGCGCTCACGACGATTGCATCCAGAGGGTCGGTGTTTCGCGCGGAAATCTGCTGGAGTGCGACGAGGATGTGTCCGGCTGTCAGAACAACATCGACCCCTTTCTGCGG
>NZ_JBTMXA010000066.1:0-611 GCF_054489545.1 Mesorhizobium sp. A556
GTGTTGACGACCGCGACATGGTTTGCCGGCCCCAGTGCGACATAGGCCTTCTTGCCGTCGGCGCTGATGGCGACGCCGACCGGCTGGATGCTTTCGGCGCGCAAGCCCGAAATCGCGAACTCGATCTTCTTCACCACCTCGCGCTTGGCGTTGTCGATGACGCTGACGGTGCCGCCGACCTCGGCGCTGACCCAGACCTGCTTGCCGTCCGGCGTGAATTCGGCGTAGCGCGGCCGCGTGTCGACCAGCACATTGTCGGTCACCTCATGCGTGGCGGTGTCGATGAAATGCGCCATGCTGGTGGTTTCGGACGTGTTGACCATGGTCTTGCCGTCGGGGCTGATGCCCATGCCTTCCGGCTCGACGCCGACGGGGATTTCCGAAAGCACCTGCTTGCTGGCGATATCGATGACGGTAACGAGATTGTCGTCCTCATTGGCGACGTAGAGCGTCTTGCCATCGGGCGACAGCACGAAAAGTTCCGGGTCTGGTCCGGACGGCAGCGTATCGACGATCTCCAGCGTCGCCGTGTCGATGACCTCGATCGTGTCGTCGTCGCTGGCGCACAGATAGACGAACTTGCCATCATGCGAGATGGTGATGCCGCGCGG
>NZ_JBTMXA010000067.1:0-600 GCF_054489545.1 Mesorhizobium sp. A556
GCTCTTGATTTCGTATTGCGGCGCTTCCGCACTCGCATGGTGCGTGTAGCCGTGGACCTCGAAATCGCGCTCATGCACATGAACGATCGTGCCGCTGACGCGCCCGGCTTCCGAATCCCAGCCCACACGCTCACCGATTTTGAATTTATCCGTCATGACCGCTCGACCTGACCCAGAAGATGAGAAAGGCTCCTATGGAACCATACTGCCGCACGTACCTTTAATCTGCGATTGAACGGCAGTGATCTATCATTCAACCGCCGCGCTCAAATTCGGTTCCAGTGAAATCGCGTAGCCCAGATGCATGGTGCTTTTGATCTGAAACGTAAACGACTACGATCTCAGGCGATGCGGGTGCAGTCGCCTGCACCACTGTTAAGTTGGAGCCAACACGAACAGCTTCTTCACCATAGGCCACTCGACGCGGACAATCGTCGAATTCGTCGATCTGCTTCGGGAGTCCCGCGTCGATTTCGTTGTCGATGTGAGGTCGATGCCGCGCTCGCGCACGAATCCGCAGTTCAACGGCGAAAGTCTCCCAGGAACCTTGGCGCCGTGGCAGATCGGCTATAAGCATATCGCCGCGCTTGGCGGACTTCG
>NZ_JBTMXA010000068.1:0-528 GCF_054489545.1 Mesorhizobium sp. A556
GGCCAAGGGTCAGGAATGGAAATCGGTATTCGTCCTCAATACCATCGACGGCTGCATTCCCTCCGACCTTGGCGTCGGAACGACCGACGGCATCGAGGAGGAGCGCCGTTTGCTGTATGTCGCAATGACGCGCGCCAGGGACAGCCTGCACCTCGTCACGCCGCAGCGTTTCTTCACCTATGGGCAACATACCTATGGCGATCGGCATGTTTATGCATCGCGCACCCGTTTCATTCCCAAGACGCTCCTCTCGCTGTTTGAATCCTTCAGTTGACCGTTAATTGTGCACAGCGATGGCACAAGGCCGGAAGCTCGCCAGGTTCGCGTCGATGTCGGTGCGCGAATGCGTGGGATGTGGCGTTAGACGTCGCTGAATGCAGGGGAACAGAACGCACAAATGTTCAACGGGTTTGTAAAACCTAATGTTTTTCCAGCCATCAATTTTCACTGGGTCGATCATGGCGCAGTCGCTTGCGAGCCTTGGCGCGACGCTTGCCATCTGGCTGTATCGCCGGCTTAGCGGCCCGA
>NZ_JBTMXA010000069.1:0-523 GCF_054489545.1 Mesorhizobium sp. A556
TCGTCGAATTCCAGCCAGGCCGGCGCGCCCGCCATATGCACTTCCAGATCGTCGATGACGATCTGGTCCATCCACACATTGCGGAACAGATCGGTGACGAACTTGTATTCGAAGCCGCCCTTCGACGTGATCTTCCAGCGATAGCCCTGGCCGGCAATCAGTTCGAAATCCTTCTGGTTGACGTCGTAGCTGGAATCAGGGGAACCAAGGATCAGTTCCGGCAGGTTCTTGCTGGAGCGCGTCACCTTCGGCGCATCGTCATCGTCGTCGGCGTGCGCAGCTATCGGGGCGAGCAGCATCCCGGCAAGCGCGGCATAGGCGATGGTGCGGCAGATATTCATGGCATAACTCCGTTGTTGCCTGGGTTGCCTGCTTCTTAGTTCGGCGAAACGACCACGCCCCATGGTTGCTGGCCGACAGTCAGCGATTCGACAGGCTCGTCGGTCGCCGTGTCGATGAACGTCAGATCGTTGGAATTGCCGTTGGTGGTGATCAGCGTCTTCTGGTCGGGCGTGAAGGCCAG